>NZ_FQUK01000017.1:0-49241 GCF_900129205.1 Thermomonas hydrothermalis | reverse complement strand
GGCACGGGGGTGAGGTCGAGCTCGGTGAGTTGGTTCTCCGAGCAGTCAAGTTTCGTCAGCCCCGGCACGGGGGTGAGGTCGAGTGATGCAAGCGCAAGACTGGAAACTTGAAGTCTTCTTAGTGATGGCAGTTTCTGCTCTGCCGGCCACCTGGGCATCGCACGGATGACAGCCAGGGTTTCCAGTTGTAGGCCCGGTAACCACTCGAAGGCTTGGAGCGGCAAGGCTTGGCCGTCCCAGACGATTTGCAGGAAATGCCCTTCACGTACCACCAAGCACAAGGATTCTTCCGTGTCCAAGAAAGCCTCCGCTCTGGCGGCCGACAAACGTGCCAATACTTCTTCGGGTTCAAGGTCAAGGCGGTCGGCCCACAGCAGCAGCTGCTGATAGTCCGGCTCACACAGTTCGTATTCGCCTACGCGGTGACGCGGTTGTGCCAGTGCTTGCCGGGTCCGCCACACTTGCAGCGCCCCCTGGGTCATGCGCTGCAGGATGCCGCCGCCCGTTTGCTCACCTGCCACCGTTGGCAAACTGGATGAGGTCGGAATCAGTGCCTGGGGTGTCTTCTTCTGATCGCTCATGGGCTTGTCGCGCGAAGCTTGCTTTCATGAACAGCCGTCATGCGGCCCGTTGGTATTTTCCAGGAATGTTGCGGCTGTGGTATGGGCACAGTTTTGCATACCATCGCGCTGGGTAACTATCTGAGCCGCCACGGGTGCTTTGAAGGCGGTCTGGCCTTGACCTTGCAGATGCATTCCACCCCAGGCGCATGCCAGGCATACAGCTTGGGCTAATCATGGGCTGCTTTGCGCTGCCGGTTCTTGGGCACGATGCGTGACCGCCAGCGGATGGTGCAGGCCGGTCATGGAGTCAAACCGTAGGCGGAAGACGCCCTCGGCGGCGGGCAGGCAAACATTGCAAAACTCCCAGACGTCAGCGGGTGGCGGCCAGTAGGCGGGGAGAAATCCACCCAAGAAGCCGGGAAAGCTGATTGAAACTCAGTGGGTTGGGAGTTTTAGGGGCGGCTGCCCAGTTTCGCGTGGTGCAGCTCAGTGCCGCAGGTCACGGCCATCCATGGCCGACGAGAATCTCCGGAAAGTGGCGGGAATGTGTCAGTCGGCGCGGCCGGCAAACTCGCCGGTGGTGGTGTTGACCCACACTTTTTCGCCGTTGCCGATGTATTCCGGCACCATGATTTCGATGCCTGTCGCCAGCTTGGCGGGTTTCGGGCGCTTGGTGGCGGTGCCGCCTTTCAGCTCCGGTGGGGTGTCGATGACTTCGATCGCCACCGACTGCGGCAGCTGGATCGCCACCGGGGTGTCGTCGATCAGCTGCACGTAGATGCCAGTCAGGCCATCGACGATGTACCCCGCGGCGTCGCCCACTGCATCCGCATCCAGCGTGTACGGGGTGTAGTCCTCGTCGTCGAGGAACACGAAGGCATCGCCATCGCGGTAGGAATAGGTGCACTGGCGGCGCACCAGATCGACTTCGCGCAGATCATCGTCGGCATCGAAGCTGGCATCCAGCTTGCTGCCGCCCGGCACGGAGTACATGGTGAAACGGTAGCGAACGTTGCCGCCGCGGCCTTGCGGGCTGCTGCGTTCGATGTCGCGGATCTGGTACACGCCGCCGTTGTATTCGACGACGTTGCCCTTCTTGATGTCGTAAGCCTTCATGGGAGGGTGTTCTTCTGTTGTTGGATCGCGTGGAAGATGCGTTCGGTGAAGATCCAGGTGAGCAGCCCCCAGGCGAGGCCACCCAGTGCGCACAGCGGCACTGCGATGGCCAGCACCAGCGGCAGGCGCGGATGCGACGGGCCCAGCTGCAGGGTCACGACGATGGCCATGAACGCCAGCATCAGCCCGCCCCAGAGCGCCACGCCTCTGACCAGCACGAAGCGCCACATGCCGCGGGCGCGGATGGCCGGCCAGCGCGTGGCCACCCAGCGCTCCGTGCGCGAGCCGTACCCGCTCACTTCGGCGCCAGGCGGGTTGCGCCGTCGATGCGGATGGTCTCGCCGTTGAGGTAGGGGTTGACCAGGATGTGGCCGACCAGCTCGGCAAACTCGTCCGGGCGGCCCAGCCGCGAGGGGAAGGGGATCGTGGCCGCCAGCGACTTCTGGACGTCCTCCGGCATGCCGTCCACCATCGGTGTCCAGAACACGCCGGGCGCCACGGTCATCACGCGGATGCCGAAGCGGGCCAGTTCGCGTGCCATCGGCAGGGTCATGCCGACCACCCCGGCCTTGGAGGCCGAATAGGCGGCCTGGCCGATCTGGCCTTCGTAGGCGGCCACTGAGGCGGTGTTGACGATCACGCCGCGTTCGCCGTCAGCGCCGGCGTCGTTGTGCTGCATCAGGTCGGCGCAGGCCTTGGCGACGTTGAAGCTGCCGACCAGGTTCACCATCACGGTGGTCTGGAAGTGCGCAAGCGGCATCGGGCCGGTCTTGCCGAGCACGCGGCCGGCGCCCAGGATGCCGGCGCAGTTGATGCAGGCATTCAGGCCGCCCAGGAATTCGCGCGCGGCCGCCACGTTGGCCGTCACCTGGGTTTCATCGGTGACATTGGTCTGCAGGTAACGGGCGTTTTCCTGCCCAAGTTCGGCAACGGCGGAGGCGCCTTTTTCGTCATTGAGATCGAACAGGGCAACTTTGCCGCCGTGGGCCACCAGATAGCGGGCCACGGCCAACCCCAGGCCGGAAACACCGCCGGTGACGACGGCGCGGACGTTGGAAAGCTGCATGCGGAATGTCCTTCAGCGGGAAAGCCGCGATTTTAGCGGATGCCGGCCGCGGGGCAGGCGGCGCTACACATCGCGCAGGTAGAAGCGGTCGCAGCCGCCGTGCCCGGTGGCGCCCATCGGGGCGTCGATGCGGCGGAAGCCGCTGCGCTCGTACAGCCGCATCGCCGCGTCCATGCCGGTGAGGGTTTCCAGATAGCACTGGCGGAAACCGAAGCTGCGCGCGGCATCCAGGCAGCGCGCCATCAGGGCCGTGCCGGCGCCGAGACCACGGGCTTCGCGCAGGAAATACATCTTGCGTAGCTCGCAGACATCGTCCGGCCCGCCGGCCAGCGGGGCGATGCCGCCGCCGCCCAGCACCCGGCCGTCGCGCTCCACCACGAAATAGGCATGGCGTGGCGCGGCATACGCGCGGCTCATCCAGTCCACTTCCGGATCCGTGATGGCAAAGCCTTGGCCGACAGCCCCGAATTCGGGCATCACGGTGCGGATGATGGCGGCGATGGCGGCGTCATCATCGGGCTGGATCGGGCGGATGGTCACGTCTGGCATGGACGACATCATGACGCAGCGGCTCCCTGCAGGGCGCGACCGACCTTGCTGCCAGTCTCGCGGCCGAGCAGGCCGGCCAGCCAGCGGCCGGTTTCGGCCAGCAGTGGCAGGTCGATGCCGGTGGCAATGCCCAGGCCATGCAGCATGTACACCACGTCTTCGCTGGCCACGTTGCCGCTGGCTCCCTTGGCGTAGGGGCAGCCGCCGGCGCCTGACACCGCGCTGTCCACCACCGACACCCCTTCTTCCAGGCAGGCCAGCACGTTCGCCAGCGCCTGCCCGTAGGTGTCATGGAAGTGCACGGCAAGCGCCTCGATCGGAACCTCGGCCGCCACCGCCCGCAGCATCGCCCGTGCCTTGCCGGGCGTGCCGACACCGATGGTGTCGCCCAGCGAGATCTCGTAGCAGCCCATCGCATGCAGGGCGCGGGCAACGCGCACCACCTCGGCCAGCGGCACCTCGCCCTGGTACGGGCAGCCGAGCACGGTGGAGACGTAGCCGCGCACCTTGACGCCGTCGGCGCGGGCGCGTTCCAGTACCGGCGCGAAGCGTTCCAGCGATTCGGCAATGCTGGCGTTGGTGTTCTTTCGGTTGAATGCTTCGGAGGCCGCCGTGAACACCGCCACTTCGGTGGCGCCGGCGGCGCGGGCGCGCAGATAGCCCTGTTCGTTCGGCACCAGCACCGGGTACGACACGCCGGGAACACGGGTGATGCCGGCCAGTACCTGCTCGGCGTCGGCCATCTGCGGCACCCATTTCGGGCTGACGAAGGCCGTGGCCTCGATGGTGCGCAGGCCAGTGCGCGAGAGGCGGTCGATCAGTTCGATCTTGGCGGCGGTGCCGATATCGACTTTCTCGTTTTGCAGCCCGTCACGCGGGCCGACTTCGACGATGCGAACCGAGGCAGGCAGGGCCATGGCTCATTCCTCCAGAGTGGCCAGGACGGCATCGGCATCGACGAACTCGCCGGCCGCGGTACGCAGCTCGGCCAGCACGCCATCGCGTGGGGCCTTGAGGGCCAGCTCCATCTTCATCGCTTCCAGCACCAGCACCACCTGGCCGGCCTTGACCGGCTCGCCAGGGCTGGCCTGTACCAGCACCACCCGGCCCGGCATCGGGGCGCGGATGGCCTGATCGCCGCTGCTGCCGGCATGGTGGGTCTGGTGGCGTTCGTCCACGCGTTGCAGGTGCAGCCGGGTGCTGCCGTCGTGGACGGTGACGGCGTCGGTGCTGCAGTGCACCCGATAGCGCCGCATCACGCCGTCGATGCGGGCGCTGAGTTCGCCGGCCTCCAGCCGCGCCGCGTCCACCGCGTGCCTCTGGCCGGCGTGGTCGATCTGATAGTGGCCGTTGTCGCCTTGTGCCAGCAGGGTCAGGTCTTGCCCGCCATGCTGCAGGCGCAGCCGGCGCGCGCCGGCATGACCCAGCCGCCAGCCGTCGGTCAAGGCCCAGGGCGAGGCAGGGTCGGCAGTCTGGGCGCTGGCAAGGCGGGCATCGGATTCCTGGGTCAATAGACAGGCGGTGGCAGCGGCCAGGAGCGCCGGTATGTCCAGTGTCGTCGGGGTCAGGAATTCGTCCAGATGGCGGTCGAGGTAGCCGGTGTCGATGCGGCCTTCCACCACGGCGGGATGGCGCGCCAGCCGTTCCAGGAACGCGACATTGGATTTGGGCCCTTGCACCTGGCACTGCGCCAGCGCCTCGCGCAGGCGCGCCAGTGCGCGCGGGCGATCCTCGTCCCAGACGATCAGCTTGGCGATCATCGGGTCATAGAAGATGGTGACGGTATCGCCTTCGATCACGCCCGAATCGATCCGCACGTGGCGCGAGGGGGCAGGCAGGTGCAGGGTGCGCAGCGTGCCCGAGCCCGGCAGGAAGCCGGCGTCCGGGTCTTCCGCGTACAGCCGCACTTCGATGGCGTGGCCGTGCTGGCGGATGTCCTGCTGCGCCAGCGGCAGCGGTTCGCCCGCGGCGATGCGCAGCTGCCATTCGACCAGATCGAGCCCGGTGACCAGCTCGGTGACCGGGTGCTCCACCTGCAGCCGGGTGTTGATCTCCATGAAGTAGAACTCGCCGGACGGTGCGACGATGAACTCCACCGTGCCGGCATTGACATAGCCGATGGCGCGAGCGGCTTGCACGGCGGCCTCGCCCATGGCCGTGCGCAGCGCCGGGGTGAGGAACGGCGAGGGGGATTCCTCCAGCACCTTCTGGTAGCGGCGCTGCGCCGAGCATTCGCGCTCGCCCAGGTGGATGACGCCGCCGTGGTGGTCGGCAAATACCTGGATCTCGATGTGGCGGGGATGCTCGATGTAGCGTTCCAGCAGCACCCGGTCGCGGCCGAAGGCATTTTTCGCCTCGCGCTGGCAGCTTTCCAGCAGCGCCGGGAACTCCTCGGCGCTGCGCACGATGCGCATGCCCTTGCCGCCGCCGCCGTGGGCGGCCTTGATCATCAGCGGATAGCCGATGCGGTCGGCCTCGCGTTGCAGTCGCTCGGGCGACTGGTCCTCGCCGGTATAGCCCGGCACCACCGGCACGCCGGCGGCGGCCATCAGGTCCTTGGCGCCGGCCTTGCTGCCCATCCGGCGCATCGACGCGCCCGGCGGGCCGACGAACACCAGCCCGGCGGCCTGCACCGCATCGGCGAAGTCGGCGTTTTCGGAGAGAAAGCCGTAGCCGGGGTGGATCGCCTGGGCGCCGGTGCGCCTGGCGACGTCGAGGATGGCGTCACCGCGCAGGTAGCTGTCCTGTGGGCGCGGGCCACCGATGTGGTGCGCCTCGTCGGCCAGCCGCACGTGCTGGGCGTCGGCATCGGCGTCGGAGAACACGGCGATGGTGTGAATGCCGAGCCGGCGTGCGGTGCGGATGACCCGGCAGGCGATTTCGCCGCGGTTGGCGATGAGCAGGCGGTCGAACATCAGCGTGCAATCCAGTGGGGTGGGCGTTTTTCCAGGAACGCGGTGATGCCTTCCTGGCCTTCCGGCGACACCCGCAGGCGGGCGATCAGCGCGGCATTGTCGGCGTCATGGCGGGCGCTGTCGGTATGCGCGCACACCGACCGCACCAGCTGCTTGGCGCTGGCGGCGGCAAGGGGCCCGGCCTTCAGCAGCAGGTCGATCTGGCGCTGCACCGCCGCATCCAGCTCATTGGCGGGCACCACCTGATGCAGCAGGCCGATCCGCAGCGCCTCGGCGGCATCGAAGAGTTCGGCAGTGGCGAAATAACGGCGTGCCTGGCGCGGGCCGATGGCGGCGATCACATAGGGCGAGATCACCGCCGGCAGCAGACCCAGCCGGCTTTCGGTCAGGCCGAATTTGGCCTCGGGCACGCCGATGGCGATGTCGCAGCAGGCGATCAATCCGACGCCGCCGCCAAACGCCGCACCGTGAACGCGGGCGATGGTGGGTTTGGGCAGGGTGTCGAGGGTGCGCATGAGCCGGGCCAGGGCCAGGGCATCTTCGCGGTTTTCTTCCTCGCTGGCGGCGGCCATCGCGCGCATCCAGTGCAGATCCGCACCGGCCGAGAACGAGGGGCCTTCGCCTTCCAGCACCACCACCCGCACGGACGGGTCGGTGGCAAGGCTCTCCAGCGCCGCCGTCAGTTCGGCAATCAGCGCGGCATCAAACGCGTTGTGCAGTGAGCCGCGGGCCAGGCGCAGTCGGGCCAGCGGGCTGTCGCGGAGCAGGTGCAGCGAGGTCGGCATGGGCGGGCAGGTCGTGTGGGCAAACCCGAATGATAAGGAACCCCCCGGATTTGCGCCCGTGGTGGATTCCTGAATGCAGTCGCGCGCGGCTTGAGCAGGATCAAGGCGAGTGCTTGGGGGAATGCTAAGATTGAGAACAATTCCCATTTGTGCGCATTCGCATGTGGCTGAACCAACTCCCGCGGCGGTATCCGGCGATCGTCGAGACGGTGGAGGCGCATGCCCCCAACGATGCAGTGGCGCGGCGTCTGCGTGAACTCGGCTTTGTCGCCGGCGAGCAGGTCGAAGTGCTGGCCGAAGGGCCGCTGGGTGGCGACCCGCTGCTGGTGCAGGTCGGCTTCACCCGCTTTGCCTTGCGCCGGGTCGAGGCAGCGCGGGTGCGTCTGCGCAACGGTCAGGGCGTGGCATGAACGCCGCATTGCAGCCGCCATTGCGGGTCGCGCTGGTGGGGAATCCCAACTGCGGCAAGACCGCGCTGTTCAATCTGCTCACCGGCAGCCGCCAGAAAGTGGCCAACTATGCCGGGGTGACGGTCGAGCGTAAGCAGGGGCAGTTTTTCCTGCCGTCCGGCCGCAGCGTGGTGGTGCTGGATCTGCCCGGCGCCTACAGCCTGCATGCGGCCAGCCTGGACGAAGCGGTCACCCGCGATGTCATCCGCGGGTTCTACCCGGGTGAGCCGGCTCCCGATGTGCTGGTCTGCGTGGTCGATGCCACCAACCTGCGGCTGCATCTGCGGTTCGTGCTGGAGCTGCGGTCGCTGGGCAAGCCGATGGTGGTGGCGCTGAACATGTGTGATGTGGCGCGCCGGCGTGGGATCGCCATTGACGTGGCGGCGCTTCAGCGCGAACTGGGCGTGCCGGTGGTGGAGACCATCGCGATCCGTCGCGATGGCGCCCGGGCATTGCGGGAACAGCTCGAGCGGATGCCCGCAGACCCGGTGCAGCCTGTCGCCTTGCCTGACGAGGACACGCTGCATCAGGAGGTGCGGCGGATTCTGGCGCTGGTGGTGCGGATGCCGCGCCGCACTGCGGCCATCGACGAGGCGCTGGATCGCTGGCTGCTGCACCCGGTCTTCGGGTTTGTCGCCCTGGCGGCGGTGATGTTTCTGATTTTCCAGGCGGTCTATGCCTGGGCCGCGCCGCTGATGGATGGCATCGAACAGATCACCGGCTGGGCCGGGGATCTGGTCGGCGGTTTACTTGCCGACGGGCCGCTGCGCAGCCTGCTGGTGGATGGGGTGATCGCCGGCATGGGTGGCGTGGTGGTGTTCCTGCCGCAGATCCTGATCCTGTTCTTCTTCATCCTGGCGCTGGAAGAATCCGGCTATCTGCCGCGGGCGGCGTTTCTGCTGGATCGGCCGATGGCGGCGGCGGGCCTGTCCGGCCGCAGTTTCATCCCGCTGCTGTCCAGCTTCGCCTGCGCGGTGCCCGGCATCATGGCCACGCGTACCATCCAGGACCCGCGTGACCGGCTGGCCACGATCCTGGTGGCGCCGTTGATGACCTGCTCGGCGCGGTTGCCGATCTACACCCTGCTGATCGGCGCGTTCATCCCGCAGCGGCCGGTGCTGGGCGTGCTCAACCTGCAGGGCCTGGTGCTGTTCGGGCTGTACGTCGCCGGCATCCTCAGCGCGCTGGCGGTGGCCTGGGTGATGAAGCGCTGGCGCCGGGATCAGGGCGAGCATCCGTTGCTGCTGGAGCTGCCCTCGTACCGGCTGCCGCATCCGCGCGATCTGGCCATCGGCTTGTGGGAGCGGGCGATGATCTTTCTCAAGCGGGTGGGTGGCATCATCCTTGCGCTGACCATCCTGCTGTGGTTTCTGCTCAGCTTCCCGGCACCGCCGGCAGGTGCCTCTGGCCCGGCCATTGATTACAGCCTGGCCGGCCGGATCGGGCATGGGCTGGCGTATTTGTTTGCGCCGATCGGCTTCAACTGGCAGATCAGTATCGCCCTGATTCCTGGGCTGGCGGCACGCGAGGTGGTGGTGTCGTCGCTGGCCACCGTGTATGCCCTCTCGACGGGCAGCGATGATGCGGCCGCGCAGGCTTTGTTGCCGATTCTTCAGCAGCAGTGGCCGCTGGCGACCGGGCTGTCCCTGCTGGTCTGGTACATCTACGCGCCACAGTGCCTGTCCACGCTGGTCACGATCCGGCGCGAAACCCATTCCTGGAAGCAGACGGCATTCGCCGCGGGCTACCTGTTCGCGCTGGCCTATCTGGCATCGCTGCTGACGTACCGAATCACGCTGGCACTGGGAGGCGGCTGATGCAGATTCCGCTGCGTCTGCAGGAGCTCATGATCGCGCTGGCGGTGCTGGTCAGTGCGGGTGTGGTGCTGCGCAAGCAGTGTCCGGGGCTGCTGCGCCGGCTGCGGTTGGGGCTGGCGCTGTTACTGCTGCGGATCGGCGGCCCGGCCTGGCTGCGCCGGCTGGCGGGCTGGCTGGCGCCTCCTGCGGCCAGTCACGACCGCCATTGCGGCGGCTGCAACGGCTGCGGTTGAGCCGGTCAGCGCGGCAATGTGGCGGCCGCACGCGCCAGCGTGCCGATCCGTGTCCAGTCACCGGTCTGGATCGCTTCCCGGGGCACCATCCAGGAGCCGCCGACGCAAAGCACATTGGGCAGCGCCAGATACGCGGTGGCATTGCGACTGTCGATCCCGCCGGTCGGACAGAACTTGGCCTGCGGCAGCGGGCCGGCCAGCGCCTTCAGGGCCGCCACGCCGCCACTGGCCTCCGCCGGGAAGAACTTGAACCGCTGCCAGCCATGTTCAAGCCCACGCATGACCTCCGAGGCGGTGGCCACACCCGGAATCAACGGGATGGCGCTGGCCATGCCGGCGGCATACAGCGACTCAGTGGCACCGGGGGCGATGGCGAACGCCGCCCCGGCCTCCTGCACGCGCTGGAGGTCGTCCGCGCTCAGCACCGTGCCAGCGCCGACACACGCTCCGGGCAGCTCACGAGCCATCCGGGCGATGGCCGCCAGGGCACAGGGCGTGCGCAGCGTCACCTCCAGCACCGGCAGGCCGGCATCGACCAGGGCCTGGCCGAGCGGCAGGGCATCGTCCAGCCGTTCCACGGTCAGCACCGGGATGACCGGCGCACGTGTCAACATCGCATCGACCTGGGCGGTATGGGTGGCCGTCTCCAACATGTTCACTCCTTCGCGTGACGCAGTGCGCAGGCCGCGCCGAGCAGGCCGGGGTGGGGATGGGTGATGACCTGGATCGGCACGGATTCCAGCAGGGTGGCCATCCGGCCCTTGGCCAGGAACCGTTCGCGGAAAGCACTGCTGCGTAGAAATGGGATGAAGCGCGGCACGATGCCGCCCGCGATCACCACCCGGCGGGCCCCATGGATCAGTGCGCAGTCGCCAGCCACGCTGCCCAGCACCGCGCAAAACCGTGCCAGTGTCCGGCGTGCGGGCAGGTCGTGGCCGTCGAGGGCGGCGGCGACGATGGTGGCCGGGTCGCGCAGGGCGGGGCGCTGCAGGGTGCTTTCCCCGGGCAGCAGGTTGGCGGTGGGCAGCACCGCTGCGCCGCGCAGGACCAGATCGATCTCCGACAGCCCCTTGCCGCACAGCAGGCGTTCGTTCGAGGTGCGGCCGTGCTGGGCAGTGAGCCAGGCGGAGATTGCGCGCTCTTCATCGCCGATCGGTGCAAAGCCGATGTGGCCACCTTCAGTTTCCACCACCTGCCAGCCGTGATCCGCGTCGCCCAGCAGCAGGGCCACGCCCAGCCCGGTGCCCGGGCCAAGTACGCTGATCGGCCCTTGCAGCGGGGCCTGCGGGTTGCCATGCAGGGTGACCAGGTGCTCCGGCGCAAGCGCTGGAATGGCCCAGGCCACCGCGCCGAAATCGTTGAGCATCCGCAGCGAGGTCAGGCCCAGCGCGGCTTGCAGTTCCCGGCGCGAGAACGACCAGGCACGGTTGGTCAGGCGGATCTCGTCACTGCCCACCGGGCAGGCCACGGCCAGGGCGGCATGGGCCGGCCGCGCGCCGACGGCATCCAGGTAATGCTCGATGACGTGCTGCAGGCTGGCAAAGTCGGCATTGGGCAGGCTGCGGCTCTCGCGCAGGGTGAGCTCGGGGGCGGACAGATCCACCAGTGCAAAGCGCGCGTTGGTGCCGCCAATATCGCCCACCAGGGCCAGGGTGTTGGGGTTCATGCGGTCGATCCGAACAGGCTGCAGGCGCCGTCCTCGGCGCTGCCGACATGGTGGCGCATCAGCGCGAACAGTTCTCGGCCGGTGCCATGCTGGTTGCCGGAAAGTGACAGGCTGGCCGGGGTGCGCGCCTGCCAGAGGGCCTCATCCACCCGTGCCTCCAGCACGCCGGCATCGGCATCGATCACGACCAGGTCGCCGTCACGCAGTTTCGCCAGCGGGCCGCCAGCGGCGGCTTCCGGGGTGAGGTGCAGGGCCGCCAGCACCTTGCCAGATGCTCCGGAGAGACGGCCATCGGTGAGCAGGGCGACGCGCTGGCCGCGATCCTGCAACGCCGCCAGGGTGGGCATCAGTTTGTGCAGCTCGGGCATGCCGTTGGCACGCGGCCCCTGGCCGCGCACCACGGCGACGAAATCGCCATCCAGAGCGCCGGCCTTGAAGGCAGCCAGCACCGCGTCCTGCGAGTCGAATATGCGTGCCGGTGCTTCGATCCGGCGCAGTGCGGGCGCCACCGCTGACACCTTGACCACGGCCCGGCCGAGATTGCCCTGCAGCCGGCGCAGCCCGCCTTCCTGGTCGAACGGGTCGGCCAGCGGCCGCAGCACGCTTGGATCACGCGAGTGCGCGGGCGGCGCTTGCCAGCGCAGGGTCAGATCGTCCAGCACCGGCTGCATCATCTGCTGGCGCAGCGTGCCGCCATGCACGCAGGCGATGTCCTCGTGCAGCAGGCCGGCATCCAGCAACTCGCGGATCAGAAAGCCCAGCCCGCCGGCTGCCTCGAACTGATTCACGTCGGCTTCGCCATTGGGGTAGATGCGTGCCAGCAATGGGGTGGCGCGCGACAGGGCATCGAAATCGTCCCAGTCGATCAGGATGCCGGCGGCGCGTGCGATTGCCACCAGGTGCAGCGTGTGATTGGTGGAGCCGCCGGTAGCGGCCAGGCCGACCATGGCATTGACGATGGCTTTTTCGTCGAGGGTGTGTGCCAACGGCCGGTAGTCGGGGCCGAGCGCGGTGATCCGAAGGGCCTGTTCGGCTGCCGCGACGGTGAGGGCGTCACGTAGCGGTGTATTGGGTGGAACGAAGGCAGCCCCAGGCATGTGCAGGCCCATGACCTCCATCAGCATCTGGTTGGAGTTGGCTGTCCCGTAGAACGTACAGGTGCCGGGCGCATGGTAGGAGGCCGCCTCTGCGTCCAGCAGCTCGTCACGGCTGGCCTGGCCCAGCGCGTAGCGCTGGCGGACCTCGGCTTTCTTGCGGTTGGGGATGCCGGATGGCATCGGGCCGGCCGGCACGAAGATCACCGGCAGGTGACCAAAGCTCAGCGCCCCGATCAAAAGGCCGGGCACGATCTTGTCGCATACCCCCAGGCAAAGCACCGCGTCGAAGGCGTCGTGCGAGAGCGCAACGGCGGTGGCCATGGCAATCACGTCACGGGAGAACAGCGACAGCTCCATGCCGTCGCGGCCCTGGGTGATGCCGTCGCACATCGCCGGCACGCCACCGGCGACTTGTGCGCTGCCGCCAGCGTTGCGGGCGGCCATGCGAATCAGTGCCGGGTAATGCTCCATCGGCTGATGGGCGCTGAGCATGTCGTTGTAGGCGGTGACGATGCCGATATTGCCGCTATGTCCGCTGCGCAAGGTCGGTTTGTCCGTGCCGGCTGCGGCAAAGGCATGCGCCAGGTTGCCGCAGGAGAGCCGGTAGCGATAGGGCCCCTGGGCACGGGCGGCCGCCATGCGGGCCAGATAGTCGGCACGGCTGCTGCGGCTGCGCGCGATGATGCGGGCAGTGACACGTTCGACGACGGGATGCAGGGGAACGGTGGACATCAGGGGCTCCAGTGAATCTGGATCGGCGTGCCTGCCCGCAGCAATGCGGCGACTGGCAGGTGGCACTGCGGATCCGTGAGTACCTGCGTAAGCACCTGTCGCTTGTGCTGACCGGTGGCGAGCAGGTGGATAGCGCGGGCGTGCAGCAGCCGGGCCAGGGTAAGGCTGATTCGCGGATACGGGGCTTCCGGCGGGAGTGGATCGGGCACGCTGGCGATCACGTCCGTCCCGCGCTCCAGTGCCAGCCCTTCGCTGAGATTGGCCGCGCCCGGAAACAACGAGGCGATGTGGCCGTCGTTGCCCATCCCCAGCAGCACCAGGTCGAACGGCGCCGGATGGCGGGCCAGCCAGGTGCGGCTCAGATCAAGCGAGCGCACAGGGTCGCCATCCGCGCAGGTCAATGGGTGCACGGTGATCTCTGGGTTTCCGGCAAGCGCCACACGGAGCTGGTGCAGATTGCAGGCAGGATCGCTGTGCGGCACGCAGCGCTCGTCGGTCGGGATGGCCTCGATCGGCCCCAATCCGGCGGCGGCCAGCCGGGCGTAGACCGGCAGTGGGGTGCGGCCACCGGCCAGCGCAAGCCACGCCCGTCCGCGCGCGTCGATGGCGGCATGGCAGGCGGCCGTCAGTGTCTGTGCCAGCTGTGTGGCCAGCGCATCGGCATCGGCATAGCTGTGGAACGTGTGGGGCGAAGACGCAGGCAGCATCGCGTTCACTCCCGCCAGGCATGGCCTAGTCGGTCGAGCAGGGCGACCGCTGCACCCGGCCCCCAGGTGCCGGCAGGGTAGGGACGAGGGGCAAACCCGGCCTCTCGCCAACCCTCCGCGATGGCATCCACCCACTCCCAGGCTGCCTCGGTTTCATCGCGGCGCACGAACAGGGTGCCATTGCCTTCGATGGCGTCCAGATACAGCCGCTCGTAGGCAATACGCCGCGGCGCGTGGCGGAATTCCTGGTGGAAATCCAGATCCAGTGTCACTTGCGACAGGCGCAGACCATGTCGGTCCAGCCCCGGGGTCTTGCTCATCAGGGCAAGCTCGATGCGCTCCTCCGGTTGCAGCTTGATCAGCAGGCCGTTGGGGCGCATGTCTGCTGCGGCTGCGCCACCAAAAATGGAATGCGGGACTTTACGGAATTGCAGGTAAATCTCGGTGCTGCGTGACGGCAGGCGCTTGCCGGTGCGCAGGTAGAACGGCACGCCTGACCAGCGCCAGTTGTCGATATGGGCGCGCAGAGCGACGAATGTTTCCGTCTGACTGGGACGCCCCAGTTCTTCCGCATACCCCGGCACCAGTCGTCCTTCGATCGCGCCGGCGCTGTACTGGCCGCGCACCGTCTCGCTGGTCACGCTGTGCTGGTCGATGGCGCGCAGCGAGCGCAGCACCTTGATTTTTTCGTTACGGACAGCGGTGGGGTCGAACCGGGCTGGGGGCTCCATCGCCACCAGGCACAGCAGCTGCAGCAGATGGTTCTGCACCATGTCGCGCAGCGCGCCGGCTTCGTCGTAGTAGTCGCCGCGACCTTCCACCCCAACCGTTTCTGCCACGGTGATCTGCACCTGTTCGATCTGGCGCGAGTTCCACAGCGGTTCAAACAGGGCGTTCCCGAAGCGCAGTGCGATCAGGTTCTGCACGCCTTCCTTGCCCAGGTAATGATCGACCCGATAGATGCGCGATTCGTCGAAGGCACGGGCAACTGCATCATTGATGGCAACCGCACTGGCCAGATCGTTGCCGATCGGTTTTTCCAGCATCACCCGGGTGCCGGCGCCGGCGGCGCCATGCGCTGCCAACGCCTGGCAGATCGCGCCATAGAACTTCGGCGCCGTGCTTAGGTGATAAAGCACATCGCCCCGGCGCAGACGCTGGATCTGTGCCGCCAATGCCTGCATCGAACCGGCATCGTCGGTCCCTGCGGGGAGATAGTCGATACGCTGCAGTAAACCCTGCAGTGCGGCGTCATCTGGCCGCGCACCAGGATCGCGCGCGTGGATGCTTTCGGCGGCCAGTTGCAGGAAGCTGTCCCGTGTCATCTCGGTGCGCGCTGTGGCCAGGATGCGCAGATCCTCAGGCAGCAACCCTTCGGCCTGGAGGTGATAAAGCGAAGGCAGCAACATGCGCCGGGACAGGTCGCCAGTGGCGCCAAAGATGGTCAGCAGCGAGGCAGGGGTGGGGTGTGTCACGGATGCTCCGCAAACATGGAAAAAACGCCGGGGTTCCCGGCAGCCGGTTCAGACTATACGGCGTAAGGCTGTTTTGTCTTGAGAAGGCCTGATCACGTCGAGTGCGGCGTATGTCCGGACTCGCATCCGTAAGTCGCATCCAAGGCCGGCGAACTCCGGTGCAATCAGAGGGTCTTCGTCATCGCCGAGCTTATACAAATACCGCACGTCGGGGTGCCGCTGCAGACGATTTCATGTCGCCGCTGTCGCGTTTGTGGCGCTGCGTGGTGACGCCGTGTGGCCGATGGTTGCATACGTCTAGGTATGTCGAAGGTGCGGTGTTTAGAATCAACGCTCCAATTCTGGGGGCCATGAATGACCCGCGCTTCTTCCTTTACCCGCGAGCAGCTTCTGGCCAGTGCACGCGGCGAGCTGTTTGCCAACACGGATGCCCGGTTGCCGGCCGATCCGATGCTGATGTTCGACCGGATCGTGGAGATCAATGATCACGGTGGCGCCTATGGCAAGGGCTTCGTGCGTGCCGAACTCGACATACGGCCGGATCTCTGGTTTTTCCAGTGCCACTTCATCGGTGACCCGGTGATGCCGGGGTGTCTGGGGCTGGACGCGATGTGGCAGCTGGTCGGGTTCTATCTGACCTGGCTGGGGGCGCCGGGGCGCGGGCGTGCGCTGGGATGTGGCGAGGTCAAGTTCAGCGGGCAGGTGCTGCCCACGGCCAAACGGGTGACCTATGAAATCGACATCGCTCGGGTCATCAACCGCCGGCTGGTGATGGCGCAGGCTGACGCCCGCACCCTGGTGGATGGCCGCGAAATCTACATTGCCAAAGACCTTCGGGTCGGTCTGTTCACGTCCACGGATACCCTTTGACCATGCGCCGCGTTGCCATCACCGGCATGGGGATCGTCTCCTGCCTGGGTCATGACCTCAATACCGTCTCGGCGGCCCTGCGCGAGGGACGTTCGGGGATTCGCCTCCTGCCCGATGCCGTGGCACACGGCTTGCGCAGCCAAGTGGGGGGTGTGATTGATCTTGATCTGGATGCCGTCATCGACCGCAAGCTCAAGCGTTTCATGAGTGATGCAGCGGCTTACGCCTATGTGGCGATGCGCGCAGCCATCCTGGATGCCGGTTTGCAGGACGATCAGGTGTGCCATCCCCGCACCGGGCTGATCGCCGGGTCTGGAGGGGGATCCAGCCACTGGCAGGTGGAAACCGCTGACATCGTCCGCAGCCGTGGGGTGCGCAAAGTCGGCCCGTACATGGTGCCGCGCACGATGGGGTCGACGGTTTCAGCCAACCTGGCGACGGCCTTTCATATCAAGGGCGTCAGCTATTCCATCAGTGCGGCCTGTGCGACCTCGGCGCACTGCATCGGTGCGGCTGCCGACCTGATTCGCCATGGCGTGCAGGATGTGGTGTTTGCCGGTGGTGGTGAAGATCTGCACTGGACCATGACCGCCATGTTCGACGCAATGGGTGCGCTCTCCACCAGCTACAACGACACCCCCGAGCGTGCCTCGCGTCCTTACGACGCCGGCCGTGACGGGTTTGTGATCGCCGGCGGGGGCGGCATGCTGGTGCTGGAGGAGTGGGAGCATGCCGTGGCGCGCGGGGCCCACATCCATGCCGAGCTGGTCGGTTATGGCGTGACCAGCGATGGTGCCGACATGGTCGCCCCCAGTGGCGAAGGAGCGGTGCGCTGCATGCAGATGGCGCTGGCCGGCCTGGACCGCCGGGTGGATTACCTCAATACCCACGGGACATCGACACCGCTGGGGGACATCGTTGAACTGAACGCTGTGCGCGCCGTGTTCGGGGCTGATCTGCCACCGCTGTCGTCGACCAAGGCGCTGAGCGGGCATTCGTTGGGTGCCGCCAGTGTGCACGAAGCGATTTACTGCCTGCTGATGCTGCGCGACGGCTTCATTGCCGGTTCGGCCAACATCGAGACGCTGGATCCGCAGGCGGCGGATTTCCCGATCGTGCGCAGCAGCCGGCCGGCACGGCTCGATGTGGTGATGTCCAACAGCTTTGGCTTTGGTGGCACCAACGCGGCGCTGGTGTTCGCTCGCCCCTGAGCGCACGCGTCCCCTGCAAGGCATTGGTTTTGCCGGGAAAGTCGGCTATCATTCCGCGCTTACCCGGCCATCCCGGCCGCTGGATGAAACACGCACATGGTCAAGATCCGTCTCACCCGTGGCGGCGCCAAGAAGCGCCCCTTTTACCACATCATCGTCACTGACAGCCGCAGCCCGCGCGACGGCCGCAATATCGAGCGGCTCGGGTACTACAACCCGGTGGCCAAGGGTCAGGAAAAGCGGGTCGAGCTGGACGTGGAGCGCGTCAAGTACTGGCTTGACAAGGGTGCCCAGCTGACCGACAAGGTCGCTGATCTCTACCGGCAAGCAGCCAAGGCAGCCTGACCGTACGGGGCCTGAGCGCCCTCCTCGTGAGCGACATGAACGCGCCGTCAGTCGGCGAACGGATGATCACCGTAGGCCGCCTGCACGGTGCGTTCGGCGTGCGCGGCGAGGTCAAGCTGGAAAGCTATACCGACCCGCCGCGCGCCATTGCCCGCTATCAGCCCTGGGTGTTGCGCAACGGGCGTGGCGAGGAACAGGTCTGCACCGGGGCGAGGGTGCGTGCCGGCAGCAAGGGCCTGATTGCGACTCTGCCCGGCATCACCGATCGCGATGCGGCCGAGCGGCTGCGTGGTGTGGAGATTCAGGTGCCACGTAGTGCGCTGCCGCCGCTGCCGCCGGGCCAGTACTACTGGGTCGATCTGGAAGGTTTGCGGGTGGTCAATACCGCAGGCGTCCTGTTCGGCACAGTGGCGTACCTGTTCAACAATGGCGCCAATGACGTGATGGTGGTGCAGGGGGAGCGCGAGCGGATGATCCCGTTTGCCCGTCCGGAGTATGTCCGCGATGTCGATCTGCACGCCGGTTGCATCACCGTCGAGTGGGACGCGGACTTCTGATCCATGCGGTTCGATGTCATCAGCCTGTTCCCCGAGTTCGTGGCCCAACTGGCCGGGCATGGGGTGGTGGGGCGCGCCGGTGAGCGCGGCCTGCTGACGCTGCATGGCTGGAACCCGCGTGATTTTGCGGAAGGCAACTATCGCCGGGTCGATGATCGGCCGTTTGGGGGTGGCCCCGGCATGGTGATGATGATTGATCCGCTGCGTGCGGCGCTGGCCGCGGCACGTGCGGCCGATCCCGCCCCGGCACGGGTGATTTACTTAAGCCCGCAGGGGCAGCGGCTGGATCAACGCAAGGTGCGCGAACTGGCCACCCGTCCGCGCCTGATTCTGCTGTGCGGCCGGTACGAGGGCGTGGACGAGCGGCTGATTCAGGCCGAGGTGGACGAAGAGCTGTCGATCGGTGATTACGTTCTGTCCGGGGGCGAGCTGGCTGCCGCGGTGGTGATCGATGCCGTGGCGCGGCTGCTGGACGGCACGCTGGGCGATGCCGAGTCGGCGGGGCAGGACAGTTTCGGTGAGGACGGCCTGCTGGATTGCCCGCATTACACACGGCCTGTCGAGCATGCCCTGGGGCGTGTGCCGGAGGTTCTGCTCTCGGGAGATCATGCGCGGATCGCCCGCTGGCGGCGGCAACAGGCACTGGGCCGCACCTGGTTGCGGCGCCCGGATTTGCTTGACGAAGCCTCGCTGTCGGCCCAGGACCGCGCCCTGCTGGAGGCCTTTCGCGCCCAGTGGGTGCAGGCCACCGGCGAGCCGCCGGACGGGGATGCCTGAGGCAGGCCATCCCTGGATGAGGGTGTCCCGGATCTGATCCGGGGGCATCAAGGTCAATCCACGGTTTTCCGGGGTGTCCAGTCGGCAAACAGGAACGGTTTTCTGCTATAATGCGCGGCTGGGCTTGTTTGCCCAGATGTGTTTTTCATGCCATGACGCGGGTCCGCGTGCACTCGCGCAACAACGATTCCAACAGGCGCGTACTCAAGGTACGCAACGACTCAAGACAGGTTGATCCCAATGAACAAGCCCTCGATCCATACCCTTGTCCAGGACTTTGAAGCTGCCCAGGTGGCCCGTCAGCTGCCCGAGTTTGGTCCTGGCGATACCGTCGTCGTCAACGTCAAGGTGAAGGAAGGCAACCGCGAGCGCGTGCAGGCCTATGAGGGCGTGGTGATCGCCAAGAAGAATGCCGGCCTGAACTCCTCCTTCACCGTGCGCAAGATTTCCCACGGCTACGGTGTTGAGCGCGTGTTCCAGACCCACAGCCCGGCGATCGAGTCGGTCGAGGTCAAGCGCCGCGGTGCCGTGCGCGCCAGCAAGCTGTATTACCTGCGTGGCCTGGAGGGCAAGAAGGCGCGCATCAAGGAAGACCTGGCTGGCAACGCCAAGGCCAAGGCGGCCGCCGCCGCTGCTGCCGCCGAATAAGACAGGCAGCGCGTCACTGCGGCAGACGGCCACCTTCGGGTGGCCGTCTGCGTTTAGGCAGAACCTTCGGTCTTGTCGCTGGCGCCAGGGCGTTTCCGAGCGTTTCACGGATTCCCGTCGGCGACAGATGGCCGATCATGAATCGTGCCGTGTGCCCCGGCTTTTTTGAGATTTCCATGCCTCTACGTCAGGATCCGTTGGCGATGCAGACCCCCGGCGTACGGCTGGATGTGTGGCTATGGGCAGCGCGCTTCTTCAAGACCCGGGCACTGGCCAAACAGGCCGTGGAAACCGGCAAGGTGCTGGTCGGTGGTCAGCGTGCCAAGCCGGCACGCATGGTACGGGTTGGCGACAAGCTGCACATCACCCGGCAGCCGGAGCAGTTTGAAGTGGACGTGCTGGCACTGGCGCAGGTGCGCGGCCCGGCGCAGGTGGCCCAGACACTGTATCGGGAATCCGAAGCGTCGCGTGCAGCGCGCGCCGAAGCGCGGGCGTTGCGCGCTGCCGAACGTGCGGGATTCCAGCCACCGCAAACCCGACCGGACAAACGGGCCCGTCGTCTGCTGCGGGCTTTGGGTGATTTCGACGCGCTTTGATCGGCGCTGGCGATCGCCGCGATGGTATGCGGATCAGTGCCGGCGGCGCGTCTTGGCGGTGACCGGCACCGCCTCCACGGTCACGCTGAATGTGCGGGATTGGCCCGGAAGAACCGCGCCGACACCGGCGACGTGGCGACCGACTTCCTCGCCGCGCTCGTTGCGGATCACCACCACCATCGTGTACTCGAAGCTGCCTTGTTCATCACCACGCAGGGTGCCTTCCACCTGCAGCGGAATGAAGCGTTGCTCGGCGTCACGGGTGGCCGCATCGAAACGCAGATGACCGCGGCAGGCCGGGCAGACCGCCGAGCTTTGCAGGATGGTGGTTTTGCAATGCGGGCAGATCCGGGTGGCGCCTGCCTCGCCCGGGGCGGGCGCGCTCATGCGCTGCCGCCGGTCTCCGTCTTGCCGGCTGGTTTGGCGTCCTTGTCCCAGCCGCACTCGACATGTCCGCGGATACGGCTGCCCGCCGCGACGGTCAGCGAGCCCGCTTTGATGTCGCCATTGAGCGCACCGCTGGACAAAAGCTCCACGTGCTGGGCCGAGGTGATGTTGCCGTCCAGTTCGCCCGCCAGAATGACCTTGCTGGCGGTGACGCTGCCGGCCACTTTGGCGCCCTGATCGATGTTGAGGTTGCCCTGGACGTTCACGTCCCCCTTGAACTTGCCGGCGATGCGGATGTGACCGCTGCCTTCGATCTTGCCTTCGATGGACAGGTCAGCGGCGATCACTGACTCGCGTGCCGGGGTTTCGGCGGCACGGGCAGGCGCCCCTTGCGGTGCGGCCAGATCGTGTAGATGGGTGGGCGGGTCGAAGCGCGCAGGTTCGGCTTTTTTCGGAGCCGGTGCCGAATCTTTCCACATGGCCATGGGCTGCTCTCCACAGAAAGAACTGCTGAGCCTATCACCACTGGCAGCGCTGGTGCGCCTGAATGGGCGGGTGCAATGCCGGGTGTGTTCTATGTGTGATTCCTGTCACATACGGAAGACGCCAAACCGGCTGGGCCCCTCGATCGGCGCGTTGAGGGCGGCCGACAGCCCCAGGCCTAGCACGCGGCGGGTGTCCACCGGGTCGATGATGCCGTCGTCCCATAGCCGCGCGGTGGCGTACCAAGGGCTGCCCTGGTGCTCGTACTGCTGCCGGATCGGTGCCTTGAACGCCTCTTCTTCTTCCGCCGTCCAGGTGCCGCCCTTGGCTTCGATGCCGTCGCGCTTGACCGTCGCCAGCACGCTGGCTGCCTGTTCGCCGCCCATCACGCTGATGCGGGCATTGGGCCACATCCACAGGAAGCGGGCGCCGTAGGCGCGGCCGCACATGGCGTAGTTGCCGGCACCGAAGCTGCCGCCAATGACCACGGTGAACTTGGGCACGTGCGAGCAGGCCACGGCGGTCACCATCTTGGCGCCGTCCTTGGCGATGCCGGCCTGCTCGTACTTCTTGCCGACCATGAAGCCGGTGATGTTCTGCAGGAACACCAGCGGGATGCCGCGCTGGTTGCACAGCTCGATGAAGTGCGCGCCTTTCAGGGCGCTCTCCGCAAACAGGATGCCGTTGTTGGCGACGATGCCGACCGGGTAGCCGTGCAGATGGGCGAAGCCGGTCACCAGCGTCTTGCCGTAGCGCGCCTTGAACTCCTGGAACTCGCTGCCGTCGACGATGCGGGCGATCACCTCGCGTACGTCGAACGGTCGGCGCAGGTCCTTGGGCACGATGCCGTACAGCTCTTCGGCCGGGTACAGCGGCTCGCGCACCGGCCGGGTTGCCACCGGCAGGACTTTCTTGCGGTTGAGTGAAGCGACGATGCCGCGGGCGATCTCCAGTGCGTGGCGGTCGTCCTCGGCGAAATGGTCGGCGACTCCTGAAATGCTGGTGTGCACGTCGGCGCCGCCCAGCGTCTCGGCATCGACCACCTCGCCGGTCGCGGCTTTCACCAGCGGCGGGCCACCGAGGAAGATGGTGCCTTGTTCCTTGACGATCACCGATTCGTCGCACATCGCCGGCACATACGCACCACCGGCGGTGCAGCTCCCCATCACCACCGCGATTTGCGGGATGTTTTCGGCGCTCATCCGGGCCTGGTTGTAGAAGATCCGGCCGAAGTGCTCCTTGTCCGGGAACACTTCGTCCTGCAGTGGCAGGAAGGCGCCACCGGAATCGACCAGATAGACGCAGGGCAGGCGATTCTCGCGGGCGATGTCCTGCGCACGCAGATGTTTTTTGACCGTCATTGGGAAGTAGGTGCCGCCTTTGACGGTGGCGTCATTAGCCACGATCACCACTTCCTGGCCCATCACCCGGCCGATGCCGCAGATGATGCCGGCAGCGGGGGCGGCGCCGTCGTACATGTCCTCGGCAGCCAGCGGCGCGATCTCGAGAAACGGCGAGCCGGGATCGAGCAGGGCATCGATGCGCTCGCGCGGCAGCAGCTTGCCGCGCTCGGTGTGACGGGCGCGTGCCTGCTCGCCGCCGCCAGCCGCCGCACGTGCCAGACGGCGTTGCAGCTCCTCTGCGAGGGCGCGGTGATAGGCAGCGTTGTCCTGAAACTCCGGCGAGCGGGGGTCGATATGCGTGGGCAGCGCAGGCATGGGCGAACCAAGGATTGGGAAACCTGCACAGGATACCCCGCCGGATTGCGGCAACGCCTGCGGCCCGGGCGCACGTCTGCGACAATGATCAGCCTTGTTCTCGACATGCGGTTGCAGTGGCCCGATTCGACCAAACCCCAACGACATTGACCATTTCCGATCTCAGCCATGACGGACGCGGCGTGGCGCGCTGGCCGCAGGGCCATCCGCAGGCCGGCAAGACCGTGTTCGTGGCGGGCGCCCTGCCTGGCGAGACTGTGCTGGCCCGACAGACCGCGCGTTCGCGTCATTTTGACGAGGCCCAGACGTTGGAGGTGCTGACGGCCTCGCCTGACCGGGTCGTGCCACGCTGCCCACATTTTGGTACCTGTGGCGGCTGCGTGCTGCAGCATCTGGCCGAAGATCGTCAGATCGCCTACAAGCAGCAGGTTCTGCTGGACAACCTGCAACGGATCGGTCACGTCGCCCCGCAGCAGGTGCTGCCGCCACTCCGGGCCGAGGCCTGGGGCTACCGGCGCAAGGGGCGCCTGTCGGTGCGCCGGGTCGAAAAGAAAGACAAGACCCTGGTGGGGTTTCGTGAACAGGATCCGCGTTTCGTCGCCGACCTGCGTGAGTGTCACACCGTGATCCCGGAGCTTGGCCTGAAGCTGGCGGCGCTGGGCGCGCTGGTCGATGGGTTGGCGGCGCGGCGCGATATTCCGCAGATCGAGTTCATCGCCGGCGATGACGCCATTGCCTTGGTGTTTCGCCATCTGCAACCGCTGTCGGAGCGCGATCGGGCGGCGCTGGCGGCGTTCGGCCAGGAACACGGGTTTGCCATTTTCCTGCAGCCGGGCGGCGTTGATTCCGTGCATCCGCTGACGGACGACGTGCCGCTGGCGTTCCGGCTGCCGCAGTGGGATGTGGTGCTTGAGTTCCGCCCGCTGGACTTCATCCAGGTCAATGCGCGTCTCAACGAGATGATGATCGCGCGTGCCCTCGACCTGCTCGAGGTGCAGCCGGGCGAGCGCGTATTGGACCTGTTCTGCGGGCTTGGCAACTTTACCCTGCCGCTGGCGCGGGTCTGCCGTGACGGGCAGGTCGTGGGGGTCGAGGGCGACACCGGGCTGGTGGCGCGGGCGCGGCACAATGCCCGCCGTAATGGTTTGGACAATGTGCAGTTTCATGCGGCTGATCTGGCGCAGGACCTGGCCGGTCAGCCGTGGTTGAAGGCTGGCTTCGACCGGCTGCTGCTGGATCCCGCCCGTGCCGGCGCGATCGAAGTGCTGCGCCAGCTGCCTTTGAACGGGCTTCAACGCATCGTCTATGTCAGCTGCCATCCCGGTTCGCTGGCGCGCGATGCCGGGTTTCTCGTCAACGACGCTGGTTGGACGCTGCGCGCGGCCGGGGTGATGGACATGTTTCCACATACCGCGCATGTGGAATCGATCGCGGTGTTCGATCCGCCGCGCAGGAGGTGAGCATGGGGCTGGAAATCGAGCGCAAATTCCTGGTGCGTGGCGACGGCTGGCGCCACGCGGCGCAGCGGGTCGTGCCGATGGCGCAGGGCTATCTCAATGATGTCGGCATGGTCGATCGTGGCGACATGCGCGCCTCGGTGCGGGTGCGGATCGAGGGCGACCAGGCCTTCCTCAACATCAAATCGCGCGAGCTGGGCGCCCGGCGGCAGGAGTTCGAATACCCAATCCCGCTGGAGGATGCGCACGCGCTGCTTGCGCTCTGCGTCGGTGGGCTGGTGGTGAAACGGCGTCACTATGTGGAGCATGCCGGCCGCGTCTGGGAAATCGACGAGTTCGAAGGCGATAACGCGGGGCTGGTGGTGGCCGAGATCGAACTGGAGGACGTCCAGGCCACCTTCGAAAAACCCGACTGGCTGGGCCCGGAAGTGACCGATGTGCCGCGCTATTACAACCTGGCGTTGGCGTCGCGCCCATTTTCGCAATGGCGTGACGAGGAGCGGCAGGCCAATGACGTGAAGGATGCGCCGACATGCTGCTGATTGGCATCGCCGGGCCTGCGCTTGCTCCGCGTGAACGCGACTGGTTGCAGCATCCCGCCTGCGCGGGCGTGGTGTTGTTTGCCCGCAACTTTGTCTCGCGCATGCAGCTCACCGAGCTGACCCAGGCGATACGCGAGGCAGCGCCGCGCCCGCAGCTGATCTGCGTGGATCAGGAGGGTGGCCGGGTGCAGCGTTTTCGCGATGGCTTCACCGCCTTGCCGGCACTGCACGGGTTCGAGGCACTGTATCGACAGGATCCCGATTCGGCGCTCGCCTTGGCACGCGAACACGCCTGGCTGATGGCCAGTGAGTTGCGCGCCAGTGGCATCGATCTCAGCTTCGCGCCGGTGCTGGACCTAGCGCGCGGCAATCGCGCCATCGGCGACCGCGCCTTCGCGGCCGATCCGCAGGTGGTGGCGGCATTCGCCCAGGTCTATGTGGCGGGGATGCACGAAGCCGGGATGGCCGCCACCCTCAAGCATTTTCCTGGCCACGGCTCGGTGCTCGAGGACACCCATTACGACGTTGCAGTCGATCCACGGCCGCTGGATGTGCTGCGTGCCGAGGATCTGCTGCCGTTTGCGGCGGGTATTGCCGCCGGCGCCGATGCGGTGATGATGGCGCACGTGATTTATCCGCAGGTGGCGCCGCAGCCGGCCGGCTGCGCACCCCGTTGGATCGAGGATATCTTGCGGGGCGAGCTGGGCTTTCGTGGTGTGGTGTTGTCCGATGATTTGGGGATGGCAGCGGCCGGCGCCACCGGCGATTTGGCCGCCCGCATTGATGCGCATCTGCAGGCGGGCTGTGATGCGGTGCTGGTCTGTCAGCCCGGCCAGGTGGACGCCGCGCTGCAGGCGGTGGACCGGCGACCGCTCAACACGATGGCGCTGGTCGGTCTGCTGGGGCGTGGCGCGCTGGGCTGGGACGGGCTGCTTGCCGATGCCCGTCATGCGCAAAGCCAGACACGGCTGCAGGCGGTGCAGTGGCAGCCCTCGGCAGAGGGCGCAAGATCAGGCGCGATTTTTTCCGGAGATGTGGCATGACTGGGCCAAAACTGGCCGATGCGCTGGCGTCGGCACGCAAGCTTTTTGATCGTGACGTGCTGGAGTCGGCGATCGCACGCATGGCCGATGAGATTCGCGCGGCCTATGACGATGGCGAAGTGCCGTTGTACATCACGGTGATGCATGGCGGCTTGCCGTTTGCCGCACAACTGGCCATGGCACTGGGTGCGCGCGGGCTGGATCTGGAGTTCGACTATTTGCACGCCACCCGTTACCGCGGCCAGACCAGCGGTTCACGTCTGGCCTGGCTGCATCGTCCGGCTACGCCGATGCGCGGGCGCAGGGTGCTGCTGGCGGATGACATCCTCGACGAAGGCCACACCCTGCTGGCCATCAAACAGTGGTGCGAAGATCAGGGCGCGCGCGAAGTCCGGGTGGCAGTGCTGGCCGAAAAAGTGCACGACCGCTGCGTCGAAGGCATCCACGCCGATCACGTCGGGGTGCGCGTGCCGGACGCCTACGTGTTCGGCTACGGCATGGACTATTACGAGCAGGGCC
Source organism: Thermomonas hydrothermalis (assembly GCF_900129205.1). GTDB lineage: Bacteria > Pseudomonadota > Gammaproteobacteria > Xanthomonadales > Xanthomonadaceae > Thermomonas > Thermomonas hydrothermalis. The sequence goes on along the minus strand of NZ_FQUK01000017.1, from coordinate 22,918 downwards.
GCAATCTGCCGGCGATCTATGCGCTGGGCGATTGAGACATCCGCTGCCGGCTGACACGGAAGACAGGCATGAGCATCGAACTTGCAGTCATTGGAGGCACAGGCGTCTACGCATTGGGCGAACTGGCCGATGTCGAAACCCACCAGCCGGACACCCGTTATGGGCCGCCATCCGGGCCGGTGCGGGTGGGAACGCTTGCCGGCAAACGGGTGGCATTTCTTGCTCGCCACGGCGAGGGCCATTCACTGCCGCCGCATCGCATCAACTACCGGGCCAACCTGGCGGCATTGCATGCGCTTGGGATCACCCGGGTGCTGGCGCTCAATACCGTCGGCGGCATCACCGAGCGGTTTGGCCCGCGCGTGCTGGCCTGCCCAGACCAGCTCATCGATTACACCTGGGGTCGTGTGTCCACCTTCTGCGAAGAGCCGGGGACCGAGGTGCTGCATGTCGACTTCGGGGATCCCTACACCCCGGCCTGGCGGCGGCAGATCCTGGACGCAGCGCAGCGTGCCGGCGTGGCGGTGATCGATGGCGGGTGTTATGGCGCCACCCAGGGGCCGCGTCTGGAGACACGGGCCGAAATCGCGCGGATGCGCCGGGACGGCTGCGATCTGGTTGGCATGACCGGCATGCCGGAGGCAGGATTGGCGCGCGAGCTGGGGCTGGACTATGCCTGCCTGGCCATCGTCGCCAACTGGGCGGCGGGGGCCGGCCCGGAGCCTGACGAGGTGATCACCCTGAAGGATGTGCTGGACAACGTCGCCGCTGCGATGGATGGGGTCCCGCGGATCCTGCATTGCCTGCTGTCGGCCTGAACGGGCGTGCCTGCATACCCGTCGGGCAGGGCAGGCCGGTGGGTTGATTCCGCTGGCGCGGAGGTGGAGGCAATCACGGTTCCACAGATCAACGGCAGCGCTGGCCTGGTTTGCGGTCGCGGTGTGATCCGGCATACTCGCGGCGTGTCGCTGGACTGCGACACATTCCCCCACACTCCGGTCCATCACCACCCGCAATCGCAAGAGGTTTTCGCATCATGCAGTACGGCACCGTGAAGTGGTTCAACGACGCCAAGGGGTTCGGATTCATCGCACCCGAGGATGGCAGCGCCGATGTCTTCGTGCATTTTTCCGCGATCGACGCCAAAGGGTTCCGCACCCTGAAGGAAGGGCAGCGCGTCAGCTTCGAGGTGCAGCAAGGCCCGAAGGGACTGCAGGCGGCAGCGGTCAAAGCGGTCCCCTGATCCTGCCATCACCCAGCCTGTTAGAACCCCGCCTTGCGCGGGGTTCTTTTCGGGCGGATCAGATGCACCGCAAAAAAGAACAGGGCCCGCCGAAGCGGGCCCTGTTGTGACAGCACGAGGCTGAAGAAAGATTACTTCTTCTCGCCTTCGGCAGCCGGAGCAGCGGCGGCGTCAGCAGCCGGAGCGGCCGGAGCAGCGGCGGCGTCAGCAGCCGGAGCAGCGGCGGCGTCAGCAGCCGGAGCGGCCGGAGCCTCAGCAGCCGGAGCAGCGGCGGCGTCAGCAGCCGGAGCGGCCGGAGCCTCAGCAGCCGGAGCAGCGGCGTCAGCAGCCGGAGCAGCCTCTTCCTTCTTGCAGGCCGACAGAGCCAGGACGCCAGCGGCGAGGAGCACGAAAAGCTTGTTGTTCATGGAAATCTCCAAGGGTTGTCTGATTTGGAACTTAAGGTGGGTGGAACTTCAGGCAACGCCAGTGCGCTTAGCGAACCGGCTTGCACCGGTGGGTCGTTCACTGACTTACGTATTTCCCGGTCGCCCGGGACACGAAAAAACCGCCGGCGTTCCGACGGCTCTTTCGAATTCTAGCAGCAATACGGCGGCAAAGACTCCTCCTGCCGTCGGATTACTTCTTGTCACCGGCTTGCGCAGCCATGGCGGCCTTTTCGGCTTCGTCCGCCGCCTTCTGCGCTTCTTCCGGGGTGGCTGCCGCGTCGGCCGGTGCCGCTTGGGCCGCCGTGTCGGCCGCAGGGGCTTCCGCCGTCGCATCAGCCGCCTGGGCGGCCTGGGCGGTGGCCGCATCCGCAGCCGCCTGCTCGGTGGCCGGCGCCGCGCCGTCATTGGCAGCCGCTTCGGTGGTCGGTTCCGACTTGCTGCATGCGCTCAGGGCAACGCCGAGGGCCATGGCCAGCAGGATCTTGTTGATCGACATGTTGCGGTACCTCTTTATGAATGGGGCGCGGAAACAAGGTGCGGCTACCATAATGGCGTGTTGGCGTCGCGTGTCAAGTGGTCTGGTGCATTTTTTTGTTCAGATGCGGGAATGCGTCTGAGCAAGGCCTGGGCGTGCCCATCTTGCAGATGCCAACCCGTGCAGAATCCGGCGCAGAGCCTAAGCGTCAGAGCAGTTCTACCGCCATCGCCGTGGCTTCGCCGCCCCCGATGCACAGGGACGCCACACCGCGCTTGCCGCCGCGGGCCTGCAGGGCATGGATCAGCGTCACCAGCAGGCGGGCGCCGGAAGCACCGATGGGGTGGCCCAGCGCCAGCGCGCCGCCGTTGACGTTCAACTTCTCGTGCGGAATGCCCAGGTCGGTCATCGGCGCCATTGCCACGCAGGCAAAGGCTTCGTTGATTTCGAACAGATCGACGTCGGCCACCTGCCAGCCGGCCTTGTCCAGCACACGCTGGATGGCACCGACCGGGGCGGTGGTGAACCACTCCGGCGCCTGCGACTGGGTGGCGTGGGCTTTGATGCGGGCCAGTGGCGTGACGCCAGCCGCAGCGGCAGCGTCGGCCGACATCACCACCAGCGCGGCGGCGCCGTCGGAGATCTTGGAGGACGATGCGGCGGTCAGTACGCCGTCCTTGCTAAACGCCGGGCGCAGGTCGGGAATCTTGGCCGGATCAATCTTGCCGGGCTCTTCGTCCTTGCTGATCACGACCTCGCCCTTGCGGGTCTTGACGGTCACCGGGGCGATTTCGGCATCGAAGGCGCCGGCCGCCTGGGCGGCCTGGGCGCGACGTGCGCTTTCAGCGGCATAGGCATCAACGGTGGCGCGGTCGTAGCCGTACTTGGCGCAGGCGGCATCGCCGAATACGCCCATCGCCTTGCCGTCGTAGGGGTTGGTCAGGCCGTCGTAGGCCATGTGGTCGAGGAACTCGGCGCTGCCGTAGCGGATGCCGGTGCGCGAGCCGTTGAGCAGGTGCGGGGCATTGGTCATCGACTCCATGCCGCCGGCCACCACGGTCTGTGCCGAGCCGGCCTTGATCAGGTCGTGCGCCAACATCACCGCCTTCATGCCGGAGCCGCAGACTTTGTTGATGGTGGTGCAGCCGGCGGCATCGGGGATCCCGGCGCCGCGCGAGGCCTGCCGGGCCGGGGCCTGGCCCAGGCCGGCCGGCAGCACGCAGCCCATGATCACTTCGTCCACCCGTTCGGCAGACAGGCCCGATTGCGCCAGTGCGGCGGCAATGGCGGCGCTACCCAGTGTCGGCGTGGGCACGCCGGTGAACTGGCCGAGGAAGGAACCGATGGCGGTGCGCTTGGCACCGACGATGACGACGTCGCTCATGGGCTGCTCCGTAGGGGTGGGGCCCGGTAGGGGCCGGAAAGATCTCAGATTATGGCGCGAAACCGCGGCACATGTTGCAACGCCACATCGTGCCTGCCAGGGATTGCAGGTGCGGGCAGAAACGGCTTACAACTCGCGTCGGTCTGGCGGTGACGACCGCGTTGCTGCGGCCAAGAGTCGCAAGGGGAAATATCGTGAAGACGAATCGTTTGGATGTCCGGATGTGCCATCACGCCGTGGCGATGCTGCCCTGTGTCATGGCCGTGCTGCTGACTGCCTGCGGTGGCGGGGGTGGGGCGGTCCGTTCTACGCCGCCGCCGGTCACACCGGGGGGCGGCATCGGGTTCACTCCGACAGTGACCATCGACAGCAGTCTCGTGGTCAATCCGCCAACCATTCCAACCCTGTCTGGGCCGGCCAGCCTGCCGCAGTACAGCCGCCATCTGGTGCTGACAAATGCGGCCGGCGCCTTGGGGGCCGGGCTGACAGGGCAAGGGGTGACCATCGGTCTGCTGGATACCGGGGTGAACCGGCAGCATCCGGCTCTGAATGGCCGGGTCACGGCCAGCTTCATCCATGTGAATCCGGCCACCAACGATACGACGGTGGATGATAAGGTCGGTCATGGCACGGAGGTGGCTGAACTGGCCGCAGGCAAAGGGGTTGGAAGCTGGGGCGGTGGCGTGGCGCAAAACGCCAGCATCGCTTCCTCACGCATCATCAGCGATTCACCCCCGTCCGATGACGGCTCCGGTGCCGGCAATGAGATCCATGCGGGCGAGGGGTATGGGGATTTCTTCCGGGCGGTCAATGCCGAGCTGGCCAATGCTGGTGCCCGCATCATCAACAATTCCTGGGGTGGTCTGTACTGGAACGATCCATTGTTGACCCAGGAGTTGGCCACGGCTTGGCGGGATTTCGTGGTCAACCGCGGTGGCATCATCGTCTTTGCCAATGGCAACAGCGGCGCAGACCCGCGCTATGCCGGTGAGCCTTCCGACAACGCCCGGCTGCCGACGCTGGCGGGTGATGCCGAGCTCGAAAAGGGGTGGTTGACCGTTGGTGCGCTTGATCCCGACAACCCCACCCAGCTTACGTCGTATTCCCAGCAGTGCGGTTCGGCGATGAACTACTGCCTGGTGGCGCCGGGCAACGTGATTTTCATCGACCCCAAGGCCAAGGTCGGAGACAGCAGCTATGCCCTCTACCAGGGGGGCGGGACTTCGTTTGCGGCGCCTCAGGTGTCAGGCGCTGCGGCGGTGGTGTGGTCGGCGTTCCCCTACATGAACAACGATCAGGTGCGGCAGCTGATTCTGGGCGCTGCCAAGGATCTGGGGGCGCCGGGGGTGGATCCGGTGTTTGGTTGGGGCCTGCTGGATGTCACCAAGGCCGCCATGGGGCCGAGCAACTTTGCCTGGGGCGATTTCAGCGTGTCGTTTTCCGGCAATTCGGTCTGGCGCAATCCCATCATCGGCAGTGGTGGTCTGATCAAGGGTGGGTCCGGCATCCTGACGCTGGCCGAGGCCGGGCTGTTTACCGGTGCCACCCGGGTGGATGCCGGTGGACTGGATGTGCGCAAGGGGCTGGCATCGAATCTGACTGTGGCCAGCGGTGCCACCGTCTGGGCCAGCGGTGCGTTTGGTGGCAACGTCAACAACGCTGGGCGGTTCCTGGTCGGTGCCAGCTCGCCGGCCAGCATCGCCGGCAACTACCTGCAGACGGCCAGCGGCACGCTTGGGGTCTGGTTGGGCAGCCCGCTCCAGGTGAGTGGGCAGGCCAGTGTCGATGGCACGCTGGCGGTGCTGGGCGTGCGCTCCGGCTATACCACCAGCGCGCGCGAGACGCTGCTGTCCGCCAATGGCGGTGTCCAGGGCCGGTTTTCCTCGCTCAAGGCGGCGTCCAACGTGTTCCTGGATGCCAGCCTGAGCTACAACCCCAACACGGTCTTTCTCGATATCAACCGTATCGACGTCAGCAAGGCGGTGGCGGCACTTGGTCTGGGTGGGGTCAGCCTGGTGAGTGCCGGACGTATGGAAGCGGCGATGCAGGCGATTGATGCCCAGCTTGGCGGCCTTGCCGCGCCGACGATCGGCACCGGGTTCATCCAGGCCGCCGGTGCTTTCCAGCAGACTGCAAGCGCCACGCAGGCCGATCTGTCGCTGCGCAGTCTGTCTGGTCAGCTCTATGGCGCATCGCTGGCGTTGACCCTGGACGGCATCGACGCCGGCCGGCAGGCGCTTGCGCAGCGGTTGTCGCAGCTGGCGGATGCGCCGGCACGGGCGGGAGGCTGGTCGCAGGATCTGGCAGGCGGTGGGCAGCTGGCCCGGTCTGGTTTCGACACGGTCGGTCTGCAGAGTGGTGGGCAGCTGATCGGCAATGACTGGCGCCTGGGTGAGCGCGCCCTGGTGGGTGTCACGCTCGATCGCCAGACCCAGCTGGGTTGGCTGGATACGCTGGGCGACCGCAGTCGTGGCGTACAGCAGCAGGTGCAGCTGTATGCGATGCGACAGGACGGCCCGTGGCAGTGGCAGGCGCAGCTGGTCGGGGGCGGGTTCCAACGCCAGGTCCAGCGGACCCTGCTGCTGGGCGCGCTGCGTGATCCGGTGTTCGGCCGCATGCACGGCAGCTATTGGGGGGCGAGCACGGAGCTCGGCTGGCGGTGGTCACACGGGGCACTACGCCTGACGCCGTATCTGGGCAGCGACTACGTGCGCGTGCGCAATGGCGGCTTTGCCGAAACCGGCGACACCGGGTTCGGCTTGCAGGCGCGGCAGTGGGACAGCGGGCGCTGGCAGGCGCTGGCGGGCGTGCGGGCGGCGCAGCACTGGCGGGTGGGCGATCTCGCAGTGAGCGCTGATGCCTACCTTGAGCAGCGGCGTACCCTGATGACCTCGGGGCGATTGTTTGAGGCCAGCTTTACCGGGCTGACCCAGTGGGCGCCGATGCCCGGGATGTCGCTTGCGCCCAGCCGCCGTCAGTTCGGGATTGGGCTGGATGTGCAGCAGGGTGACCGCGGCTGGTGGCGTCTGGATCTGACCCGTCGCAGCGACGGGCTGGGTCAGGCCGGCAACGTCCAGCTACAGGCAGGCTACCGGTTCTGATGGTCGGCAACGATGGCGCCTGCCCGATGCGCGGCGGGCGCCTTCCGCAGAGATTTCGTTAGTGATTGCCGGCAAACAGCTCGCGGCCGATCAGCATGCGGCGGATTTCGTTGGTGCCAGCGCCGATGGCGTACAGCTTGGCGTCGCGTAGGATGCGGCCGGCCGGATAGTCGTTGATGTAGCCATTGCCACCGAGCGACTGGATGGCTTCCAGCGCCACCTGGACTGCCGCCTCGCTGGCATGCAGCAGGCAGGCGGCGGCATCGACGCGGCTTTTATGGCCGGCGTCGTAATCGCGTGCCACCTGGTAGGCAAAGGCGCGTGAAGACTGCAGCGCGGTGTACATGTCGGCGATCTTGGCCTGCATCAGCTCGAAGGTGCCGATCGGCTGGCCGAACTGGCGACGTTCGCGCACGTAGGGCAGGGTGAGATCGAGTGCGGCCTGCATCAGCCCGATCGGCCCGCCCGTGAGCACCAGGCGCTCGGTGTTCAGGCCGCTCATCAGCACTTTGACGCCGTTGTTGACCTCGCCCAGGACGTTCTCCTGCGGGATCTCGCAGTTTTCGAACACCAGCTCACAGGTGTTGCTGCCACGCATGCCCAGCTTGTCGAGCTTCTGCGCGGTGGAGAAGCCTGGCATGCCTTTTTCGACAATGAAGGCGGTCATGCACTTGCTGCCGAGCTCGCGGCTTGCGGTGCGCATGTAGACGATCAGCACGTCGGCATCGGGGCCGTTGGTGATCCACATCTTGTTGCCATTGGCCACCCAGACATCGCCCTTGCGCTCGGCGCGGCAGGCCATCGATCCCACCACGTCGGAGCCGGCGCCCGGTTCGCTCATGGCCAGTGCACCCACCCACTCGCCGCTGCACAGCTTGGGCAGATAGCGGGCGCGCTGGGCTTCGGTGCCATTGGCGTAGAGGTTGCTGACACACAGGTTGGAGTGGGCGCCATAGGACAACCCCACCGAGCCGGAAGCACGGCTGATTTCCTCCATGGCCACCAGATGGGCCAGATAGCCCATGCCGCTGCCGCCATATTCGGTTGGAACCGTCAGGCCAAGCAGCCCCATTTCACCCAGCTTTGGCCACAGGTCGGGCGGAAACGCGTTATCCGCGTCGATCTGTGCAGCGCGCGGGGCGATTTCGGTTTCGGCAAAGCGGCGCACCGCTTCGCGCAGGGCATCGATGTCGTCACCTAAGGGGAAGGGGCGCATGCGGGGGTGCCTGGGGTTGAGAGGTTGACGGGGAAGGCCGAAGGCAAGGGCTGCGGTGCAGCGTCAAGACGGGCATGCGGGGTCAGGCCGCGCATGCCCGTGCACAGGATCAGCCGCGGATCCGGCCTTGGAAGCGGGTATGGCCGCGTCCCATCGGCAGTTTCAGGCGGCCGATCTTTTCGATCCGCTCCTCGGCCAGGCGGTCGGCTGCCTTGTAGGTGGGGATGCCGTCGCGCTCGGCGATCTCATAGATGCGGGTAAGGTTGTGATAGATGGTGCGCATCATGCGCATGGCGCGTTCGCGGTTGTAGCCGTCCAGCTCCAGCGCCACGTTCATCACGCCGCCGGCGTTCACGGCATAGTCCGGCGCATAGAGGATGCCGCGGCGGGCCACTTCATCGCCGATCTCGTTGCTGGCCAGCTGGTTGTTGGCAGCGCCGCAGATGATCTTGCACTTCAGGCGCGGCAGGGTCTGCTCGTTGACGGTGCCGCCCAGTGCGCACGGCGAATACACATCGGCCGGGACGTCATAGATATCTTCTGGCCCGACGGCTTCAGCGCCGTATTCGGAGACCGCTTTCTCCACCAGTGCCGGGTTGATGTCGGTGACGAAAATTTTGGCGCCGCGCTCTTTCAGCAACTTCACGTATTCCATGCCGACGTGGCCCAAGCCCTGCACGGCATAGCTGTACTTGCCCACGTCCTCGTTGCCGAACTTGCGGTTCAAGGTGGCCATCAGCCCTTGCAGGGTGCCGTAGGCGGTGAACGGCGAGGGATCGCCCGAGCCGCCATGCACCTGGTGCACGCCGGTCACGTATTCGGTTTCCCGGTACACGTATTCCATGTCGTTGACGTCGATACCGACGTCTTCGGCGGTGATGTAGCGGCCGCCCAGCGAATCCACAAACTTGCCAAACGCGCGGAACAGCGCCTCGGACTTGTCCTTGGCCGGATCACCGATGATCACCGCCTTGCCGCCGCCGATGTTGAGGCCGGCCACGGCGTTCTTGTAGGTCATCCCGCGCGACAGGCGCAGCACGTCGTTGAGCGCGTCCTGTTCGCTCTTGTACGGCCACATGCGGGTGCCACCGAGCGCAGGGCCAAGCACCGTATTGTGGATGGCGATGATCGCCTTCAGGCCGGCGTCCTTGTTGTGGCAGAACACGACCTGTTCGTGGCCGTAGGTGTCGAGCGTTTCAAAGATCATGGCAAAGCTCCGGGCGGTGCCGAACCGGCACGGCCGCTGGCAGTGGAAGGGAACGTCTGGTGTGGCTGCGGCGGGACTGCGCCCCGCTGCACCGCCTATTTTAGGTCATCCCGGTGTGTCGGGCCTGCATACGTCAAGGTATGGGTGCATTGCACCATTCAGCCGTTGCGCGCCGGTGCCTTGAACCCGGCGCAGGGATCCGGGCGCGGGAATGTTGGAATGCGCCGGACAGCATCAAATACCCGGGCATCGCCGGAGGGCTCCAGGAAGCCCACGGCCTGTGCGGCCAACCCCTGTTGGCGCAGCCAGTACGGCACTGCAATGTCGCGGCGCACATGCCCGTTGCCGGCGATCAGCACCACGCCGCGGTCGGCGTGAGTGCGCAGCGTCTCGGCCATCACCACGTCGCGGGCGATCTGTGCTTTCGCCATCGGCGCCACCAGCGATTCCGGCAGTGCGCCGCAGTGGCTGTCGCGCACTTCGTTTTCCTGCGCGGCCAATACCTCCGCAGGCAGGTTGTCGAGCCGGTAGCGGGCGATGATGTCCGCTGGCAGTGCTGCGGCAAAGCCGTCTTTCACCACCTTTGACGCATCCGCGCGCGACAGATTGGCGGCCAGCAGTGGCAGCCGGTATTCAAGTGCCAACTCAATCACGGGCGCATAGAACGTCCAGTTCCAGCCTGATGGCGAAGGCGATACCCGCGCTACTACGCAGGTGGCATCTGTGCACGTGCGCATCGCTGCGTCCAGCGCAGGTTGCTGGTCGGTGTCGAACTGTTCCATCGCAATCGCCGGCCGCCAGCCCGAGGCCAGTTGGGTGCGCAGCCAGTCCAGACGTGCCGCGTGCCCTGCGGGGTTGTCGTGCACTTCGCCCAGCAGAAGCAGGCGCGGCGTGGGTGATGGGTGTGAAGGTGATTGCAGGCAGCCGGTCATCAGGATGACGGCGGCCAGCAGCGGGAACGTGAAGCGTGAGCGCATGGATCGGATATCCGGATCGTGAGAGCGCCATCCTAACCCCGCGCTACAATCGGCAGGTGATCGATTTCCGATGTGTGGACTTTCTATGAGCACGCCAGCCACCCAGCTGCCCGAGCGCCAGCCCGAGACCAGCCCGTTGCGTTTTATCACCGCCGCCAGCCTGTTCGATGGTCACGATGCCGCCATCAACATCATGCGTCGGTTGATCCAGGCGCAGGGTGCGGAAGTGATCCATCTGGGGCACAACCGCAGTGTCGAGGAGGTGGTGCGTGCGGCCTTGCAGGAGGATGCCGACGCCATCGCGCTGTCGTCCTATCAGGGTGGCCATGTCGAGTACTTCAAATACATGGTGGACATGCTGCGTGAGCGCGGCGCCGGCCATATCCGCGTATTTGGCGGCGGTGGCGGCACCATCACGCCGGAGGAAATCCGCGAGTTGCAGGCCTACGGCGTCGAGCGGATCTACCACCCCAACGATGGCATGCACATGGGGCTGGTGGCGATGATCGAGGACGTGATCCGGCGCGCCAGCGCGGCCCGTCTTCCGGTCGAAATCCCGCACAAGGTGGCATTCGAGGATGAAATCGCGATTGGCCGCATGCTTTCGGCCATCGAGGAATCCGCCCTCGACGAGGCTGAGCTGGCACGGTTGCGTAAGGAATGGCAGCTGGCCGGCGGACGCACGCCGGTGGTGGGCATTACCGGCACCGGTGGTGCGGGTAAGTCCTCGGTCACCGACGAGCTGCTCAACCGGTTTTTGGCGCAGTTCCCCGACATGCACATCGCGGTGATCTCGGTCGATCCCACCCGCCGCCGCACCGGCGGTGCGCTGCTGGGGGATCGCATTCGCATGAACAGCCTGCGCAGCCCACGGGTGTTCATGCGCTCGATGGCCACCCGCCGCCAGCATGCCGCCACCAATGCGGTGCTGAAGGACTGCATCGCCTTCCTGAAGTCGTTGGGCTATGACCTGGTCATCGTCGAGACAGCCGGTATCGGCCAGTCCGATTCGGAAATCGTCGATCTGGTCGATTTCCCGATGTACGTCATGACCTCCGACTTCGGCGCGCCCAGCCAGCTGGAAAAGATCGACATGCTCGATTTTGCCGAGCTGGTGGTGCTCAACAAGTTCGACAAGCGCGGCGCTGAAGATGCACTGCGCGATGTGCGCAAGCAGTGGAAGCGCAACCGCGCGCGGTTTGACATCCGCGATGAGGACATTCCGGTCTATCCCACTATCGCCAGCCAGTTCAACGACCCCGGTCTGAACTGGATGTTCGTCAATCTGTGCCGCCTGTTGCGGGAAAAACTGGCGCTGCCGGCCGAGCGTTGGACGCCGCAGCTGGACACGAGCATCCGTGAGCCGCGCGCGACCGTGCTCATCCCCGGCAATCGCGTGCGCTATCTGGCCGAGATCGCCGAGCAGGGTCGTGCCATCAATGCCCGGATCGAGGCGCAGGCGGAAATCGCCGATCGCGCCCAATCGTTGTGGGAGGCTCTGCGAGAGTTGGGCGATCCGGCGTTGCCCAAGCCGCTGGATCTGTATCCGGTCGAGGCGCTCACCGAGGGCGATGACCGTTCACGCAACACCTTGCGCCAGCGCTACAACGATGCCATCCAGTCATTGGATGCCGAGGCGCTCAAACTCCTGCGCGAGTGGCCGGCGCGCTTGAAATCCATCACCGATCCGGTCAACGAATACCAGGTGCGCGACAAGACGATCCGCGTCGAGAACTACCGCGAATCGCTCAGCCACCAGCAGATTCCGAAGATCGCCGCGCCCACCTATCGGAGCTGGGGCGAGCTGCTGACCTTCCTGCAGAAAGAAAATCTGCCCGGCTATTACCCCTACACCGGCGGTGTCTATCCCTACCGCCGGACCGGCGAGGACCCCATCCGCATGTTCGCGGGTGAGGGCACCCCGGAGCGCACCAACCGCCGCTTCCACTACTTGAGCCTGGGGCAGCCGGCGGCGCGCCTGTCCACTGCGTTCGACAGCGTGACGTTGTATGGCGAAGACCCGGCGCTTCGCCCGGACATCTACGGCAAGATCGGCAACTCCGGCGTCAACATTCCCACGCTGGACGACATGAAGAAGCTCTATTCAGGCTTCGATCTGTGCGCGTCCACCACCAGCGTGTCGATGACCATCAACGGCCCAGCGCCGATCATCCTGGCGATGTTCATGAACACCGCCATCGACCAGCAGGTGGAGAAATACCTCAAGGCTGATCCGGATCGTTGGGCGCAAGCGCAGAAAACGCTCGATGCGCTGTTTGAAGGCAGGCCACGTCCACGCTACGAGGGTGAGCTGCCGCAGGGCAACGATGGTCTTGGGCTGGCCCTGCTGGGTGTCACCGGTGATCAGCTGGTGGACACTGAGACCTATGCGCGGATCAAGGCCGAGACCCTCAAGACCGTGCGCGGCACCGTGCAGGCCGACATTCTGAAGGAAGACCAGGCGCAGAACACCTGCATCTTCAGCACCGAGTTTGCGCTGCGGATGATGGGCGACATCCAGCAGTACTTCGTCGATCACCAGGTGCGCAACTTCTACTCGGTCTCCATCTCCGGCTACCACATTGCCGAAGCTGGAGCCAACCCGATCAGCCAGCTCGCATTCACGCTGAGCAACGGCTTCACCATCGTGGAGTATTACCTCGCGCGCGGGATGAAGATCGACGACTTCGCGCCCAACCTGAGCTTCTTCTTCAGCAACGGCATGGATCCGGAGTACACGGTGATCGGCCGCGTGGCCCGCCGCATCTGGGCGCGTGCCATGCGCGAGCGTTACGGCGCCAGCCCGCGCAGCCAGATGCTGAAGTACCACATCCAGACCTCCGGCCGGTCGCTGCACGCGCAGGAAATTCAGTTCAACGACATCCGCACCACGCTACAGGCGCTGTACGCCCTGTTCGACAACTGCAACAGCCTGCATACCAACGCTTACGATGAAGCCATCACCACGCCTACGGAAGAGTCCGTGCGGCGCGCCGTGGCCATCCAGATGATCATCAACAAAGAGTTGGGGCTGAACTTCTGCGAGAACCCGTGGCAGGGCAGCTTCATCGTCGGCTATCTCACCGACCTGGTGGAAGAAGCGGTGTATCGCGAGTTCGAGGCGATCAGCGAACGTGGTGGCGTGCTGGGCGCCATGGACACCATGTACCAGCGCGGCAAGATCCAGGAAGAAAGTCTGTATTACGAGCAGAAAAAGCACGACGGCTCGCTGCCCATCATCGGCGTCAACACGTTCCTGCCGAAGGAGCATGCTGGCGACATCACCACCGAGATTGAGCTGATTCGTTCCACCGAAGCGGAAAAACACCAGCAGATCGAGAATCTGCAAGCGTTTCAGCGCCATCGCAACGGCCTGGCGGCGCAGGGGCTCAAGCCACTACAGGATGCGGCGCGGGCTCGGCGCAATGTGTTCGAGGCGCTGATGGAAGCGGTCAAGACCCACTCGCTGGGGCAGATCAGCCATGCGTTGTATGAGGTGGGTGGGGAGTATCGGCGGAATATGTAGCCGTATTGCCGGACAAACTCCGACACCGCCATGCCGGCCTCGGCCTATTTGATGAACCCGATGATCTGTTCCGTGGTGAATCGACTCTTGCGCATGTCCGTCCTCTTTGGAGGACGGACTCTACCTGCTTCGTGTGGTGCGGCTCAGTGGGGGTAGGTCACAGTCACGCAGCGTCAGCGCGCCACTTCCACCATCACTTCGTTGCGCCGCAGGAACCACGGCGTCCACGGCGGGTTGTACTGGGCTAGGGTGACTGGCCCGGTGGGGCGCAATCTGCGTGCCTGCACCCATGCCAGCAGCGCTGCCGATTGCGCCTGCACGTCCTCTGGCCGCGCAAGCCCGGAGAACCGCCGTACAGCCAGCCGGGCAGGCTCGATGCGTTGCAGGCTGACCCGCGCATCGTTTGGAACGGGCAGGGTGTCCAGCGTCCACGCGCTGGGCATGGTGAAGCGCACCTTCCAGGTGCCCGCGGCGCCCGGCACCTGCGCGACCGGGGCGGTCATCGCGATCTTCTCGCCCACCGCCTGCTGCGCCACCGGCGCGGTCATGGCGATCTCCGCGCGCTTGCGGTTGCCGCCGAAGATGTAGTTGGCCAGCAGACGAAAGCCCCGGTTGGCCGCGGTTTTCTGGTCGCCTTCGACGGTGACCTCGGCTACCACCAGGGCAGGGTAGTCGCGCAGTTCGTGGTCGCCATCGCGCAGGACGGTGGCGTAGCGGGGTGTTTCAACGGCCATCGCCGAGCCTCCCAATAGCGCAGTTGCCAGTACGCCTGCCAGCAGAGCGTGTTTTGTGTGCATCCTGTCCTCTCACGGTGGTCATTGTGGCCTTGGATCTTGCCCCAGCGTTTGTGCGGGCAGCTGGGCTTCACGATGGTCTACGCAGGAACCGGCCAAACAGACGCGGCAACAGCACGCAGCGCGATAGTTAGGCCAGCCAGCACTTGAGGGCAGCCACCACCTCGCTGTGATCCAGCAGGGTGAGATGGCCGGCATCGTGGATGACCAGCCTGCCCATGGGCATTGCCCAGGCCCGCGCTGCGTCAGTGCGCTGGCCACCGAGACCAGGCCGTCGTCGCCGCGGCGGAGGATGCCGGCAATCGCGTGGCAGGCCACGCCCGCCGGCAGCGCGGCGGATGGCTGTCGGCGGTCATGTGGCCGTGCCCAGGATTCGGGATGCTGGCACTCCATGCACCCCGAGGCGGGGCGCGAAGGTGTCCAGTGCCGCTGCTTGGGCAGGATACTCGCCTGACGCCTGAACACGCGGCCAGTTCTCTGGCATGCTGGCGGCCAGCCCCGTCCTGGCTGGAGCCCGCGTCGTGCGCCCAACGCCTATCGCCTCCCGCATCGGCCGCATTCTCGCCGTGCCCTTCGGCCTTTACTTCGCGGCGCTGGGCACCGTGGCCCTGCTGTCGGTGCTTGGCGTGTTGCCAAGCAAGGTGCCGCCGACCACCGCCTACCGGGTATTTGGTTTGTGCGCGTCCACCGTGTTCATCGCCGCCGGCCTCGGCATCGTGTTGTTCGGACTGGGTTTCCAGAGCGTCGCCGCGAAGGCTGGCGGCGTGGCACTGCTCGCCTTCCTGCTGGCCTTCAACTGGATCGCCTTCGGCCCCGGCCAGCGCACCTTCACACGCAAGCTGTCCAGCAGCTTCACCGCGCCGTCGGTGTCGCAGGTCCCCGAATGGGAGGGCCGCGCCGTGTTCGGCATCGTCGCTTTGTTGATGAACGCATTGCTGGTGTACGGGGTAGTGAAGGGACGCAGGTCATCTTCTTCCGGTCGCTCCTGACGGCATAACTGCCGCAAGGCCCTGTGTCATGCAGGCCGCGATGCAGGGTTCAGGATGAAATGGCTTGCATCGGCGGTGACGGACACGGGCGTGGGTCTCCTGCGTCCTGCCCCCGGCGGCTCTGGCAAAATTGCCCTGTCAGCCGTTACGGCCCCGGAGCCCCCATGCCCTCGCTTTCCCATCACATCCCCGCGCCCGCAGCGGTGCCGGCCGGCACCACGCTGACCATCACCTGGCCTGACGACTGGCACCTGCATCTACGCGACGGCCAGGCCTTGCAGGCGGTGCTGCCGCACACCGCAGCGCAGTTCCGCCGGGCCATCGTGATGCCCAATCTGCGGCCGCCGGTGACGTCCACTGCGCAGGCCGCGGCCTACCGGGAGCGGATCCTGGCGGCGCGTCCGGTCGGTTCGGATTTTGAACCGCTGATGACGCTGTATCTGACCGACAACACGCCTCCCGAGGAGATCCATCGTGCGCGTGCCAGCGGATTCGTGCACGCGGTCAAGCTGTATCCGGCCGGTGCCACCACCAACTCCGATTCCGGTGTCACCGATCTAAAGCATACGTACGCGGCGCTGGAGGCCATGCAGGAGACGGGCATGGTGCTGGCGATCCATGGCGAAGTGACCGACCGCGACATCGACGTGTTCGACCGCGAGAAGGTGTTCATCGACCGGGTGCTGATTCCGCTGCGCAAGACCTTTCCGGCGCTGCGCATCGTGCTGGAGCACATCACGACCCAGGATGCGGTGGACTACGTGCGCGATGCTGGCAGCGGCATTGCCGCCACGTTGACCGCCCACCACCTGTTGTACAACCGCAATGCCATTTTCACGGGCGGTCTGCGTCCGCACTATTACTGCCTGCCGGTGCTCAAGCGCGAGCAGCACCGCCAGGCGCTGCTGGCGGCGGCCACCAGCGGCGATCCGCGGTTCTTCCTGGGGACGGATTCCGCTCCGCATGCCCGCGGCGACAAAGAGGCCGATTGCGGTTGCGCCGGCTGTTACACCGGTCTGCATGCGCTGGCGCTGTACGCCACGGCATTCGAAGCGGTTGGTCGGCTGGATCGGCTGGAAGGTTTTGCCAGCCATTTCGGCGCCGATTTCTATCGCCTGCCGCGCAACACCGGCACGTTGACGTTGCAGAAGACAGCCTGGCAGGTTCCAGCCGAGCTGCCGTATGGCGAGCGCACTTTGGTACCGCTGGCAGCAGGCGAGACTCTGGACTGGCGCGTGATCGGCTGAGGCGCTGTTGGCCTGACAGGCACTGGCCTATGGCAGCGACTGTTCATGGGGTATCTTCAGACACCTGTCCGATCCGTCCCCCCTTTGGGATCGCTGCCATGAAAGCCACCGTCGTAGGTCTGGTCACTCCGCACGTCCTCAAGCTCATCGATATTGCCAAGCAGGCCGAGTCCGGCATGAACGTGGACTGGCATCTGCGCGATGCCGTTGCTCGCACGCTGGATGATCTGGGTGAGCAGTTCAACAAGCGCGAACTGCTGGCGGCCTATATCCATGGCCTCCAGGTTGCGGCCAGTGATGCGCCGCCGACACGCCGTGTGTACATCGGCAAGCTGCGCGAAGCGGCCGCACTGGCGGCGAATGACCCCAGGGCGCGGGAGTGAGGTTTATGCCGCGCATCGAATGTCGTGGAAGCTTCTTGCCGTCACTGGCGTTTCGTTGTGATGCCAATGCACTGGCCGCATGTGGCATGGATGCGCAGGCATGAACGAGCTGGCGGCGACAGCTATGCATGATGATCACCCTACGACGGGGGCGCAGGCATGGCTGCATGACCGCGATTTCATGGCAGACCTGCGTCGGCAAATGCTGAAATTTGCAACCTTGCAGCTGGCCGAGCCGCAACTTGCCGAGGATGCCGTACAGGAGGCGCTGATCGGGGCGATGGCCAATGCCGACAGGTTTGCCGGCCGCTCGGCGTTCAAGACCTGGGTGCTGGCCATCCTCAAGCACAAGATCGCTGATCTGCTGCGCCAGAGCCGCCGTATGGTGCCGGTCAGCCAGCTGACAGAGGCCGCGGAAGAAGATGATGGGCTTCCCGATCTGTTTGATCGGGGCGGCCATTGGCGTCCTGACGAACGACCGCAGCACTGGGTCGATCCCGAAACCGCCACGCTCAATGCCCAGTTCTGGCAGGTTTTCGAAACATGTCTAGAACGGTTGCCAGCTCAGCAGGCGAGAGTCTTCATGATGCGTGAGTTCATTGAGCTGGAAACCAGTGAGATCTGTCAGACGCTCGGACTGAGTGTCACCAATGTCAACGTCATCCTCTACCGCGCGCGGATACGGTTACGGGAGTGCCTGGAGAACCGCTGGTTCGCCAAGGGGGGCGCATGCTGAACTGCGAGCAAGCCACACGCCTGATGTCGATGGCCAGGGAGCAGCCGTTGCCCTTGGGCGATCAAATTGCCTTGCGCGTGCATTTGATGCTGTGCTCGGGATGTCGCCACTTTGACCAGCATCTGTCAGTGTTGCGGCAGATTGCCAGGCGCTATGTCAGCGGGGCAGCGGAGGAAAACCCGCCAGCGCCAGCAGGCGAGGACGACCCGCACGCTTGATTTGTGAGCAGCCGTCCGTGGCCCAAGGGAGTCTCCGAAGTGTTCGGTGATTCCCTTAGGCAGACCCCTGGGTGGCTGGCTTCAGAGGTTGGCAGTGCCGGGCGAGCAGATGATCCAGTGACAGCGTGCCGGGGCCACGGGCAATCAGATAAAGCAGAACAGCTGCCCATGTGCTGTGGGTGGGATAGGCATCGGGGTAAACGAATATTTCGATCACGGCGGTCATGCCCAGCAGGCCGAGCGCCGATAGCCGGGTGGCCAGGCCTGCCAGCAGCAGTACTGGGAACAGGTGTTCGGCAAGGGCGGCCAACAGGGCCGCGTCGTCGGCTGGCAGCAGGGGGAGGCGGTACTCGTCACGAAACAGTGCCAAGGCGCTATCGGAAAGATGGGGCCAGCCCAACTGAAACTGACCCGTCAGCAGGTCCACTGCAAATCCCTCGACCTTGGTCTGACCGGACTGCCAGAACACGGCTGCAATGGAAAACCGGCCGAGTAGTGCGATCAACGAATGGGGAATGCGCGACAGCAGTTCCGACAGGCGTGCCATGGCGGTGCAGAAATGTACACAGATGATGCGCATGGTCATGACGGTTGCCTTGCATGATCTTCTGGAATGTCGATGCCGCACAGCGCACCGGTTTGCAGCAGGTGCGTGAACAGTGATTCCAGATGCGCTTGGGGCAGCGCGGCGTGTTCGATGGCCTCACCAAGCCTGACGCCGTCGAGCAGGGCAGCGATGCAGTCTGCAGCGGGCATCAGCAAGGGAATCACCTGCACGGTGTACGCCGGGCGTACCAGCAGGGCGGCTTCGGCCTGGGGAATCGGGATGTCTGCCATGCGTGCGGCTGGATCGTCGTCCTGGTGGGCATGCCAGATCGAAACGACCGGGAAGCGCGATTTCACCACCCGTACGCATGGGGCAAACCGAAGGTGGGCGTTAGCAAGGGTCGCGGGATTGCGCATGGCATCGGCAAATGCATCCAGGCGCATGGCAGTGGTGTCGGCGGAATGAAACGCCGCGACATAGGCCCATTCGAGGCGGGCGACATCTGCGAGATAGGGAACACCGGAAGCTGGGGGGAAGCTGGCGATGAAGTCTGGAAATGCATCCCCGTAATACGCCAGTACCGGCGACTTCGGCAGGTGGGCACGGACATAGGCACACGCCATGGCCTGGAAAAACGTGTCACCGACAAGCTGCTTTACCACCGGGTAGGTGTCGGCCAGCGCCTCGATCAGTGACCACGTCACATTGTTGCGATAGATCGCAAAGCGAGAGGTCAGGTCTGCACCGTTTCGGACGGCCAGATCGGCGGGGGGCGGCAACGTCGGGTCGAGCAGTGCAGCAGCAAAGGCGTTCATCAGGCCACCTCGATCACGGGTTCTGGTTTCAAGGTGATGGTGCGGTTGCTGTCCAGGATGTGCTGCGCCCGGTATGCCTCATCCAGTAGTGCAGAGATCGGCGGGATGTTCTGGTCGCGCTCGATCAGGGTGGGTACCGGGCCCAGCCGCTGGATGATCTGTTGGTAGAGCATCCACACCGGATCGGCCACCGCGTTGCCGTGACTGTCGATCAGCAGCGTCTCACCGCGTGCATCGTGGTCTTCGGCATGGCCGGCTAAGTGGATTTCACCCACCGCAGAGAGTGGCAGTGCATCCAGATAGGTCTGGATGTTGCGCTGGTGGTTGACCGCACTGACGTATGCATTGTTGAGGTCGAGAAGCAACCCGCAGCCGGTGCGCCGAACGACTTCGGCAATGAAGTCGGCTTCATCCCAGGTAGACGATGCGAACTCGACGTAGGTTGCGGGATTTTCCAGCAGCATTGGTCGGCGCAGTGTGGCTTGCACCTGGTCGATGTGACGGCAGACCCGCTCCAGCGTGTCCTGGGTGTAGGGCAGGGGAAGCAGATCGTTGTAGAAGTGGCTGCCATGGCTGGACCAGGCCAGGTGTTCGGAAAAAGCCTCGGGCTGGTAGCGCATCAGTAGGTCATGCAGACGCCGGAGGTGTTCGGCATCCAGCGGGTCCTGTCCGCCGATGGAGAGCCCGACACCGTGCACAGACAGCGCATAGCGTTCGCGAATCAGTTCAAGGTGATGGTGGAAGGGGCCGCCTTCCACCATGTAGTTCTCTGCGTGGATCTCGAAAAATCCCAGCGCTGGCGCTGTGGTCAAAATATCGCGCACGTGCTCGGGTTTGAGCCCGAGCCCCGTGCGCGACGGCAGCGCCGTGCGCGATGAAGGTGAATATTGCAAAGCGGGGGTCATCGCACGGCGCTCCGGGGACGTCAGGCCTTTTCCTGGAAGGCCTGAAGCTGCCCATAGCCGGTGGGTGAAGTCGGCGATGGCGTTTTTTCGCAGGTGCCGGCAGGCACCAGCTTGAACGCGTTGCCTTGATAGTCCTTTTTCGCGGTACCCGCACAGGTCGTGCCGGCACCAGCCTTGCAGTCGTTCTTGCCCTTGAGGGCAACGCCGAAGCATTTCTCCATGCCTTTCATGCCCATGCTCTGGTCGGCGGCATGGGTCGGTGTGGCAGCACTGGCAAGGGCGGCCCCAAGGGCCAGAGTCAGTGCGGTGATGGTGGTGGTCTTGCTCATGGTGGAATCCTCGCTTCTGTGGAATAGGGTCATGCCCGTCCCCGCTGCCATGCCGGATGCGCTTGCTGCCGGCGGCTTCGTGGTTGGACAGACAGTTGTCGGATCAGGGTGGCGGATTCTTACAGTGACGTTGCGGCGGGTGATCGGCGGTCGCCATGGCGGCGCTGTGCCCGATTGAGGTTGGTTGCCCCATCGGGAAGGTCAACGCCATCCTGGTGTTATCAGCCTTCGCGATTCGTGGCCGACGAGATTCGCCAAAGTGCTCGGAGATTCCCAAGGTGGTGTGCCCGCCGACACACCATCACCCGGCGCAGCAGGAAAGCTGTTTCACGTCCTTGCTGAAGGTCTGGGCCGCAAGCTTCAAGCCCTCGACCATCGTCAGATAAGGGAACAACTGATCAGCCAGTTCCTGCACGGTCATGCGGTTGCGAATCGCCAGCGCCGCCGTCTGGATCAGCTCCCCCGCTTCCGGAGCCACCGCCTGCACGCCAATCAGCCGGCCACTGCCAGCGTCGGTCACCAGCTTGATGAAGCCGCGGGTGTCGAAGTTGGTCAGCGCACGCGGCACGTTGTCGAGCGTGAGCGTGCGGCTGTCGGTTTCGATGCCGGCGCGGTGCGCTTCCTGCTCGTTCAAGCCGACGGTCGCCACCTGCGGGTCAGTGAACACCACCGCCGGCATGGCGGTGAGATCAAGCGTCGCCTCGCCGCCGGTCATATTGATCGCGGCGCGGGTGCCGGCTGCGGCGGCAACGTAGACGAACTGCGGCAGATCGGTGCAGTCGCCGGCGGCATAGATGTCTTGGGCACTGGTACGCAGGTGTGAATCGACCGCGATGGCGCCCTGCGTATTGGTGGCCACGCCTGCTGCTTCGAGATCGAGGTCGCGGGTGTTGGGGGTGCGGCCGGTGGCCACCAGCAGTTGGTCGGCGCGCAGTTCGCCGTGACCGGTGGTGAGCACGAACTCACCGTTTGTATGGGCGACTTGGTTGGCCTGGGTATGTTCCAGCACCTCGATTCCTTCGGCGCGGAACGCGTTGGTGATCGCCTCGCCGATGGCCGGGTCTTCGCGGAACAACAGCGTGCTGCGCGCCAGGATCGTGACCTTGCTGCCCAGCCGGGCGAATGCCTGCGCCAACTCCAAGGCCACCACCGACGAGCCGATGACCGCGAGCCGGGGCGGAATCGCATCGCTCATCAAGGCTTCGGTCGAAGTCCAGTAGGGCGTTTCTTTGAGGCCAGGAATCGGCGGCACGGCTGGGCTCGCGCCAGTAGCGATCAGGCAGCGGTCGAACGCTACGGTGCGCTCGCCGCCTTCGTTCAAACTGACAACCAGTGTTCGGCCGTCCTGGAAACGGGCGGCACCGTGCAGCACGGTGATGGCCGGATTGCCGTCCAGAATGCCTTCGTACTTGGCGTGGCGCAGTTCATCGACGCGCGCCTGTTGCTGGGCCAGCAGGCTTGCGCGGTCGATCACGGGCGTCGTTGCGGACACGCCGCCATCGAACGGGCTTTCCCGGCGCAGGTAGGCGATGTGGGCGGCACGGAGCATGATCTTGGAGGGCACGCAGCCGACATTGACGCAGGTGCCGCCGATGGTGCCGCGCTCGATGAGCGTCACCCGCGCCCCTCGCTCGACGGCTTTCAGCGCTGCCGCCATCGCGGCGCCACCACTGCCGATGATGGCCAGTCGCGGGGTGTGCTCTTGGGCTGAGTGGGGCGTGGTGGCGCAGCACGGGTGCATGGCGTGTCCTTCAGGGCTTGACGCTGGAGGGATAGCCGGCGTCGGTGGTGGCCTGGATCAGCGTTTGCACGCGGGTCTTGGCATCGTCAAACGTCACGATGGCTTGCCGTTTCTCGAATGACACCTCGACCGTGCGCACACCATCGACTTTGGTGAGCGCCTTCTTGACGGTGATCGGGCAGACAGCGCACGTCATACCCGGCACCGACAGGGTGACGGTTTTGGTGGCCGCCCATACCGGGGTGGCGACGGTAGCCAGGGCGAGCAAAAGGGGCAATGTTTCTCTTCATGGCAAATACCTCTTCAGTAGAAAAATGGCGCAACGTAGGGAAACCCAAGCGCAATCGGCTCCATCGCGTCTGGTGTGGAACGGGCCGCCGGATGATGTCAGCCTTGGCGGATGCAAGAACAACTCTTCACCCAGGCTTTGGGGCTGACGCCGCCGTGGGCGGTAGACAGCGTGTCGTTTCGTCCGGATGAGGGGGCGATCCACTTCGAGGTGTCGTGCGATACGGCCCGGCTGGCCTGTCCGGTCTGCGGGGCGGCGGCCCAGCCGGTGCACGACCGGGTGGAGCGCACCTGGCAGCATCTGCACTTCTTCCAGTTCAAGGCCTTCATCCACTGCCGGGTGCCGCGCGTGGCCTGCCGCGAGTGCGG
>NZ_FQUK01000032.1 GCF_900129205.1 Thermomonas hydrothermalis | reverse complement strand
GGGTGCTCTCCGATAACGGCTCCGAGTTCGAGGCCGACTTCTCCAAGGCGCTCGCCACGCAGGGGATCCAGCGCTGGTACACGTATCCCAAGACACCCAAGATGAACGCGCATGTCGAACGCTTCAATCGAACCGTGCAGGAGTCCTTCGTGGACTACCACGAAGACCTGCTCTTTACCGACCTGGATGCGTTCA
This sequence comes from Thermomonas hydrothermalis, assembly GCF_900129205.1. Lineage (GTDB taxonomy): Bacteria > Pseudomonadota > Gammaproteobacteria > Xanthomonadales > Xanthomonadaceae > Thermomonas > Thermomonas hydrothermalis. The sequence continues at coordinate 24,664 of NZ_FQUK01000032.1, read as the reverse complement.
ACCAGCAGCTGGCCAACTGGCTCGTCTTCTACAACGCCGAGCGCCCCCACCACGCCCTCGGCCAGCGACCCCCGCTACACTTCCTGCTCCAGCACCAACCCGAGTGCCAAAGGTGGTGGACTCATACATTGTCTTGATCAGGATCAAATCCCGTGCCACCATCGGCGCAGGCTTGACGTAGATCAAGTAGACGGCAATCCGCCCCTCAATGCGCGCCCGCTACTTTGCGCGGCCCACGGGCCCGCACACTGTCACGCACGTCCACTTCGAACACGATCTCCAGCGGTTCCTGATCTGCCGGCAGTGGCAGGCGGATCGTCAACCCGTCACGGCATGGCAACCGGGCGACATAGGTGTCCAGCAGGCTGCGCGGCAGCTGCAGCCGAACCCCGTGCTCCAGCGTCGGCGCGGGCGAATCGGTCAGCACGACGCTCTGGGTCAGGCATTCCCCTGGAATACAGGTGCGGTTTTCCACCACGCCGCCGGCCTGCAACACCACCAGTTCTGCCTCATCAATGCGAAATCGCAATGTCTGCCCTTGCAGTTGCACCTTCATGACGCCACCTCCTGCCATTGCTCAGGGGTATTGAGATTGACCAGACACGTTGCGGCCTGCTCCGGCAGGGGCAGGAACACGCCCTGCTGCCCGGCATGCAGGGTCTTGAGCGAGCGATCCTTTGGCGGGTGCTGCAGGACGTCCGACAGAACCCGACGGGACAGAGCATCCAGCTGCAACCACAACGGCAGCATATGCCCCTGATAGCAGGCACAACGCGCCTGACAGGCGGCCAGCCGGGCCAGCCACTCCGGCTCAATCAGGGGCATGTCCACCGGCACGACTAACAGCGGGCCATCGTCCAGGACGGCGGCCACACTGGCGATTCCGCCCAACGGGCCAAGACCTGGCACCCGGTCGGGCACCCCACCCTTTTCAGGCACCGCACCGCTGACCACGATCCGCGTCGCCCCAGCCTCCTGCAGACGTGTACACATGTGCTCGAGCAACGTTTTTCCGCGCCAGACCAGCGTCGCCTTGTCACGCCCCATCCGCCGCGACTGACCGCCAGCCAGTACCACACCGGTCCAGCCAGACTCAGTGCCCGTGGCCGGCATGGCCATCCTCACTACTGGCATGGCCGCATAGGGAGCACCCCTCGCTCCAGGCGCTGTCGCCGTCTTCGTAGTGCTCCTGTTTCCAGATCGGACTGGTGTGCTTGACGGCCTCCACCACTTGCCGACAGGCACGGAACGCCTCGTCGCGATGCGGCGTCCCGGCCGCGACCACCATGGCCAGATCCCCCAACCCCAGCCGACCCTTGGCGTGCCCGATGTAGAGTTTGACCTGCTGCCCGAAATCACGCCCGACGCGTTCGGCGATTTCGGCAAATCCATGCATCGCCAGCGGCACGAACATGTCATAACTGATGCCGGTCACCACGCGCCCATGGTTGACATTGCGTACCCGGCCGACAAACAGGGCAATGCCCCCAAACCCTGGGTCAGAGACGAACTCAAGCGCGGCGCCAGGATCCAGCCCGCCTTCGGAGATATCCCGTACGATGCACTGGTAAGGGCGCATGCTCAGCCTCCACTCACCGGCGGCAGAATCGCCACATGACCATTGGCCGGCACCGGCTCGGTCTCGCGCAACACCGCCGTTTCACTGGCAAACGCCGAATACTCCAGCAACCCGGGCCGGAACCGGGGCCAATGGGCCGCTGCGAAGGCCGCCAGGGCCTGACGCAAATCGGCAACGCGGGCCCCATCCGCAATCTCCAGTGTGACCTGCCCGCTGGGCTCATGGTCACGGAATGCACCAAACAGTTTTATCGCGACCTTCATGCGCAGCTTCCCTCCACTTGCAGGCCAAGCAGATGGCCCAGCCCGTACACGTCCACCAGAGCGCCTTCCGGCAGTTCTCCATCCGGCTCGTCCAGCACGATCCAGGCATTGCTCCAGGCCAACGGCGCAATCCGGAATGACTCCTGCCCGGGCAGCACCTGTGCCCACAGCCGCCCGGCGGCATCCGGCATGACCCGACCTTTGAGATGGACGCGCACGCCTTGCCGTTTGCCATACGGCGCGCTCAACGGCAGCTTCAACGGACGCTCCGGAGGCAACCCGGTCAGCATGCGCAACGCCGGTTCGACAAAGAACCTAAGACCCACCGCACTGGAGACCGGGTTACCAGGCAGACCGAAGAACAAGGCGCCCCCTGGAAGGGTGGCAAAGAGCACCGGTTTGCCCGGGCGGATACGCACCTTGTGGAAATGGATGGTCGCGCCGATCTGGCGGAGGGCGTCCGGAACAAAGTCGTAGCGCCCCATCGACACGGCACCGGTACTGAGCAGGACGTCTGCACCGGCCGCCAGCGCCCGCTCCAGCGCATTCAAGAAATCCGCCGGGTCATCGGCGACGGTTTCGCGAACCACCAAGACAGCTCCAGCGTCAGCAATACGCGCGGCCAGGAACGGGCCATTGCTGTTGCGAATCTGGCCCGAGGCCAGCGGCTGCATCGGGTCGTCCACCAGCTCGCGGCCGGTATTGAGCAGCGCCACCCGCGGCGGGCGACGGGCCGCGATTTCGGCCACCCCCAGGGCGGCCAGCAGCATCTGCTGAGGCGCCGCAATGCGGGTTCCGGCCGTCAACACGCGCTCGCCCCGCGCGACATCCTCACCCGCACGCCGCACATGTTGCCCCTGCGGGAGATCAGCCTGCAGCCGGATGCGCAACGCGCGTCCATCCGATGCGCGTTCCAGCACCTCGACCTGTTCCACCGGGATCACCGCATCCAGCCCCTCCGGCATACGGGCTCCGGTCATGATCTCCCATGCCACACCAGGCTGTGCCTGCAGGCCGGCATCGCCAGCCGCCTGCGCTCCAGCGACGGGATAGCAGCTGCCGGCCGCCGCCCCCGCAGTCCCCACACACAGTGCAAAGCCGTCCATGGCGGCGTTGTCGAATGGCGGCAGCGCCGCATCGCTGAAAACATCCTCAGCCAGCACCAGCCCCGGTGCGCAGGCAAGCCGTTGCACTGGAAGAGGCCGACAGACATTCCGCAGGATCGCCAATGCGTCGTTGTATCCGATCATGGATGGGCGCCTCCCTCGATCATCGCCACGGCATGGGCCAACAGCGGCGCCAGGATGTCCATGCCCTGCCGAACCGCCCGCGGGCTGCCGGGCAGGGCCAGCACCAGCATGTTGCCCACCAGGGCCGCCTCGGCCCGACTGAGCCAGGCCAGCGGCGTATGCCGGGCGCTCTCGCTGCGAAACATTTCGGCCAGGCCCGGCACCCTCCGGTCGGCCACGCTGCACACGGCGTCCGGGGTCAGATCGCGCGGCCCCAGGCCAGTGCCGCCCGTGCATAGACACAGCCGCACACCGTCTTCGGCAAGCGTACGCAACCGCTGCGTCAGAAGCTCGACGCCATCAGGCAGAACTTCGACGTGGCGGATGTCGGCATGCAGGCGTTGCAGCCCTTCGACCAGCACTGGGCCGGAACGGTCTTCGTACTCACCCTGGCTTGCACGATCGCTCAAGGTGATGACCGCGCAAGACACACCCGCCAGACTGGGGATCCCACGCGGACGGTAATGCGCCCGCTCTACCTCGGTCATGCCGTCGGGATGCAGCCATAGCCCTTTCTTGCCGCCTTCCTTGAACAACAGCCGGATCGCGGTCATCGCCAGCGCCGGCTCGACCGGTTTGGTCAGGTCATACAGGGTGAGTAATGCGGCATTGACGCCTGCCAGCGCCTCCATCTCCACACCCGTACGGGCCTCGGTTGCGCACTCGCAATACACCCGGATGGCCTGACGCTCCGGCACCGGAACACAGCGCACTTGCACCAGTTCCAAGGCCAGCGGGTGACAGAGTGGCATCAGCATCGATGCCATCTTGGCCCCCTGGATTCCGGCCACTTCCGCCATCATCAAAGCATCCCCCTTGGGCAGGCGACGCTCCACGATCAGCGGAAACGCCAGGGGACCGGCCAGCAATTCGCCCACCGCCACGGCACGGCGACGGGTTGGCCGCTTGTCGCGGATATCGGCCATGTGAAATGCCGCCGCGTTCAATTCATCGATCATGCCCGGATCATCCTTTCTGGTGTTGGACTCATCCGCCCACCGAGGCCAAATGCGGCGTCATGCCAGTCCGCCCCTCGTGCAGGCCGTGGCCTGCGGCCTTCAGCCCCAACTGCATGGAAATACGCGCCACCAATGCGTCGAAATCGTCGTCCGACTGCAGCAGAGGCCGCAGCGGTATGCCAAACTCACCAAACAGGCACAGCCGCAGATCGCCTCGCGCAGTCACCCGCAGACGGTTGCAGCCAGCGCAGAAATCCTTCGAGTACGGCGCAATCACGCCGATCCGGCCGCGATAGTCCGGGTGCGCGTACTCCCGCGCCGGCCCGGCATCCCGCGCCCTGGGCTGCAACATCCAGCCTGCCTCCCGCAAATCCGCCTCCAGGCGTTCAGCCCGGACGTGGTGACGTTCGAAATATGCCTGGTTGTCGCCGGTCCGCATCAGCTCGATGAAACGCACCGATACGTCGCGGTCGCGCAGGTATTCGCACCAGGCGGGCAGTTCGTCGTCATTGACCCCACGCAACAGCACCGCGTTGAGCTTGACCGACGCAAATCCCAGCGTCTGGGCGATCTCCACCCCTTCCCAGACGTCGGCAAAGCGGTCATGCCCGGTAATCGCTGCAAAGCGAGCCGGATTCAGGCTGTCCAGACTGACGTTGAGCGCCGTCAATCCAGCCTCACGCCAGCGGCGCACATGGCGCGGCAACGTACAGCCGTTGGTGGTGAGTGCGATCGTGTCGACTCCTGGCGTTGCCGCCACCGCCGCAATGATGGCCGGAAGATCCTTGCGCAGACTGGGTTCACCGCCAGTGAGGCGAATCTTGCGCATGCCAAGCGCAGCGAACGCGCGCACCAGTCGGCGGATCTCATCGAGGGTGAGGAACCCGGGCCGCCCATCCGGGCGATACCCATCGGGCAGGCAATAGCTGCAACGGAAGTTGCAGGCTTCGGTCAGGGACAGGCGCAGATAGGGAAAGGTGCGACCGTAGCCATCGATGAGGCGGGTCATGCTGACACTCCATTCCAGAACGGGAAGGCCAGCCCGTTTCCAGCCTGACCCGGTGACCCGTCACACACCCGGGCCACGGCCCTTTGCCATATGCAACACGGGGCTCCGCGATGCACCCAGGCAGCAGGGCTTGGAGATGAAACAAGGCCAGTCTAACTCCGGCACTGCCGGGTGCACTTGACCAGAATCAAGAATGACGGCCATCGACCGTGCTAGCCTGCGCAATGAGGTCTGGACAGTCCCATCCTGGACGTGTCAGCCCACGCCAAGCCCGGCCCATGTCCGAACCTGGGGTTTGCGTGCCCAATCGCGTACATCGCTGCTGAGCGAGCCACAATTCTTGATCGATGGCGCCTCTGCCACGAGGTTGTCCAGGCAAACACGGTACTCCCCCATGTCCCTGTATTCCTTCCAGGATCTGCTCACCGCTGCCCGCCACCAGCCAGAACCACAACGGCTTCTGTTCGTGTTTGCCCGGGTGGAGCTGCCGGAAAACGCCACCCCCGCGCAGCGTGAACGCTTTGAACGCGGCGAAGGCGGCACGCTTGCACCCTGCCTGTGTGTCGACAAGACGCCGGACGAGATCGACTCGTTCGCGACCTTAGTCACCGAGTCGATGCAGACCGGCCAGCACTGGGACATGGTGTTCGTCGGTTGCCTGAGCGGTCGCGCCGGCATCGCACCCAGCCCGGACGAAGCCGCCCAGCCGCTGCGATTCATGGTCAATGCCATCAACGGCGGCCGAATCAGCCAATTCGCCGCCTTCGACCGTGATGGCCAGCCGATTCAGTTCATCTGATTCAGCTGCTCAACAACGTGCGCACCAGCGAGGCCCCCAGGAACAGCACCATCAGGACGGTATTGATCGCCCAGGCCACGGTCAGTGCCCGCGCAATCATCCCGTAGCGCGGCTCTGTGGCCTTGGGCGCAGCCCGCCATACCGCCATCACGATCCATGCCGTGTAGCCAAGCAGAAACACCAGCAGCCCCAGCGTCGCACCTGGCAGTTGACCGTGATCCACCAACCAGGCCACCAGCAGCCAGAGCAGATTGCTGGGGATCACTCCGTACAACCAGAACACTTTCCACAACGGGCTGCGCTCGGGCAGGAAACCAGCATGCGAAGCAGACATGACAACCTCCTGGATGAGAGGGACTGCGCCCCCATCCTACTCCGACCAGCACGCCCTTCAATCCCCCCGCCCTTTTCGCTCTGCCCCACCTTCGGGCCTCCACTGTCCCGGGCGCTACCATGCTCCACTCTCCTGCCTCTGAAGTGATGTGTCGCCATGACCACCCACACTCCCGAGTTATCGCCTGAAGAGGCGCTTGCCCGTCTGCAGGCCGGCATCCCACTGCTGGACGTGCGCGGAGACGGCGAACGCGCCGCCGGCATGGCCGAAGGCGCACGCGCGGTCGCGCTGAATCAGTTACTGGCGTCACCGGAGCGTTGGCTGCCGGGGCCGGAGGCCGAAGTCGGCCTGATCTGCGCCACCGGCGTCCGCACCCGCGCTGCGGTGGAACGGCTGCGGGCACAGGGGTATGCCCGGCTGTGGTCGGTCGCCGGCGGAACCCGTCGATGGGCACAGGCCGGCCTGCCGATGACCGCCGCGCAGGAATCCCCGGAATTTCTCGAGCGCTATTCCCGCCACCTGCGCCTGCCCGAGGTCGGGCTGGAAGGCCAGCGCCGCCTGCGGGCCGCCAAGGTCGCCCTGGTCGGTGCCGGCGGCCTGGGCTCACCGGTGGCACTGTATCTGGCAGCAGCCGGGGTGGGGACGCTGACCCTGATCGACCATGACCAGGTCGAGCGCAGCAACCTGCAACGTCAGGTCTTGCATGGCGAGGCCGATCTCGGCCAGCCCAAGGTCGAATCGGCACGGAGACGGCTGCAGGCACTTGCTCCCCACCTGTGTATCCGCGGCCATCAGGTCCGCTTGGTGGCTGCGAATGTCGAGTCTTTGCTGGCCGGACATGACGTGGTGGTGGACGGGTCCGACAATTTTTCCACCCGCTATCTGGTCAACGATGCCTGCGTCCGCCTGGGCATCCCGCTGGTATATGGCGCCGTCGAACGCTTCCAGGGCCAGGTCAGCGTGTTTCATCCGGCAGCCGGCACACCGCATGGCTGCTATCGCTGCGTGTTCCCGCAGCCACCGCCGCCGGATCTGGCCCCCAACTGTGCCGAGGCCGGGGTGCTGGGCGTGCTGCCGGGGCTGATTGGTATGTTGCAGGCCACGGAAACACTCAAGCTGCTGCTGGGAATCGGGGCGCCCCTGCAGGGCGAGCTGCTCTGTGTGGACGCACTTAGCATGCAGTTCGAACGCATCCGACTTGGTCGCGACCCGCATTGCCCGGCCTGCGGACCTGCCGCCGTCAATCACCGCTATACCGACCTGCCGGACCAGTGTTCCAGCTAGCCCGGGATAAAGAGCTGCGCTGCCCCTGCAATCGACGGCAATCCGCCCCAAGACAGCCACGCCAAGGCCGAGAGGATGCCGGCGAACGCACGGCTCAGAAATTCACGCAGCACCCCAGCTCAAGCCGGGTGACTGCGGCGCATAGTGCTTCCGATGGCTCGGATCCGTGTCCGCCGCTGCAGGAACGCAACGCGGGCGGGTACGGCAAAGGCTGACATGTTCACGAGTGAAGTGAGCGCGGTACGCCCGGCCGCAGGGCAGGGGCTGTCCGCGGTGATCGCCCGCATCCGCCGAGCGGGGCGGATCTGATCTGAATCAAGGTACGGCCGGATGCGTCCCGCCAGACTTGCGCCATGCGCCCGACTCCTGTCCTGAACGCCTCCCCTTCCCCTGCCCTGCTGGCAGCGGCCCCGCACCGGCTGCTGTTTTTCGTCGGTGCAGTCAATGTGCTGCTGGCAATGACCTGGTGGCTGCTGTGGCTGATCGATGCACGCTGGGGGGTGATCGGGCTGCCCGATGGCACCCCCTTCGGCGGCTGGATGCATGCCTTTGTGATGCAATACCAGCTGCTGCCGCCGTTCATGTTCGGCTTTCTGATGACCACCTTCCCGCGCTGGATGGGGTTGCCTGAGCTGTCACGCTGGCATTACGTCCCCGTGGGCCTGGGTCTGTTCGGCGGACAGCTTGCGGTCGTGGGCGGACTGTTGTCCGGCCAGCCGGTCATGGTACATGTTGGCGTATTGATGGCAGTGGCCGGCTGGACCTACGGGCTGGTGCAGCTGGGGCGTGTACTGCTGGCCGAACGCCGGCAAAAGCGCGGGCCGACCTGGCATGCATGGTCATGCTTTGCCGCCCTGACCCTTGGCCTATTGGGCCTGCTGCTGATGGCAGCGTTCCTGCACGGCGCGCACCCCTGGACGGTGGTGGTGGCAATCAAGCTGGGCAGCTTCGGCCTGTTGCTGCCGGTGTACGCCACCGTGGCGCACCGGATGTTCCCGTTCTTTGCCGGCAACGTGGTGGCAGGCTACCGCCCCTGGCGGCCGATGTGGCTGCTAGCCGCGTTGTGGGCGCTGCTGCTGGCACACCTTGGGCTGACCTTGGCCCACCGGGAGAGCGTACTGTGGCCGGTGGATACGGTACTGGCACTCGGTAGTGCCTGGGTGCTTTGGCACTGGTGGCCACGCGGCAAGGCCCCGGGATTGCTGTGGGTGCTGTTTTTCGGATTTGCCTGGCTGCCGGTCGCGTTTGCACTGTATGCCGTACAAAGCGCCATCCTCGCCGCAGGCGGCGAACTGGTGCTTGGCCGCGGCCCGGCCCATGCGCTGTTCATCGGCTTTTTCGGGAGCCTGCTGGTGGCCATGGTCACGCGGGTCACCCAGGGACACTCCGGCCGGCCACTGGCAATGCCGGCCGCAGGCTGGTTTGCATTTGCGTTGCTCCAGCTGGTCGCGGTACTACGCATCGTCGCTGAAGCTCTAGCGGATACCTACGCCTGGCAGGTGATGGCGGCCGCTGGCTGGCTGCTGGCCTTCCTGCCGTGGGTACTCCGCTCGCTATCGATCTACCTGCATCCACGTGCCGACGGCCGTCCGGGTTGAGGAGGCAGGCATGTCCTCGCTGCTGGTGTTTTATCCGCAGGTCAAATGGGTGCATGTGCATGCAGTGATCTGCAGCGGCACGCTGTTTGCGCTGCGCTGCGGCGCTTCGCTGTTTGGAGCACGCTGGCCACGCCACTGGTTGCCGAGGTACTTGAGCTACAGCATCGACACCGTTCTGCTGACTGCGGCCACCATGCTGTATTCGATGCTGCCAGCCGGCATGTTCACCAATCACTGGCTGACCGTGAAACTGATCCTGGTGGTGGTGTATATCGGCCTGGGCATGCTGGCGATGCGGGCTCAGCTTCCGCTGCGCCGGCGCGCCCTGTTGTATGCCGCAGCACTCCTGACCTTTGTGTCGATTTACGGCATTGCCCGCATGCACCATCCAGCCGGATGGTGGCTGCTGGTGCGGCCTGTCTGAGGCAGACACGATGACATCCTCGCCCCCTTCCCGTCCGCGCTTTCTGGATGCCAGCTTCCTCGGCCCCTACGGCGAGAACGACACCCTGCTGGAAAAACTCGTCGTCGAATTCCTGCGCGACCACGTGTACTGGCGGCGCAATTTCCATCCCGAGGACCCGCCAGCGATCTCCACCGCTGCCGCCCAGCATCCCGATTACCTTGCCTTCGAAGCGCGCATGCGCCGCGCGCTGCATCAGCTTTCTGCGGCCCTCAAGAAGTCGGTGCCATTTCATAGTCCGCGCTACATCGGCCACATGGCTTCGGATCTACTGCTGCCGGGGCTGGCCGCGCAGATCCTCACCCTGCCCTACAACCCTAACAACGTGACCGAGGACGCTGCCCCCGTCACGGTGGAGCTGGAAGTGAAGGTCGGTCTGCAACTGGCCGGGATGCTGGGGTACAGCAACGACCCGCAGCGGCCCGGCTGCGCATTCGGCCATCTCACCTCCGGTGGCACGCTTGCCAACTACCAGGCACTGCGGCTGGCCCTGGCGTTGAAAGCCTTTCCGGTGGCGCTACGGGCGGCTGGCGTGCCCGATCTCGCGCTTCCGGAAGACGACTGGAGCGCTTTCAATTTATCCCCGCAGGACGCCATCGCCCTGGTCGATGCCTGGCAGCAATGGCTCGCCCAGGCCACACCGGCAGAACGCCGCCACTGGCAGGCGCGGGTACACGGCGAGCGCATCGAGCACCGCGGCATATCCGCTTTCTTTGCGGCGCATTCCGAGCTGAAGGTGCCGAAAGTCCTGGCGCCAGTTACCGCTCACTACTCGTGGAGCAAGGGCATGAAGCTGCTCGGGCTGGGCCGTGCGCAACTGGAACAGCTGCCCGAAAAGGGGATGCGGATCGACGTTGAGGCCATGGATGCGGTGCTGCACCGCTGCCAGAAGGAACGTCAGCCGGTTTTGCTGGCGGTGGCGGTGATGGGCACGACCGAATACGGCACCATCGACCCGATCGACGCAGTGGTGGCGGCGCGCGACCGCTACGCTGCCCGCGGGCTGGGGTTTTCTGTGCATGTCGATGCCGCCTGGGGCGGCTATCTGGCGACGCTGTTCCGCAACCCCGATGGCAGCATGCGCACCCGGGAAGAGGTCGCCGCGGAGTTTCGCCAGTTCCCTTCGCCTGCCGTGTACTCGGCAATCGCCGCCCTGGGCCACACCGATTCGGTGACCGTCGACCCCCACAAACTTGGGTATCTGCCCTACGGAGCAGGCGCCTTCATCTGCCGTGATCACCGCGCCATCACTCTGCTGGCCGAAGAAGCCGATTACGTCTTCCATGACACGGCATCGCAGGAGTATCTGCGGCGCTACCGGAACCTTGGCCAGTTCATCCCGGAAGGCTCCAAATCCGGGGCCGCTGTGGCCGGGGTCTATGTCACCCATAGCGTCCTGCCGCTCGATCACGCCCACTTCGGACGCCTGCCGGCGCAAACCCTGCGTGCGGCCGAAGCCTTCCACGCCCGCACCCAACGGGTGGCCGAGGCCTTGCGCGGAGTGGCGCACGTCACCGTCCCGTTCCCGCCCGACAGCAACCTGGTCTGCATCGCGATCAATCCCTGCGGTAACCATCGGGTCGCTGCCGCCAATGCCTTCCTGCGCCGCCTGCACGACGAATTGCGCATCGATCCAACCAGGCCGGTGCAGGACAAGCAGTTCTTCGGTTCGGTGACGACCCTGCGACCCGACGCCCTGGGCGACCTGGAAACCCGCCGGATCCTGACCGAGCTTGATCTCGACCCAGCCAGCCTGCGCGAGGAAGACGGCGACCGTCTGCTGATCCTGCGCCACACCCTGATGAATCCGTATCTGCTCGACGAAGAAAACGGGATCAGCTACATCGACCTCTATTGCGACTATCTCGAACACCAGATCCGGTCATTGCTGGCCAGCCACGCATGAGTCGCACGGGGAGCGCGGGATCACTCGCATGAACACGTCCTCGCCCCACCCCGGCATCAGCCACCGCACCTGGGTGCACCAGGCGCTGGCCCTGCTTGAGCAGGAAGCCACCCGCTCCGCTGACACCCATTTGCTACGGGTCGATCTTCCGGGGTTTCCGGACATCCCGTTCTATTTCAAGGACGAAGCCAGCCACCCCACCGGCAGCCTCAAACATCGGCTGGCGCGTTCACTTTATCTGTATGCGCTGTGCAACGGCCGCCTGCAGCCGGGACAGACCGTGGTGGATGCATCGTCCGGCAGCACGGCGATTTCCGAGGCCTGGTTCGCCCGCCTGCTCGGCTTGCCGTTCATCGCGGTGATGCCGGCCTGTACCGCGCCACAGAAAATTCATGCAGTGCAGGCGCTGGGCGGCCAGTGCGATCTGGTCGAAGATCCGGCCAAGGTGCACGCCCGTGCCGCCTGGCATGCTGCCCAGGGGGCCTGCCATCTCGACCAGTTCGGCCTCGCTGAGCGTGCCACCGACTGGCGCGGCAACAACAACATCGCCGAATCCATCCTCGGCCAGCTGCGCCGTGAGCCACAACCGGTGCCCACCTGGATCGTCTGCGGTGTCGGCACCGGTGGCACCTCCGCCACCATCGGGCGCTATCTGCGCTATCGCCGGCTGGAGACTCGCCTATGCGTGGCCGAACCCACCGGCAGCGCCTACGTGCTCGGTTGGCGTACCCGAGATCTCGATGTCGTAGCCAGCCGCCCCACCGTCATCGAAGGCATCGGTCGCCCCCGGGTGGAACCCGGCTTCCTGTTTGATGTGGTGGACGAGGTGATCGAGGTCGAAGATGCTGCTTCGATCGCCGCAGCGCTGCTGCTGGAATCCCTGCTGGGTACGCGCTATGGCGGCTCATCCGGCACCAATTTCGTCGCGTGTCTGAAGTTGGCCGCCCGCATGCGGGAACGCGGAGAGCGCGGCAGCATCGTCAGCCTGCTGTGCGACCGCGGCACCCGCTATGCACAAACCCTGTTCGATCCCGGCTGGCGTGCTGCCCATAGCATCGACATCACCCCCTGGGCACAGGCACTCAGCCGGGCAATCGCGACCGGACATTTCATCGCCCCCTGAACCGACCGCATGAGCTACCACGATCTGCGCAGCTTTCTTTCCAACCTCGAACGACAGGGACAGCTGCTGCGCGTCAGCGCACCGATCAATCCCGACCTCGAAACCACGTCGCTCAGCCTGCGGGCGCTTCGCAACGGTGGGCCAGCGCTGCTGATGGAGCATCCGATCGGCAGTTCCCACGCCTATTTGGGCAATCTTTATGGCCACCGCGACCGGATCGAAGCCGCGTTGGCCGGAAGGCCGTTGGCCTCATTGCGCGAACTGGGCGAGCTGCTGGCCGCCATCCGCGAACCGCGCTGGCCGGCAAACCTGCGCGAGGCGCTGGAAATCTGGCCAGAACTGGCGCAGCTGGCCCATGTGGCGCCACAGAAAGTCAGTGATGCCGCCTTCCTGCACGAAACGCTGGAAGGAGAGGAGGTCGATCTGGCCCGGCTGCCGATCCAGCGCTGCTGGCCGGAAGATGCCGGCAAGCTCATCACCCTTGGCCTGGTGATCACCCGTGGTCCACGCAAACCCCGGCAGAACGTGGCGATCTACCGGCAACAGGTGATCGGCAGAAACCGCATCATCATGCGCTGGCTGCCGCACCGCGGCGGCGCCCTGGATTTTGCCGACTGGAAAGCCACGCACCCCGGCAAGCCGTTCCCGGTGCTGGTCGCGATCGGGGCCGATCCCGCCACCCTGCTGGCGGCGGTGGCGCCGATCCCGGACACGCTGTCCGAATACGAGTTCGCCGGCCTGCTACGCGCCCAACGGACCCGGATCTGGCCCAGCGCACTGACCGGACTGGATGCCCCTGCGGGCTGCGAAATCCTGCTGGAAGGCTTTATCGATCCAGACGACACCGCGCTGGAAGGCCCGTTTGGGGATCACACCGGCTACTACAACGCACAGGATCACTTCCCGGTGATGACGATCAAGCGCATGCACCTGCGCCGGGACGCCATCTACCAGGGCAGCTACATGGGACGCGCACCGTTCGATGAGCCCTCGGTGCTGGCCATGGCACTCAATGACGTGTTCGTACCGCTGCTGCGCAAGGTGTTCCCCGAAATCGTGGATTTCTATCTGCCGCCGGAAGCATGTTCCTACCGGATTGCAGTGGTGTCGATCCGCAAGCAGTATCCGGGGCACGCACGCCGGATCATGATGGGGATCTGGTCATATCTGCGTCAGTTCACCTACACCAAGTTCGTGATCGTCACCGATGACGACATCGACGTGCGCGACTGGTCACAGGTCATCTGGGCGATTGCAACCCGGGTCGATCCGGTGCGTGACAGCGTACTGATCGACAAGACCCCGATCGATTACCTCGACTTCTCCAGCCCCACGCCGAACCTCGGTTCCAAACTGGGCCTGGACGCGACCAACAAGTGGCCAGCAGAAACCCAGCGTGCCTGGAGCAGACCGATCCGGCTCGACCCCGAGGTCGAAAAACGGGTGGACGCCGTGTGGCGCACACTGACCACGTGATCCAGGGCGCCCCTGGCATCGGCCCGCAGATGCGACGCATCGTCATTTGACCCAGGTCAATGCCACATGTGCAGTCCGCGCAGACCATGCCACCATCCCGCCCTGTGGAGCATGTTGCATGCAACTGGTCTGTCCCGCCGGCAATCTGCCGGCTCTGCAAGCCGCCGTGGATGCTGGCGCCAATGCGGTCTATGCCGGTTTTCGCGACCAAACCAATGCTCGCGCCTTCCCCGGCCTCAACTTCTCCGATGACGAACTGCGCGCCGGGATCCGCTACGCCCACGCCAGGCAGGCGAAGGTCTATCTGGCACTGAACACCTACCCGGACAGCGCCAGCCTGTCCACCTGGCAAGCCGCAGTGGACAAGGCGGCGGACTTGGGCGCCGATGCCATCATCGCCGCCGAAATGGCGGTCCTGGATTACGCCGCCCGCCGCTATCCGGCATTACCGCGCCACCTGTCGGTACAGGGCAGCGCCACCACCGCGCCCGCCCTGCGCTATGCGTACGAACGGTTTGGCATCAGCCGGGCGGTACTGCCGCGCGTACTGTCGATCCAGCAGGTCGAGCGCCTGTGTGAAAAGTCGCCCGTGGCGCTGGAAGTGTTTGCCTTCGGCAGCCTGTGCATCATGGTGGAGGGCCGCTGCCAACTGTCCAGCTATGTCACGGGCGCCTCTCCCAACCGTCATGGTGTGTGCTCGCCTGCCAAGTTCGTGCGCTGGGAGGAACACGAAGACGGCACCCGTCGCGTGCGCCTCAATGGTGTGTTGATCGACACGTTCCAGCCGCAGGAACCAGCCGGCTATCCCACTGTCTGCAAAGGCAGATTCCAGGTCGGGGCGGAGGTTTTCCATGCACTGGAAGAACCCACCAGCCTCAACACCCTGGAACTCCTGCCGCGCCTGAAGCAGATCGGTGTGGCTGCGCTCAAGATCGAAGGCCGTCAGCGTGGCGTGGCCTATGTCAGCGCGGTCACCCGCATCTGGCGCCAGGCGATCGACCAGCTCCAGACCGATGCCACGCATTGGCAACCAAGGCCAGACTGGCAGGCAGCACTGGCGCGCCATGCCGAAGGCCACCAGACCACGCTTGGCCCCTACCACCGCGCCTGGCACTGAGAAGGAATCCCGATGAAACTGAGCCTGGGCCCACTGCAATATTTCTGGCCACGCGAGCGCACGCTGGCGTTTTATCGCCAGGTCGTCGATTGGCCCGTTGACATCGTCTATCTGGGCGAAACGGTTTGCAGCAAACGCCGCGAACTACGCACCACCGACTGGCTGGCGCTGGCCGAGGAACTGGCTGCCTCCGGCAAGGAGGTGGTGCTGTCGACGCTGGCCCTGATCGAAGCCGAATCCGAACTCAGCGTGCTCGACCGGCAGATTTCCCATGGTGGCTTCTGGATCGAGGCCAACGACCTGTCGGCCGTACAACTGTGCCGGGCAAAAGGACGTCCGTTCGTCGCCGGCCCGACGCTCAATGTTTACAACCATCACGCACTCAAACTGCTGGTGGAAGACGGCCTGCGCCGCTGGGTGCCCGGAGTCGAACAGGGACAGACCCTGATCCAGTCACTGAGAGATGCCTACGTCCTCGCCGGTCACCCGATGCCGGAACTGGAAGTGATCGCTTGGGGCCGGTTGCCACTGGCGTTCTCGGCCCGCTGCTTTACTGCGCGCGCCCTGGATGTCCCGAAAGACCAGTGCGGCTTTCGTTGCATCGACTACCCCGACGGGCTGCCGCTGGCCACGCGTGAGGGCCAGCCATTCCTGCGCATCAATGGCATCTCGGTGCAGGGCGAGGACATCACCGACCTGGGCCCGGAACTGCCAGTGCTGCGTGCGCTCGGCGTGGACATTCTGCGCCTGTACCCACAAGCCGACGGGATGGAGGCCGTGGTCAGGCATTTCGATGCCGCGCGCCGGAGCACCCAACCACCCGCGCGGCTTGGTCAGCCCAACGGCTACTGGCACGGCGGCCCAGGCATGCGGCTTCCCGCTTGCGCCACTGATCCGCAAAGGCCCACGCCTGCACCGACCGGACCGTTCTGACAGGACGTCATCCGGCACAGGGATGCGCCATCTCCCACGGGTCAGGCTGGGGCCGGCACCGTATCGCAGCGGTAATGCGCCCCAAGGCTGCTGCGGCGTTGCAGCGCCGCGGCCAGCATGGCCTGCGCCAGGCGCGCCTGCCAGCCACGCGCCGCCAGTGCGGCACATGTCTCAAGCGCCGCCGTCAAAGAGGCCTCCGATCGAACCGGCCCCATGGCATGGCTCATCAGCATGCGTAGCTGCATCAAACCGGCCGGCGCCAACGCTGGAGGCCGCCGCACGATGCGATGGCGCCCTCCCCCGCCATCCGGTACCGGCAACTGGCGCAGCAATGCACCCAGCCGGCGCCCGAACACCACACCCTCCAGCAACGAGTTACTGGCCAGTCGGTTGGCGCCATGCACACCATTGCAGGCCACTTCCCCCACCGCATACAGCCCCGGTCGAGACGTCCGGCCATCCGCATCCACCTGCACACCCCCCATATGGAAATGCGCCGCCGGCACCACTGGAATGGGCCGAATCCGTGGATCGATGCCGTGTGCCAGACAGGCGGCAAACACGGTCGGGAAGTGCACCGATATGTCCTGACCAAGATGGCGCGCATCCAGCCATGCACCACCCTCGCGCTGCGCCTGCCAGACCCGCCGTGCAACGATGTCGCGCGGCGCTAAATCCGCCAGCGGATGTACGCCCGCCATCAGCGGCCGGCCATGCGCATCGCACAGCCGGGCACCGGCGCCCCGCAATGCCTCGGTGAGCAGCGGCAGGCTGTGCTGGCCGGGCAACGCCAGCGCGGTGGGATGAAATTGCACGAACTCCAGGTCGCGCAGGGCCGCCCCTGCCGCCTGCGCCAGCGCCAGCCCGCTGCCATCCGCGTCGGGCGGGTTGCTGGTCTGTGCAAACAACCCGCCAATACCGCCGGTCGCCAGCACCACGGCACGCCCATGCATCGCCTCACGACGGCCATCGGGGTGGATCAGGCAGACACCGCAAACGACGCCATCGCGAACGACCAGACCATCGACCTCCACCCCGGTCAGCCGTTGGATGTGTGTAGCACGCCGCGCCGTGGCAACCAGGGCATCCATCACCCTGGCACCCGTGGCATCGCCACCGGCATGGACGATCCGGGCGCAGCGGTGGCCACCTTCACGCCCCAGCCGCCACCGACCTGCCTCATCGGTATCGAATGGCACCCCCAGGGCGTGTAGCCAGTCCACCGCTTCCCTCGCCTGGCTGGTCAACAGCTCGACCATGGCGCGGTCGTTGTGGAAGGCACCGGCAATACAGGTGTCGTCGGCATGCGCCTGCGGCGTGTCACCAGGCCCCACGGCTACCGCGATCCCTCCCTGCGCCAACAGGCTGGCCGTACTTCTTGGGTTGATCGCACGGGTGAGCAGCCGCACGGGTGCGGGCGCAGCAGCCAGCGCCACCGACAACCCGGCGATGCCACCGCCAACGACGAGAATGGGCAACTCGCTCTTCACACCTTGTCGTGCCGGCCCACCGCCAGCATCCGTTCCAGTGCCATACGTGCACGTGCAGCCACTGCCTCCGGCACGTGCACTTCATGTTTCAGCTCACGCAGGCACGCATGAATCGCCGGCAGAGTGATCCGCTTCATGTGCGGGCACAGGTTGCATGGCTTGATAAACTCCACCTGCGGGAAGCGGTTGCGCAGGTTGTCGGCCATGGAACATTCGGTGATCAGGGCCACCCGTGCCGGCCGGGTCTTTTCCAGCCATTGCCCCATTGCACTGGTGGAGCCGACGAAATCTGCCTCGGCCAGCACCTCAGGCGGGCACTCGGGATGTGCCACGATCTTGGCGTCGAACTGCTCGCGGGTATGCCGTGCCTGTTGTGCGGTGAAGGTTTCATGCACCTCGCACTGCCCCTGCCACAGCACCAGATCGATCCCCGTCTGCTGCGCCACCCAGGCCCCTAAATAGCGGTCTGGCAGGAAGATCACCCGATCCACGCCAAACTCGGCCGCCATGGCTTCCACCACCTGCACGGCATTGGCCGATGTGCAGCAGATATCGGATTCGGCCTTGACCGCCGCACTGGTATTGACATAACTCACCACTGGAAGACCAGGATGGCGTGCGCGTAGAGCACGCACATCCTCGGCCGTGATCGAGGACGCCAGCGAGCAACCGGCCTCCGGATCGGGGATCAGCACGGTTTTGTCAGGCGCCAGGATCTTGGCGCTCTCGGCCATGAAATGGACGCCGCACAGCACGATCAGCCTGCTGTCACACTCGGCGGCAGCCTGTGCCAGCGCCAGCGAGTCACCGGTGACATCGGCCACCCCGTGGAAGATTTCCGGCGACTGGTAGCTGTGCGCCATGATCAGCGCCCCACGCCGGCGCTTGAGATCGAGGATGGCGTCGATCCACGGCAGGTGCAATGGCACCTCCATGCAGGGCAGCAGCCGTTCCAGTGTCTCGACCAGGGGCGCGTGCCGGGCTTCGAGTGCGGGATGCCAGATGGGGTCTGCGGTGGAATTCATTCGTTCGATGAAAAACGCGGCCCGGAAGCGGGCAGAACTGATCACGGAAGCCATCCTTGGCCGGTTGCAAAAACGGTACGCCGGCGCCTCAACTGCTGGCGTGATAAGCCGCCCGTGCCGCACGCGCCAGCCGGGCACCACGGTTGAGGACGATGCGCAAGCCAAGCGGCACTGTTTCCCAGGGCAGACGGTCGAGCAGGTTGCGCGCGGTCAAGCCCAACTCGACATCACCGGCCAGCACCAGCCGGCGCTGGAAGAACAGGGTGTCGGCATCTTCCAGCCGCCCTGCCAGCAACAGCAGATCGGTGGCAGTACCGCGTACCGTGGCCTCGGCAGGCGCATTGACCACCACCAGCCGCCCTCCTTCGAGGGTCACCACCCAGCGCAACCCCAGATCGCTGACCTCGATCCCCAGCCGTCGTCCGGCCATGAAATCGAGCGCCCCCTCCCGGATCGGCCCAGCCAGCACTCTGGCCATGGCCCGCTCCAACAGATGCTGCTGCACCGGCATCGGCAGCAGGCGCACTACCGGCGCCAACCGCTTGGGAGGTGGCAACAACCGCAACCATGCATGCGAAGGCTTCAGTGTGGAATCGGAATCATGGATGTCCATACGGGGAATGATCATGCCGGCTGCCATGACGGCACCTTGATCCAGATCAGATTCCAGCCCTTGTGCACGACACGCCTCGGCGATGGCCAGCGCCACCAGACGGCTGGCCGCCTCAGGCGACACGCCCAAACGCACCGCCAGGCGTTCCGCACGCTGCCGAATCCGGCGCTCACGCGCCGCATCACGCCCGGTCATCCCGGCTCCGGCTTTCAGACGTCCGACCAGACGCGCCAGATGCGTGCGCGCTGCAAGCAGCAGCACCAACCCATCATCCACGCCATCGATGGCATGCCGCAGCGGGGCCAGACCGGGCACCGGCCGATTCATACCGCCTGCTCCGCCTGCCGTGTCTGCAGCGCCTGGGCAGCCGGCAATACCTGCGCGGCATACACCGCATCGGCCTGCTGCTGGTCGAAATCCGCATGTTTGCGCTTTTTCACCCCATAGTCGGACAGCACCAGATGGGTATCGGCCGTCACGCCGGCATTGGCCAGGCAGGCCGTCACGCAATGCAGCACACACCCGTCAAGTGCCAGGATCGGGCGCCCACTGCGTGCAGTCCGCACCAGGCCGGCCACCCCGCCACCGACGCCAGCGATACAAGACATCTCCGCCTCACCAGCACGATCCAGCCGCAAAGCCAGATGATTGGCCATCTGCGCCGCGCTTGAGCATCCGGAACAGGCATACACCAAGGGTAATTTCTTGCTCATGCCATCCTCCTGCGGGTCTTGAGAAAACGCCGCGCTCGCCAGACCACCCCTGTCTGCGCGATCAACGTGGCGGCATACGCCAGCAGCAACGCCACACCACCGGCGCTGGCCCATGCCGGCTGGGCCAGCGCCGCCAGCAGCATGAACGCCGCCAGCCCATGCAGGGCCAGCACCAGGCTCTTGTCGCGAACAGGCAACAGCAACTCCACTCCCGGCAGATGCACCCCACGCCCACACTGTCGATGCAAATCGATCCAGCCAAGGAAAGCGGAAATCTCCAGCTGCATGCCGGTCACCAGCAGCGGTAACCCGATGCCAAGACCGATGACAGCCGCACGCAGCAGGTTGTGTTCACCCCCAACCAGCAGGACACTGCCGGCCACGATGAGCAAGGCAAATCCGGCGCGCCAGAACCACCCCAGTAGATGCCGCCCATGCCTGCGCGCCCGCTGCTGTAACCACACGCCAGCCAGGCCGACGGCCACGACCAGCACAGCCGCCACACCCCGCTGCACCGGCAGGACGCGACCATGCAGGGCCATGGCCAACACGGTTGCCAGCACCCCATACAACAGTCCTATCCAGCTGCCTTGCAGCCACGCCGGGACATTGGGCGTGCCCAGAAACATCGGCATCACGACCCGCGCCACCGCCACCAGCAACGCCAGCACCCAGCCCAACACCCCCCAGCCGGCATGCGCATTGGTGACGTCCACCAGCGGCAGGCTCCAGCGTCCGGCCAGCACCTGCAGCAGCGCAAACCCGAGCAACGCCGTGAGCACACCTGCGGCAATCGCACAACCGAGCCCCCAGCGCAGTAGCCGTGAGCCTGACACCCGCACGATCCCCGGCAGCGTCAATGCCGCCAGACCCAGGAACGCCATCACGACCAACAGCCCCCCCGGCCTCGGTGCCAGCCAACCCGGCCAGCGGAAGGCCAGCACCAGCCACACTGCGCCTGTATTCAACAACAGGTACACCGCGAGTGCTGCCCATGGCCCGCCACGCACACGCGCACCCGCCGCCACCGGCAAGAACTGCAGCAGGCTGCCGACCATGGCATTGCCGAGCACACCCAGGGTGAACGCGTGCACCAGCGCCAAAGTCACACCCCCCCCAGCGCGAAGCCAGGGCACTGCCACCCGCATCCGCCAACAGCAGGCCGGCCACCCCGCCCCAGGCCGAAGCGGTCAACAGGAATCGCCGCGGGCTGGCAGGCGCTGGACCATTGCCAATGGCCAGCGCCGTCATTCCATGCCTCCCTGCGTCAAGGGACGTGCTTCCGGCCTGTGAATGCTGACCCGCACGCCACGATCGGCGCATGGCTGGCAGCCCCACTCCAATCCCCGCATTTCGAGCGCTTCCAGCAACGGCCACGGCCACAGCGGTGTCAACACCACGAGCGTCTGCCCGGGATGCAGCGCCTCTGCCGCCGCCAGTGCCTGCTGGAAAGGCATAGGCGGCGGCAGATCACGCAAATCCAGATCGCTCACGTCAGCGTGCCAACGTCTGCTTGCCGCGCCACTCCACTTGCAGCCAGATCTTGGTGTTGTTACGGGCAAATGCATCGGCGCGGTAATCGGCCAACTTCACAAGACCGGTCAGCCCACCCGGCAGCGGGAACCCCAGCGAGGCGTTCCATTCACTGCCGTAATGCAGCCCGCCGGTATCAGACCGGTAGTCGTGCCAGGTCAACGCCCAGTTCAGTTTGCCTGCCAGCGTGCCGAATCCAAACTTGCCGCTGGCGCCCAGATAGCGATCCTCCAACCCCTTGGCCGGGGTCACCAGGAACTGGTCGTCCCACCCGTTGAACGCATGCAGCGTCGCCAGCGGGGTCTGCACGGCGGTGAGGCCGTCGCCGCCCAGATGTTCCCAACCGGCGCGCACGGTCACACCGGCCTGGGTCCAGCTCGGCTCGAGCAACCAGTAGGTGTGATCGAAATGGGCGGGATTGCGCGCATAGTCGGACTGCCGGGCGACTTCGGCGGTCCAGCCCAAGCCGCGCCCCTCGTGCAGGAGGCTGCCGGTCCAGCGCAGGCCATAGGTTGCGGTGGACGCGCTGGCCACGTCGCGATCGTCGTGCAGATAGGCGTAGCCCACCCACTGCTGCGCACCACGCGTCCAGGCAACATTGAGCAGGTGGGTATCGAGATTCCGCTCGCGCGCCAACGGGTTCAGGGCGCGATCACTGGCCACACGATGCACCTTGTCCAGCCAGTCGTAACGCACGGTCAAATCGGCAGTGGGACGCCAACGCAGCTCGACGGCATCGAAGGTCTGCTCGTTCTGTCGCCAACCGACATTGCCGACCCAGCGCTGGTTGTCCAGCACGATGCGCTGCCGGCCCACGGTGACCCCGGCCTGCGCACCGGACCAGCCGATCCAGGCCTGATTGAGCTCGGCGCTGGTCGGATCGAGCACCGTCGGGTAAGCCGTCTTGCCGTTGGCGCCACTGTTGTAATGGCCGCTGCCGGCCACGCCCTCGCCTTCCAGCAGCGCACTCCAGCCGGGTGCCAGGGCCAGACGCACGCCCGCACGCAGGCGCGCGGTGGTGGCTTGGGCATCGTGGGCAAAGGCGGCATCGTCCACGGCTTCGTGGCGCAGGCGCAGATCCCATTCGAATGTCGCCTTGGGCGTATCGGCCGCACGCAGAGGCGCGGTGGCCAGCAGGCAGGCCACCGCAAGGTACACGGATTGACGCGACAACATGGCAAACCTCGCATTGGTTCATGAGGGGCTGCCAGATTCCACGTTTCCAGACCTCGGCTCGTTGACTCAGGTCAAATCTGGCCCCACTCAGGCGTGCACTCCTTGCAACGCTTGATCCAGATCAGGATCGGCACATCAAGCCCACCCAAGGTTCTCCTGACCACCCCGCGGAACACTTGAACGATTGACTTCGCAAAAAGCGAACAAGGCTATACGGCAGTCTCGCCGCGAACTGTCTGAACGCAGATGCGGCCGGGTCAGGACAGCCACACCCCCAGCGCAAACGCCAGCACAATGCCGATAGCCGCAGCCTGCACCGGAATTCTGCCAATCGCCGCCAGCCGCATCACCGAGGCAACAGCCCCGCTGCATGAGCTTGCTGTAGTTCCAGCGCAATCCACTGCCGACCGACTGTGCGGCGCAACGGGCGGTGGTGGCAGGGTTTGATGCTTGACCGGGTTACGCGCCCTTGATCACCTATCACCAGCGCTGACGGGCAGGCTTGGTGAAGGTAGGCAGTGATTCCACGGCCATGATTCAACGTATCCAGCGACGGGCGTCCTTCAAGAGCAGCAGCAATTGCTTCTCGCGTAGTGGCGATGCAATGAACCCGAACCGGGTGTAGAACCTCGCCGCCTCATCATCGATGGGATGGGTCAGCATGGCACGGATGCCAGCCTGCTCGGCAATCAGCATCGTGCGGCGAATCGCATCTTGCAGCAGACCCAAGCCTATCCCTCGCCCCTGGTTCGTCACCGAGACAGCGAGCCTCGCCAGAATCACCACCGGCAACGGGTATTGCCCCATCCCTTTACGGATGCGCTCCGGCGCCTCCAGCGTGTCGACCTGGCCCACGGTCAGGCTGAAGTAGCCCGCCACGCGACCATCATCCTCAGCAACGACAAAGGTCTTGGCCGAGCCGCTGCTCTGTGCCTGGCGAGCGTGACGCAACAGCCAGTCATTCAGCGCGGGCTTGCCGCAATCAAACCCCTCCAGCCGATGCTGCGCGGCCAGGGGCTCCGGCGCGCGCAACGTCACTTGGCGTCCCAGGGCGCCTTGCGGGCAAACAGATCGCGCAACCCTTCATTGACCTGTTCGGGGCGCTCCAGCAGATCCATCAGCGCCTGGTACTGGCTGCCGGAGACCATGAACAATCGCTGGTCCAGCAACGTCTGCTCCGCGGCCAGACACGCGCTGTCGAGGATGAAATCGGTCAACGACTTGTGGGCCACCTCGGCGGCGCGGCGCAGCACCGCCTCCTGTTCGGGGGTGGCACGCAGCCCAAGTCGGGCAGTACGGGCGGAAGGCGACGATGCAACGGCCGTCATGGCAGCACCTCGATTGTTAGACCAACTGCCGCAATGTTAGTACAAGTGACGCACACCGTCCAGTTCTGCTGGTGACTGATGCCCTTGGTTGACGATGAACCGCCGCGCGTAACTGGTTGATTTTGCTAGACCGCCCTCTGCGCCTACCCGCAGGCCAAACAGAGAATAGAGACGGCTCTGGTCGAAAAAGTGGCCGATTTCGGGCTTTTCGGGTGAGGGCCACCCGCAACCCAGATGGCCGGAACCCCGCGCCACGCGGGGATGGGCGCAAAGAAAAAGGGCCCGGAGATTTTCCGGCTCCATCGCGTCTGGTGTGGAACGGGCCGCCGGATGATGTCAGCCTTGGCGGATGCAAGAACAACTCTTCACCCAGGCTTTGGGGCTGACGCCGCCGTGGGCGGTAGACAGCGTGTCGTTTCGTCCGGATGAGGGGGCGATCCACTTCGAGGTGTCGTGCGATACGGCCCGGCTGGCCTGTCCGGTCTGCGGGGCGGCGGACCAGCCGGTGCACGACCGGGTGGAGCGCACCTGGCAGCATCTGCA
This sequence comes from Thermomonas hydrothermalis, assembly GCF_900129205.1. Classification (GTDB taxonomy): domain Bacteria; phylum Pseudomonadota; class Gammaproteobacteria; order Xanthomonadales; family Xanthomonadaceae; genus Thermomonas; species Thermomonas hydrothermalis. Next base: position 111 of record NZ_FQUK01000032.1, on the reverse strand, counting down.
CTTCTTCCAGTTCAAGGCCTTCATCCACTGCCGGGTGCCGCGCGTGGCCTGCCGCGAGTGCGGCAAGACCTCGCAGGCGCCGGTGCCGTGGGCGGCCAAGGGCTCAGGCTT
>NZ_FQUK01000021.1 GCF_900129205.1 Thermomonas hydrothermalis | reverse complement strand
ACGCCGAGCGCCCCCACCACGCCCTCGGCCAGCGACCCCCGCTACACTTCCTGCTCCAGCACCAACCCGAGTGCCAAAGGTGGTGGACTCATACATTTTCCTTGCGCCGGGCCGGTTAGTAGCGCACCATTGCTGCCAGGACGCCAGCCGCGTGGGCTGGCGTGTTTTTCGCTGGAGCAACGCTGGCATGCGCGACCCCATTCCCCTGGATCTGGCCCGGCTACGCCGTTCCTGCTCCGAGTGCGCACTCGGCTTCCTGTGCCTGCCGGCTGGGGTGGACGCCGAGGACATGGCCCGGCTGGATGCGGTGGTGCGCAAACGCAGGCCGTTGGCGCGAGGGGGAACCCTGTATCGGCCGGGGGATGCGTTGCGCAGCCTGTACGTGGCCAGCGAGGGCAGCTTCAAGACCGTGGTGGTGAGCGCGGAGGGTGAGGAGCACGTGCTGGGCTTTCATCTGCCGGGGGAGCTGTTCGGGCTGGACGCCGTCGGCTCTGGCCAGCATCGCTGCCAGGCCATTGCCCTGACGGATGCCTTGGTCTGTGAGCTGCCCTTTGCCAGGCTTACGGAAATCGCGGCCGATTTGCCCAGCCTGCAGCAGCAGTTGCTCCGGGTGATCGGCCAGAGCGCCGACCGCGACCATGACCACGTCGATGTGCTGACCCGGCGCCAGGCTGGCGAGCGGATTGCCTTGTTCCTCCAAGGCTTGCGCGAGCGGTTGACTCGGATCGGGCGGCACGGCGACGAGTTTCAGCTGCCAATGAGCCGTGACGAGATCGCCCGTTATCTGGGGCTGGCGCTGGAGACGGTGAGTCGCGGCTTTTCCCGGTTGCAGGACGATGGCGTGATCGAGGTTCATGGCCGCAGGGTGCGCATCCTCGACCCGGAGGCCTTGCGTCGGGCGGCCAGCGGCGGGGATTGCCAGGGGTCATCGGCCACACGGGCCTGCGATCGCGCATAAGCGCAGCGTGGCGCTGGATTGTCGCCTCGCGCCGGGATTGGCTATGCTGCCGGGCATGGCATTGGATATTCAGGTGTTACAGGGGCTGCTGGTGGCGGTGGGCGCCGGTTTGCTGGTCGGCGTCGAACGTGAACGCCATCGCACAGGGTCGGTTCCGGCCACAGCCGGGGTGCGCACGTTTGCGCTGATCGGCTTAAGTGGCGCACTGGCGGAACGCGTAGGGGGCGTCGGCATCGCCGTTGGCGGGGCGTTCGTCGTCCTGGCGGCACTGGCGGCCTATCGGGCAAGCCGGGCGCGCGACCCCGGTCTGACCACCGAGACGGCGATGCTGGTGGTGTTCCTGCTGGGTGTGCTGGCCATGCGCGAATCGGCGCTGGCGGCAGGGCTCGGGGTGATGGTGGCGTTGCTGCTGGCGTCGAAGTCGCGTGCACATCATTTCGTGCACAGGGTCCTGACCACCCAGGAACTGCACGATGCCCTGTGGCTGGCCGCGGCAGCGGCCGTGGTCCTGCCGTTGCTGCCCGACCGGGCCATCGACCCCTGGCAGGCCATCAACCCGCGCCGCTTGTGGTGGCTGGCCGTGCTCGTGATGGCCATCAGCGCGCTCGGGCATATTGCCCAGCGTGCCTTCGGGGCCGGAACCGGCCTGCTGCTGGCCGGCTTTGCGGGTGGGTTTGCGTCCAGCACCGCCACCATCGCCAGCATGGGCGCCCGTGCCCGTCGGACACCCGCGTTGGCGCTGGCCTGCGCCGGGGGTGGCGTGATCTCCAACGTGAGTACGGTGATCCAACTGGGGGTGGTGGTCGGAGTGTTGGCGCCGGCCGTGCTGGCACACCTATGGCCTGCCTTGGTCAGTTCCGGAGTGGCGGTGACGGTGGTGGCTTTGATGGCCGCGCGGTCGGCCCGATCGCAGCCTGTCGGCGCAGACATGCCGATTGGGCGTGCGTTCGAGCCCAGGCAGGCGCTTGGCTTCGTCGGCCTCCTGGCGTTGATCATGTGGGTATCGGCGGTGGCCCAGCAGTGGTTGGGCCCAGTGGCGGTGCGGTTGACCCTGGCCTTGTCGGGTTTTGCCGATGTCCATGCCGCTGCCGCCTCGGCGGCGCAGTTGGCGGCGGCCGGCAGGATCCCGGAACAGACGGCGGTGACCGGGATTGCGCTGGCATTGGCCGCCAACTCCATGACCAAGCTGGTGGTGGCCTGGAGCAACGGCGGGCGCGCCTACACACTGCGCCTGCTGCCCGGTGTGCTGGCGCTGCTGTTGGCGTTTGCGCTGGGGGTGTGGCTGTCCTGACCTCGCAGCATCTGCGCCCGGATAGCTCGCGTTGCGTCCGTCGTATACCCCAGCGCGCTTTTTGCAAAACCAATCGCGAGTGTTTCGCGGGGCGGTCAGGTAGATCTTTGGGGCTTTTGATTTGATCAGGGGTTCCCAAGGGTCTTGCGTACCACGGCTACGAACTCGGGGTCGGGCTGGCTGCCGATTTTTTCGGTGCGGGCCACGATGCGGCCTTCAGCGTCGAGCAGGATCAAGGCGCTGCTGTGATTGAATCCACCATCCGCCAGCTGGCGATAGCGGATGCCGAGTATACCGGCAACCGTCCGCACATCATCTGCCCGCGGTGATGCCAGCGTCCAGCGTGCTGGGTCGAGTTTGCGTTGCTCAATGACCTTATTGAGAGCTGCTGGAGTGTCGCGGGCCGGATCCATGCTAATCAGCACCACGCCCAGTTTCTTTTGTTGCGACGGGGTGAGCTGGTGTTCGATCGCCTTGCCGGATTCCACGATCAGAGGGCACATGTACTGGCAGGAGGTATAGAACATTGATACCAGCCGTGGTGTGCCACGCAGGGTGCGCCAGTCGCGCGTCACGCCTTTGCTGTCGGTGAGTGGCAACGACAGTTGATAAACAGAGTCGTCGGGTAACGTCTGCACAGGCTGTGCGATGCCGGGAGCACCCGGGATTGCCAGCAGCAGAAACAAGGTAAGGCTGCTCAGCAGCCACTTGATTGGCAGGTATCCAGTTTTTTCGCTCATGGTATGTCCCTGGCACAGCGAAAGCCCATATTGGCGGTAGCGTCGCGGCTTTCCATAGAGGACAGCATTGCCACCCTCATAAGTACGGCATAGTTATTGCGATCCTTCATCGCTAAGGCACCAGCGCCACAAAACTTGCCTTTGTCAGGATCGCCCTGGGTCCGGTTGTCGACATCCACTAGCAGTGATGAAGCATCTTCGGTCCATTCCCAGACCAGGCCATGCAAATCCTGCACGCCATAGACGTTGGGCGCTTGCAACCCTACCCTTGGAAGATGGTGACTGGACGGGCGTGCATACCAGCGCAAGATGCGTTCCCGCCAGGCAGGGTCTCGCCTAGCATCGCGGCGGGTTTCATCTGCGGCAGCGGCATATTCCCATTCCAGCCAGGTGGGCAAGCGTGCGCCCAAGGATTTGCAATAGGCCTTGGCGGCAAACCAGCTCACCCAGACCACCGGCTGGTCGGGCTGGGCATCAGGGCCCAAGGTGTCAGGCCCTGTCCAATGCGAGAGGTAGCGTGACTCCGCGAATGCTGCGGGGATCCGGTCGCGCCGCCATTGTGGGTGACGTTTGACGAAAGCCAGAAACTCAGCATTTGTCACCGGTCGGCGCATCAGGGCGTATGCGCTGATGCGTACGCCATTCCTGGCATCCGGATAGTCCAGTGCTGAGACGAAGCGGCCACCCGGGATGCTGACAAAGTGTCCTGCCACTTCGCCGGCGACAAGGCCGGCGAGTGGCAGGATGGCAAGCAGCAGGCTGGCCAATGGCTTGCGCATGTTGTCAGTGCCCGTTCGGCTGGCCGGCTGATCCGGCAGCTCTTGCCTTGGCGACGTCGTCCTTGGTCACCTGGCCACCCGGGTTGCCCCAGCTATTGAGAACGTAGGTGGCAATGTTGGCCACTTCGTCATCAGTCAGCTGACTCATCGGAGGCATCACCGAGTTGTATTCCTTACCGTTGACGGTCACCTTGCCCTGCAGACCGTGCAAGATGATGTCCGTGATGCGGCTTGGGTTGGCTTTCAGGAAAGACGAGTTGGCCAATGGCGGGAAGACCCCTTCCAGACCCTTGCCGTCGGCCTGATGGCAGGTGGAGCAGGTGCCGGCAAACAAAACCTTGCCAGCGGCGATTTGCTCATCGCGGGTTAGCTTGCCGGCCTTGGCCGAGGCGGCTGCCGTGGACACCGGGGTGCGGTCGGTGCCAGTGGCCTGATCACCCAGATACACGGCATCCACTTCCTTACCCGAGTAGATGTCCTTGCGGTCCTCGCCCTCGGCTTTGAGGATCGCCAGCGCACCCTTGTTGAAGGCACGGAAAATGCTGTGATCGACCAGCACGTAGCTGCCCGGCACTTCCATGTGGAATTCCATCATCGCTGCGCCACCCGCCGGGATCAGCGTGGTTTGCACGTTCTCCTGGAAGCGGGTGCCGCCTTCGAACCAGACTTTGTCGAAGATTTCGCCGATCACATGGAAGCTGGACACTAGATTCGGCCCGCCGTTACCCACGTACAGGCGTACCTTCTCGCCAGTCTTGGCCTTTAGGGCCTTGTCACCGGTCAGCGAGCCTTCCATGCCATTGAACAGCACATAGGTCGGATGCTCCTCGATGGCCTTCTCCATGTCGAAGCCCTGGTGGCCTTTTTCGCGGTATTTGCCGGTAGTATAGAAATCGCCCTGCATCACGTAGTACTCGCGGTCCACTTTGGGCAATCCTTCCGGCGGCTCGACCAAAATCAGGCCATACATGCCGTTGGCAACGTGCATGCCCACTGGAGCGGTGGCGCAGTGATAGACGTACAGGCCGGCGTTGAGTGCCTTGAAGGTGAACTGCGATTCGTGCCCGGGTGCCGTGAAGCTAGACGCAGCACCGCCGCCGGGGCCGGTGACACCGTGCAGGTCGATGTTGTGGGGCATCTTGTTGCCGGGCAGGTTGCGCAGATGGAATTCCACGGTATCGCCCTGGCGCACCCGGATGAAGCTGCCCGGCACGGTGCCGCCGAAAGTCCAGAAGGTGTAGGTCACGCCCTCGGAGATCGGCATTTCCTTTTCCACTACGTCCAGGGTCACGATGACCTTGGCTGGATAGTTGCGGTTGACCGGCGGCGGGACATTGGGCGGGGAGGTCAATACGGCGTGGATCGGCTCGCCCTGCGGCGGGCCGAAGTCCCCTTGAGCCGAGCCGCCGGTGTCGGTGCTGGCGGCGATACCGGCGGCTGAACTCGGCGCGCGGGTCATGGCAAACGCCGACAGGCCAAGCGCAGTAGTGATGGCTAGGGCCAGCATCAGGGGGCGGGTTGGAAGTTTCATGGCAGGCTCCTTGCTTGGAGTGAACGGAAAGCTTGTCTACGCCTGTCATCATCAACTTTTTGCCGGCGCCAGCCCTGACCTAGATCAAGCATTGCAAGGAATATTTGCCTGCGTGGGCGCTGGTTTGGCCTGAATCACCAAGCCGAGGTCTGAAAGCGTGGAATCTGGCGGCCCCTCATGAACCGATGGGGGTGCCATGTTGTCGCGTCAATCCGTGTGCCTTGCGGCAGGGCATTGTGCCGGACAACCAGCGTTGGGGCGGCAATGTCGGTTGGCGACAGAACGAGCAGACCTTCGATGCCATCGAGCCGCGTTGGCGTCCCACTGCCGCCCTGACCGTGCGTTACGACTGGCTGGACATGGTGCATCGTGTTGCCAGTGATCGCGCCCTGAACCCGTTGCCACGCGAGCGGAATCTCGATACCCACCTGCTCAATGTTGCCTGGGCGCGTGGCGCAAGTCTGGCGGGCGCATCTGGCGGTGCCTTGATTCAGATCAGATCCGCCCCGCCTGGCGGATGCCCGCTATCATCGCGGGCATCCCATCAGGATGACGTCTGCCTTGAAACACCTGCCGACCCGACTTGCCGAGTGTTTGGTCATCGAACCGGAGGTGTATGTCGACGACCGGGGTTATTTCTACGAAGCCTGGAACGCGCAGCGGGCGAGTGGCCCGGGACTGCCGACGGCATTTGTCCAGCACAACGTCTCACGCTCGCGCTATGGCGTGTTGCGCGGGTTGCACTACCAGTGGCCGCAGCATCCGCAGGGCAAGCTGATCAGCGTGCTGGAAGGTGAGGTGTACGACGTGGCGGTGGACATCCGGCGTGGTTCGCCCAGCTTTGGTCAGCATGTCGCCGCGATCTTAAGTGCCGACAACCGGCGCCAGTTCTGGGTGCCGCCGGGGTTTGCCCATGGCTTTCTGGTGCTGAGTCAGACCGCGCTGGTGACTTATCTGTGCACGGCCCCCTATCACCGCGGCAGCGATCAGGCGTTGCGCTGGGATGACCCGGCACTGGCCATCGACTGGCCACTGGCGGAGGTCACACTGTCGCCCAAGGATGCGGCGGCTCCGCTGCTGGCCGATGTGCCGCCCGAACGCTTGCCGGTGTACGCGCCGTGAAGGTGCTGCTGCTCGGCGGCAGTGGCCAGTTGGGGCGGGCCCTGCGCGATCAGCTCCCGGCCCTGGGGACGTTGGTGGTGGCCAGCCGCACCGGCGCGGATGCCGATGTGGCGGCCAACTTCGATGCCCCGGATGGGTTGACCGACCTGGTCATGCACATCGCCCCGGATGTGGTGGTCAATGCCGCCGCCTACACGGCGGTCGATCAGGCCGAGCGCGAGCCCGATGTTGCTTTCCGGGTCAATGCCTTGGGGCCTGCTGCACTGGCCCATGGCTGTGCGGCCAGCGGCAGCCTGTTGCTGCACTATTCCACCGACTACGTGTTCGACGGCAAAGCCGGTCGGCCGCTGTGCGAGACCGACCGGCCTGCGCCGCTGAACGTGTATGGCGCCAGCAAACTCGCAGGCGAACAGGCCATCGCCGGCAGCGGTGCACGTCATGTGATCTTGCGAACTGCCTGGGTGTATGCCGCACACGGGCACAACTTCCTGCGCACCATGCTGCGTCTGGCCGGTACCCAGGACACACTGCGCGTGGTGGCCGACCAGATCGGGACGCCGACGCCTGCGGCCTGGCTGGCCCAGGCGACTATCGCCATCCTTGAGCAGGGCAGCTCGGCATCTGGCGTCTGGCATTGCGTGGCCTCCGGGCAGACCAGCTGGCATGGCTTTGCCGAAGCGATCATGGACGAGGCCCTGGCCGCAGGCCTGCTGGCACGGCGCCCGCAGGTGCTGCCCATCACCACCGCGGACTACCCGACGCCGGCACGGCGGCCTGCCTATTCGGTGCTGGACACCTCGAAATTGCAGCGGGATTTCGGCCTCACCCCGCCGGATTGGCGCGAGGGGCTGCGCGACACCGTGCGTACACTGGCGCACGTGCAGGGGCAGGCCCGCTGACAGTCTCCGGGGCTGTTGTCGGTTGGCGGGTCAACGTGAGCAGGCCCGCGCTGCCTCTTTCGGCCAATGGCCGGGCAGTGGTCACGACGGTGAAAACCGCCAATGCCAGGGCTCGTACACGATGCCGTGCGGGTTGTCGCGCGGGTAGCTCATCGTGAAGCCGTAGCCGCCGGCGTGCTGGCAAAGCCATGCAAATGCCGGGGTGCGCTCGAATGATTCCTCGGCGGGCGGTTCGCTCGGCGTGCCGATGTCCAGTGCCAGTCCCGAATGGTGTTCGGAAAAGCCCGGTGCGGCGTTGACCGCGAGAATCTCCGCCACGGTCTGGCCGCGTGCCCGCTTCCGTTCGAAGATCCCAAGCTGATAGTCGTGACTGCGATAGCCGGAGATGGCGTCCAGCACGATGCCGTCGATCAGCGCCGCTTCGCGCAGGCGCAGCCAGGCGCGGGCGGCATCAAAGCGCAGCCACAACGGGCGGCGCCAGCGGTCGAAACCGGCAAAGGTCAGCCAGGCGGGTTCCGCGACCAGCGGCAGGCCGGTGCGGGCGGCGTATGCGTGGGCATCCAGGCCCAGCGTGGCCAGCCGCTCGTGCAGGCGGTGCAGCGGCAGCGTGCCGATGGGATGGAACGCGCCGCCTGTGGGCGGAGGAGGCAGCGCCAACGCACGTCGCGCTGCGGCCAGGCCCGGTTCGTGCTGCAAGCGGGGAACCAGTGGGTGCAGGCCGTCCGCCAGCTCCGCGGCCAGGTACAGGCCATCGCGTTTGCGCCGCAGCACCCGTCGCGCACGTGCGAGCAGGCGGGCGGTGGCGTTGCCGCGCGCATGCAACAGTGCGGCCGGCCAGAGTTCGATCTCGGCCGTGTTGCGCAGGTGGGTCTTCAGCGGGGTCGGCGGCAGGTGGGGCATCCGGGCAGGTTAGCGCAGTGGGCCGTCACGTTGCCGCACGCAAGGCATCCAGCAGGGCCTGTGGTTGCTCGAGGCTCAGCAGCAGCTGGCTGCCGTCGCGCAACGGCAGCCACAGCACGCGGCGGCGGTCGGTGATCAGGCAGAACGCCTTACCGGGCTGGCCGCGTAGGCGGAAGTGCCCGGCGTAAAAGCCGGGGATTGCATAGCCATTGGTTTTCAGCCGTGGCTGAAGCTGCGTGTGCTCGGCCAGATCGACCACGCGGGCGCGCTGCAAATCCAGCTCGGCCAGGGCGATGCGCTTGCGGTAAAACGCGGCCCGGACCTCGAGCACGCCGTTGCCCAGCGAGACCGACCGGCGGCGCATGGCGAGCAGGGCGATCGTGAGCAGTAGCGGGGCCAGCAACGCCAGTGGGCCGTGTTGCCGGTAAGCAAGTCCACCTGCCACGGTGCATAGTGCGAGGATCACCAGCAGGATGGCCCAGGCGTGTGCAGGTGGCGGCGTGACGGCGAAGTGGCGGATGGAGGCAGATGAGCGACGCATGGTGGCGTGGTCATGATGTCGTCTTGGCCGTGCCGGAAGCGCCTTCCGGCGCCCCGGCATCGGCAGGTTTGGGCAGCCGCCCGGCCTTGCGCAGCGCGTCGCGCAGCACGTATTCGATCTGTGCGTTGAGGCTGCGCAGCTCGTCATCGGCCCAGCGCTGCATCGCCGCCAGGACCTCGGCGTTGATGCGCAGCGGATAGGCTTTCTTTTCGTTCACGGCGGCTGGCGCTCAGTACAGCGTGCCGGCATTGACGATCGGCTGGGTGCCGCGCTCGCTGCACAGCACAACCAGCAGATTGCTGACCATCTGCGCCTTGCGCTCTTCGTCCAGCTCGACCACGCCGTTCTTCTGCAGTTCGGCCAGCGCCATCTCCACCATGCCCACCGCGCCGGCGACGATGCGGGTGCGGGCGGCGATGATGGCGTTGGCCTGCTGGCGTTGCAGCATCGCCTGGGCGATCTCCGGGGCGTAGGCGAGGTGGCTGATGCGTGCGTCCAGCACTTGCACGCCGGCATCGGCCAGACGCTCGGCCAGTTCATCGCGTAGGTGCTGTGAGACTTCCGCAGCATGGCTGCGCAGCGCGATCTGGCCGTCCTCGTGCTGGTCGTAGGGGTAGCTGGTGGCCATCGTCCGCAGCGCGGATTCGGACTGGATGTGCACGAAGCTTTCGTAGTCGTCCACGTTGTAGACCGCCTCCGAGGCATCGACCACCTGCCAGACGATCACCGCGGCGATTTCGATCGGGCTGCCGTCCAGATCATTGACCTTGAGCTTGCCGGACTCGAAGTTGCGCACCCGCAGGGAGATCTTTTTCTTGAGGTAGAACGGGTTGTTCCAGCGCAGGCCGGCCTCCTTCACCGTACCGACGTACTTGCCGAACAGGCTCAGCACGGCGGCCTGGTTGGGTTCGACCATGTACAGCCCGCTCAGACACAGCGCGCCACCGCCGGCCAGCAGCAGGCCCGCGAGCATTTGCGGCCATTGCGACTGTTCCAGCGCGGGCATAAACAGCCAACCGCCAGCAAGCATGGCCAGCAGCAGAAGCAGCAGCATGGGGATGCCGGGAAGGGAGGAGATCAGGCGTTCTTTCATGGTGGCGCTCCTGGGTTGATGAGCAAATAGATATCACGAAGATATCTATATGACAAGAGTTGCCCGGGCGAGGCGGGCACAAGACGGCGTGGGGCAGTCGGTTCTGGTGGCACGCCCGACCGGGGGCGGCAGCGCCGCGGAGTCATCGCGCGGGCGATTGGGTTTGCGAACGCCGAATCCGGGCCTGCTCAGGCACCGACATGGGCGGATGCGTCCAGCAGAGGTGGCCGCAGGCCTTTCCTTCCGGCGGGCTTATTCGCGTTGCGGCACCAGATAGAAGATTGGAGCGGGCCGGGATTCGCCGGTGGCATACAGACCGGCACCACCGGCGCTGAAACCCAGTGCCTCGGCCTGTGGGATCAGCGGGACATCGTGCGCTTCTGGCGGATGCGCAACGGCATCAGACCAGGACTCGTTGGGGCCGCGGCGGTAAAACAGCACGCTGCCATAGGTCAGCACGGCAAGCGTCTTGCGGTCCGGGGAGATGTCGGCGGCGGTGACTTGGGAAAACAGGGCCGCCATCTGCGGGTCGCGGCGCTGCAGCTGTGCACTGACCTGCGGGACGTCGGCCAGTCGGCCGATGCGGCGAGCCTCGCGGATCGCACCATGCGGGTCGGCCAGCGGCAGTGTGAACAGCTCCGGTGGCGTGCGTTTTTTCGAGATCAACAGGATCTGGCCGCGCAGCGGATCAACGGCGACGGCTTCGCAGTCGCGCGGGCCGTCCGGCCAGCGCGCCGGGATCGACCAGGCCGGGCGCAGGGTGCCATTGGCCAGGGTTGCCGGCTCCTCGAAGACATGCAGCCAAAATTCCCGTCGCTGCCCACCGTTATCGCCGGTGTCGGCCAGCAGCAGATAGTGCCGGCCATCCAGGTCAAAGCTGGCGAGGTCTTCCCAGTCGATATTGCGCGCCCCTTTTACATCGAAGCGTGCCAGCACCCGGCCACGGGTGTTGATCGCATACAGGCGAGCCGGGTTGCCGCTGTCGTTATGCATCCACAGCACGTCATCGTGCGCATGGGAGGCAGCAAGCCCGCTGATTTCGTCCAGTTCCGGATCCACGACCAGCCCAGCCAGCCGGGAAAATGGCAATGACGGGGCCGAGCAGGCGGCAAGCAGAAAGGTAGTCAGCAAGGGCAGGGCAGCCCAGGTGGAAGCAGGACGCGACATGGGATCAGGATGGCACGGCAAACGTCCGCCTCCGCAGTCGGGCATGGTCAATCGTGACAGGTCGGTGGCAGCGTGCGCCAGGTGCGCCCATCGAAGGCCTGCAGCGGTGCGAACCGGCGCTTGTAATGCATTTTCGGATGGCCATCGATCCAGTATCCCAGGTACAGGTGCGTGCGACCGCTGCGTTTGGCCCACATCAGTTGGTGCAGGATTGCCAGTGTGCCCAGACCGCGTCTGGCCTCGTCGGGATCGTAGAAGGTATAGACCGCCGACAGCGCGTCATCGGTCAGATCGGTGACCGCCACCGCCAGCAATGTGTGGGTGACGCGCTGACGCAGTTCCAGGAAGCGGCTTTCGTTCCAGCTGCCAATCAGAAACTGGGTGAACTCGTGCGCCCCATGCCCGTCCATGCCGCCGCCAGGATGGCGCCGCACCAGATAGCGCTGATACAGCCGGAGGTATTCCTCGGTGCAGGCCGGACTGACGATATGCGGCTCGAGATCGGCATTGCGGCTCAGACAGCGGCGCTGGCTGCGGTTGGGCTGGAAGTCAGCCACCGGGATCCGCACCGGCACGCAGGCGCGGCAGCCCTGGCAGGCCGGGCGGTAGACGATATCGCCGGAGCGGCGGAAGCCCCACTGCAGGGCGGTCGGGTAGAGCGTGGGCAGGCGCGGGTCGCGCGGATCCAGCACCAGATCGCGCGCCTCGCGGCCAGGCCAATAGCCGCAGGCGTGCGGGACAGAGTGGAACAGCCGGAGGGTGTCGTCGTTGCTCCGCATGTGTGCAGCATAGCGCCCTTGTGAGGTGTAACGACTGCCAGCTGCGGGCATCGGTCACCCAATCGGCAGGTCAACCGTAGCGCTGTAGATGCGTTTCTGGCAGTACCCCGATGCGGTATCGGGAGGAGAGACGACATGAAACGACTGCACCTGATGCTTCTGGCATTGACGACGACCATGGCCTCTGCCGCGGCGATCGCGCAGGTGGCCCCGCCACCCGCCCCGCCAGCTGCGCCACCTGCCCCGCCGGCATCGCCCATGCAACGGGTGGATGCCAATGGTGACGGTGTCATCACGCGTGACGAGGCGGCCAAGTTCCCGCGTCTGGCAGCGCGATTCGACCAGCTCGACAAAAACAAGGACGGCAAGCTCACCTCCGATGAACTGCCGGCGCGGCACTGGCGCCAGGATGGCCAGCCGCCCATGGATCGGCAGCAGTGGCAGCAGCGCATGGCCGAGCAACGTGCCGAATGCTTCGACAAGGCCGACAGCAACAAGGACGGCAAGCTCAGTCGAGAGGAGTTCGACAAGATCCCGCAGGTGTGCCACCCGATGGGTGAGCACCGGCAGCGGCCACCGATGCCGGATAAGGCGCCGCCACCGCCCGCGCCTGGAAAGTGATGGCGATCGCGTGCGCTGTGGCAGGCGCACGGCCGGCGTGCGGGAATCGTCGAGCAGTTCGGAGATTCCCGCCGGCAAGGATGCCGCGTGGACTGACAGCAGATCGCAGTGCTCAGGCTTTCTTTCTTTAGCGACGGTCGGCGTCGGCGCTGGCCGGGCGCGTCGCCCCGATCTGCCATTGCCGGCCCTGCCGTGTCACCGACAGCACCTGTGGTGGTGATGTGCCGACCGCCAGCGTGACTTCGCCGCTGCCGCTGCCATCGGTCATGTAGTCATCGATGGCGATGGTGTTCGCTGCTGCCTCGTGCTGGCCAGCGCAGGCCGAGGCGGGGCGCAGCTGGATGGCGGCCGGCACGCGCGCGGCCGCCAGCGCCGCAGGGGACGGGTCGCGTCCATCCACGCGCACGCAGGCCTGGGCAGGGGTCTTCCCGTGCAGGGCATGCTCCAGCAGCCGTGCGACCAGTGCGGTTGGCACGTCATAGCGGAACACCTGGGGATCGGTGATGGTCTCCAGGGTTGGCATCGCCGGCGCCGCCGTTGCAGGAGCCTTGTTGGCGGGTGCGGGCGCGGGTTTGCGCGTCTGCACCAGCGCCAGTGCAATCACGGCGCCGATCAGCGCTAGCAGCCACAGCTTCAGCCGCCTCCCTGGCGCTGCCGGACGGCGCGTGACAGTCGCTTTCTCGGTGGTCTGCAGGGCGGCAGGCAGGTAGCCGCCCTGCTGGCGGGCGTCTTCCAGCAGGCCAAGTTCACGCAAAATCTGCCGGCCGCGCGGTTGGTCCTCGGCGCGGACGATCCAGACGGCGGGCATCTGCTCGGGCAACTTGCGGCTGTCGTAGCTGAAGTTGCCGCGCCGGTAGCCGCGGTAGCTGCGGCCATGCTCGATCTTGACCTCGATGCCGGCATCACGCAGCAGCCGGGCCACCGCCTCGACGTTTTCCAGGCGCAGGCTGGAAAAGACCTTCCTCATCGTGTGGCGGCTTCAGGCAGAACCCGGATCATTCCTTCCTGGGCAGTGCTGGCCACCAGCCGGCCATTGCGGTCGTAGATCAGGCCGCGCGCAAGCCCGCGGGCGCCTTGTGCGCTCGGGCTGTCGATCGAATACAGCAGCCAGTCGTCGGCGCGGAAGCTGCGGTGGAACCATAGCGCGTGATCCAGCGAGGCCATCTGCACATTGGGCTGGTAGTAGCTGATGCCGTGCGGGAAGGTGGCGGTGCCGAGCAGGTGGAAATCGCTGGCATAGGCCAGCAGCGCCCGATGCAGTTCCGGCGAGTCACCGACCGGTGCCGCCAGCCGGAACCAGACCTGCTGGTAGGGCGGGCGCTTGGGGGGGTTGAGCTCGTCGCGCGGATAGACGTGGCGGAACTCGAACGGGCCGGCGCGGTTGAGCCAGCGTTGCACCATGGTGGGCAACTGGGCCAGCCGTTCCGGCGGAATCGCCGGTGGCGGTTCCAGGTCCTCGGGCATGGGAACCTCTGGCATCGACAGCTGGTGTTCGGCGCCTGGCTCCTCTTTCTGGAATGAGGCGGCGCAGAAGAAGATCACCTTGCCATGCTGGACCGCAGTGACCCGCCGCACCGAGAAGCTGCCACCGTCGCGGGTGCGATCGACGTGGTAGACGATCGGCGCTTCGATGTCACCGGCGCGCAGAAAATAGGCGTGCAGCGAGTGGGCCGCGCGCGGCTGGGTCATGGTGGCCTGTGCGGCGGATAGGGCTTGGCCGAGCACCTGTCCGCCAAAGACGTATTTGGTGCCGATATCGCGGCTCTGACCGCGGAACAGGTCGTCTTCCAGCCGCTCCAGCGAGAGCAGCTCGATGAGCTCGGAGACAGGGGCATTCATGCGCGGATTATACCGGCGGTCCCGCATCGGCCATGGCGGGCAGCCGTGCCAGCGGCACGGCCGCCAGTACCCGCGACCAAGGGAACTGTGGGCCGGGATCGCGTTTGCGGGGGACCAGGATGGCCGGATCGTTGCTGGCGGGCACCGCCTCGCGATCGAGATCCTCGTGGCCGGCGATCCAGGTCAGCCCCGGCAGCGTTGTCTTGAGCCACTGCAGCAGCCCGATCAAGGCGTCGATCTGGGCATCGGGATAGGGCGTGTCCATCGCCTGGTGGCGGGAGTCCAGCCAGTGCGGGTAGCGGCCGCGGTTGACCAGCTCGATGCCGAGGCTGCGAGCGTTCCAGCCGCGGACGTGGTGGGCGATGCGCTCGACCGGCACGTATTGCTCGATCCGCCCATCGCGGTCGATGTAGTAATGACCGCTGTTGCCGGTGCCGGATGGATACATCACCCGCTCGCCATAATCACGCGCCGTGGCCAGATCAGGCAGCTCGGTGCAGTGGATCACCACGGTGTCGATGGCCGCTGGCGACCGCGTTTCGAGCCGGTCGGCATAGGGCAAAGGATGCGGGTGGATCGTGGGGGCGGCCATGCACCGATGCTAGCATTCGCATATGAAAGGACATTGCATACTTTCCCACGGTTTCGAAAGCGGCCCCGACGCCACCAAGGTGACTGCGCTGGCAGAGGTGGCCGAGCGCCTGGGCTGGAGCCATGAGCGCCCGGACTACACCGATCTCGATGCCCGCCGCGAGGTGACCCCGCTGGGCGACGTGCCGGCGCGCATCGAGCGCTTGCTGCGGCTGGCGCGGGCAGCGGCTGAGCGCGGCCCGCTGGTCCTGGCCGGTTCCAGTCTTGGTGCCTATATCAGCGGCGTGGTGTCGATGCAGGTGCCGGTGGCGGGCCTGTTCCTGATGGCGCCGCCGGTGGTCATGGAAGGTGCGCCGCCAATGCCGGCGTCACTGGTGCCGACCTCGATCATCCACGGTTGGCATGACGAGCTGATCCCGGTCGCGCAGGTGGTGGACTGGGCCGCAGCACGCAGTGCGCGGCTGCTGCTGGTGAATGATTCCCACCGCCTGTCCGACCACGTGCAGGCCAGTGCCGACGCGTTCGCCGCACTGCTGGCTACGCTCTGACGTCATGCGTTTTTTCGCGTCCTGCGGCAAGGGTCTGGAATACCTGCTGGCCGACGAGCTCATGCAGTTGGGCTGTGTGCGCGCCACCGCCGCCATTGCCGGCGTCAACGTTGAAGGCACCCTGGACGATGCGCTGCGGGCGGTGTTGTGGTCGCGACTGGCCAGCCGCATCCTGTGGCCGATTGCCGAGTTCGACTGTGCCGACGCGGATGCCCTGTATGCCGGGGCCGTGGCGGTGGAGTGGTTGCGGCATCTGTCGCCGGAGCACAGCATCGCCATCGACGCGCACGTCTCCGGCGACGCGTTGACCCATGCCCGGTATGCGGCACAGCGGGTGAAGGACGCCATCGTCGATACCCTGCGGCAGCAGACCGGGCAGCGCCCGGATGTGGACGTGGAGGCCGCCGATGTGCGCATCCATCTGGTGGTGCGCAAAGGGCGGGCCACGCTTTCGATTGATCTGTCCGGCGGCCCGATGCACCGCCGTGGCTGGCGGCGCGCCCAGGGTGAGGCACCGCTGAAAGAAACCGTGGCCGCGGCGGTGTTGTTGCGCGCCGACTGGCCGCAGGTGTATGCGCAAGGCGGTGATCTGCTCGACCCCATGTGCGGTAGCGGCACCCTGCTGATCGAAGGTGCCTTGATGGCCGCCGACGTGGCGCCGGGCTTGCAGCGCCATGGCGCGCGGCTGCCGAGCCGCTGGCTGGGGCTGGACCGCGACGCCTGGGCGCGCCTGCACGCCGATGCCGAAGCACGGGCAGCGCAAGGCCGCGCTGCGCTGCGCCCGTGCATCCATGGCAGCGACCGTGACCCCGCCGCGATCCGGGCCGCGCGTGAGAACGCGCAGGCCGCCGGCGTGGCCGAGGCCATCGACCTGTGCCAGCGCGATATCGCTGCGCTGCCGGCATTGGCGGCCCCGCGCGGCGCCGTGGTCTGCAACCCTCCCTACGATGCGCGGTTGCAGGCCGATCCGGCCCTGTATCGCCAGCTTGGAGATGCGCTCAAGCGGGCGGTTCCCGGCTGGCGCGCCGCGCTGTTGTGTGGTGATGAGGCGTTAGCGCGCGCCACCGGTCTGCGGGCCAGGAAACGCTATGGTGTTTTCAATGGACCGCTTGCGTGCAGCCTGATTGTCTGCGACCCCATCCTTCCGCCACAACGTGAAGCCAGCGACCGACGCGAGCTTCCGGCGGGTGCGCAAATGGTGGCCAACCGGCTGCGCAAAAATCTCGACAAGCTAGCGCGCTGGCGCCAGCAGGCGCAGGTGACTTGTTTCCGTGCCTACGATGCCGACATTCCGGAATATGCCTGCGCCGTCGATGTGTACACGACGGTCACAGGCGAAACCTGGCTGCACGTGCAGGAATATGCTGCGCCAGCCGAGATTCCGGAGGCCACCACCCGCCGGCGCCTCGATGAGCTGCTGCTGGCGGTACGCGAAGTGTTTGCCGTGCCGCGCGAACGGGTGGCGGTGAAAACCCGTGCGCCCGGCAAGGGCGGCAGCAAATATGGGCGGCTGGCACAGCGCGGTGAGTTTTTGACCGTGCGCGAAGGCCCGGCGCTGCTGCAGGTCAATCTGTTCGACTACCTCGACACCGGGTTGTTCCTCGACCACCGCCCGCTGCGCGCGCGGATGGCGCTGGAAGCGCGCGGCAAGCGGTTTCTCAACCTGTTCTGCTATACCGGTGTGGCCACCGTGCAGGCGGCGGTGCAGGGCGCGGCGCAGACCACCAGCGTGGACCTGTCGGCCACCTATCTCGAATGGCTGGCCGACAACCTGCGCGGCAATAACATCGGCGGCACCCGCCACCGCATCACCCAGGCCGATGCGCTGACGTGGCTGGAGGCCGATCGCGGCGAATACGACGTGATCTTCTGCGACCCGCCGACGTTCTCCAACTCCAAGCGTGCCAGCGACTTCGACGTGCAGCGTGACCACGTGCGCTTGCTGCGCGCGGCGGTGGCGCGGCTGGCGCCGGGCGGCGTGCTGTACTTCAGCAACAATTTCCGCCGCTTCCGGCTGGACGAAGCGGCACTGGCCGAGTTCGCCCAGGTGGAGGACATCAGCGCGTCCACCATCCCGCCGGATTTCGCCCGCAATCCCAGGATCCACCGCGCCTGGCGGATCATCCGGCGCGGCAGCTGATCAGCGACTGCCGGCCTGCTCGCGCCGGTGCATCAACAGGCCGGCGGCCACGACGCCGAGTGCGACTACGCTGACGATCAGCGTCGCTAACGCATTGATCTCCGGGGTCACGCCTAGCTTCACTTTCGAATAGATCAGCATCGGCAGGGTGCTGGCGCCGGGGCCGGAGGTGAAGCTGGCGATGACCAAGTCGTCCAGCGACAGGGTGAAGGCCAGCAGCCAGCCCGCCAGCAGGGCGGGTGCGATCAGCGGCAAGGTGATCAGCCAGAACACCTGCCATGGACGCGCACCCAGATCCATCGCGGCTTCTTCCAGGCTGTCATCCAGTGTGCTCATGCGTGAGCGCACCACCACCGTGACGTAGCAGGTGGTTAAGGTGATGTGGGCGATGGCAATGGTGCCCATGCCGCGTTCCGGCCAACCCAGCATCTGCTGCAGGGTGACAAACAGCAGCAGCGAGGACAGGCCGAGCATGACATCGGGCATCACCATGGGCGCGGAGTTCATCAGGCTGAGCAGACCGCGGCCGGGGAAGCGGCCGAACCTCGAGAGCGCCAGCCCGCAGGCGGTGCCCAGCACGGTAGCAGCGGTGGCGGCCACGGCGGCAATGGTCAGGCTGCGTGCCAGCGCCTGCAGGATCTGCTCGTTGGAGAACAGGGCCACATACCAGCGGGTGGAGAAGCCCGCCCAGACCGTGGCCATGCGCGAGGCGCTGAACGAATACACGACCATTGAAACGATGGGGACGTACAGCAGCGTGTAGCCTGCCGCCATAGTCAGCCAAAGCCCCCAGGGATGGCGCCTCATGACTGCGCCTCACGACGTTCGTGGCGGTTTTCGATGTATTCAAACAGCAGTGTCGGGATCACCAGCAACAGCAGCATGGCGACCGCAACTGCAGACGCCAGCGGCCAGTCACGGTTGGTGAAAAACTCCGTCCATAGCACCCGGCCGATGGTCAGCGCATCCGGGCCACCCAGGATGTCGGGGATCACGAACTCACCCACCGCCGGAATGAAGACCAGCAGCGCGCCGGCGATGATGCCCGGCATCGACAGCGGCAGCGTGATTCGCAGAAACGCCTGCCAGGGTTTTGCACCGAGATCGGCTGCGGCTTCCAGCAGGCTGAAATCCAGCCGCATCAGCGTGGCGGTGAGTGGCAGGATCATGAACGGCAGGTAGTTGTAGACGATGCCGATGTACACGGCGAGGTCGGTGTGCAGGATCGCGGTGCCAGGCTCGACCAGCCCGAGCGAGGCCAGTGCACTGGTCAGCACGCCGTTGGCCTTGAGCATGCCGATCATTGCGTAGGTGCGCAGCAACGAGCTGGTCCAGAACGGCAAGATCACCAGTATCAGTAGCAACATCCGCCATGCCGGCCGGGCACGGGCGATGCCGTAGGCGATGGGATAGCCAAGCAGCAGGCAGCACACGGTGGACACACTGGCGAACAGCAGCGATTTCAGATAGGCCGTGACATACAGTGGATCCTCAAGCAGCAGCAGATAGCTGCCGGTATGCAGGTGCAGGCTGGTGGTGCCGTCGGCGCCGTGTTCCACCAGTGGCGTGTATGGAGGTGCCTGCCCGAATACCGCCTCGGCGAGACTGATCTTCAGCACGATCAGGAACGGCACTGCAAAAAACAGCAGCAGCCACAGCATCGGCAGCATGATCACGAAGAAGCGCCCGCGCCGGGTGCGGAACTCGATTCCCACCGCACGGAACCATCCGAACAGGTTGCGGACAACCTCGGCCCACAACTGCGACCAGAGACCGTTGCTACCGTTGCTCATGTTGCCAGCACCACCGCACCGCTGGCCGGCCAGCTCAGCCACAGCGTTTCGTTCCAGTCGTAATGTGGCTCGGAGCTGCGTTCGACATGCGTTTCCTGCACGCGAATCACGACGCCGGTTTCGGTTTCGACGTGATAGATCGAGACATCGCCGAGATAGGCGATATCGCGGACCTTGCCTGTGGCGACGTTGTCGGCTTGCGGGCGAGATTCATGGACGTCGATTTTTTCCGGGCGCACCGCGACACTGACGGCAGTGCCTTCCGGCAGTGGGTCGGCATGGCGGGCCAGCAATGCGCCGCCGGCCACAGCATTGCAGGCGATCCGCATCAGGCCGTTGTCAGGATTGGATGACAGCACCCGGCCTTCGAACAGATTGATGCCGCCGATGAACTCGGCCACAAAGCGGGTTGCTGGATATTCGTACAGCGCCGCCGGGGTGGACACCTGCACGATACGGCCGGCGTCCATCACCGCAATGCGGCTGGACATGGTCATCGCTTCTTCCTGGTCATGGGTGACCATCACGAACGTGGTCCCCACACGCTCCTGGATGTTGACCAGCTCGAACTGGGTGCGTTCGCGCAGGCGCTTGTCCAGCGCGCCCAGCGGTTCATCCAGCAACAGCAATTTGGGCTGCTTGGCCAATGCACGCGCCAGGGCCACACGCTGGCGCTGGCCGCCGGAGAGTTGCGACGGCTTGCGTGCGCCCAGCTGCGGCATCTGCACCAGCTCCAGCATCTGCTGTACGCGATCCCGGATTTCACCCGCGCTCATGCCGTCCTGCTTCAGGCCAAAGGCGATGTTTTGCGCCACCGTCATGTGCGGGAACAGGGCGTAACTCTGGAACATCATGTTCACCGGCCGTCGGTAGGGCGGCAGTGCGGTCACATCGACGCCATCGATCAGCACCCGGCCACGGTCCGGCGTCTCCAGCCCGGCCAAAATGCGCAGCAGGGTGCTCTTGCCGGAACCCGAGCCGCCCAGGAGGGCAAAGAATTCGCCGCGATAAACATCCAGCGAAATGTCATCGCAGGCGTACACCTTGCCGAAGGTTTTGGTGATCCCTTCGATCCGCAGAAACGGCTGTGCCGATGGGTCCTTCCATGGCTCCAGTGGGGCGGTGGAGCGGGTGACCAGTGCCATGTCAGTGTCCGCTCTTGATCGCGGTCCATGCGCGCACGCGCTGCCGCTGTACGGCTTCTGGCAGAGACGTGGGGTCGACCAGCTTGGCGCGCACGGCCTCCGGTGGGTACACGCCGGGATTGTTTGCGATGGCGGGATCCACCAGCGCAGTGGCGTCCTTGTTCGGGTTGGCGTAGCCGACCGCATTGGTGATGGCGGCCGACACCTTGGGATCGAGCAGGTAGTTGATGAACAACTGCGCGTTGCCAGGATGTTTGGCGTCCTTGGGGATCGCCATCACATCCACCCAGCGGATCGCGCCTTCCTTCGGAATGACATAGCGGATGTTCGGCGCCGGCGTGTGGTTGGCTTCCGCTGCTTTTGCGGCCGCGTCGGCGGCACCGAGGATGTCGCCGGAATAGCCCATCGCCACGCAGAGATCGCCGTTGGCCAGCGCGTCCTTGTATTCGGCATTGTTGAAGGTGCGGATGTATGGACGGATGGCGGCATAGATCTGCTTCACCGTCTCGATTTCATCGGCTGCGCCAGCGTTCGGGTTCTTGCCCTTCCAGATCAGGGCGGCGCCGAAGGCTTCCTGGTCGTCGTCCAGCACGCTGATCCCGCATTTGGCCAGTTTTTCGGCATTGGCGGGATCAAACAGCAGGCTCCAGGAGTCGATGGGGGCGTTCTCGCCCAATACGGCCTTCACTTTGTCCACGTTGATGCCCAGACCCGTGGTGCCCCACATGTAAGGCACCACGTAGGCGTTGCCAGGGGCGATGTCGGTCAGCCCGCGCAGAATGGCCGGATCAAGGTGCGTGAGGTTGGGCAGCTTGCTCTTGTCCAGCGGCAGGTACAGGCCTGCTTTGATCTGACGCTGCGCGAACGGGCGCGCCGATGGGAACACCAGGTCGTAGCCGCTGCTGCCGGCCGTCAGTTTGGTCTCCAGCGTCTCGTTCTCGGAATAGACGTCGTAATTGACCTTGATCCCGGTCGCCTTCTCGAAATTGGCGATGGTGTCTTCGGCCACATAGTCGGACCAGTTATAGACATTGAGGATCTTTTCTTCCTGGCCGGCGGCGGTTGTGGTTTCGGCATTCGATGCGGTCTTGCTGCATGCGGTCAGTAGCAGGATGGCGCAGGTAAGGAAGGCAGGGCGCAGGGACACGGCGGTTTCCTGGGGTGGGACGGTGCGCAAATGGTACGCGCTGCTGCGGATGTCATGGAGCCGCCGGGATGCATCACGGCGGGCAGTACGGACGGGGTGTGGGGTGCGTTTGGCGCGACTTCTGGCGGTAAAACGCGACGGGGCGGCCACATGGCCGCCCCGTCGATCGGGTCGTGCGCGGGTCAGGCCTGCTCCCGCCGCGCCCCTACCCACAGCCGCAAGACGAACAGGCTAAGCAGCAAAGCGCCTGAGGCAAACACCAGGTCGCCTGGCATCCGCATCCAGACCAGCATGTGGATGAGCGGACGTGCCATGAACTCGGCCGAGCGGGCGTACCAGTAGCCATGCTCCAGCGCAGCGTTGAGCTGCAGCACGCCCATCGGCAGCAGGGTCAGCAGGGCCATCAGCCCCAGGCCAATGTTCATGCTCCAGAACGCTCCGCGTAGCAAACCGGTCGGCCACCGCACCTGCGGGCGCAGGCTGCGCAGGGAGAACAGCATCAGGCCGATACCCAGCATCCCGTACACCCCGAACAGCGCGGTATGGCCATGCAGCGGGGTCAGATTCAGACCTTGCATGTAGTACAGCGCGATTGGTGTGTTGATCAGGAAGCCGAACAGACCGGCGCCCACCAGGTTCCAGAAGCTCACAGCCAGGAAGAACATGATCGGCCAGCGGTAACGTTCCATCCATGGCGTGGCGCGGCTATGGCTCCAGGTTTCATGGGCTTCCAGGCCGATCAGCGCCAGCGGTACCACTTCCAGCGCCGAGAAGCAGGCGCCCAGTGCAACCGCCGCGGTGGTGGTGCCGGCGAAGTACAGGTGGTGGAACATCCCCAACACGCCGCCGGTCAAGTACACGATGGTGGCGAACAGCACGTTGATGGTGGCCGACTTGCCGCGCAGCAGGCCCAGCTTCACAAACAGGAAGCTGATCACCGCCACCGCAAACACTTCGAAGAAGCCCTCCACCCACAGGTGCACCACCCACCAGCGCCAGTACTCGACCACCGAGATGTGGCTGTGTTCGCCCCACATCAGACCAGCGCCGTAGAACAGGCCGATGGCAATGGTGGACAGGAACAGCAGGCCGACGATGGAGGACATCTCGTCCTTGCGCTTCAGCGCGGGCCATAGCGCGCGGCCCATTAAGGTCAGCCACAGTAGCAGGCCGATGAACAAGAACGCCTGCCAGAACCGGCCAATATCCACATACTCCCAGCCTTGGTGCCCGAACCAGAAGTTGTACTGCAGTCCAAGCTTCTGCATCACCGCAAACCACTGGCCAGCAAAGGCACCCACCACGATGATCAGCAAGCAGACGAACAGGAAGTTGACGCCAGCGCGCTGGTATTTCGGCTCATGCCCAGAGATCGCCGGGGCGATGAACAGGCCGGTGCCAAGCCAGGCGGTCGCAATCCACAGCACCGCCAGTTGCGTGTGCCAGCTGCGTGTCAGTGAGTAGGGCAGGATCTCGGCGATCTTGAAACCGTAGGCTTCCTGGCCTTCCACCTGATAGTGCGCGGTGGTTGCGCCCAGCAGGATCTGCACCAGGAACAGTGCCACCACCACCCAGAAGTACTTGGCGGTGGCCTTCATCGACGGCGTGATGGTCAGGCCCCGCAGCGGATCCTGTGCCGGCGGCGTCGGCAACGCCTCCTTGCCGTGGTAGGCCGCGTAGTGCCAGGCCAGCAGGCCAATGCCACCGATCAGGAACAGCAGCGAGAACACCGACCAGATGAAGGTGCCTGCAGTCGGCTGGTTGCCGATGAGCGGCTCGTATGGCCAGTTGTTGGTGTAGGTGCGGTTGGTCTCGCCGGGGCGGTCGGTGCCCGCGGCCCAGGCCGCCCAATGGAAAAACGCCGTCAATGCGCGACGGTCATCGGCATCTGCCACGGTATTTTCGCGCATTGCATAGTCCACCCGAAGCTCATGGGTGGCTGGATCGTTGGAGAACAGGCTCTCGTAGTGTGCGGCCACGGCGCTGATGGCCTGCGCCCGCATGTCGCTGACCACGAGTTCGTTCTTGGCCTGGTCATAGGTGTTGGCGCGCATCAGCGGCTTGACCTTGGCCTGGATGCGCGCCTGTTCGGCAGCATCCAGGCTGGCGTAGGGCTGGCCGGTGTCGGCACGGGCCTGCAGTTCCAGCATGGCCTCGGTCTCCCGGTGCAGCCAGTCGGCCGACCAGTCGGGTGCCACCAAGGCGCCATGGCCCCAAATCGAGCCGAGCTGCTGGCCGCCCATGCGTTGCCAGACCTGACGGCCACGTTCGATATCAGCTTTGGTGTAAAGCGTGTGGCCGCTCTGGGTCACTACGCGATCGGGAACTGGCGGGGCAGTGTGGACCAAGTCCACGCCCAGCCACAGCATGACGGCGAAGCTGACGGCTAGCAGGGCGCCCAGGCCCAGCCATAGCCTACGGATGGTGGACATCGTGGTTCTCCTTGAAGAAATGGAGTACAGGGATTGCGCGCACTATCGTCCGGCGCATGCCCCGTAGCAGCCATGATCTAGGTCAACCACAATGCAACAGCACAGGCGTGTGCTGGCGGTCTATTCGCGCAGTATCGGGGCTGCCAGTGCTTCCAGTGCATCGGGATCGCGCAGCTCCACGTCGCGACGGTCCACCGCCAGCACGCCCTCGTCCTGCAGCCGGCGCAGGACCCGGCTGACCGTTTCGGGGGCCAGCCGTAGATAGTTGGCGATGTCGGTGCGGCTCATGCTGAGCTGGAAACGGGTGGCGGAAAACCCGCGTGCGGCCAGCCGGCGCGACAGCCCCACCAGGAATGCAGCCATGCGCTGCTCGGCACTCCAGTCACCGGCCAGCAGTGATGCCCGGCCGATGTCGCGGCTGAGTAACCGGAACAGTTCGCGTTGCAGTCCGGGTACTCGGGTGGCCAGCACCGAGATCTTGGGAAACGAGAACCGGCATAGCATCACCGTGTCCAGTGCGATCGCATCGCACGGGTAGCGATCGCCAGCGATGGCATTGAGGCCGATGATTTCACCCGGGAAATGGAAGCCCAGCACGTGCTCACGGCCGTCGCGGTCGATCACCCGGGTCTTGACGCAACCGGCACGCACCGCGGCGATTGCGTCGAATGGATCCCCCTCGCGGAACAGGGTGTCGCCGGCGTGAAACGGGCCGACATGTTCAACCAGTACGTGCAGATCCCGCAGGGCGCTTTTGTCCATGCCTTGCGACAGGCAGGCGTGCGAGAACGCGCAGGTGGAACAGAACTGCAGCTCATCCCCGTCATCGGACAGCACGGTCGGAGCCGGGCGCGGGAACGGAGGCTGGCTGCTCACTGCAACCTCCTGCCGGGGCGTAGAGGCGGGCATGGGGCGTTCAGATCGCGCGCGAGAAGCGCGGATGGGTTTCCAACGTGGCGGAGGTCAGGTAGTGGTCGAAGCACATGGCAATGTTACGCAGCAACAGGCGCCCGCGCGAGGTGGCACGGATGCTTTGTGCGGACAGCACCACCAGGCCATCGTCCACCAGTGGCTGCAGACGTTTGAGATCTTCCGCGAAATAGTGGTGGAACTCGATGCCGTAGCGACGTTCCAGGGCGGTGATCGGGATCTCGCCCTGGCACATCAGCGCCTGGATCAGATCGGCGCGCAGGGTGTCGTCCTCACTCAATTGCATGCCGCGGCTCACCGGCAGGCGGCCGGCATCCACTGCGGCTTCCCAGTCGGACAGGATGCGCGGATTCTGGCTGTAGCTGTTGCCGATATGGCTGATGGCGGAGACGCCAAGACCGATCAGGTCGCTGTCGGCATGGGTGGTGTACCCCATGAAGTTGCGATGCAGCCCGCCGCGCTGTTGCGCTTGCGCCAGCGGGTCGTCGGGCAGGGCAAAGTGGTCCATGCCGATGTAGACGTAGCCGGCAGCAGTCAGCCGGGTCACGGCCAGCTGCAGCAGGGCCAGTTTGGCTTCGCCGCTCAGCAGCAGGCGTTCGTCAATCTGCTTTTGTGGCTTGAACAGGTGCGGCAGGTGCGCGTAGCTGTAGACGGCCAGGCGGTCTGGGCGCAGTGCGACCACCGTATCCAGGGTCTTGCCGAACCCGTCCAGGGTCTGCGCGGGCAGGCCATAGATCAGGTCGATGTTGATCGAGCCGATCCCGGCGTTGCGTGCGGCCTCGATCACCGCGCGGGTGTCTTCCACACTCTGGATGCGGTTGACAGCGGCCTGGACCGTCGGGTCGAAGTCCTGCACCCCTAAGCTGATGCGGTTGAACCCCAGCTTGGCCAGTTCCGGCAGCCACTCGGGCGGACAGACGCGCGGGTCGATCTCGATTGAAATGTCATTGTCCGGGCCGGAGGAGAACAGAAACTGCCGGCGCAGGCTGTCCATCACCTCGCCCAGCTGGGCGGGCGTGAGGAAGTTGGGCGTGCCGCCACCGAAGTGCAGTTGGATCACCTCGCGGTCGCGGTCGAACAACGGCGCAATCAGGCTGATTTCGCGCTGCAGGCGGATCAAATAACCCTCGCCGCGGGCGGTGTCGCGGGTGATCACCCGGTTGCAGCCGCAATAAAAGCAGGGGCTGGTGCAGAACGGCACATGCACGTACAGCGACAGCTGCCGCGGGATGGGGTCCTCGTTGCTGGCCTGGATGGCGGCACGCAGCTGGGCTTCCCCAAACGCCGGGCTGAACTGCGGCGCGGTGGGGTAGGAGGTGTAACGCGGTCCCGGCCGGTCGTACCGGCGTAGCAGGTCGGCGTCAAAGGTGACGTGCTGGGCGTGCATGGTCCGAAGCGTAACCGTCATGCCCGCCCGGCGACTTGATCTCGGTCAAACCGGCGCGGGGTTTTCAGGCCGCCGGGTCAGGGCATACACCGCGGTGTCCAGCTGCGATACACCGGCGATGAAGCCCGGAGCATCCGGCGGAATCGGGCGGCGTTCCCGCAGTGCGATCGCCCAGTCCTGAGCAAACAGGGCCTGGACCTCGGCTTCGGAAACCGAAAATGGCGGGCCTTCTCGTTCGGCCTGGGGGTATTCCAGGGTGATCAGCAATCCGCGGCAGCCGGCCGGCAGGTGCGCGTACAGCTCAGCCGCGTAGCGGCGGCGCAGCTCCGGCGGCAGCGCGATCAGGGCGGCGCGGTCGAACACGGCAGCACAGCCGGCCAGCCGTTGCGGATCCAGGGCGAACGCATCGCCGCACAGGATTTCAATGGCGCCTGCGCGGTAACGGGTTCCATAGGCCGTGTCCGTGATCTCCGGGGTCAGACCGTGTTCGGCAAAAAATGCCTCGACTGCAATCGGCGATAGCTCCACGCCCAGCACCCGATACCCGGCTTCGGCCAGCCAGTGCAGGTCGTGCGACTTGCCGCACAGCGGTACGAACACCTCCGCGCCCAGCGGGATCGCCAGCGTTGGCCAGTGCTTGAGCAGCAGCGGGGTAGGGGCGGGTTGATGGAAGCCGATTTCCTGGTTGGCCCAGCGCTGATGCCAGAAGTCCGGATGCATGTGGTGTCCTCGTTGACGGTGGTCAGGGCATCTTTCGCACACGGCGGAGATGCCTGTCGGCCACGGATGGGCGTTCTCAGGCTTCGACGCTCAGCCCGTCCACCCGTTGCCAGCCGCGTGGCAGCAAGCCGCCGCGTGACCCGCGGGCGCCGAGATAGGCGTCGAGGTCGTGGTAGGTCAGCGTCATCGTGCGGGCACCAGATTTCACCTGCAGCTTGCCGCCTTCCGGTACGACGGCGATGGCAGTGACATGCTCGGTGCCGCGCTTGGCCTTGGGGATCTCGATCAGCTTGTTGCCCTTGCCTTTGTCCAACTCGGGCAGCTCGGCCAGCGGGAAGGCCAGGACGTGGCCGAGACTGGTCACCACTACCAGACGGTCGCGGGCTGGGTCGTTGACGGCGGCAGGTGCCAGCACGCGTGCGCCTTCGCCCAGCGACAGCAGCGCCTTGCCGGCTTTCTGTCGGCTGAGTAGGTTTTCGAAGCGGGTGATGAAGCCATAGCCGTGGCTGGAGGCCAGCACCAGCCGATCCTCGTTGCTGGCGCTGGCCATGGCCTGGAATGTCGCACCCGGTGCCGGGCTGAAGCGGCCGGTCAGTGGTTCACCGTTGCCGCGCGCGGAGGGCAGGGTGTGCACCGCCGTCGAATAGCTGCGGCCATGCGAATCCAGGAAGGCCACCTGATGAGTGCTGCGGGTGCGAACGGCGGCCAGCAGGCCATCGCCTTCGCGGTAGGACAGCGCGGCGGCGTCGATGTCGTGGCCTTTGGCGGCGCGCACCCAGCCTTTTTCGCTGAGCACCACGGTCATCGGCTCGCTGGCCACTAGCTCGGTTTCGTCCAGTGCCTGCGCGGCCTGACGGGTGACCAGTGGGCTGCGGCGGGCATCGCCAAAGCGTTTGGCATCAGCCAGCAGCTCGTCCTTGATCAGCTTGCGCAGGCGGGCCTTGCTGTCGAGGGTGGCCAGCAATGTCTTGCGCTCGGCGATCAGGTCGTCCTGCTCACCGCGGATTTTCATTTCCTCAAGCCGCGCCAGCTGCTTGAGCTTGGTGTCGAGGATGTAGTCGGCTTGCGCGTCCGACAGGGCAAAACGCGCCATCAGCACGGCCTTGGGTTCGTCCTCGCTGCGGATGATGCGGATCACTTCGTCCAGATTGAGGAATGCCACCAGCAGGCCATCGAGCAGGTGCAGGCGGCGTTCGACCTTGTCCAGCCGGTGCTTGAGCCGGCGGGTCACGGTGTCCTGGCGGAACGTCAGCCATTCCGTCAGCAGCGTCTTCAGGTTCTTCACCTGCGGGCGCCCGTCCAGGCCGATCACGTTCAGGTTGACTCGGTAGCTCTTTTCCAGGTCGGTGGTGGCAAACAGATGCCCCATCAGCTGCTCGGCATCGACCCGGTTGCTGCGCGGCACCAGCACGATGCGGGTGGGGTTGGCGTGGTCGGACTCGTCGCGGATGTCCTCCAGCCACGGCAGCTTCTTGGCGCGCATTTGCTGGGCGATCTGCTCGATCACCTTGCCGGGGCTGACCTGGTAGGGCAGCTCGGTAATCACGATGTTGCCCTGTTCGCGCACGTACACCGCACGTGCGCGCACGCTGCCGGTGCCGGTTTCATAGATCGCCCGCAGGTCGTCGGGCGGGGTGATGATTTCGGCGCCGGTGGGATAGTCGGGGCCACGCACGTGCTCGCACAGGTCACGCACGCTGGCGTCGGGATCGTCCAGCAAGCGCACGCAGGCGCTGACCAGCTCGCCCAGATTGTGCGGGGGGATGTCGGTGGCCATGCCCACCGCGATGCCGGTAGTGCCATTGAGCAGCAGGTGCGGCAGCCGTGCCGGCAGCCAGGCGGGCTCCTCCAGGGTGCCGTCGAAGTTGGGCGTCCAGTCCACCGTGCCCTGCTCCAGCTCGGCCAGCAGCACCTCGGCGATCGGGGACAGCTTGGCCTCGGTGTAGCGCATCGCGGCGAACGATTTGGGGTCGTCGCTGGAGCCGAAGTTGCCCTGGCCTTCGATCAGCGGGTAGCGGTACGAGAACGGCTGCGCCATCAGCACCAGCGCCTCGTAGCAGGCGGAGTCGCCATGCGGGTGGAACTTGCCGATCACATCGCCCACGGTGCGCGCGGACTTCTTGGGCTTGGCCGAGGCGTTCAGCCCCAGCTCGCTCATGGCATAGATGATGCGGCGCTGGACCGGTTTCAGGCCGTCGCCGATGAAGGGCAAGGCGCGGTCGAGCACCACGTACATCGAGTAATCGAGGTAGGCGCGCTCGGCGTATTCGCGCAGCGGGATCTGTTCAAAGCCGTGAAAGCTGGAGCGAGGGGAAAGGTCGGTCATGCCGGCATTTTACGGGGCCGATCTGGCGGCGTGCTGGCGCAGCGCCCACGCCACGTGTTCGCGCACCACCGGCGAGGGGTGGTCGCGGCGGCTGGCCAGCGCGGCCAGGACCTCGGGCGTGGTCGGTGCGTTGCCCAGCGCGACGGCGATGTTGCGCAGCCAGCGTTCATACCCGCTGCGGCGGATTGCGCTGCCCTCGGTGCGGCGCAGGAACTCGTCCTCCTCCCAGGCGAATAGCTCGACCAGGCTGGCGCGGTCGAGGTTGTTGCGGGCGCGGAAGTCGGGTTCGTCGGTGCGGCGGGCAAACTTGTTCCACGGGCAGACCAGTTGGCAGTCGTCGCAGCCGAAGATGCGGTTGCCGATCAGCGGGCGGAGTGCCTCGTCGATGCTCCCATCGTGCTCGATGGTCAGGTAGGAAATGCAGCGGCGTGCGTCCAGCCGGTACGGGGCGGTGATGGCACGCGTCGGGCAGATGTCGATGCAGCGCGTGCAGGTGCCGCAGTGGGCGCTGGCAGGCGGGTCGATGGGCAGCGGAATGTCCACGAACAGCTCGCCGAGGAAAAACCAGCTGCCGCCGTGTCTGTCGATCAGGCAGGTGTGCTTGCCGATCCAGCCCAGCCCGGCATTGCGCGCCAGCGCGCGCTCCAGCACCGGTGCCGAGTCGGTGAAGGCGCGGTAGCCGAACGGGCCGATTTCCGCCTGCACCTGTTCTGCCAGTTTCTGCAGTCGGTTGCGCAGCAGCTTGTGGTAATCGCGCCCAAGGGCGTAGCGGGCCACGTAGGCGCGCTCGCCGTCGTTCAAGGTCCGCCAGGCCGCGTCCGGGTCCTGGCCGTAGTCCAGCCCCACCGAAATCACCCGGATCGTGCCCGGCACCAGCTCGGCCGGCCGCGCCCGCAGGGTGCCGTGGCGTGCCATCCAGTCCATCGAGCCGTACAGCCCCTGCGCCAGCCAGTCGCGCAGGTGGGCCTCGTCATCGTCCAGCTCGATGCCGGAAATCCCCACCCGCTGGAAGCCTGCAGCTCGCGCCAGTGTGCGGATGCGATCGGCCAGGGCGGCGGGGGTGGGCGTGTCCATCGGCGCGCAGTATAGGCAAGGTGAACGCGATCGCTGCTGCGATCATTGCGGCTGGCAAGGCCCCTGTGCTGCGATCAGCGGATACGCCCACGGCCTGCTGCCGATGTCCGGGCGGGTCTAGAATTGCCGCATGCACACCCCGTTGCCGCTGTTTGATCCTGCCACCGTGCGCCGGTTGGAAGCACGCGGTATCGAGGCCTGCGAGGGCGATGGGTTTGCCCTGATGGCACGCGCCGGCCAGGCAGGCTGGCGCTGCCTGCTCAAGCACTGGCCGCAGGCGCAGCGGATTGCCGTGGTCTGCGGGCCGGGCAACAACGGGGGCGATGGGTATGTGCTCGCCCGGCACGCGCACGTCGCCGGACGTCAGGTGCAGGTGGTGCCGTTGGCGCCGCCGGTCAGCGCGCTGGCGCAGCGCGCCTGTGCCGAGTATCAGGCGGCGGGTGGCGTGATCGTGGATGCGGTGGGCGAGGCCGATCTGATCGTCGATGCGTTGTTCGGCATCGGTCTGTCGCGTGCGCCCGAGGGGCGCGCCGAGGCGCTGATCGCGGTGATCAATGCGCATTCTGCGCCAGTGCTGGCGCTGGATGTGCCCAGTGGCATCGACGCGGCGACCGGCAGCGCACCGGGCGTGGCCGTGCGGGCGAGTTGCACGCTGCAGTTTCTTGCCCGTCATCGCGGTCTGCGCACCGGCGCGGCGCTGGATCATTGCGGCGAACTGGAGCTGGCCACGCTGGACCTGCCAGACAGCATCTTCGCGGGGCTTGCGCCCGCGGCGCTGGGCTATCGTGCCGATGCGCTGGCGGGATTTTTCCCGCTGCGGCCACGGGATACCCACAAGGGCCGCAATGGTCACGTGCTGTGCATCGGCGGCGAGGCCGGCAGCGGTGGGGCGATCCTGCTGACGGCCCAGGCCGCATTACGCAGTGGCGCCGGCCTGGTCAGTGTGGCCACCCGCACGCAGCACGTGCCGGCGCTGCTGGCGCGCTGTCCGGAAGCGATGGTGCACGCAGTGGAGGATCCGGCAGCGCTGGAGCCGTTGCTGGCGCGTGCCGATGTCGTCGCCATCGGCCCCGGGCTGGGGCAGGGCGCATGGGGGCGGCTGCTGTTTGCGCAGGTCTTGGCCTGCGACAAACCACGCGTGTTCGACGCGGAGGCGCTGCGCCTGCTGGCGCATGCGGGCGTGGGGTTGCGGGCCGACGATGTGGTCACGCCGCATCCCGGCGAGGCGGCGCGATTGCTGGGCATCAGCACCGCCGAGCTGCAGCGCGACCGCTTCGCCGCCGCCGCGGCGCTACAGGCCGGGCTGGGCTGCACGGTCGTACTCAAGGGCGCCGGCACCCTGGTACAGCGCCATGCGGCACCGCCCGCGGTGATCTGCGCCGGTAATCCGGGCATGGCCACCGGCGGTATGGGCGATCTGCTGACCGGGGTGGTGGCGGCCCTGCGCGGGCAGGGGATGGCGGCTGGCGATGCGGCGCTGGCCGGTGCCTTGCTGCATGCAGCCGCAGGTGATGCCGCTGCCCGCGGCGATGGCGAGCGTGGTCTGCTGCCGTCCGATCTCATGCCCTGGCTGCGCCGGCTGGCCAATCCGATGCGACGATAACCGGATGACAGCGTTCTTCCTTGCCGACGCCGCGGCCACCGACACCTTCGGCGCCTGTCTGGCGCATACCCTGCCCGCGAGTGCCGTGGTGTATCTGCACGGCGATCTGGGGGCAGGCAAGTCCAGCCTGGCCCGGGCGGTGCTGCGTGGGCTTGGGGTGACCGGCACCATTCGCAGCCCCACCTACACCCTGGTCGAGCCCTATGCCCTGCCCGCAGGCGGGGTGGCCGTGCACCTGGACCTGTACCGGATCGGCGATCCGGGCGAGCTGGCGTTCCTTGGTCTGGACGATGAAGACCACCGGCTGTGGCTGGTGGAATGGCCCGAGCGTGGCCACGGCGCACTACCGCCGCCGGATCTGGACATCGTCCTGCGGGTGCAGGGGCTGGGCCGGCAGGTCAGCCTGCAGCCCGCCAGCCCGGTGGGGCAGGCATGGCTGAACGATTTACTGGCCACTTGCGCAGACAAGTTTCCGGACGCCTGAGAAACATTCTGCATGTATCGGAAACGCAAGGGAAAAACGCTTGCATTTTCGGGCGAATGGTGATTGACTCCCGGCCATGCGCCGAATGGGGAGTCACTGCCGGTCCGTGCTTACGGCTGCCTTGGGGCTGGCCGTGCTTGCGCTGGGCGTGGCAAACGCGGCGGAACTCCGGCAGTTGAAGGTCGAGACTGGCGCGACCGGCACCCGTGCCGAGCTGCATCTGGACCGCAGCGAAACGTATCGTCTGATTCCTCTGACCCATCCGGACCGGCTGGTGGTGGATCTCCCGCAAAGCCGCCTGGCCGCAGGCGTGGCGCTGCCGGCGCCGGCCGGTGTCGTCAAATCCGTGCGCACCGGGCAGCCGATGCCCGGCACCCTGCGCGTCGTATTCGACCTGGCCGGTGCGGTGCGGGCCATTCCGACCACTCTGCAGGATGCGTCCGGCGGCACCGTACTGGTGCTGGAGTGGCCGGGGGATGGGCCGACGATCGCCGCCACCCCTGCGCCACTCCCCGCCGCAGCCGCTTTGTCTGTCACGCATCCCAACCCCGCATCGTCGCCGGTCGCGGGCGCGTCCGCGTCATCGCCGTCGGCACCGACCTCGTCTGATCCGGCCGATCCGATCGCCGCGTTTGCCAGCCGGCCCTTGCCCGTGGCAACAGACCCCGCGCAGGCCGCTGCGAGGGCATCCCAACCGGCGCCTGCGTCTTTGCCCGGGCCGGCCACGGCGCCGCCGGTGGCGCCGGCGCTTGCCCCGCTGCCGCCTTCACGGTCGGCGGAGCAGGCCGGGGTGCGGCCACTGGTGGTGGCCATCGACGCCGGGCACGGGGGGCAGGATCCAGGTGCCCGTGGCCCCGGTGGGACTCGGGAAAAGGACGTCACCCTGGCCATCGCCCGCGAGCTGGCCCGGCAGGTCAACGCCACGTCGGGGCTGAAGGCGTATCTGACCCGCGACAGCGACGTGTTCATTCCGCTTGAATACCGCGCCCGGCGTGCCAGCGCCAACAAGGCCGACATCTTCATTTCGATCCACGCCGATGCTGCCGAAAACCGCAGCGCGCGTGGCTCATCAGTGTTCATCCTGTCCACCCGCGGGGCATCCTCGCAACGGGCGCGCTGGCTGGCCGACAAGGAAAATGCTGCTGACGTGATCGGTGGTGCGCGTGTTCTGCGGACGGCCGACAGCACCCTCACCTCGGTGCTGCTGGATCTGACCCAGAGCGGCAATATGAAAGCCTCCGAAGATGCTGCCCAGCACGTGCTGGGCGGGCTGAAGCGGATCGGCGACATCCACAAGGATGGGATCGAGCGCGCCAACTTCGCGGTGCTGCGCACGTCCGACAAGATGCCGGCGATGCTGGTGGAAACCGCGTTCATCTCCAACCCGGAGGAAGAGCGCAAGCTGACCGATCCGGACTACCAGCGCCGCTTGGCGCGGGCGATCCTGGACGGCGTGGACGCCTATTTCTCGCGGCAGCCGCCGCCCGGCACCCTGTACGCGCTGCGCGCGCAGGGCAAGCAGGCGGCGCAAGTCACGTCACCCGAGCGGACGACGGAGCGCACTCCGCTCGGCGCGGGCGCCAGCCCCTGACCCGGAATCGGCGGCACCTTGGCGGCGGGTCGCGCATGTGATCCAACCGGCGTTGGTCGACGGGAATCTCCGAAGTGCTCGGAGATTCCCTAGAATCCTCCGGTGAGCATTCGCCAACTCCCCGACACCCTCATCAACCAGATCGCCGCCGGCGAAGGTGAGCCAACGCGCTTGCGAAGTGACTTAACGTCACTTCGCGCGTTGGCGAACGCCCGAAGCAGGATGCGCAGGGCCGTGTTTCCTGGCGAGATCAGGATGATCGAGCCTGGAAACCTGGGGGAGTTGCAATGACGATCCGCCAACTCCCCGACACCCTCATCAACCAGATCGCCGCCGGCGAAGTCGTCGAACGTCCGGCGTCGGTGGTCAAGGAACTGGTCGAAAACGCGCTGGACGCCGGCGCGCGCCGGATCGACATCGACCTCGAGGAAGGCGGTATTCGCCTGATCCGGGTGCGCGATGACGGCAGTGGCATCGCGCCGGAGGAACTGCCGCTGGCCGTCAGCCGCCATGCCACCAGCAAGATCGCCAGCATCGAAGACCTGGAAGCCGTGGCGACATTGGGCTTCCGCGGCGAGGCGCTGCCCTCGATGGCGTCGGTGAGCCGGTTCCGCATCGTCTCCCGGCAGGCCGGGGCCGCGCATGGGGCGGAGTTGCGCATCGACGGCGGCAAGCCCGGGCAGGTGACGCCGCAGGCGCATCCGCCTGGAACCACGGTGGAAGTGCGCGATCTGTTTTACAACGTACCGGCGCGCCGCAAGTTTCTGCGTGCCGAGCGCACCGAGCTGGCCCATATCGAGGACTGGCTGCGCACGCTGGCGCTGGCACGGCCCGACGTCGAGATCCGGGTGACCCACAACGGCAAGCCGCTGCGGCGCTGGAAAGGGGATGGGCACTTGCTCAACGACGTCCGCCTGCACGAGGCGCTGGGCCAGGAATTTGCCCACAACGCACTGGCGGTCGACCAGGCCGGTGCCGGCCTGCGCCTGCACGGCTGGATCGCGCGGCCGACCTACCATCGCGCCAGTGCCGATCAGCAGTATCTGTACGTCAATGGGCGCAGCGTGCGCGACCGCAATATCGCCCATGCCGTGCGGCAGGCGTACAGCGATGTGCTCTACCACGGCCGACATCCAGCCTACGTGCTGTTTCTGGAGCTCGACCCGCGTGGCGTTGACGTGAACGTGCATCCAGCCAAGCACGAGGTGCGTTTCCGCGAGGCGCGGCTGGTCCACGATTTCGTCTATCGCAGTCTGCATGCCGTGCTGGCGCAGACGCGTGCCGGTCAGGCTGCGGCCCCTTTGCCGCCCCTCAAGCCCGCCGCGCCGACGCTGCCGGCACCCCAGCAGGCCACGATCGGCCTGCGTCTGGCCGATGCACCGCAGGCATATCAGGCCCTATATGCCGGCCCGACCCGAACCGAGGTGACGGCGACCCCGTCCCCACCGCCGGCACCAGCGCTGCCGGCGGATGGGCCGGAAGGCATGCCGCCGCTGGGGCATGCCATCGCCCAGCTGCATGGCATCTACATCCTGGCCGAGAGTGCCGACGGATTGATCGTGGTGGACATGCACGCCGCCCATGAGCGCATCGTGTACGAGGCACTCAAGGCGGCGCATGACGGCGTCGGCCTGCGCACCCAGCCCCTGCTGGTGCCGGTCAGCCTGGCGGTGTCCGAGCGCGAGGCCGATCTGGCCGAACGCGAGGCTGACACGCTGGAGCAGCTGGGCTTCGAGGTGCAGCGCAGCGGCCCGCAGTCACTGCTGCTACGCAGCGTGCCGGCGTTGCTGGCGCAGGGCGATGTCGAGGCCCTGTTGCGGGACGTCCTGGCCGATTTGCGTGAGCATGGCGCCACCCGGCGCGTGGCCGAGCAGCGCGATGCCCTGTTGGCGACCATGGCCTGTCATGGCGCGGTGCGCGCCAATCGCCGGCTCAGCATTGCCGAAATGAATGCCCTGCTCCGGCAGATGGAGGCCACCGAACGCTCCGGGCAGTGCAATCATGGGCGCCCCACCTGGACTCGGGTTTCCCTGGCGGAGATCGACAAATGGTTTCTACGCGGACGCTGATGCTCTGCGCCCTGCAAGTGCTGCTTGTGGCCTGTCAGGCGCAGACCGGGCCGGATCCGGCGGCGCTGGCCGCCAAGGCCCGGGCGCGCGCTGCTTTCGAGGCCTCCGAGCAGTCCTGGCGTCGTGCGCGCGTGGCCGAGCTGACCCGCCCCGACGGCTGGACCAGCCTGATTGGCCTGCATTGGCTGGAGCCTGGTACCCATCGCGTGGGTAGCGGTGCCGATAATGGCATCCGGTTGGCGATGGGCCCGGCCCACCTGGGCATCTTCCAGGTGAAAAAAGACGGCACGGTGTTCTTCACCGCCGACACCGACGTCACCCTGGACGGGGTGACCAGTCGCGGCGGTCAACTCCGCAGTGATGCCGACCCCGCCGGTGCCAGCGTGATCGGTTTCGATGACGGCAAGGGGCAGGCGATGGTGATCGCCCGTGGTGGTCGGTTGGCGTTGCGAGTCAAACATGCCGATGCCGACAGCCGGCTTCGCTTCACCGGGCTGGACTACTGGCCGGGCGGGCCGGACTGGATCCTGCCGGCGCGGTTCATTCCGCACCCGCCCGGTACCACGCTGTCGGTGATGAACGTCCTCGGGATGACCGAGCCCATGCCCAATCCCGGCGTGCTGGAGTTCCGCCGCAACGGCACCCGCTACCGGCTGGAGGCGCTGGATCAGGGCGACGGCCAGCTGTTCATCGTGTTTGCCGATGCCACCAGCGGTCACGGCAGTTATGGCGCTGGCCGTTTCCTTCAGGCGCCCTGGCCGGATGCGCAGGGGCAGGTGCGGCTTGATTTCAACCGCGCGTACAACCCGCCATGTGCCTTCACCCTGTTTGCCACCTGCCCGCTGCCGCCGCCGCAGAACCGCCTGCGCCTGCGTGTGGAGGCCGGCGAAAAGGCCTATCGCAAGCCCGCCCCTTTGGTGCCGTCGGCATGAGTGCGCTGCGGTTACTGCTGGCGTTTTGTCTGGCCTTGCTGGCGCCGTGGGGGCAGGCTGCCGCGGCGGCCCGGCCGGATGTCCAGGCGACGTCGGCCCCGGTCTGGCGTCCGCTGCTGTGGAAAGCGGAACACGGCGGCAACGTCGTGTATCTGCTGGGTTCGTTCCATCTGCTCGCACCCAGCGATGCACCGCTGCCTGCGGAAATCGAACGCGCCTTCCAGGACAGTGATGCCCTGCTGTTCGAGCTGGATCCGGCGGCATTGACCGCACCCGAGACCATCGCCGCGATGCAGACGGCGATGGGCTATGGCGATGGCAAGACGTTGAGCGAGGTGCTGCCGGCACCGGTGCGCCAGCGGCTGGGCGTGCTGGTGGGGGCCAGCGGTGGCAGCCTGGACGCGCTGGAGCACAGCGAACCGTGGGCGGTCAACCTGGGCATGACTCTGGCGGTGGCAAACGCGCTGGGGTTGCGGGCCGAGCTGGGTCTGGACCGGCAGCTGATGGCGCGCGCGGCGCAGGCCGGCAAGCCAGTGGCCGGGCTGGAGACCGTGCAAGCCCAGGTCCAGGCTATGGACCGGGTGCCGTACCAGGAGCAGGTGCAGAGCCTGGATGAGTTTCTGGCCGACCCCAAAAAGGCGGCGCAGCAGTTGCAGCAGCTGCATGACTGGTGGCGCGCCGGCGATGTCGAGGTGCTCGACCGGCGCATGCGCATGGAGATGGCGCAGAAAACACCCGAGAGCTACCGCCTGCTCAATGTGGAGCGCAACCAGGCCTGGCTGCCGCAGGTGGACGCCCGCCTGACCGCGGCCACGCCGGGCCGCACCCTGGTGGTGGTCGGTGCCCTGCATCTGCTCGGCCCGGAGGGATTGGTGGAACAGTTGCGCGCCCGCGGCTATCGCGTGGAGCGGATCTGCGACAGTTGTTCGGTTGCGACCAGCGGCCAGTGAGCCGGTGGGCGCGGCTCAGCGCCCGGTCGGTACGCGGATGATGCAGTCCACCGGGCAGGCCGGAATGCACAGGTCACAGCCGGTGCACAGTGGCTCCAGCACGCTGTGCATGTGCTTGGGGCCGCCCACGATGGCATCCACCGGGCAGGCCTGAATGCACTTGGTGCAGCCGATGCAGTCGGCCTCGACGATCTGCACGGCATGCGGCGGGCTCTGCTGGCCGCGGGCGCGGTCATACGGCCGGGCCGGTACGCCCAGCACATGCGCCAGCGCACGAGCACCGGCGTCGCCACCGGGCGGGCAGCGGTCGATATCGGCCTCGCCGCGTGCCATTGCCTCGGCATACGGGCGGCAACCGGCAAAACCGCACTGGCCGCATTGGGTCTGCGGCAACAGGCGGTCGAGCCGTTCGACCAGGGCCTTGGAATGCAGCGGCGCGCGCGGATTCACTTCACCGGCATGCCGGGCTGGGCACCGGCATCGACATCGAGCAGGAACAGCCCGCCGCCATCGAAGCCGGCGGAGAGGATCATGCCCTCGCTGACCCCGAAGCGCATCTTGCGCGGCGCCAGGTTGGCGATGAACACCACGTGACGGCCGACCAGCGCTTCCGGCTGGCCGTAGCTGGCACGAATGCCGGAGAAGATCTGCCGTTGCCCCAGTTCACCGGCGTCCAGCACGAAACGCAGCAGCTTGTCGCTGCCATCCACGACGCTGCACTCCAGCACCTTGCCGATGCGCAGGTCGAGCTTGGCAAAGTCATCCAGCGTGACCGTGGGCGCCTGTGCGGGCGGGGTCGCGGGTGACGGGGGGGCGGGCGTGGGCGTGGCGGCAGGCGCCGCGCCGAGCGTGTCCTTGCTGGCGTCGATCATGGCCTGAATCTGCTTGGGGTCGATACGGGTGAACAGCGGGGTGTAGGGTTGGATGGTGCGGTCGAGCAGGGGCGTTTCGAGGTCTTGCCAGGTCAGCACCGGTGCGCCGAGGAACGCCGCTGCCTGCGCACTGACACGCGGCAGTACCGGCGCCAGCGCCGCGGCCAGCACCCGGAACAGATTCAGCCCCTGGGTGCAGACCGCCTGCAGTTCGGCGTCCTGACCGGCCTGTTTGGCGATGACCCACGGCTTGCGGTCGTCGATATAGCGGTTGGCTTCGTCCGCCAGCGCCATGGTGTGCCGGATCGCGGCGGCCGGATCGTTGCGCTCGTAGGCGGCGCGCACGTCCTCCAGCGCGGCCAGAAAGCGTGCGTACTGCTCGCCATCGGCCAGTGCCGGCGCCAGCTGGCCGGCAAAGCGCTTCTCGATGAAGCCGGCGCAGCGGCTGGCCAGGTTGACGAACTTGCCCACCAGGTCGGCATTCACCCGCGCCACGAAGTCGGCCAGGTTTAGGTCCAGATCGTCCACGCCACCGGAGGACTTGGCGGCGAAGTAGTAGCGCAGCGCCTCCGGGTCGAGGCCGGCATCCAGATAGGTGCGGGCCATGATGAAGGTGCCGCGCGACTTGCTCATCTTGGCGCCGTCTACGGTCAGATAGCCGTTGACGTGCAGGCGGGTGGGCGTGCGCAGGCCGGCACCGTGCAGCACCGCCGGCCAGAACAGGCCGTGGAAGTTGACGATGTCCTTGCCGATGAAGTGGTGCAGCTCGGTCTGCGCCTCGGCGCCGGCGCGGACAAAGGCTTCAAAGTCCAGCCCGGCCTGGGCGCACAGCGTCTGGAAGCTGGACAGGTAGCCGATCGGCGCATCCAGCCAGACATAGAAAAACTTGCCCGGGTGGCCGGGGATTTCGAAGCCGAAATACGGCGCATCGCGCGAGATGTCCCAGGCGCGCAGGCCGCCTTCCCCGTCCAGCCACTCCATCAGCTTGGCCTTGACCCCGGGCACGGCGACGTCGCCAGCCAGCCACTGGCGCAGAACGCCCTCGAAATGGCCCAGTTCGAAAAAGAAATGCTCCGACTCGCGCAGCTCGGGCGTGACACCGGAGACCGCCGAGCGAGGTTGCACCAGCTCGGTCGGGGCGTAGGTGGCGCCGCACGCCTCGCAGTTGTCGCCGTACTGGTCGGGCGCACCGCAGCGTGGGCAGATGCCCTTGATGTAGCGGTCGGGCAAGAACATGCCCTTGGCCGGGTCATAGAACTGCGCGACGTGACGGCGGCTGATGTGGCCACCGGCCTCGAGCGCCGCGTAGATGCGTTCGGTCAGCGCACGGTTGGCAGCCGAATGGGTGGAGTCGTAATGATCGAATGCCACCCCGAAGTCGGCGAAATCGCGCATGTGGCTGGCCTGGATCCGGGCGATGAACGCCTCCGGCGTGGTGCCGGCCTTTTCCGCGGCCAGCATGATCGGCGTGCCGTGGGTGTCGTCGGCGCAGACGTAGTGGACGGTGTCCCCGCGCATGCGTCGCGCCCGCACCCAGATGTCGGCCTGGATATAGCCGACCAGATGGCCAAGATGCAGCGGGCCGTTGGCGTAGGGCAGGGCGTTGGTGACGAGCGCGGCGCGGGTCATGGGCAGCAGCGGCAGAATGCGTGAAGGGGGCGCGGATTATCGCACGCAGCGCAGGCCGAGCCGGTCGAGCCGGAAATGGCAACCCCCCGGACCAGCCGGGGGGGTGCAGGGGACAGCAGGATGCGAGCGTCAGTTCACCCGAACCCAGGTGGCGGTTTTGCAGAAGAACGCCACGCAGCCTTTGACTTCCAGCTTGTTGCCACCGTCGAGCAGCTTGATCGACTTGGCGTTGAAGCTGCGGTCTTCGGAAGGCTTGTAGC
This sequence comes from Thermomonas hydrothermalis, assembly GCF_900129205.1. Classification (GTDB taxonomy): domain Bacteria; phylum Pseudomonadota; class Gammaproteobacteria; order Xanthomonadales; family Xanthomonadaceae; genus Thermomonas; species Thermomonas hydrothermalis. Next base: position 3,973 of record NZ_FQUK01000021.1, on the reverse strand, counting down.
CTTTGCCGTCGCCCCAGATGCCATCGCCCAGCGGCTTGAGGTTCCACAGGGTGACGATACCGACGAACGGCTTGCCCTTGTACTGGCCGCTGCACTTGTCGCAGGTGGCCGGCAGGCCCAGGTTCTCGACGATCTTGGCCGCCAGCGTGCCGTTCTTGGCTTCGTAGATTTCGGTGATCGTCATCGGCTTGCCGGTCTCGTCATCCAGGGTCTTCCACTTGCCGACCGGCGACGCCGCGTGCTGGGCCGTGGCGCTCAGTGACAGCGACGCCAGCACCGTTGCCATGGTCATCAGGATCGTTTTGCGCATTGTTTCTCCCCTCCTCCAGGTTTTGCGGGTTGGACAGGACGCGACGCGCGCCCCTGCGGCGAGTTATACCCCATCCGTGGCGGTATGGAGAGGGGGTGGGCCGCCGCATTCAGATAGGGCGGTAGGAAGGGCGTCGTTGGCATGTCGACGCCACCCCATCGCGGATCGGATATCCCATTGACCGAGCCAAAAAAACGCCCCGGATGGCCGGGGCGTTGTTGGGGCCGGAAACCGAATGATTGGGGCCATTCGGTGCCGGGTCTTGCATTGACCAGCGCCGCTTAGAACTTGAAGCTCAGCTGGGTGTAGAACGTCCTGCCCAGCAGGTCGTACTGGGTGGCGAATGCCGGTACGTTGCCGTACCGCGTGTCGACGCCGCTGGAGATTGTTGGCGGATCCTTGTCTGTCACGTTCTGGATACCAAAGAGCACCGACCACTTCGGCTGGTCATACCGCACCGACAGCGTGTGGTAAAGCCGCGATTCGGCAACGATGTCGCGAACCGCATTGGTCCAGCCGAAATAGGTGAAGGTGGGGGACAGGGTCAGCGATTTGGTTTCGCCGACATAGTTCATGTACCAAGTCCAGCTCCAGTCGCCACGCTTCAGCGTTGTGCGCAGATTGCCCACCAGCTTGGGACGGCCGATGGCTCCGTTGCGGTTGGAGGAACTGAAACCGCTAGCGGCCGAGGTGCTGAAAAACTCCTCGAAGTCTTCCATCACATAGGTTGCCTGGCCCTCCACCTCCAACTTGCCAAAGCTGAAGTCGCCGTCATAGCGCGTCAGCAGATCATAGCCGCGGACCTTCTGGCGGTTCACGTTGACGTACTTCTGGTAAACCGTCTCGATCTTGTTGGGTGCGGTCGGGTGGTCGGGCGGATTACGCACGAACAGCGAGCAGAACTGATTCGGGTACACCTGGGCGCCGTAGCAGCCGCCAAGGATGGTGGCGGCAGTCAGCCGGGCGATCTGGTCGCGCACGGTGTATTCGAAGTAGTCCACTGCCAGGCTGAACGGGATTGAGGTCGGGGTGAACACCAGGCCTGCCGTCTTGGCGTTCGAGGTCTCGGGCTTGAGCACGCCAGCGCCACCCTGCGTGATCACTGTCGCCGATGAAGTAGCACCAGCGAAGTTGTCGGGGATACCGGCTGCCGCGCAGTTGGCCCGGATATAGTCGTTGGTGCTCTGACCCCAGTTGATACATGGATCGATTGAGGTCTGCGAGACAAAGCTCGACAGATTGCCAAGATAGAGTTCGTACAGGCCAGGAGCACGGTACGAGGTGCCTTTAGTGGCGCGCAGGCGCAGCGACGGGATCACTTGCCAGCCCAGCCCCAGTTTCCAGACCGAATCGGACTTGCCCACCGATGCATAGTCGAAGGCGCGTGCGGACAGGTTCATGGTCAGCGATTCGATCGCTGGGAGACCCTTGAGCAGAGGAACCTCGACTTCGGTGAACAGCTCCTTCACATGATCACGCCCTTTGGTCACCACCGCCGAGCTCTGGCCCCAGAGGTCGCCGTTGCGCTCGTACTGACTGGGCTGGTCGTTGATGCCGAAGTTGCGGTACTCGCCGCCAATCGCCACATTGACTGCACCAGCCGGCAGCTGGAACAGCTCACCGGTTGCTGTCGCGTTAAACAGGTACTGGTCATAGACGGTATTGCCGGTGTGCCACTGGCCGACCGCCTGAACCAGCTGACTCATGCAGGCACCGCTGAGGAAGCACGGGTCAAAGTAGTTCACCGAAGGTGATTTGCCGCCAGTCCACGGGCGCAGGGCAGGATCGGCGTCACCTGACTTGGATTTGAGAATGGACAGCGCGCTGTAATCGCCGTCCGAACGGGTGTAGGACAGATTGGCCGACCAGCTCCAGGTCTCGGTTCCGCCGATCAAGCCATCCAGACCAGTCCGCAGGTAGTAGTAGTTGACGCGAACCTTCTGGTCGGACGGGAACGGCATTATCGGCTGGGCAATACCGCTGGGCACTGGGCTGGCGAAGCTCGAACCATCGGTGTACTTGTATGCGGCGCGGGTAGCAGTGGTGCCACCCGTCAGCGGGAAGAACTGACGCCAGCGGTGGGTGTCGGTGCCGCGACGGTTGTACAGGAAGTCGGTGGTCCAGTTGACCGGGCCCAAATTGAAATCAGCCGTCGTGAACAGGCTGAAGCGCTCCTGTCGGTCGATCAGCTGCTGCTCGCCGAAGAAGTCGAAGTTGAGAACGTCTTCATAGTAGGCCTGGCCGGTGTTGCCTGCGCTGTAGCCTGTATTGGTGCGTGGGCGGTAGCCGGGGATCAGGCCGATAGTGGTGCCATCAGGCGAAGGAATGTAACGCCTACCGTACACCGCATCGATCACGGTGTTGGCGTAGAGGTTGCCAGCAGTGCAGCCGCCGAGAGGAGTTCCGGCAAGGATGGAGCGGTCCTGACGGTCGATGCGGTTACCGTTCTGGTCCCACACCAGATCCTCGGCGCAGCGCAGGAAGTCACGGTCACGGAAGCGCAGCGGCTCCTGCAGGTAATACTCGACCGCGCCAGCGATCGTGCCCTTGCCGAAATCCCAGCCATTGGCAAACGACAGCGAGACGGTCTCGTAACCGCCCTTCTGCGGGTTGCGTGCGAGGAAAGTGAACTCTGGCGAAGTGAAGTTCTTGCGGGTGATCAGGTTGACCACGCCGGCCACAGCATCGGAGCCGTAGATTGAAGACGAACCGTCCTTCACGATCTCAGCGCGCTGCAGAATCGACTGGGGAATCACGTTCAGGTCGAACGCCAGAACCTGGCCGCGGGTGCCGGCAGGGCCCGGGCGTTGGCCGTTCAGAAGGACAGCGGTGCGCTGTGCGCCAAGACCGCGCAAGTTGATGGTCTGGACGCCGGTGCCACCTTCGACCACAAAGCCGGCAAACTGGTTGCTGATCTGGGTGGAACCAGCGGCGACACTGGACTTCTGCAGCAACTCAGCGGTGCTGATCTGGCCGACATCGATGCTGATGTCAGCGGAGATCACTTGCACGGGCGAGATGGTGTCGTACTCCAGCCGCTTGATCAGCGAGCCGGTCACAACGACCTTGTCCAGCTCCTTGGGTTCTTTTTTGGCCTCTTCCTGCTGCTTGGCCTGATCGGCCTTGTCAGCATTGCTGTCCTGGGCCAGAGCAGGCATGCCATAGAGGCAGCCAAGCACGGCGATGAACAACGGCAGTTGGCGCAGACGAGCACTCTGTGCCTTTTTCATTTGGTGAGCCCCCTTGTGGTTGAAAAATGAACGCCAGCCATACGCTGGACGTTACCGAAAATTAATGCTTATTTCATGGGGGCGCAAGTGTTTGTATGAGTCCACCACCTTTGGCACTCGGGTTGGTGCTGGAGCAGGAAGTGTAGCGGGGGTCGCTGGCCGAGGGCGTGGTGGGGGCGCTCGGCGTTGTAGAAGACGAGCCAGTTGGCCAGCTGCTGGTTGAACGCATCCAGGTCGGTAAAGAGCAGGTCTTCGTGGTAGTCCACGAAGGACTCCTGCACGGTTCGATTGAAGCGTTCGACATGCGCGTTCATCTTGGGTGTCTTGGGATACGTGTACCAGCGCTGGATCCCCTGCGTGGCGAGCGCCTTGGAGAAGTCGGCCTCGAACTCGGAGCCGTTATCGGAGAGCACCCGCTTGGGCACTTGGGGCA
>NZ_FQUK01000050.1 GCF_900129205.1 Thermomonas hydrothermalis | reverse complement strand
TGGTGGTGCAGACGCGACCGGAATCCAACCCACTCTCTCAACGATTGAGCAATCCCGGGCAATCCTGCGGGTTGTTGTGGACGCAATGGCCTCGGCAATGAACGCCGGTCAGTCAGTGCAGGGCGGACTCTCACCTTGTGCGGCGCCGATTGACCGGTAGCGTCGCAGCCTACCATCGAGTGGTTAGCCCCAGCTATGACCGATGGCCCGCCAGCGCGTGTTGGTCAACGAGTTGGCCCGACATCCGCTGGCGTGCAGTTCACGAATTGAATCGAGTAGTCAACCGCCGGAATGACCCTGACGGAGAAGACCATCGAGTCGAGCGACCTCGTTGCCGTTGGCTGTAATCTTCTGGCCATCGACCGTTTCGAGCGATTGCCCCTCTTTCAGGTTGATAGCCCGTCCGAACTTGTCTTCCAGCGCCGTCTTGCCGTCCTCGAATACATACAGGGTTCCACCGTCCTTGAGGAGGAACATTTTCTTGGCGCTGGCCGCTGCCGCGTCACCAGCGAACGATGGGGTTACGATGGCGCTCAGCACGGTGGCGGCGACAACAGCGGTAATCCTGGCTTTCATCTCTACACTCCTTTCAATCAAACGTGAAGGCATTTCTGTCAATGCCTTGTGCGACTGCACAGTATGTATTCTGCGAAGCCACCGCTGACGGGAAGATGAGACGGCCGTTACGTATATGTCAGATTCCATTCGGGATGGGATCGGGATTAATCGTGTGCCAATCTCAATGCATTCCTGCTCACCAAGGCGGGGCGCGGACTCATCGCCACATCGGTGCAAGTGCTTATGGCGATGCCGACTGGGCGCCAAGTGCGGTATCGGTGTGAGGCGGCTCAGGTGCCGTGGTCGAGAGCATTCCAGGCCTCGATAGGGATCAGGTGTCCAACGTCGGGTGGCAACCGATACGACAGACCCAGCGATCTGGGAGTGCAACCAGCACCCACCACGGCACGCGCGACGATCCTCGTGTTCAGACAAGACGGACGCCGCGCAAACGCAGCGCATTGCCGATCACCGATGCGGAGCTGAAACTCATCGCCAGGGCGGCGATCAACGGTGAAAGCAGCCAACCGGTGAGCGGATACAGCACGCCGGCCGCAATGGGAATGCCCAGTGCGTTGTAGAGAAAGGCGAACATCAGGTTCTGCTTCATGTTGCGGACCGTGGCCACTGACAAGGCGCGCGCCACCGCAATACCGCGCAGGTCACCCTTGACGAGCGTGATCTGTGCGCTGTTCATCGCCACGTCGGTGCCGGTGCCCATGGCGATACCGACGTCGGCCTTTGCCAAGGCCGGGGCATCATTGATGCCGTCACCAGCCATCGCAACGATACGCCCCTCGCGCTGCAGCCGCTCCACCAGTTGCAGTTTGTCGGCGGGCTTGACCTCGCCATGCACCTCATCGATGCCCAAGCGCGCCGCCACGGCCTTGGCCGTGGTCAGACCGTCGCCCGTGGCCATGACGACGCGCAAGCCCTCCGCGCGCAGCGACGCCAGCGCTTGCGGTGTGGTCTTCTTCACCGGGTCGGCGACGGCCAGGACTGCGGCGAGCACGCCATCGACGGCCAGATGCATCACGCTGGCACCCTCACCGCGCAGCGCCTCCGCCCGCTCGGCCAATGGCCGCACGTCCACACCGAGCTGTTCCATCAGCGCGGTGTTGCCCAGTGCCACGGCATGTCCATCGACGCGCCCGCGCACGCCGATGCCTGAGTGCGAGTCGAACTCCTCGGCGCGTGAGAGCACCAGGCCCTGCTCGCGCGCGGCCGTGACGATGGCTTCCGCCAGCGGGTGCTCGCTGCCCTGGTCGAGGCTGGCAGCCAGTCGCAAGGCTTCGCCGGCGGTGAAGCCTTCGGCTGCGATCGTCGTCTGATAGCGCGGCCGGCCCTCGGTCAATGTGCCGGTCTTGTCGACGATCAGGGTATCGACCTGGCGCATTTTCTCGATCGCGGCGGCATCGCGAAACAGCACCCCCTGCGTAGCCCCTCGCCCGGTCGCCACCATGATCGACATGGGCGTGGCCAAGCCCAGCGCGCAGGGGCAGGCGATGATCAGCACAGCCACGGCGTTGATGAGGCCAAAAACCCAACGCGGTTCCGGCCCGAACAGGCCCCAGGCAAAAAAGGTCAGCACGGCGATGGACACCGTCGCGACCACGAAATAGCCCGCCACGACATCGGCCATGCGCTGCATCGGCGCCTTGGACCGCTGCGCCTGCGCCACCATCTGCACAATCTGGGACAGCATGGTCGCCGAGCCGACACGTTCGGCGACCATGACGAGCGCGCCACTGGTATTGAGCGTCGCACCGATGACCTTGTCGCCCACCCGCTTGGTCACGGGCAGGGACTCCCCCGTCAGCATCGATTCGTCCACAGCGCTGCTGCCCTCGATTACCGTACCATCTACCGGAACCTTTTCGCCGGGTCGAATGCGCAGCCGATCGCCGACATGGATGTGCGTCAGGGGCACGTCCTCTTCCGTGCCATCGTCGCGAAGGCGCCGGGCGGTCTTGGGGGTCAGTCCGAGCAAGGACTTGATGGCGGCCGAGGTCTGCGAACGCGCCTTGAGTTCCAGTACCTGCCCCAGCAGGGTCAGGGAAATGATCACCGCCGCCGCCTCGAAGTACACCGCGACCCGTCCCATGGACACGAACGAGTCCGGGAACAGTTGTGGGGCCACGGTCGCCGCCACGCTGTAGACGAACGCCGCCCCGGTGCCCAGCGCGATCAGGGTCCACATGTTCGGGCTGCGATGGACCACGGACTGCCAGCCGCGCACGAAGAACGGCCGACCCGCCCACAGGACGATGGGCAGGGACAGAACGAGTTCGATCCAGGTCTGTGTGCGCGCCTCGAACCAATGCAACTGGTGGCCGAACATGGCAAGCACAGTGACCATGACGGTCAGCGGCAGGGGGCACCAGAAGCGGCGCTGGAAATCGCGCAGCTCGGGACTCTCTTCTCCTTCGAGATCCGGCAGCACCGGCTCCAGCGCCATGCCGCACTTCGGACAATAGCCGGGGTGATCCTGCCGGATCTCGGGGTGCATGGGGCAGGTGTAGATCGTGCCTGCCGCCAGCGCCGGCGCTTCGACAGACGAAGGCTCATGGCCGCTGTAGGCATAGCGCGCCGGCTCGGCGACGAACTTCGCCCGGCACTTGGCGCTGCAGAAGTAAAAGAGTCGGCCTGCGTGCTCGACGTGGTGCTCGGACTGCGCGGTCACGTCCATGCCGCAGACAGGGTCCTTCAGACCTTCGGCCCGCTGCTGTGCGCTCGGGTGGTCGTGGGTGTGTCGGCGGTGGTCGTGCGCAGATCGCAGGTCCATGGCTTCAGGCCTCTTTGTCGGGGCGGTTGTCGGGCAGTGCGCCATGCCTGCCGTGGCCATGCAGCAGGTGCATCAGCGGGCACGCTAGCAGCAACAGGTACACCCAATTGCCTGCGACATGGCTCCAGTGCTCGCGCAGCAGGTAGAAGCCGCCGATGAGGGCAACCATCAGCAACGCGGTCCTCATGCGCCGATTCAGACCGGACTGGCCGCGCGTGTCGTGGAGGTGTTCTTGGTCAGTCGCGTTCATCGCGGTGTTCCCTTCATCGAGGATCGGCGCGGTCGGCGCCGGCCTCCTGTTCCAGGTTGCAAGACCGCTGCTGCGCCTCATGGATCCAATCGGCACACGGTCAGTGCATGGTTTCTTCACGGATAAGAACCGAAAACTTGCGCTGCTCCGTCTTTCCCAACCAGCAAGACTTTGTAGGCATCACGGCGTCCTCCGTAGGCGACACCATCCATGCCGGGTGAACCAATGGGCATGCCCGGCACCGCCAAGCCCAGGGCTTGGGGCTTTTCCTTGAGCAGCCGCTGGATGTCCGTGGCGGGTACGTGGCCTTCGATCACATAGCCCTGGATCAGGGCCGTATGGCAGGAACCGAATTTCTGCGGCATCCCGAGGCGAGCGCGGGCCGCGCCGTTGCCCTGGTCGACGGCATTCACGCGGAATCCGCTTTTCTCCAGGTGGGCAATCCAGTCCTTGCAACACCCACAGTTCGGGTCCTTCCACACCTGCACGGCGACCGTCTGCGGTGCGGCGGCGGGTGTGAGGAAGGGAAAAAGGCTCAGGGCAAGCATCGCCATCAGCATGCGCGGTCGTCTGCTCACGTGAGATCGGGCTGAAGTTGTTCGTGTCATAGCAGGTCTCCTACTCGGAAATGCCTTCAGGGTTGATTGCCGTCCTGGATCGCGCCCTGCGGCATCGCTTCTTCATCGCTTCGTGCGGTGAGGATCTGATACTGCTCCGGTGTCAGCTCCGGCAAGCGCTGCAGGAAAGCCACCATGTTCCAAATGCGTTCGTCATCGTGGGTCGGCCCCCATGCCGGCATTCCTGAGGCTTTAATGCCATGTTTGATGATCCAGAAGCGTCGTCTCGCTTGTGCCGTTAGGTCTTTTCTGTCCGCCTGAGCGTGGGGCAGGCTGAGATTGGGCGGTACCGGATACAGCCCCAGAGTGAAATCACTCTCTTTCTCTCCGGGGCGCAGGTGGCACCCCGCACACATGTCATTGTAATCGGCACCACCGGCAAGCAGGCGCTTGGGCGTGCCCAGGTCGCCGGGCACTTCGATATCGGCACTGGCGCGGGCTATGGAGCGCTCACGCAAGGTCTCGAGCGCCCAGTAGGTCAGCCCGTTATGCGGCACATCGGCACCGATCGGATACCAGCCGGAGTAGAGAAAGGCCATCCCCGCCGCCAGCGCGAACAGGCCCGTGCCCAGCAGGTATTTCCCACAGGACAGCAGAGGTCTGGATTTCATGTAATCTCCTTTGGAGTGCCGCCCTTGCGGGTAAAGAGCAAGGGCGGGTTTCAGTCATTTTTCGTGTGCGTGCCGCGGCGGCTTGCTTTGCTCGGCTTTTTCACTTTGCTGTTGGTGTCCGGCGTAGGTGCCGTTTGATGCTGGGCTATCCTGATGCATGTCTTTCATGCATTTTTGCATCATCGCCTGCATCACGGGATCATTCATGTCCATCTTGCTGTGATCCATGTCTTTCATGGCGGCACAGTCAGGTTTTTGCTGTACATCCTTCATGTGCTCTTTGGGGGAGTGTGCTGACACTGATGCCGCTAGAAACAAGGCGGGAATGCCCAGCAGAAAAAAGGATTTTGATGATTTCATGATGTCATTCCTCTTGGGTTGAACAGCTTGGCCTTCAGAACCAGAAACGCAAGCCGGCCACATACCGCGTTTCCCGGGCACGTTGCCCTTCGGTGCGGGCAAAATCGGCGGTCTGTCCGAACTTGCCAGCCCATTCGACGCCGACGTAGGGCGCGAACTGGCGCGAGAACTCGTAACGCAGGCGCAAGCCCGCCGCCGCATCGGAAAGTCCACTGCCCAAGCCACGCGCTTCATCGCGCCGGCCATACAGGTTGGCCTCCATGCGGGGCTGCAGAATCAGGCGTTGGGTGAGCAGGAGCTCGTACTCGCCCGACAGGCGCAACGCCGTGCGTCCTGAGCTGCCGACGTAAGCGGTGGCATCGACATTGAACCAGTACGGGGCGAGCCCTTGGATGCCCACAGCGAGCCAAGTCCGGTCAGGGCCGGCGCCGCTGTCCAGCCGCACCCCGAGTTGGGTGTCCCAGTACGAGGCGATCGCATGGCCCCACAGGACCTCCGTGCGTGCCTCCTCCAGTTTGCCTTTGGCGACGTCACCCTCGGCCTTGAGGACCAGGCGGTCGTAGGTGCCGCCGAACCAGGCTTGCGCGTCATAGGCGGTCGCGTTCCCGTCCTTCGTGTAAACGCGCTCCAGGCGATCGAGGAGCACGCTGCCAAACGCATGTTCATCGGACAGCCGCAGTTGCCGTGGCCCAGGAAATGCGTACGGGCCCGACTCCAAGGTCAAGCCATTGGCATACGCGTGCGGATCGCGGGCATCGGCGGGGGCGGCTCCGCCTTGCATGCGCATGCTGCCGTGGTCCATGGTGGCGTTCGCGGACGATGGGGCGCGCGTTGGGGCGGCAGCCGCGCCCGAGTGCGCGGCATGGGCGCCGCCTTCCGTCGGTGTTTGCGCCCAGACGGGCGCCGCACCGAGCAGCACCAGCGCCGCAGTGAAGAGAGAGCAGGGTTTCATGGCGAATCTACTTGGGATGAGTTTCATGACACGACCACCACGCGGAACATGCCCATGTCCATGTGCAACATCAGGTGGCAGTGCCAGGCCCAGCGACCCAGGGCGTCGGCGGTCACGAGGAAGCTGACGCGCTGCGCGGGTTGAACCGGGACGGTGTGGCGACGCACCAGGAACTGCCCGTCGGGCGTTTCCACCTCGCTCCACAGCCCATGCAAATGCATCGGGTGGGTCATCATCGTGTCGTTGTGCAGGATGACGCGCACCCGCTCGCCGTACTTCAGGTGCACCGGCGTGCTCTTGCCGAACTCGAGGCCGTCGAGCGACCAGGCATAGCGCTCCATGTTGCCGGTGAGGTGCAGCTCGATCTCGCGCTCGGCCCCGCGAGGATCGAGAGGGCCGCCGATCGTTTTGAGGTCGGCCAGCGTCAGCACGCGCCGGCCGTTGTTGCGCAGGCCAATGCCCGGATCGTCAAGATTGGTGCGCGGCATGTCCACCCGCATATCCGTGCTTGGGCCGTATTCCGTGCGTGCGTGACGGACCGTGGCGCTGGGCTTGGCCATCGCGCCGCCTGTCATGCCATGCATCGCGTGCTGGCCGTGATCCATGGCCATCGCGCCATGGTTCATGCCGGACATGTCGTGCTTCATGCCCGGCATGTCGTGGCCCATCGCGCCGTGGTCCATCGCGCCCATGGCCGAGCCGCCATGCCCCATCGCGCCGTGGTCCATCGCACCCATCATGTCGGCCATGGTGAGCCATTCGACGGGATCGAGCGCAGGCACGGCGGCGCTCAAGCCCTCGCGCACCGCGAGCGTGCCGCGGGCGAAGCCGGTTCGATCCATCGATTGCGCGAAGATCGTGTAGGCGTCCTCTCGGGGCGTGACGATCACGTCGTAGGTCTCGCCCGGCCCGAAGCGGAACTCATCGACGGTCACGGGCTCGACGTTCTGCCCGTCGCTTTGCACCACCGTCATCTTGAGCCCCGGGATGCGCACGTCGTAGAAGGTGTTGGCCGCGCCGTTGATGAACCGCAGACGCACGCGCTCGCCCGGCCGGAACAGGCCAGTCCAATTGCCGGCAGGGGTGACGCCGTTCATCAGGTAGGTCAATGTCGCCCCCGAGAGATCGGCCAGATCGGTCGGGTTCATCCGCATCTGGTTCCACATCGCACGCTTGTCCAGTGCGCGGGAGAGCCCCATGTCGGCCACGTCACGGAAAAAATCGATCGCCGTCGGCTGATTGAAGTTGTAGTAGTCGCTTTGCGCCTTGAGCTTGGCGAGCACCCGCATGGGGTCTTCGTCGGTCCAGTCGGACAGCAGCACGACATGGCCGCGGTCGGCGCGGATGGGGTCTGCCTCACGCGGCTCGACGATCAAGGCCCCGTACATGCCGGTCTGCTCCTGCATGCCGGAGTGCGAGTGATACCAGTAGGTGCCGGTTTGTTCGAGGCGAAACTGGTAGGTGAAGGTTTCGCCAGGGGCGATGCCCGGGAAACTGACCCCAGGCACCCCGTCCATCTGGTAGGGCAGGATGATCCCGTGCCAGTGGATCGAGGTGGCCTCGCGCAGGCGGTTGGTGACGCGGATGGTGACCGTGTCGCCCTCCCGAAGTTTGAGCGTCGGCGCCGGGATGGAGCCGTTGATGGTGGTCGCCATCCTTGGTGTGCCGGTGAAGTTGACCGGCGATTCGGCGATCACCAGGTCAATATTCGTGCCGCTGAGCACGGGCGCCGAACCCGTGCGCGTGTCGGCCAGCCCCTGCGCCGCGGCGCGCACCCAAGGTGACAGGCCGACCATCACGCCGCCGGCGACCAAGCCGCGCACGAAACGCCGCCGCGAGGGCATCAACGGCAATGACGAATGAAACGGTCTCAGAGATGGCATGGGCTCCTCGCGATGAGTTACTGATGTCGTGGGTGAGATGCTAGGGAGCCACCCCTGTCAGGAAGCTGTTCGTCCGATTACATTTTTGTTATCTGCGTGTCAGGTGCACCCAAAATCGTCACACTAGCGGCTATTCGATATGGCGGAGCACCCTCGTGAAGATACTGATCGTTGAAGATGAGCCCAAAACGGGCGACTACCTGCGTCAAGGCTTGAGCGAAGCGGGTTTCGTGGTCGATCTGGCGCAAGACGGCGCCGATGGTCTGCACCTGGCCTTGCAGGGCGAGTACGACCTGGTCATCCTGGATGTGATGCTGCCCGGCCTCGACGGCTGGCAGGTACTGCAGTCCTTGCGCCATCGCGGCCTGCAGATGCCGGTGCTGTTCCTGACCGCACGCGATCAGGTGGAAGACCGGGTCAAAGGCCTTGAACTCGGTGCGGACGACTATCTGGTCAAGCCTTTCTCCTTTGCCGAATTGCTGGCCCGCGTGCGCACGATCCTGCGCCGGGGGCGCAGTGGCAACGAGAGCACCGTGCTGCGCGTGGCCGATCTCGAACTGGACCTGCTGCGCCGACGCGTTTCACGCGGCGGGCGACGAATCAGCCTGACGGCCAAAGAGTTCGGCTTGCTGGAACTGCTGATGCGCCGTCATGGCGAGGTCCTGCCCCGCTCGCTGATCGCCTCGCAGGTCTGGGACATGAATTTCGACAGCGACACCAATGTGATCGAGGTGGCCATCCGGCGCTTGCGCGCGAAGATTGATGAGGGTCATGAGGTCAAGCTGATCCACACCGTACGTGGCATGGGTTACGTATTGGAAGCACCGGAGGAGCGCTGAATGTTTCGCTCCCTGTCACTGACGACCCGGCTCACCCTCTTCTTTACGTTGGCGGCTGGGGCTGTGGTGTTTGGATTGGCCTTGTTGGTCATCGCTGCATCCGAGCGGCATTTCATCGAGCTGGATCACATGGCGCTGCAGGACAAGCAGCACCTGATCGAGGATATTTTGGCGCGATCCAATTCGACCGAGGACGCCAAGTGGCTGCTGCGTGAGGCATTGAGCCACCATCACGGGCTGTACGTCAGCGTCCACGATTCGAAAGGTGAAACGCTCTTCCAGTCCGAAGGATTTCGCCTCCCGCGCGAACTGTCACCGGCGGATGAAGGCAACGGCAACGACGCGCTGATCCATTGGGCCGACGCAGGGCAGGCGTTTCGCGGGATGCGTGTCCGGGTTATTCCAGCCTATGACGCAACGACGCGGCTGGACATCCTCGTTGCCATGGACACGGCGCATCACACACGGTTCATGCTGGAGTTGCGGCGCACCCTGATGACCTATGCCGTCGTGACGATCGTCATCTGTGGCTTGCTGAGCTGGTTTGCCGCGTACAAGGGGCTGGCGCCATTGCGTGCCATGAAATCCAGAGCCACCACGCTCACGAGCCAGCGGCTGCACCAGCGCATGCCCGTCGAGGCGGTACCCATCGAAATGGCCGATCTGGCTCACGAACTCAACAAGATGCTGGACCGGCTGGAAGACGCGTTCACGCGACTGTCGGAGTTCTCGTCGAATCTGGCGCATGAGCTGCGCACCCCCCTGAGCAACCTGCTGACCCAGACCCAGGTCGCGTTGGCTACCCGGCGCGATGCCGATACCTACCGGGAGATCCTGGCTTCCAATGCCGAGGAACTGCAGCGTCTGGGCCGCATGGTGTCCGATATGCTGTTCCTGGCCAAGGCCGAACGCGGGATGATGCTGCCGAACCGGGAACGTTTCTCGGCAGCCGAGGAAACGCACGCCCTGATTGAGTTCTATGAGGCGGTCGCCGATGAGAAGGGCGTCAGACTGGCTCAGCGTGGTGAGGGCGAGATCGTCGGTGATCGCTTGATGTTCCGCCGTGCCCTGAGCAATCTGCTTTCGAACGCGCTGCGCCACACCCCGCCACATGGCGAGGTCACGATCGAGATCAGCCAGTCTTCCCAAGCCACCCGGGTGAGCGTCGAGAACACCGGCGAGGACATCGACCCGAGGGTACTGCCGCGCCTGTTCGATCGGTTTTACCGTGCTGACCCATCGCGGTCACATCCGGAAACCGACGGCGCAGGGCTGGGATTGGCGATTACCCGCGCCATTATGCAAACCCATGGAGGATCGATCAGCGTGACGTCCGCGCAGGGCAGGACCCGGTTCTGCCTGGAGTTCCCAGGCGGAACCTGATGAGGTGAAGCAGTTGGGGCGAGCCAGCCCAAGTGCCTTTGGTCTGTGCGCTTTCGCAGAGGCAATGGCCCCGATCGCTGTTGAACCGACCGGGCTGACGGCTCCCGATCACGGATCAGCGTGAACGCTACGAAGAGTTTGAGAGAACTCGAGGGCGTGATCATGCGCCGGGGCCCGGTGCCATGGAGCGGCTTTGCCGTCATGTACCGAGGTGGCCTTGCTCTTGGCGATCCACGTCCTGACCGAGATCATGACTCGGACATGCGCTTTGCAACCACCTGCGCGCGAAAACCTCGGCCGGCTCCGGACGGGCGAAGTAATACCCCTGTGCTTCGTCGCAACCCAATGCCAGCAAGTGTTCCGCCTGCGCTGCCTCTTCCACACCTTCGGCCAGGGTCTTGAGGCCGAGGCTCTTCGCCATGGCAACGATGGCGGACCCAATGGCGAGATCGTTGCGATCGGTCAGCATGTCCCGCACGAACGAGATGTCGATCTTCAGTTTATGAACGGGAAATCGCTTGAGGTAAGCCAGTGAGGAATACCCGGTGCCGAAATCATCGATGGACAGCGCAAACCCGGCCGAGGTCAGGGCGCGCGTGACCCTCCATCACCGAGATCGCGGCAGCCGAGAGCATTGACCGGGGGCATGCAAGTCGGATCGCGCAACTGACCCGGCTTGCACCTGACATCGTCGAGGCGTGCGTGGTGGAAAAGGCAGTCGGGCTTGTGCTGGAGCGCCTGATCCGGCGAGCCTTGCCATTGGATTGGGCAGCGCAGCGTGAAATTCCAGGGCGGGAATTCAGTCGTTGATATTGCCGGGGCGGCATGTCCCGCGCTCGCTGCTTCAGGCACCGAGGCGCAGGATGCGCCGCGCACCGTTCAATACCAGCAGCGCGATGAGCGAGCCAATCACCAAATCGGGGTAACGCGATCCTGTCCAGGCGACCAACGCCCCGGCCGCGATCACCCCCAGGTTTGCCAGCACGTCGTTCGTGGAGAAGATCCAGCTTGCCTTCATGTGAGCGCCGCCTTTTCGATGACTGGAGATCAAGACAAGGCAGGTAACGTTTGCAATGAGCGCAACGAGCGCGATCCCCATCATGAGCGGTGGCTCGGGCTCGCTACCAAAGACGAAGCGGCGCAGCACCTCGGACATTGCGCCGAGCGCGAGCAACAGTTGCAGCCAGCCTGACAACCGCGCCGCCTTCAGCTGGTGCCCGGTAGGACGGCCGACGGCGTAGAGCGCGAGCCCGTAGACGGCGGCATCCGCGAACATGTCCAGTGAGTCAGCCATGAGCCCCGTGGACTGCGCAATCCACCCGATCGTCACTTCGACGACAAACATGGCGGCGTTGATGGCAAGCAACCATTTGAGAGCGCGAGACTCTTGCTCGGAGGACGGCTGGCTGTCGCTTTGCCCATCGACAGTGTGCGGGCCATTCGATTCAGTTGACGCAATGAGACGGGCGCCCAAGCCGAGACTTTCAAGCTTGCTTGCAATGGGTTCGACGGGGCCGTCGTGAAAAACACGCAACTCGCGCTTGCCAAGATCGAACTCGAGTGCGGCCAGCCCGCTCGTATTCTCGAGCGCGAGCCGGATCATGCGCTCCTCCGAAGGGCAGTCCATCTTCGGCACCGAGAACAGACTCATCCTTCCCGTCCCGGTCGGCGTGGCACCCGTCATGGACTCCGCCTTCCGCTCGGACGCACATCCGCAGGATTTCTGGCATTCATCAGTCATAGTCATTGGTCCTTGATTCTTCTCGTTCCTGATCCGGCGAGGCTCTTGCAGAAACCAGCAAGCATCCGGAGGGTATTTTGAGATTTAACACTCTATAGCTACTATAGAGTCAAGTCGATGATAAAAAGGGGTTGCAGCTATGCAGATCGGAGCGCTTGCCCGGCAAACCGGGTGTCCGATTCAAACGATTCGCTTTTATGAGCAGGAAGGACTCCTGCCGCCCCCGTCCCGGAGCGCGGGCAATTTCCGCTTATATGGCGACGCACACGTCGAACGCTTGCTTTTCATTCGCCGCTGTCGTTCGCTGGACATGACGCTCGACGAGATTCGTGTGCTGTTGCGCCTCAAGAACGTGCCAACCCAAGATTGCAGTGAGGTCAACCGTGTTCTTGAGGCACACATCGAGCAGGTCGCGGTGCGTATCCAGGAACTGAGCGCACTTGAGCAGCAGCTCAGATCCTTGAGGGAAATGTGTTCCGAAGGCAGAAGCGCCGAACAGTGCGGCATCCTGTGCGAACTGTCTCAACCAGTATCTGCCGCCGAGCTCGCCGTACCTTGATGCAAGACGAGGTGAGCAGTGCAGATTCGGTAACCAACGGCCGACCAATTCGGCTCCATCGCGTCTGGTGTGGAACGGGCCGCCGGATGATGTCAGCCTTGGCGGATGCAAGAACAACTCTTCACCCAGGCTTTGGGGCTGACGCCGCCGTGGGCGGTAGACAGCGTGTCGTTTCGTCCGGATGAGGGGGCGATCCACTTCGAGGTGTCGTGCGATACGGCCCGGCTGGCCTGTCCGGTCTGCGGGGCGGCGGACCAGCCGGTGCACGACCGGGTGGAGCGCACCTGGCAGCATCTGCACTTCTTCCAGTTCAAGGCCTTCATCCACTGCCGGGTGCCGCGCGTGGCCTGCCGCGAGTGCGGCAAGACCTCGCAGGCGCC
>NZ_FQUK01000060.1 GCF_900129205.1 Thermomonas hydrothermalis | reverse complement strand
GAACCGCTGCTCCGAAAGTGGGTCTCTTGGGCACGACGGTGTCGGCTGACGCCCTTCAAGAAGCTCGGTGCCACCATCCGCGACCACCTCACCGGCATCCTGCGGCATTTCGACACCGGCCTGTCCAACGGCCAGGTCGAGGCCTTCAACGCCCAGATCCAGGCCGCCAAGGCCCGCGCCAAGGGCTATCGCACTGACGCCAACCTGATCGCCATCAGCTACCTGCTGTGCGCCAAGCTCAGGCATCTACCCCGTCACCCTTGGCTCCATGCTCCCCATCAGACATGAACCGTTTCCACTGGAATCGCGATTGAGCCGCAAAACGGTTGCCTATGCTCGCGTTTCCAGCCACGACCAGAAAGACGATCTGGAGCGGCAGAAGCAGGTTCTCGAACTGTATTGCGCACGGCAAGGCTGGACGTTCGAGGTCATCGCCGACCTGGGTTCTGGCATGAACTACCACAAGAAGGGCTTGAAGAAGCTGCTGGAGGCCATCATCGAAGGCCAGGTGGGTCGGCTGGTCATCACGCACAAGGACAGGCTGCTGCGCTTCGGCGCGGAGTTGGTATTCGCCATCTGCGAGGCCAAGAACGTCGAGGTGGTCATCCTTAATCAAGGCGAGGACACGACCTTTGAGGAGGATTTAGCGAAGGATGTACTGGAAATCATCACCGTGTTCTCGGCGCGGTTGTATGGCTCGCGCAGCCGCAAGAACCAGAAGCTACTGGACAGTGTGAAGAAAGCCGTGGAGGAAATGCAGGCATGATCGTTGCTCACAAGATCGCGCTCGATCCGAACAACGTGCAGGCCAGCTACTTTGCCAAGGCCGCAGGCACGGCGCGATTTGCCTACAATTGGGCACTGGCCGAGTGGCAACGGCAGTACGAAGCCTGGAAACAGGACAACAGCCTGCCCAAGCCGACCGAGGCGGCGCTGCGCCGCCAGTTGAACGCCATCAAGCGAGAGCAGTTCCCTTGGATGCTCGAAGTCACCAAGTGCGCGCCGCAGATGGCCATCATCCAGTTGGGCCAAGCGTTCCAGAACTTCTTTGCGGGCCGCGCCCGCTATCCGCAATTCCGCAAGAAGGGCGTGCACGACCGCTTCACGCTCACCAACGACCAGTTCAGCATCGACGGTTCGCGCATCCGCATCCCCAATCTCGGGTGGGTGCGCATGCGCGAGTCGTTGCGCTTCGCTGGCAAGATCATGTCGGCCACGATCTCCCGTGTGGCCGACCGCTGGTTTGTCAGCATCACCGTGCAGACCGAAGACCTGTCTCACCTGCCAAAGGCCGAAAACCAAGGCGTGGTCGGGGTGGACTTGGGCGTCTCGGCCCTGGCAACGCTCTCAACGGGAGAAACCATCCCTGGCCCGAAGCCCCACAAGGCGCTGCTGGGCCGCTTGCGCAGGCTCTCGCGCAGTCTGAGCCGCAAGCAAAAAGGATCAGCCAATCGCAAGAAGGCCAAGGCGAAGCTGGCACGTCTGCACGCCAGGATCGCCAACATCCGGCAGGACGCCCTGCACAAGCTCACGACGGACCTCACGCGCCGATTCCATACCATCGGCATCGAGGACCTGAACGTGCGCGGCATGGTAAGGAACCGCCATCTGGCCCGCTCCATAGCCGATATGGGCTTCTTCGAGTTCCGTCGGCAACTGGAATACAAGGCCGCGATGCGCGGCGGGCAGGTGGTGATCGCCGACCGATGGTTTCCGAGTAGCAAGATCTGCTCGGCGTGCGGATCGGTGCAGGAGGCCATGCCGCTATCCGTGCGGCAGTGGATTTGCCCGGACTGTGGCACACGCCATGACCGGGATTTGAATGCGGCAAGAAACCTTGCCACATACGCGGTGAGTTCCACCGTGTCAGCCTGTGGAGAGGAAGGCGCTGGCTCCGGTCTTGCGACCGGAGTGAAACCGGCCTCGATGAAGCAGGAAGTCAGCTTTGTTCCTGTTTAGGCAGGAATGAGTAAGTCTGACAGAACGGCGTGTCGTCCGACAGCGGCGCGGTGAACGACGACCACGCCAGCCCGCGCCTGGGCAGGCCGGCCATCGCCCACTTGCGGCCCTGTTCGTCGATTAGTTCCATTGAGCGCGGGACATGATCGCCGGAATGCAGCGGGGCGATCAGCAGCCGTCCGCTGAGAGGCCCCGCTTTGGCCGAAGGCGTGTAGCCCAGGATGCTGCGCACCGCCTTGTGATCGACTTCCAGCAAGCCATTCGGCGGAACGTCTTTGCGAACGAGGTAGGGATGATCGGGAGATGCGGGCTTGGCCGCATCAAGGATGGCCCGCAGTTTGGCCCGCGCTTTCTCGATCTGCTCGGCCTGATCGTCGGCCTCGGCCTGTTCTTCGGTCTTGTTGCTCATCTCGGTGGGGCTTGGCGCGGGCGGGGGTGCGTGCCGGACGATGCGCTTGGTGGTGCGCTTGGGCTTTGGCTTCGATGCGTCTTGCGCGGCGTTGCCGGAGCCTCTGATTTCATTGAGTTCATCAAACCATTCCTTCGGAGGCTTCCAGCCGGAATCCAGCGCGAGCCTGTAGAGCGTGCTGACGGTGATGGAGTTGCCACTGTTGTCATTGATGCTTTTCCAGACGTATTCCACGTCCTTCTTTCTGTAGCTGCGGCCCCGACTCGACCACGCATCAAACTCTGGCAGGGTGATGTCTGCTGATTTGGCGGCTATCGCAATCCGAACCCAGGTATCGCGGTCGCAATCAGGGCTGATTGCGTTCAACGCATCGAGGGCGAAAATCCGTTCGTTCGGGCGGCTCACAGCGGCTTCCTCTTGCTGATCGGGTGCCGGCGTTGACGCGGACGCAGGACAGCCTGCTTGCGCAGTGCCGCGATTTCCTGCCGCAATGCCTCGATGGTCTGCTGGTGCTCACGACGGGCTGCATCCAGCGCCTTGGCGGCCTTGGCGGCCTCGGTGCGGGCGGCATCCAGATCGACCCGCAGACGGGTTTCCGCATCGAGATAGGCCGCCTTGAGCGCATCCATCGCCTCGGCATGGGCCTTGCGCTGCGCTTCGCGTTCGGCCTGGGCTTCGGCCTTGAGGGTGGCGATGGCCTCGGCATGAGCGCGGGCCGCCTCTTGGGCCGCCTGTTCCTGCTTGGTCAGTGCGATGCGGGCATCGGCAAGCTGCCGGTTGGCCTCATCGCGGGCGGCAATGGCACGCTCCCACAACGTCACCTGCTCCTTCAGGCGGGCGTCCAGGGCTTCCAGCGCCTCGCGCTGTTGGGCGATCAGGGCCTCCTGTTCGCTGATTCGGGTCTGCGCCTGCTGCATGGCCTCGGTGTGCCGGGCGCGTTCGGCCTCGATGGCAGCCAGCGTGGCCCGCATTTCGGCGCGTTCGGCCTCGACCTGACGCATGGCCTCGGCATACGCGGCGGTGGCCTTGGCCTCGGCAGCGGTGGCGGCCTCGCGCCAGATGCCCATCATGCCCTCGATGACCGACGCGGGCAGATCGCTTTCGGTCTGGCGCTGTGCCAGCAGCAGGGGGAGCCGCTGCGTCCAGAGTTCTTCGAGCGCCTTTTGCGCAGTCGTTCGAGAGCCGCCACATTCGGCCACCAGGGCATCGACGGTGGGGCGCACACCACGTTGCAGCATCGCCAGTGCGGCATGGAGATGACGTTCCATGCCGATGGCCGGAACAACACGCACGTTGGCAGGTTCTTCCATCATGGCAGAATCCGGTGATAATGGCGGGGTATTCACTCTACCACGAAAACTGGTTTGCAATGGCAGTGTCAATCAACAGCATCCATCTGCGGCTGCTCCCCAACCGGACGACCAGCGAGACGATCCGGGCCACGGTCGAACGGCTCAATGCCGTGTCGATGTGGCTGATCGAGACGGCAGGGGCGCATCGGCTGCGGGATCGCAACGTGATCCAGCGGATGTATTACCACGAGATGCGCGAGCAGTTCGGCCTGCCGTCGCAGATGGCGCTGCGGGTGATCGTCCGGTGCATTGCAGCGACCAAAGCGGGGAAGGGCACACCGCCAGCCTTCGACGTGCATGATCCGGTGCCCTATGGCCCCAATATGGTGTCATTTCGCAGCCTGACGGCGGCCTCGCTGCTCACCCTTGAGGGGCGCGTCGAGGTGCCGCTGAAAGTCCTCGGCTATGGCGAGGAACGCTTCGGCACGGCGCTGCTGACCTGGAAGCCGGAAGGCGTCTGGATGACCGTTCCGTGCAATCTTCCGCCCGAACCGTGAGGGGCAACATGGTCGATCTGGTGCCTTTGGATGCGGATCTGCCGGCCCTGTCGCCGGTTGATGTGGCGCAGATTGAGGCCGACACCGGCGCTGCCCTGCGGGCGCTGCTGGCGCAGGATTCGGTGTCGCCAAGCACGGTGGCGGCCTACACGTCGGCGCTTCGGTATTGGGATGCCTGGCACCGTGCGGCCACGGGCCGCATCCTGCCGCTGCTTGAGACACCTCGGCGGGCCGTCCCACCGGCGGTGGTGCTGGCGTTCATCGCCCATCACACCCCGACCGAGGATGCGGGCCGGTTGCGGCTGTCGATGCCACCGCTGGTCATGGCGCGGATGATGCAGATTCAGGCCGTGGGCAAGCGCCGGGTCGCGGCGCGGGACGATCATGCCGAGGCGGCTGTCCCGACGCTGGCGACGATCCGGCATCGGCTGGCGGCGCTTGCGGCCTGTCACCGGCTGGCCGGGCTGGTGCCCGATTGGCCGGACGATCCCCAGGTGCGGCAGGCGTTGCGAGCTTTGGGCAACCGGGTGAGTCGCAGTGCGCCTGCGATGCTGCGGCAACCCAAGCGCGAGATCACCCGCGAGCTATTCGAGGCCATGCTGCACGATTGCTTGTCGGACGGCCTTATGGGCCTGCGCGATGCGGCGATGCTGCATGTGGCCTTTCACACGGGCGGTCGCCGGCGCTCGGAACTGGTGCAGATGCGTTGGCGTGATCTGTCGCCTCTGCGCGAGGGCGACGTGTCGGGCTGGCTGTGGCAGTTGCGCGAGTTGACATCCTCCCCCGCCTAAAGTCGGGGGATTCCTACGGCGCTCACCCCGGCATCGAGCCGGAATGAGTCGCTTCGGTGGGTTCCTGCTTCCGACCGCCTGTGCGGTTCGATCCACAGGCCATCCGGGCTGACAGAGGCAAGCGCCTCCATCCCACCGCAAGCGTGCGGCGTGTCCTGCCCTTCGTCTCGCAACAGTTGCATCCCGCGAGAAAGGATGTTGATCGCGCCGACCAGATCGGCGTTTTCCCCGAAGCCGCATTCGACGCACAGAAACCGGGCCTGCGTCTGGCGGTTGTCCGCCGACACATGGCCGCAGGCCGGGCACGTCCGCGACGTGTTCTGCGGCGGCACGACGATGAGATGTCCGCCGGCCCATGCCAGCTTGTAGTCCAGTTGTCGGCGGAACTCGAACCAGCCTTGGTCGAGGATGGCTTTGTTCAGGCCGGACTTGGCCCGAACGTGCTTTCCCGGCTGCTCGGTGGTGCCTGCCGCCGACCTGGACATGTTTCGCACCTGCAAGTCCTCGATGCACACCATCGCGTGGTTTTGGCTGATCGTGGTCGTGGCCTTGTGCAGGAAGTCGCGGCGGGCGTTGCCGATACGGGCGTGAATCTTCTGGACGCGGGCTTTCGCCTTCTTCCAGTTGTTGCTGAACTTCGTTTTGCGGCTCATCGCCTGCTGCGCACGGCGCAAGCGGTCTTCGTGCCGCTTGAAGCTGTTGAGCGGTACGTAGAACGTGCCGTCCGAGAGCGTGGCGAAGCGGATCACGCCCATGTCGATGCCCACTGCTGTGGTGGCCTGCGGCACGGGCTGCTCAACTTCGCGCTCGGTCTGGATGCTTACGAACCACCTGCCGCAAGACTGGCTCACGGTGACATTTCTGACTGTGCCCAGCACCTCGCGACTATTGCGGTAGCGCACCCAGCCGAGCTTTGGCAGGAAGATGCGGCTGTTGGCCTGGTCGAGCTTGATCTGTTTCGGGTCGGGATAGCGGAAGCTGTCGTGTTGACCCTTCTTCTTGAAGCGCGGGAAGTCGGCCCGCTTGGCGAAGAAGTTGGCGTAAGCGCGCTCCAGATCCTTGAGCGTTTGTTGCAGCGGATGCACAGGCGCATCGGCCAGCCACGGCGTTTCAGGCCCATTGCGCCACTCGGTGAGCAGCTTGCACAGGCCGGCGTAACCGAGCTTCTTCTCACCGCGCTCGTAGCGTTCCTTCTGCAACGCCAGCGCCCTGTTGAAGACGAAGCGGCACGACCCGGCAAAGCGGCGCATCTGGCGCTGCTGTTCGCCGGTCGGCATCAGTTCGTATTTGAAGGCTTGCAGACGTTGCATGGGCGAAATGATACGCTTGGCCTATGAGCAACGACAACGATATTCGGCGGGGTCGGCACTGCGTCTTTCTGATGCACGTGCATTTGGTCTTCGTGACCAAATACCGGCGCGAAGTGTTTACCAAGGAAATCCTCGACGACCTGCGTAACATCTTCTCCAGCGTCTGCGCCGACTTCGAGGCGGAACTGGTGGAGTTCGACGGTGAGGACGATCACGTCCACCTGCTGGTGAACTACCCGCCCAAGGTCGCCGTCTCGGCGCTGGTGAACAGCCTGAAGGGCGTGTCCAGCCGCATGATCCGCAAAAAGAACTACCCGAGCATCCGCAAGAAGCTGTGGGGCGGTGCCCTGTGGTCGCCGTCCTACTTCGCTGGCAGTTGCGGCGGTGCACCCATCGAGATCATCCGCCAGTACATCGAACAGCAGCAGACGCCACACTGACCGCCCAAAGGACGCCTACGGCGTCCGCGCTATCCTTCCCCGGCCTGAAGGCCGAGGCTTGCCGCGCACCAGGTCAAATGCCAGCCCGTCGAAACTGCACCGCGTTGCCGGGTGAAGCTCCATCTCCCCGAACATCGGGGAGACGAGAATGCCGGTGGCCGCCTCATAGGCTTGGCGTACCGGATCCTCGCCCTGCCGGCCACGCTCCGTGGCCCAATTGCCCCGGAACGTGTCCTCGACACGTCCGGTCTTGATCGCCCATAGCTGATGGGCGGTCTTGACCCACTGCGGGGCGTCCTCCAGCAGCCCGGCGTGCCGGGCGATGACGGCGGCCTCCGAACCGCCGATGCCTTGGGCACGCCAGGCGTGCCATTCAGGCGTGTCCGGCGACCCGGACACAGCATCAGCATCGAAATTCACGATCTTCATAGTCATTCCTCCTTTTGATACCCGCACGTCGCGGGCATGGGGGAATGCGGGAAGATCGCGCTGGATCAGGTTGCAGATTTGGCCTTGGCTCGCTGCTTGGCGTGCCATTCGGCGAACACCTCGCGCAATCGCTGCGTATGGGCCGGGGTGATCGACCGCTTGCCCGTTTCCCACCGATAAACGCTGAACTCGGTCACACCGAGCAGATCGGCCAACTCGCGTTGCAGCAGACCCATCTGCTGCCGTTTGATCCTGACCTCCTCCGGCGTGGCAACGGGCGGGATCAGAAAGCTGTCAATGGAGGCAATATGGGTCTTTTTCATATGAGGTTTCTCGATATTTTTTTGGCCCGCATGACGTATGCGAGCTTTTCTTGGGGTGCACCATCCGGCCCGATCATACCGCAGATGCAGCAAACCTGAACCAAACGAAACATGTGTCCACCCAAAAGAAACGGCCACCCGCCGCAAGACGGGTGGCCGACCTGCCCGTGACCTGGCAGGGTTATCGTCGGGGCCTGAGTACGCCCCGGAGCGCCGACAGGCGCGGGTGATGCGTGCAGATGACCCGGCTCATCCGCAGGTCATCGCCCACGATCACGCGCAGATCGCCGCGCTGGTGTGCCAGCAGGATCCGTTGCCACCACACCTGCCGGCCACGCGGCAGCCAGATATAGCCCGCGATGGCCCCGACCGCCTGCATGTGGCGACGTGTCTGGTCGATCAACGCGGTTTCCTGCTCGGAATGGTGCAGCATGTGCCAGCGCGGCAGGTCGGTGATCGTCACCACCACCCGCCCGCTTGCGGTGTCAGCCACCAGATCCATGCGCTCCTGATGGATGCGCCAGTCAGCGGCGCAGGTCACGCCCCGCAATGAGCAGGCACGGGAGACACGATCAATCGCCCATTCGCGCCAGTCGGCAGAGTACCAGCGCGCAAGCCCACTCATCCAGGTGAACCGGGCCAGGAACGCAAGGAATGCGGCCAACAGCAGCAGCATGATTGCTTCGCCGAGGCTCCATCGCGTCTGGTGTGGAACGGGCCGCCGGATGATGTCAGCCTTGGCGGATGCAAGAACAACTCTTCACCCAGGCTTTGGGGCTGACGCCGCCGTGGGCGGTAGACAGCGTGTCGTTTCGTCCGGATGAGGGGGCGATCCACTTCGAGGTGTCGTGCGATACGGCCCGGCTGGCCTGTCCGGTCTGCGGGGCGGCGGCCCAGCCGGTGCACGACCGGGTGGAGCGCACCTGGCAGCATCTGCACTTCTTCCAGTTCAAGGCCTTCATCCACTGCCGGGTGCCGCGCGTGGCCTGCCGCGAGTGCGGCAAGACCTCGCAGGCGCCGGTGCCGTGGGCGGCCAAGGGC
>NZ_FQUK01000016.1 GCF_900129205.1 Thermomonas hydrothermalis | reverse complement strand
CACGCGCGGCACCCGGCAGTGGATGAAGGCCTTGAACTGGAAGAAGTGCAGATGCTGCCAGGTGCGCTCCACCCGGTCGTGCACCGGCTGGTCCGCCGCCCCGCAGACCGGACAGGCCAGCCGGGCCGTATCGCACGACACCTCGAAGTGGATCGCCCCCTCATCCGGACGAAACGACACGCTGTCTACCGCCCACGGCGGCGTCAGCCCCAAAGCCTGGGTGAAGAGTTGTTCTTGCATCCGCCAAGGCTGACATCATCCGGCGGCCCGTTCCACACCAGACGCGATGGAGCCAGCAGCCGGGCAATGCCAGCGCAACCAGTGCCCTGGCCGATCTGATGCCGATGGCGGTGATCGCCGCCGACCAGGCGCTGGCGCGTGAAGATTTCGAAGAAGCCAAGCGGTTGATCCGGTTGATCGGCAAAGCCGATCCCAACCATCCGGCGCTGGGTCGGCTCAAGACCAGCCTTGCCAGCAGTGAAGCGGCGGCCAAGAAACGCGCCGAGTCCATGCCGGCTGAGGATGAGGCCAAGCGCAAGGCCGAACTGGCCAAGCAGCGTGAGGAAGATCAGAAGAAACTGCAGGAGCAGCAGCGCCAGCAGCAGGCGCAGGCCGAACAACAGCGCCAGCAGCAGGCAGCGGCCGAAGCCGAGGCCGAGCGGCTGCGGCAACAGCAGGCAGCGGCCGCGGAAGCAGAACGGCAGCGCCAACAGCAGGCCACGCAACAGGCGGCGCAACAGCAGACTGCCGCGCCGGCGCCGCGGCCTGCGGCCGCAACAACCGAGTTGCGACCGATCAGCCAGCCCGGCCCCAAATATCCGCCTGCTGCACAGCGCGCCGGGGCGGGGGGATCGGTGCAGGTGGAATACACCGTCGGCACCGATGGCAGCGTGATCAGCGCGCGGGTGGTGTCGTCGGATGCGCCGCGCCAGTTCCAGCGCGACTTCGAGCGGGAGGCGTTGGCGGCCGTGAAGCGCTGGCGGTTCCAGCCGGTGGCCCAGCCGGTCACCAGCCGACGCACGATCGAGTTTGCGATGTAATCCGGAAAGGTTCTTCTTGCCCCACAACGCCCGGCCTGGTCCGGGCGTTGTTGTGTGGAGCGCCCAATGGCCGGCGTGGGACGCCCACGCCAGAGGCCATCATCTGCTTCAGCTTGAGATCGCCAGCTTCTCCTGACGGTAGCGCCACACCGCCAGCGCCCACAGCAGTGCCGCCAGTGCCAGCGAACTGGTCAGGTACAGCGCCCACTGGGTCATGGAGGCCGCTTCACCGCGGGTGATCTTCTGGATCAACTGGTTCTGCGCCAGGAACGGCACGGCGTACTGCCACACCGCGGTGTCCTTGAGCGGATAGGCCATCAGCGCGTACCCCGGCAGCATTGGCAGCAGCATCAGCCACATGATGTGGCTCTGCGCTTCCTTCATGCTTTTGGCACCGGCGGCCAGGGTGGTGATCAGGGCCGTGCCAATCAGCACCAGCGGCACCAGCGTCAGCAGCAGCTTACCCATCGCCAGGAAGCTCACGTCCATTTGCCTGGCCATGCCGCTGGCCAGGGTTGCGGTCAGCTTGAACGACACCAGGATCAAAAGCATTGAGGCCAGGCCCAGCAGCGCCGCTGCCAGCATCTTGCCGGCCACCAGCGCCGCCCGTGGGGCCGGGGTGGCCAGCAGCGGCTCCAGCGACTGCCGTTCGCGTTCGCCGGCGGTGGTGTCCATGGCCAAATGGGCGCCGCCGATGAAAGCAAAGATGGTCAGGATCATCGGCAGCAGTACCGTCATGAACTGGCTGTTTTTGGCTTCCGGTGTGGCCATGTCGCGGGTGCCCACCTGCAAGGGGGTGGCGATGGCCGGGTTGATGCCGCGCACCAGCAGGCGTAGGGCGCCGACACCGTTGCTGTAGTGCTCCAGCACCTTGTTGACCCGCGCCACCAGGACATCGCTGTTGCGGCGGGTGGTGTCGGTGATGATGTCGATCTTGGCGGGTTTACCGGCCGCCCAGTGGCTGGCGAAATCGGCGTCGATCGCCAGCGCCAGATCCTCCTGCTGGGCGCGCACCCGCGCTTCGATGTCGGCTGGGGCTGGTCTGGTGTCGATGCCGTAGCTGGCCAGGAACTTCATCAGGTTCGGTGCCCGCTCCATGCCGACCACGGGCACGCTGATCCGTTTTTCCAGCTGGGTTTCGGTGCGTAGCTGGGTGAGTGCACCGATCCCCAGGAAGATCAGCGGATACAGCAGCGGTGCGACCAGTAAGCTGAGGAAAAAGGTGCGGCGGTCGCGGGAAAAGTCGCGCCATTCCTTGCCCAGCACCGTGAACAGGGTGGCGAAAAAGCGATGTCCGTTCATGCGTGCAGGCCCTCTTCGCTGCCGATCAGTTGCACGAAAGCGTCTTCCAGGTTGGCGGCACCGGTGAGTGCGCGTAGCTCGTCCGGTG
Organism: Thermomonas hydrothermalis; assembly: GCF_900129205.1. Taxonomy (GTDB): domain Bacteria; phylum Pseudomonadota; class Gammaproteobacteria; order Xanthomonadales; family Xanthomonadaceae; genus Thermomonas; species Thermomonas hydrothermalis. The sequence continues at coordinate 54,058 of NZ_FQUK01000016.1, read as the reverse complement.
TGCCCTGGGCGGTGACTCGGCCGCTCGCGATGATCACGATGCGGTCACACAGCGCGGCCACTTCCTGCATGATGTGGCTGGAGAAAATCACACAGCGGCCTTCCGCGCGCAGGGTCTTGAGAAAGCCACGCAGGCCGCGGGTGGTCATCACGTCGAGGCCGTTAGTGGGTTCGTCCAGGATCACGTTCTTCGGGTCGTGGATCAGCGCCCGCGCAATCGCGGTCTTGGTGCGCTGGCCCTGGCTGAAGCCTTCGGTGGCGCGGTCGAGAAAATCCTCCATCTGCAGCGCCTGCGCCAGTGTGGCGGTGCGGGCGGCAATCTCCGCTGGCGTCATTCCGTGCAGTGCGCCGAAGTAGGCGATGTTCTCGCGCGCGGTCAGCCGCTTGTACACGCCGCGCGCATCGGGCAGCACACCCAGGCTGCGGCGCACCCGCTCGGCGTCGCTGGCCACGTCGATGCCGTCCACCAGCACCCGACCAGCATCCGGCGTCATCAGGGTGTAGAGCATGCGCAGCGTGGTGGTCTTGCCGGCGCCGTTGGGGCCCAGCAGGCCGGTGATCTCGCCGTCACGGGCGATGAAGCTGACGTCGTCCACCGCGATCACCGGGGTGTTGTCCTTGCCCCGGCCGGGGAAGGTCTTGCGAAGATGTTCTGCAACGATCATGGGCGTAGGTCCTGTCGTGTCCGGGCGTGTGCTGGCAGGCGCAGCGGACTCATGGCCCGGCACCGTTGAAGTTGATGAAAGGCGCGCTGTAGCTCAGTGTGTCCAGACAGGTGCCATCCAGCGTCCGGGCATTGGCGTTCTCGATGAACCTGGCAAACAGCTTGGGCATGCAGCCGACGGCCAGAACGCCATGGCCCTGGCCTTTGAGGACGAACAGGCGGCCATTCGGCAGGTGCTCGACGATCTCCTTGCCGTAGCGGGGCGGCGTCACCGGGTCGAACTCGCCCGCCAGCACCAGTGCCGGCACCGGCGTGCGCAAGGGCTGGTGGAAATCGGCCGGCACCTGGCCTGTCGGCCAGACCGTGCACATGGCCGCCATCGCCGCCGTCATGTCGTTGCCGAGCACGGTCTTGGCATCATCCGGGCGCGTCACCATGCTGTCGGCATCCTCACTGCAGACCACCGACAGCTGCATGCCCATCGCCAGTGCGTTTTCGAGGTCGCCCGACATCATCTTTGCCAACGCCATCAGGTTCTCGTAGTGGCCGGCGTTGGCGTCATGAATCAGCTTGGGCAGCAGGCTGGCCGCCAGCGGCATGTAGGCATACATGCGTACCAGGCCGGCCACCGTCTGCGCGCGCAAGACACCCTGTTTCATCTCGCCGCTGGTCGCATCGCGGTACTGCACCTGCACTGGCTGCTTGCGCAGTCTTGTCAGCAGCGCGTCGAGCTCGGCGCGCGGGTCGCCGAGCGTGTCCTTGCAGGCAGGATCTTGGGTGCACAGGCCAAACTGCAATGCCAGTGCATCATCCAGATTGCGCGCAAAGATGTTGCCCAGCCCCATCGTATTGGGAACCGGTGAGTCCAGCACGATGCTGCGCGTCGCCTGCGGGTGGCGCATGGCGTACTGCTGCGCCACGCGGGTGCCGTAGCTGACGCCGACCAGATTGATCTGTTGTGCGCCGATGGCCTGACGCACGGCATCAAGGTCGGCCACTGCGTCGGTGGTGGTGTAGAAGCGCAGGTCGGCCTTCTTCGATAGGTCGGCCGCGCAGGCGCTGGCCTGGGCCCGCATCGCTTCGGGCGATGTGTCGGCAGCGTCGTCTTCGTCTTGCGGTGCCTTGCAGGCCAGCAGATTGGAATCGCCGGTGCCGCGCTGATCCACCAGGATCACGCTGCGGCGTTTGCGGACATCGCGGAACGCTGGATCCAGCAACGGGTAGCTGTCGACTGCCGATTGCCCAGGGCCGCCAGCGAGAAAGAACACCGGGTCGGGGGCGCTGTCGCCATTGCCGGTGGACTGGAGCCAGGCGATGTTCAGCGCGATCTTGCGGCCATCGGGATGGCGGCGATCCTCGGGGACCTCGAAGTGCGCGCACTGCGCCTCCAGGCTGTCCTTGCTCATCGCGGCGCTGAGCGTGCATGGGGTGAACGCAATCTTGCCCAGCATCACCGGTTTGACCGGTGCGACGGGTGTTGCGTCCTGTTTGCCAGAGGCCGCCTTGGCGGCATCCGTGCCGGATGGATGCAATGTCCGGTAGCCGAAGATCGCGATGGCGAGCGCGATGGCAATAAGTTGCCTGATCTTGCGGGAGTTCATCGAAAACAACCTCGTTGGGATGGTTGTGGTGGGTCAGGGGGCGTGTCAGGCGTCGTCGGGCAGGAATACGTCTTCGATCCGGCAGTCGAACAGACGGGCGATACGAAACGCCAGCGGCAGCGAGGGATCGTACTTGCCCGTCTCCACTGCATTGACGGTCTGCCGTGATACCTGAAGCCGCAGTGCCAGTTCGGCCTGCGACCAGCCCTGGGCTTCCCGTAGTTCGCGCAGGCGGTTTTTCACCGGACGCGCCTCACAGATAGCGCCGGGTCAGGGCCATCTTGGCGATGCCGTAGGTGAAGCACAGCAATGGGAACACCCAGATCATCGCGGCGGCGGCATCGATGTCGATGACCTTGGCCTTCTGCAGCAGCCCACCGGCGAAGTACAGCAGGGCCACCAGCAGGCTACTGATGCCGATCGCCTCGGTTTCGATGCGTCGTTGCAGCTCGTCGATCTCGCGCAGGTAGCGCAGCGCCGCGCGCATCAGCAGGGCGATCGGCAGCACCGGCAACACCGCCACCAGCGCACGCAGCGGGACCGAGTCGATCCCGCGTTTCACCAGCCAGAGCGATACGAACAAAGTCAGGGCGTAGCCGAGCATGATCGGCCACAGCGTGCGCAGATAGCGCTGGCTGGCCGGCTGCGCGTACATCTCGTCGCAGTGCTGGCGCCACCAGCGCGGCACCAACAAAAACAGCGCCGCGCCGAGCAGATAACCGGCACCAATCCCCACCCACATGCCCACCGCATCGTCTGGCCAATGCAGCAGCCAGCGGCCAGCAGCGGCCAGGGCCAGTGCGGCCAGGCCGATCGCGATGAAGATCCACATCCAGCGGCGCAGGGTCATCGGTTCAACCCCGGCGTGCGCGGGCGAGGAATACCACACCCAGCGCGATGAACGAGGTGGCGACGCCAATGAAGGCGGCCTGCCCCGCGGCCAGCGCGGCGGCCGAAAACGCCACGCCGGCGCCGAGGAACGCGATGCCCGCGCCCCGCAATTGCTTGGGGTTCTGCGGTTTCATACTCCACCTCGTGTCAAGTTTGCTTGACAAGACACTAGGTGCAATCAATCACGATGTCAAGCATCCTTGACAGCGCGTGATGCAGAAATGTTCACCGGCAGGCACGCGCCCGGGTCACTTGTTGCTGACGTATTTCTCGCGCCGGATCATCGGCACCGGCAGGCCCATGGTTTTCAGCGCCTCGAAGCAGGCATCGACCATGTTCGGGTTGCCGCACAGGTAGGCGATGTCGCCGGCCGGGTCGGGTGCCAGCTCCGGCAGCACGTTTTGCACGTAGCCGTGGCGCACGTCGGGATGAGCGTGCACGGAGCCCGGTTCGGGCAGTTGCCGTGAGAAGCAGGGCAGGTAGCGGAAGCGCGGATGGGCCTCGGCAAAGGCGCGGAACTCGTCGCCGTACAGCAGTTCGGCCGGCGTCCGTGCGCCCTGCAGCAGCACCACGTCCACGCCGCGGGAAGACATCAGTTGCGCAAGCTGCGGCAGCATCGCTCGGTATGGGGTGATGCCGGTGCCGGTGCCGATCAGCAGATAGCGGCGGTTGGTGTCGTTGGGATACAGGCAGAAGCGCCCGAACGGGCCGCTGGCATCGATCGTGGCGCCGATCGGCATGGCCTCGAACAGGGCGGTGGCCGCGCCGCCGGGCACGTAGCTGACCGCGATCTCCACCCGCGCGTCGGGTGCTGCGTCGGGGGCGCGGCCGACGGCGATTGAGTAGCTGCGACGTGCCGGGCTGCCGTCGGCGTAGTGGAAATGGATCTGGATGAACTGGCCGGGGATGCAGGCCAGCGGCTGGCCGTCGTCGCGTTCGAACGACAGATGCGCCACGGTGGGCGCGATCATGCGCCGGGCGACGAGCTTGAGTGGGAAATGAGAAATGGCCACGGGCATGCAACAGTGCGTGGCATCAGGCGCGCCACGGGGCTGCCTATACTACCGGCTCAGTGCGCATGACTTTGCGCCCGAGGCTTTCCGATGACCGACCAATCCGCAGCCCCTGCCCTGCGCGTGCGCGAGCTGCATAAAACCTATGGCAATGGCGTTGAGGCGCTCAAAGGCGTCAGCCTGGAGGTGCAGGCGGGCGATTTTTACGCCCTGCTGGGCCCCAACGGCGCCGGCAAGAGCACCCTGATCGGCATCGTCAGCTCGCTGGTCAACAAGACCAGCGGCACGGTGGAGATCTTTGGCATCGATCTGGTGCGCCAGCGCAGCCTGGCGATGCGCCAGCTCGGTCTGGTGCCGCAGGAAATCAACTTCAACATGTTCGAAAAGCCGCTGGACATCTGCGTGAACTACGCGGGCTTCTACGGCATCCCACGCCGGCAGGCGCTGGCGCGCGCCGAGCAGGTGCTGAAAGAGGCGCAGCTGTGGGACAAGGCGGACAAGATGAGCCGCACGCTGTCGGGCGGCATGAAGCGGCGGCTGATGATCGCCCGCGCCATGATGACCGCGCCGAAGCTGTTGATCCTGGACGAGCCCACCGCCGGCGTGGACATCGAAATCCGGCGCGGCATGTGGAAGACGCTGAAGGAGATCAACGCCGCCGGCACCACCATCATCCTGACCACGCACTACCTGGAGGAAGCGGAGAGCCTGTGCCGCAACCTCGCCATCATCGACCATGGCCGTATCGTCGAGCAGGGCCCGATGAAGTCGCTGCTGGCCAAGCTGGATGTGGAGGGCTTCCTGTTCGATATCGAGGGCGAACTGCCTGAGTTGCTGCCGCAGATTCCGGGAGCAACGCTGCAGGTGGCCGATGCCCACACGCTGGACCTGGAGATGCCGCGGGCGATGGATCTCAATCGCGTGTTTGCGGCCTTTGATGCAGCCGGGATCCGGGTGCGCTCGATGCGCACCAAGAGCAACCGGCTCGAGGAACTGTTCGTGCGCATGACCACACGGGAGGTGCAGGAATGAGCGAAGTCGCCCCCCATCCCAACCTGGTCGCGCTGTTGACCATCACCCGCCGCGAAGTGCATCGCATCCTGCGCATCTGGGGCCAGACCCTGATGCCGCCGGCAATCACCATGACGCTGTACTTCCTCATCTTCGGTGGCCTGATCGGCTCCCGTGTCGGGACCATGGACGGGATCCGCTACATGGATTTCATCGTCCCGGGGCTGGTGATGATGAGCGTGATCCAGAACAGCTACGGCAACATTTCCAGCTCGTTTTTTGGCGCCAAGTTCGGCCGCCACGTCGAAGAGTTGCTGGTCAGCCCGATGCCGAACTGGGTGATCCTGTGCGGTTACGTGGCCGGTGCCGTCCTGCGCGGGCTGATGGTGGGTGCCATCGTGCTGGCGATTGCGATGCTGTTTACCCGCGTGCGGGTGCCGCACCCGCTGGTGATGCTGAGCTCGGTGCTGCTGGGCGCCACCATTTTCTCGCTGGCCGGGTTCGTCAACGCGATTTACGCCAAAAAGTTCGACGACATCGCCATCGTCCCGACCTTCATCCTGACCCCGCTGACCTATCTTGGCGGTGTGTTCTATTCGATCAAGCTGCTGCCGGACTGGGCCCAGGCCGGCACCCATGCCAACCCGATCTTCTACATGGTCAATGCCTTCCGCTACGGCCTGCTGGGCGTGTCCGACGTGCCGCTGTGGGTGGCCTATGCGCTGATGCTGGGCTTCGTGCTGGTGCTGGGTGCGCTGGCCCTGTATCTGCTCCACAAGGGCGTTGGCCTGCGGAGCTGATCAGCCCGGCAGGCGGAAGAACGCGGTTGCCGTGGCGGTGGTCGCTGCCGCGGTCGCCTCGACAGCCTCGCCGCGGTCGCGCGCCAGTTCTTCCACGATATGTGGCAGGAAGGCCGGTTCGTTGCGGCGGTCTTTCGGCATCGGCCTGAGCGTGCGCGGCAGCAGGTAGGGCGCGTCGGTTTCCACCATCAGGCGGTTGCCGGGGATGTGCTTGACCAGCTCGCGCAGGTGCTGGCCGCGGCGTTCGTCGCACAACCAGCCGGTGATGCCGATGTGCCAGTCCTGGTCGAGATAGTCAAACAGCTCCTCGCGGGTGCCGGTAAAGCAGTGCACCACCACCGGGCCCAGCCGGCCATCGAACTGGCGCAGGATCGCCATGAAATCGGCATGGGCGTCGCGCTGGTGCAAAAACAGCGGCTTGCCGGTGTCGGCGGCGATCTGCAGCTGCCATTCAAAGGCGCGCCGTTGCGCCGGGCGCGGGGAAAAATCGCGGAAGTAGTCCAGCCCGCATTCGCCCACCGCCACCACTTCGGGATGGGCATGCAGTGCGCGCAACTCGGCATCGTACTCCGTGCTGTATTCGCTGGCGTGGTGTGGATGCACGCCAGCGGTGGCAAACCATTCGCCGGGCCGACTGCGCGCAAGGTCCAGCACCTTGGGATTGTGCGCACGGCTGGCGCCGGTGAGGATGGCGCGAGTCACGCCGGCAGCGCGCGCGCGTTGCCAGACCGCATCGCGGTCGTGGTCGAAGCTGTCGTGGGATAGGTTGAGGCCGATGTCGATGAGCTGCATGCCGAGATTGTATCTGCCTGCACCTTGAGACCTTTGCCTTTGCGTCGCGGCGGGTTTCGCCTCCCGCGTTGATGGGCGATTGCGCAGCCAAGCCGACGTCATGGGTGCCCCGGCACCTACAATCGCGGCCATGCAGTTCCCCATCACCCCGTTGTTGCCGGATCTTCTCGACGCACTGGCCACGCATTCGCGGCTAGTGTTGGAAGCGCCGCCGGGCGCCGGCAAGACCACCCAGGTGCCGCTGGCACTGTTGCACGCGCCGTGGCTGCAGGGCCGTAAGGTGGTGATGCTGGAGCCACGACGGGTCGCCGCGCGGGCGGCGGCCGGGTTCATGGCCCGGCAGTTGGGCGAGCGCGTCGGCGCGACGGTGGGCTACCGCATCCGCTTCGAGAACAAGGTTGGCCCGACCACCCGCATCGAGGTGGTCACCGAGGGCATCCTCACCCGCATGTTGCAGGACGACCCATTACTTGAGGGCGTCGGCGCGCTGGTGTTCGACGAATTCCACGAGCGGCATCTGGCCGGCGATCTGGGGCTGGCGCTGGCGCTGGACGTGCAGGCCGGCGTGCGCGAGGACCTGCGCATCGTGGTGATGTCGGCCACGCTGGACGGCGCACGCCTGGCCGATTTTCTCGATGCCCCGCGCCTGTCCAGTGCCGGGCGCAGTTTCCCGGTCACGATCGCGCATTTTCCGGCGCGGCGGGATGAGGCGCTGGAACACCAGACGCGGCGGGCAATCGAACATGCACTGGCGACGCACCCGGGCGATGTGCTGGTGTTTCTGCCGGGCCAGCGCGAGATCGCCAAGGTGGCGGCGCTGCTGGAGCTGGACGACCACGCGGTCGAGGTGCTGCCGCTGCACGGCGAGCTGCCGATCGAGCAGCAGGCGCGTGTGCTGCAACCGGCGCCCGACGGCCGTCGCCGGGTGGTGCTGGCGACCAACGTGGCCGAATCCAGTGTCACCCTGCCCGGCGTGCGGGTGGTGATCGACAGCGGGCTGGCGCGCGAGCCGCGGTTTGATCCCAACAGCGGGTTCTCGCGGCTGGAGACGGTGGCGATTTCCCAGGCCAGCGCCGACCAGCGTGCCGGCCGTGCCGGGCGCGTGGCGGAGGGTTGGGCGTACCGGCTGTGGCCGGCCTCGCAACGGCTGGAGCCGCAGCGGCGGCCGGAGCTGGTCCAGGTCGATCTGGCACCGCTGGCGCTGGAGCTGGCGGCCTGGGGCAGCGACGGGCTGCGCTGGCTGGATTCGCCACCGCCCGGCGCGCTGGCGGCCGGACGGGACCTGCTGCGCCGGCTGGACGCGTTGACCGCCACCGGCACGCTGACCGAACGCGGGCGGCAGATGCTGGCATTGGGCACGCACCCACGGCTGGCCGCGATGCTGCTGGCGGCGGCAAACGACCCGGCGCGGCTGGCCCTGGCCTGCGATCTGGCCGCCCTGCTGGAAGCGCGCGACCCGCTGCGCACCCGCACCGATGCACTGGCGGCGCGCTGGCAGGCACTGGCCGCATGGCGCGCCGGCCGCGTGGCAAGCGATGCCAGCCGTTCGGGCCTGGCGGCGATTGATGCGGCGGCGACGCAGTGGCGGCGGCGTCTGCGCTGCGACGCCGCGCCGCCCGCCACAGCCCCGGCGCATGCGCTGGGCGACTTGCTGGCACATGCGTTTCCCGACCGCATCGGCCGCCAGCATCCGCAGGACCCGCGTCGCTACCTGCTGGCCAATGGCCGGATGGCGCGGCTGTTCGACGACTCTGCGCTGTACGGCGAGCCGTGGCTGGTGGCCAGCGAACTGCGCTTCGAGGCCAAGGACGCGCTGCTGCTGCGCGGTGCGCCGGTGGACGAGGCCGTGTTGCGCGCCGAGTTCGCCGCGCACTTTTCCGATGCCGACGAGGTGCGTTGGGATGCCGAGCGGCGCGCGCTGGTGAGCGAGCGCGTTGCTCGCTTCGATGGAATCGTGCTGGCAGCAAAGCCTGCAGGCCGTGTCGATCCGGCGCTGGCGGCGCGGGCGCTGACCGACGCCGTGCGCGATTTGGGTCTGGCCGTGTTGCCGTGGTCGGAGGCGCTGACGCAATGGCGCATCCGCGTGCAGTGTCTGCGAGTCTGGCTGCCCGAGCTGGGCCTGCCCGACCTGTCCGATGCCGCGCTGCTGGCCACCCTGGACGACTGGCTGCTGCCGGCATTGGCCGGCAAGACTCGGTTGGATGCGCTGTCGGCCGAGGAACTGGCCGAGGCCGTGCAGGGCCGGCTGGACTGGCCGCTGCGGCAGCGCCTCGACACGCTTGCGCCGACCCGCATCGCGGTGCCCTCTGGCATGCAACGCGCTATCACCTATGCGCTCGACGCCGACGGTACGCCGGCCGCGCCGGTGCTGGCGGTGAAGCTGCAGGAGCTGTTCGGGCTGGCCGATACCCCGCGCATTGCCGATGGCCGCGTGCCGCTCACCCTGCACCTGCTGTCGCCGGCTGGTCGCCCGCTGCAGGTGACCCAAGACCTGCGCGGGTTCTGGGAGCGCACCTATCCGGACGTGAAAAAGGAAATGAAAGGCCGCTACCCGCGCCACCCGTGGCCGGACGACCCCTGGAGCGCCACCGCCACCCACCGCGCCAAGCCGCGCGGCACGTAAGTCAAGACAGGGTTTTTTAGTGCGCTGCCGCGCCGCCGGTGCTGCCAAACGGCGGTCGCGCCCACCACACCAGCACGATCATCGCCACGAACATCGCCGAGAACAGCATGAACACATCGTTGACCGCCAGGGTGAAGGCCTGCAGGTTGATGGTCTGGTCGGTCACGGCCAGCGCCTGACCCGAGGCCAGCCCGCTACCTTGCAGAGTCCCCAACCAGTGTTCGGCGGCCGGGCGTGCGGCGTTGACGCTTTCGGCCAGCACCGCGTGGTGGTAGTCGGCGCGATGCTGCCACAGGGTCACGCTAACCGCGGTGGAAATGCTGCCGGCGATGGTGCGGAAGAAGTTGGACAGCCCCGAGGCGCTGGCGATCTCACTGGGCGGCAGGCCGGACAGGATGATCTGGTTGAGCGGAATGAAGAAGAACGCCACGCCCAGGCCCTGCAGCAGGCGCGGCCAGATCAGCTGATCGAAGCTGGCCTGGGCGGTGAAGGTGGAGAACCAGTGGGTGGTGAAGGCAAACACCAGGAAGGCGAAGCTGACCATGATGCGCAGATCGGCCCGGGCAATCAGGCGCCCCACCAGCGGTGAAAACAGCACGGCCAGGATGCCGACCGGCGCGGTGGCCAGCCCGGCCCATTCGGCGGTATAGCCCAGGGTGGTCTGCAGCCACAGCGGATACACCACGTTGATGCCGAAGAACCCGAACATGCCGATCGACAGCGCGATCACCCCGACCCGGAAATTGCGTTGCCGGAACAGGGTCAGATCGACCACCGGGTGGTCATCGGTCAGCTCCCAGGCCACGAAGAAGGTCAGGCAGACGATGGCGATGATGAACAGGGTGGTGATCAACGGAGAGTTGAACCAGTCCTTGTCATTGCCGTTGTCGAGCATGAACTGCAAGGCGCCCACGCCGATCACCAGCAGCGCCAGCCCGACCCGGTCGATCGGCACCTTGCGGATCGGGGTCTCGCGGTCGCGCAGCAGGGTCCACACCACCAGCGCGGCGAGCAGGCCCACCGGCGCGTTGATGAAAAAGATCCAGTGCCAGGAATAGTTGTCGGTGATCCAGCCGCCCAGGATCGGGCCGAAGATCGGCGCCACGATCACCGTCATCGCCCACAGCGCCAGCGCCATGCCCTTCTTTTCCTGCGGGTAGTTGGCCAGCAGCAGGGTCATCGACAGGGCCACCATCGGCCCCGAGACCAGTCCTTGCAGCAGGCGCGCCACCACCAGCATCGGCATGCTGGTGGCAAAGCCGCAGAGCACGGAAAACACGACGAACAGGGTGACCGAGGCGGTGAAGGTGCGCACCTCGCCAAACCGGCGCGCCAGCCAGCCGGTCAGCGGCTGCACGATGGCGCTGGCCAGCGAGTAGGAGCTGATCGCCCAGGTGCCTTCCGACACGCCGACGCTGAGACTGCCGGCGATGGTCGGCACCGAGACGTTGACGATGGTGATGTCCAGCACTTCCATGAAGGTGGACAGCGCAATCGCCAGGGTCAACAGCGCCAGCGCGCCGCCGGTCAGTGGCGGCTTGGGTGACGCGGCCGCGGCAGGTGCGGCATCGGCGGCGGGCGTGGCCATGGTGAGGCGTCAGCGGCCGCCGTTGGCGGCGATGATGGCATCGGCTTCGCGCTCGGCATCCTGCAGGTCGTGCGCGTACACGTCCGTGCGGGCGACGGCGGCGGTGTGCGGCTGCGTCGGCAGGCGCGGCCCGGACTGGTCGCGGGTATCGACCTCCACCTCCATGGACAGGCCCAGCCGCAGCGGGTGTGCGCGCAGGGTGTCGTCACGGGTCAGCGCGATCCGCACCGGCACCCGTTGCACCACCTTGATCCAGTTGCCACTGGCGTTCTGCGCCGGCAGCAGGGCAAACACGCTGCCGGTGCCGGCGGCGATGCCAGCCACCTTGCCGTGGAACACCACGCCGCTGCCGTACAGATCGCTGGTCAAGGTGGCCGGCTGGCCGAGCCGGATCTTGGCCAGCTGGCTTTCCTTGAAGTTGGCGTCCACCCACACCTGATCCAGCGGCAGGATCTTCAACAGCGGCTGCCCCGGCGAAACCAGCTGGCCGACCTGCACGCTGCGGCCGGCGACGATGCCATCCACCGGCGCCACGATGGTGGTGCGGTGGTGCGCCACCCAGGCTTCGATGAAGGCGGTGCGGGCCTGCTGCACGATCGGGTTGCGCGCGACCGGCACACCTTCGACCAGCGCCTGCTGCGCCTGCGCCTGCCCGCGTGCCTGCGCCAGTGCGGCACGGGCGCGTTCCACCGCCTCGCGGGCGTGGGCCACGTCTTCCGGTGGCACCGCTTTTTCCGCCAGCAGCGGCAGACGTCGGCGGTAATCCGCTTCGGCTTGCGCCAGTGCCAGCTGCGCCTGGGCTTCGGCGGCACGGGCGGCGGATGCCCCGCTGTCGGCCTGACGAACCTGCCGAACCGCCTGCGCCAGTGTGGCACGGGCGCGGTCGAGGGCGAGCCGGGTGTCGGTGGGGTCGAGTTGCACCAGCACCTGGCCGGCCTGCACGCGGTCGCTGTCGTCGGCAAAGATGGCCGTCACCGTGCCGGCCACCCGCGCATTGACGCCGACCTGGTTGCCGCCGACATAGGCGTTATCAGTGGTCTGCCGCTGCGAGAACACCAGCAGCCACAGCAGCAGCCAGGTCAGGCCGGCCAGGGCGAACACGGTGGTGATGATCAGCAGCAGGCGCTTGCGGCGGCCATTGCCGGGGCTGGCAGCGCTGGCGGTGGAGTCGGTGGGCATGCTCATGGCGAGGTGGCGTCCTGAGGTGCGGAGGAACGGGGGGAAGCATCGACATCGCCGCCGCCCAGGCTCTGGATCAGCGCAATGTCGGCAGTGAGGCGGGCGGCGGCCAGCACGGTGGCGGCATCCTGCGCCTGCAGCAGCGCAAGCGCGGCCTGCGCCCGGCTGCGGTCATCGCCCAGGCCAGCGCGTGCCCGGGCCTCGGCATTGGCCTGCAATGCCTGGGCGGCGGCCAGTGCGGCGGCCTGCTGGGCGGCTTCGTCGGCGAGCTGTGCCACCGTCAGTGCCTGCTGCTGCACCTCGCGGGCCGCCTGCACCACACTGGCGTGGTAATCGGCCACCGCGGCGTCCAGCTGGGCCCGGCGGATGCCATAGGCGGCGCGCAGCCGGCCAGCATCGAACAGGGGCAGCGACAGCGCCGGCTGCAGCAGGGCAACCCGGCTGCCGGCCGTGAGCAGACGGCCCAGGTCGATACTGGACAGACCGACCAGCGCCTTCAGGCTGAGATCGGGAAAGAATGCGGCACGCGCGGCGGCCACGTCCTGCACCGCCGCCTCCACGCGCCAGCGGCTGGCGAGGATATCCGGGCGGCGTGCGAGCAGGCCCAGCGAGGCATCCTCCGGCACCCCGGCGGCGGGCGTGGGCAGCGGGCGTGGCTGTAGTGGCGGCAGCGCATCCGGAGCGACCCCGAGCAGGGCGGCCAGGGCGATGCGACGACCATCGGCGCTGGCGGCCAAGCCGCGCCGGGCGCGCTCTGCTGCGGCCAGCGCCGCCTCGGCGCCATGCACGGCGTCGCTCCCGTCCAGGCCCTGGGCTGCGCGGGCGCGTGCCAGCGTCAGCAGGCGTTGCTGTGCCTGCACGGCCTGATCGGCCAACGCCAGCCGGGCCTGATCCGCCTGCCAGCCGAAATACAGCTGCGCCACTGCGGTGGCAATCGTCAGTCGCGCCTGCTCGGCCTCGGCGGCGGCAGCCCGGGCCTGGCCTGCGGCGGCGGCGATGGCGGCGCGATGCTTGCCCCACCAGTCGAGGTCGTATTGCAACTGTGCGCCGAGATCGGCCTGGCTGTACCAGGTAAAGCCCAGGAACCGCACCGGGAACAGGCCGTGTTCGCTGATCCGCTGGCGTTGTACGGACGCACTGGCAGCGACCAGCACGCCGGCATCGGCGGCCTGGGCGGCAACCGCGGCCTGGGCCAGCGCCAGCCGGGCCTGGGCCTGCGCCAGTGCCGGGGCGTCCGCCAAGGCGCGGCGGATCAGCGTGTCCAATGTCGGGTCCTGATACCGCTGCCACCAGTCGGCCGCCGGCCAGGCGGCGGTCTGGCCGGGGGGTGCCGACATCGGCGCACGCTCGGTCAGGGTGGGAGGGGCCAGACGGGGCGGCGCGGCACAGGCGGCCAGCGTCAGCGCGATGGCGGCGCCCAGCAAGGCGCGCTGTGCGGCCGGGAAACGACGTCGGATCATGCGGGCAGGGCCTCGGAAGCGTCCATGTGGTCGAGCTGCTGCACCAGCCGGGCAAGCAGCCGGCGCAGGGTGGTGCGGTCGCGCGCGGACAGCGGGGCAAACAGCGCGTGCAGGGTGGGGAACATCTCCGGCAGCAGTTGGCCCACCAGCGCTTCCCCTTGCGGGCTCAAGCGCAGTTCGACGCGCCGGCGATCCTGCGGACAGGGCGTGCGCAGCAACAGGCCGCGCGCGACCAGGCCATCGGTGATCCGGGTCATGTTGGTGCGCGTCTCGTGGGCGGACTGACACAGTGCGCCCGGTGTGGCCACCCCGGACGGGCTGCTGAACAGCGCCATCAGGGTCTGGAAATCGGATTCGTTGAGGCCATGGGCGCGCAAGCGTTCGGTAAGGCGGGCGTGAATGCGGCCGGCCACGTGACGGATCAACTTGAGCAGCACCACCTGCTCGGCCGGCAGTCCGGGCAGCCGGGCCGCCGTGCGTGCCACCCCGCCTTCGATCAGGGCAAGTGTTGCGTTGCTGTCGGACGGGCTGGGGCGGGACATGCGGTGGCAGGGGCCGTTTTGCAGAAATGGATAGTTCAGTTGTGAACTATATGCGGCAGGTGCACGATGCGCAATCCACCGCCATGCCGCAAGATCAACAGCATCGCTCCACGACAACAAGTTCCGGAGGTCAACCATGTCTTCACACGATGACACCTCACCCGCCTCCCCGCCCCCGGTTCGGCAGCCGGCGTCCCGGCGGGCCAGTGCCGGGCTTGGCGAGCAGGCCCTGCACTGGCTGAGTGCGGGCGCCACGCTGGCCGCACTGCGCACCGGCGCCCGTGTGGCGGGTCAGGTCGTGCGTCGCAATCCCTGGCTGGTGGGAGCGGCGGTGGTCGGTGCTGGCGTGCTGTGGTACGCCGTGCGCCAGCGGGCACGGCAGCAGGCGGTGCTGGAAGGTCAGTCCCGGCAGGTGCGTGCGTTGCGGCGGGACGAATACGAGCGCGACGAGTACGGCGTCTGACCGGCTTGACAGTCGCTGCGGTCAGCCGCCGTCCAGCACCCGCCACTGACCCGGGGCCAGATCGTCGAGCCGGTAGCGGCCGATCGCCACCCGCACCAGGCGCAGGGTGGGCAGGCCGACAGCGGCGGTCATCCGCCGCACCTGCCGGTTGCGGCCTTCGGTGAGAGTGAGCGACAGCCAGGCATCCGGGACGGTTTTGCGGACGCGCACCGGCGGTGTGCGCGGCCACAGGATCGGCGGTGGTTGCAGCAGTGCCACCCGGGCTGGTCGGGTGGGGCCGTCATTGAGCTGCACGCCAGTGCGCAACTGGGCCAGCTGGGCCGGAGTGGGCAGGCCTTCGACCTGAACCCAGTACGTCTTGGGTTGCTTGTGCCGCGGGTCGGTCAGGCGATGTGCCAGACGCCCGTCATCGGTGAGCAGCAGCAGCCCTTCGGAATCGAAATCCAGCCGACCGGCCGGATACACGCCCGGCGGCAGGCCGAAGCCTGCCAGGGTGGGCCGCGGCGGGGTGCTGCGGTCGGTGAACTGGCACAGCACCCCGTACGGTTTGTTGAACGCAATCAGCATGGCCGCGCCGCATGGCGCAGACGGCTCACAGTGCCGCCAGCGCCGCGTTGAAGGTGGCGCTGGGCCGCATCGCCGCCGCCAGCCGGGCCAGGTCCGGGTGGTAGTAGCCGCCGATGTCCACCGGCTTGCCCTGCACCGCGATCAGCTCCTCAACGATCTGCGCTTCCTGATCGGCCAGGGCCTTGGCCAGCGGGGCGAAGCGGGCCGCCAGCGCAGGATCGGCAGTCTGCGCAGCCAGTGCCTGCGCCCAGTACAGCGCCAGATAGAAATGACTGCCGCGATTATCGATGGTGCCCAGCTTGCGGCCCGGTGAACGGTCGTTGTCGAGGAACGTGCCGGTGGCGGCATCCAGGGTTTCGGCCAGCACCCGGGCGCGGGTGTTGCTGGTGACATTGGCCAGATGCTCGAACGACGCCGCCAGCGCCAGGAACTCGCCCAGCGAATCCCAGCGCAGATAGTTTTCCGCGAGGAACTGCTGGACATGCTTGGGGGCGCTGCCGCCGGCGCCGGTTTCGAACAGGCCGCCGCCGTTCATCAGCGGCACGATGGAGAGCATCTTGGCGCTGGTGCCCAGCTCCAGGATCGGGAACAGGTCGGTCAGGTAGTCACGCAGCACGTTGCCGGTGACACTGATGGTGTCCTCGCCACGGCGGATGCGCGCCAGCGAGTGCCGCATCGCCGCCACCGGATCCATGATGCGGATGTCCAGGCCGGTCAGGTCGTGCTCTTTCAGGTACTGCTCGACCTTGGCGATCAGTTGGCGGTCGTGGGCGCGCTGCGGATCCAGCCAGAACACGGCTGGCGTGGCCGACAGCCGGCTGCGGGTCACCGCCAGCTTGACCCAGTCGCGGATGGCGGCGTCTTTGGTCTGGCACATGCGCCAGATGTCGCCGGCCTTGACCGGGTGTTCCATCAACACCTTGCCGGCCTCATCAAGCACCTGCACCACGCCGTCGCTGTCGATCTGGAAGGTCTTGTCGTGGCTGCCGTATTCCTCGGCGGCCTGTGCCATCAGGCCGACGTTGGGCACGCTGCCCATGGTGGCCGGATCAAACGCGCCATGCTGGCGGCAGTCGTCGATGACTGCCTGATAGATACCGGCATAGCAGCGGTCAGGGATCACCGCCTTGGCTTGTTGCAGCTGGCCCTGTGCATTCCACATGCAACCGCCGTCGCGGATCATCGCCGGCATCGAGGCGTCCACGATCACGTCCGACGGCACGTGCAGGTTGGTGATGCCCTGATCAGAGTTGACCATGGCCAGCGCCGGACGCTGGCGGTAAAGCGCGGCAATGTCGTGCTCGATGCTGGCGCGGGTGGCGTCGTCCAGCTGTGGCAGGCGGGCATACAGATCACCGATGCCGTTGTTCGGGTCGAAGCCGATGGCGGCCAGCGTGGCCGCGTGCTTCTCCAGCACCGGCGCGTAGAAGCGGCGGACCACGACCCCGAACATGATCGGGTCGGAGACCTTCATCATGGTCGCCTTCAGGTGCAGCGAAAACAGCACGCCGCGGGCGCGGGCATCTTCGATCTGGGCATCGATGAACGCCGCCAGGCGGTCGGCCTGCATGGTGCTGGCGTCGATGACTTCGCCGGCCTGCACCGCCACCGGTGCCCGCAGCGGGAAACGGCTGCCGGTGTGGCTGACGAACTCGATGCGCACCTGACCGGCGGCAGGCATCACGCAGGACTGTTCGCTGCCGTAAAAATCACCCTCCTGCATGTGCGCCACATGGGCCTGGTTGTCCGGCGTCCACGCGGCCAGCCGGTGCGGATGCGTGCGGGCATAGGCCTTGACCGCCTTGGGAGCGCGCCGGTCGGAGTTGCCTTCGCGCAGCACCGGGTTGACGGCACTGCCCTTGACCCGGTCGTAGCGTGCTTTGATGTCTTTTTCGGCGTCGTTCTGCGGCGTGTCCGGATAGTCGGGCAGGTCATAGCCCTGCGCCTGCAACTCGCGGATGGCGGCCTTCAGCTGTGGGATCGAGGCGCTGATATTGGGCAGCTTGATGATGTTGGCCTGTGGCGTCTTGGCCAGCGCACCCAGTTCGCGCAGGTCATCAGGCACCGCGCGGTCACCCAGCCGTTCGGGGAACTGGGCGAGGATGCGCCCCGCCAGAGAAATGTCGCGCGTTTCCACGGTCACGCCGGCAGTCCCGGCATAGGCCTGCACGATGGGAAGAAAACTGGCAGTGGCAAGAAACGGTGCCTCGTCGGTCAGGGTATAGACGATGGTGGACATGGCGGCTCACGGACGCGGGAAAGCCGTCATTGTCGCGCATTGCGCAAGGTGCCGGAATGTGGGGCCGCTGGCGGCACCACGTCGAACTGCCGCGCCTGCACGAGCTGGCCGTCCAGCCGCAGCTCCAGCCGGTACTGGCCGGGCGGCCAACCATCCGGTTTGGCGAGCTGGAAATGCACATGCCGCTCGTTGTGACCATTGATGCGCTTGCGTTCTTCCAGGATTTGCTGGCGGGTGTCGAGGTAGTGCCAGCGCAGGTCGAGCACGTGCTCGGCGGCATCCGTGCCGGCCAGATCGACGCTGACATGAAAGGTATCGCCCGCCGCAAAGCGCACCTGCGGGGTCGCCACCCGGCCCTGCGCGTCCAGTGCATTGCCCAGGGTCAGCGCGGCCACGTGCAAGCCATTGGGTGCCGGCAGGGGCGGCGGTGCGACGGGTGGCGGCGGCACGGCCGGTGCCGGGCGCTGCTGGCAGGCCGCCAGCAGCGCGGCCAGCAGCAGCGGTCGCGCGCGCGCCGGGTTCATTGCCGCAAGGTGCGGCGTGGCGGCGGCGGCGTATCGCCGGGGGTGGCACGCCAGGGGTTGATGTCCAATCCGCCGCGCCGGGTGTAGCGCGCTTCCACCGACAGCCGCTGGGGTGCACAGCGGGCCATGAGATCGACGAAGACCTGCTCCACGCACTGTTCGTGAAAGCCGGCGTGTTCGCGGAAGCTGACCAGATAGCGCAGCAGGCTGGCGCGGTCGATGCGCGGGCCGCGATAGCGGATGCAGACATCCGCCCAGTCCGGCTGGCCGGTCACCGGGCAGTTGGACTTCAACAGCGCGCTGGTCAGGGTTTCCTCGACGATGGTGTCTGGATCCGCCTGCAAAAGCGATGCGTCCGGTGGCCCATAGGAGGTGATGGTGACGTCCAGGACGTCGATGGACTCGCCCGGCGCTGCGGTCTCGAATGGCGGCAACGAAAACATCAGCTGCACCGGCGCGCCCGCCGCGCCGCTCAGGTCGGCTTCGATGCAGGCGCGCACGGCCTCGGCATCGGGGAAGCGATGGGCATTGAGCGAGTTCAGATACAGCTTCAGCGATTTGGATTCGATCAGCGCCGGTGATGTCGCCGGCACCCACAGGGTGGCACAGGCCACGCAGGGTTTACCGCGCAGATCCAGCCACGACAGTTCAAACGCCTGCCAGCGGTCATGGCCGATGAACGGCAGAGCGGCCGCGTCGATCCCCAGTGCCGCCCGCGCCGGTGCCCGCGGCACCGGATACAGCAGGCCAGGGTCGTAGCGATCCGGGTAGTGGGTGTGCCGGCCAAGCGGGGAGTCGGTGGGGGCGTGTGTCGTCATTCGCTGTGGTGGGGATGGGCCAGGTAGTCGGTGGACTGCATCTCGATCAGACGCGAGGCGGTGCGTTCGAACGCGCCCGAGAGCGCATCACCCGCATACAGCGCCATCGGCTCGGCGGCAGCGGTGCAGACCAGGTTGACGTGGCGATCGTACAGCTCGTCGATCAGATTGACGAAACGCCGTGCGGCATCGTCCTGCAACGCATCGAAGCGAGGGATGCCGCCGAGCAGCACGGTGTGGAACTCGCGTGCGATTTCGATGTAGTCGGTGGTGCCGCGTGGGCCTTCGCACAGGGCCGCAAAATCGAACCAGGCCATGTTGTGGCCAAGCGCACGCACCGGGATCGGCCGGTCGTCGATGAGAAGCTGCGTTTCGCGCTGCGCATCCGCGCCGCCCAGTGCCTGCCAGCGTTCTTCCAGCCAGGCGTCGGCGCCTGCGTCCAGGGGCGTGCGATACACCGGAGAACGGGTCAGTGCGCGCAACCGGTAGTCGGTGGCGCTGACCAGTTCGACCACCTCGCACTCGCGTTCGATCAGGTCGATCGCCGGCAGAAAGCGGGCGCGTTGCAGGCCGTCCTTGTACAGCTCGCCGGGCACTGTATTGGAGGTGGTGACCAGCACCACGCCTTCGGCAAACAGCCGGTCGAGCAGGCGACCAAGCAGCATGGCGTCGCCGATGTCGCTGACGAAAAACTCGTCCAGCACCAGCACCCGCAGGGTGTGGCGCCAGTCGCGGGCGATCACTGCCAGCGGGTCGCGTTCACCGGCATGGGCGCGTAGCGCCTCGTGCACGCTGCGCATGAAACGGTGGAAATGGGTGCGGCGTTTTTGTGCCAGCGGCAGGCCGGCGAAGAACAGATCGATCAGAAAGGTCTTGCCACGCCCGACCCCACCCCACAGGTACAGGCCGCGCACGTGCGGCGGGCGAGCCCGGCCGAGCAGGCGCGCAACCCGATGCGATGCGGGCGCTGGCGCCGTCAGCTCGCGATGCAGGCGATCCAGCGCGGCCAGGGCGCGATGCTGTGCCGGATCGTCCTGCCAGTCGCCGCGGGCGACGCCTTCGGCATAGCGCTGCGAGGGAAGCGGGGAGAGGGTCATGGCGTGGCTGGCGCTGGCAGCCAGTCGCGGATTTCGTGCTTGATGACCGCGCGTAGATCCATCAGCTTGCGATGGAAGAAGTGACTGGTGTCGGGCATCTCCACCAGACGCGGTGGCTGCGGCAGCGAAAGCACCCAGGCGCGCACCGCCGCGGCCGACACGATCTCGTCGGCCAGCCCCTGGATGACCAGCCACGGCATGGTGGGGGGCGCGATGGTCTGGAAATCCCAGCGTCGACCCACTGGCGGGGCGATGCTGATCAGGGCCGCTGCGCGCAGTTCCTCCGCCGCGCGCAGCGATATCCATGCGCCGAAACTGAACCCGGCCAGCCAAAGGTCGTGGTCGGGGAAGCGCTGGCGTACCCATGCCGCCACTGCGCGCAGGTCATCCAGCTCGCCGCGGCCGTGGTCGAACGTGCCGGTGGACGCCCCCACCCCGCGAAAGTTGAAGCGCAGGGTGGCCAGCCCGCACTCGCGCAGGGCGCGCGCGGTCATCGTCACCACCTTGTTATGCATGCTGCCGCCTTCGGTGGGCAGTGGATGGCAGACGATCGCCAGCGCCGGGCGTGCCGGCGGTTCAGCCGCTTCGAAGGCGATCTCGATCCGCCCGGCCGGACCGGGGAGGCTGTCAGGGAATGCGTTCATGCGGACAGGCTGCTGACGTGGCTGCAGTAAAGCAAGAAGGTGCCAGCCCAAGATGCAAACGCCGCCCGCAGGCGGCGTTCAATGGCAACCGCCGGGCGGCTTACTTCTTGCTCTGGGCCACCATGTACTCGACCGCCGCGCGGATTTGCTCGTCGGTCAGTGCCGGGTTGCCACCCTTGGGCGGCATCACCCCGGCCGTCCCGGTGAAGCCGGAGATGGCCTTCTTCACCAGCTCGTCGATGCCCTGCTGCGCCACCCGTGCACCGATGCCCGCGGCATCGAGCTTGGGCGCCCCACCGACGCCGTTGGTGTGGCAGCCGGTGCAGGGGCCGTTGTTGAAGATCTCGGCGCCGTCGGTGCGACCGCCAAACGGGACGTTGGCGGCGGCGGCGGCCACTGCGGCGGCCGCGGCCGCAGCCTGTTCGGCGGCCCCGGTCGCGCCGGCATAGACCGCACCCACCGGGGCGATCCGTTCCAGCGTCTTCTGTTTGGCCACTGGATCGGCCGGGTACTGCACCTTGCTGTTCAGATGATGGGCGAACAGCGCCAGCACCAGTGCCACCAGCACCAGGAACGCAATCACCATCGAAAACCGTTTCAGGAAAGCCAGGTCGTAAGCGCGCACATTGCCCCCACAGGTCATGACCATGTTGGCCATATCAGGGCTGGATTATTCCAGAAACCGCCCGGACGAGGTGAGAGGGAGCAGTGCAGGTGGCGTCGGGAGGCCGGCATTCCCCATTCAGTTTTATTAATTGCTAGGCCGAACGTCATATCGAACCGTGATCGGGTTGACAGAACACCCGTGAAGCGGCGATAAGGCACCCTCAGACATGCGCCCGCCGGGGTCGCGGGGCATGCCGTAGGGGTTTAAAAGGGGTGCCACGGCCTGCCGCTGTGCGCATTGCCCGCAACAGTCACGCAAGGAATGGGGATTGACCATGAGCAAGATTCGCAGTGCCGGGAAGATGGGCAAGGTGTGCGGCCAGCGCCGCATCAAGCTGGCGCCGGTGACACGGGCCGTGCGTTCGGCGCTGGCAGCGTCGGCGCTGACCTTGGCGATCGGCCTGGGCGGCAATGCTGCTGCCGCCGGGCATGTGGCCAGCACCGCACACACGCTGCGGATCGAGCGTTCGATCCTCGATGTGGCGCCGGTACACGATCTCACCGTGGTGCCGCTGCTTGCGCCGGGCGGTATGGGCGGGCCGGTGGCCACGCTGATCAGCCAGCACTACGTCGGCGACGTCAACATCGTCAACAACGCTCCGATCATCGAAAACCAGGCTGGCGATGTCTACGGCATCAGCGGCTATAGCGACACCGGCAACGTCAATATCCTCAACGCGGCCCTGGGTGCGATCAGCGTCCACTCTGACTACGGCAACGCGATCGGCATCTATGGCTACGCGCTGGCCGGCAATGTGGCCATCACCAACGCGGCCAGCATCGTGGCCGATGCGCCATACGGCCTGGCCGACGGTATCTTCGCCTCCGGCAATGACGTGACGGTGATCAATACCGGTGCCATCACCGCCACTGGCGACAACTGGGCGGCGGGCATCGAGGCGCAGGCCGGCAACGGCGTGGCCGTCACCAATACCGGCAGCATCACCGCGACGGCGGGCTACGGTGGTCTGGCCTACGGCATTTATGCCACGGGCGATGCCAGCGCCAGCGTGGTCAACGCGGGCAACATCACCGCGCGCGGCTACTACGCGACCGGCATCCACGCCGAATCCGGTGGCGATGTCGCCATCACCAATTACGCCGGCGGCAGCATCGATGCCGGCACCATCACCGGCAGCGCGCTGGCGTGGGGCATCTACGCCTCCTCGAATGGCGGCGGCGCGGTGGTGCAGGTCGACAACAGCGCCTACATCCACGCGGCGGCGGTGTACGGTGCCACCGGCATTTCCGCGGTGGCGTCCGGGGTCGGCGGCAGCGCGGTGGTGAACAACGATGGCGACATCGTGGTCCAGCAGAACCGCACCATCACCAGTTACGGCGGCTACGGCATCCTGGCCGCCGGTGACGCGCTCGCGGAAATCAACAACTCCGGCGACATCACGGTCACCTCGCGCGGTCCGGCGTTCGGCCTTGCCGCGCTGTCCACCACCGGCGAAGCATCGGTCTCCAATTCTGGCAGCGTCATCGTTTCCAGCAACATCAACAGTACCTCAGTGACGCCGACCGGCATCCTCGCCGCCGGCGGCTACGGCAGCGCCACGGTGGACAACTCCGGGTTCGTGAAGGCCACCGGCGCGCGCGTGGCCAGCGGCGTGGACATCAGCGGCTATGGCGACCTGACCGTCGACAACAGCGGTTACATCGGCGCCATCGCCAATGCGGGTTCCGGCCTGAGCGGACGCGCCAACGGCATCAAGGCGGTGTCCGGCGGCGGTGATATCACCATCAGCAACAGCGGCGGCATCTACGCACGCGGCCGCACCCTGGCGATGGGCGTGTACGCGCTGGCCAACGGTGGCGACATCACGGTCAACAACGATGCCAATGGCGCCATCGAGTTCTTCTCCGCCGCCGGCCGCGGTTGGGGCGTGTGGACCTATGCCGCCGATGGCAGCATCGTGGTCGACAACCAGGGCTACATCGGCGGCCTGGCCTCGGCGCAGGCGTATGGCGTCCTGGCGCAGGCGCCGCAGGGCGACATCGACGTCAGCAATGGCGGAACGATCAATGTCACCTCCGCCAACAGCACTGCCCGCGGCGTGTTTGCAATCGCCAGCAGCGGCACCGCGAGCATCGACAACACCGGCGACATCTACGCCACCAGCCTCGCGTCCGGTGCGGCTTTTGGTGTGGTCGCCTCGGGCGCGCATGCCGAGGTGTCCAACAACGGCAATATCGTCGCCCGCGGCGATACGGCCGCCGTCGGCGAGTTGGCGCAAGTCACCGCCCCCGCCGGCGTCGCCTCGGTATACAACGCAGGCGGCCGCATCGCTGCCTACGCCAACGGGACCGCGATGGGCATCAACGCCGCGGCGTCTGCCGGGAATGTCATCGTGGATAGCGCCAGCGACATCACTGCGGTCAGCCGGCAGGGCGTTGCCTTCGGCATCAGCACCAACGGCAAGACGGGCGTCAGCATCGACAACACGGGTAATATCACGGCTGTGGGACGCTTCGGTGCATTCGGCGTCAACGCGCTGAGCGGGGCCGGAGACGTCACCATCAGCAACGCCGGCCCGGTGTTTGCCTACACCGTCTATGGCAACGCCATCGGCCTGTACGGCTATTCGCTGTACGGCAACACCAGCATCACCAACAGCGGCGATCTCACCGCGATCTCGGTCAATGGCCTGGCCGACGCCATCTTCGCCTCGGGCGCGGATGTCGGCATCGTCAATAGCGGCGTGCTGGTTGCCAACGGCAATACCTGGGCGGCGGGCATCGAGGCGCAGGGCACCGGCGCCACCAGCGTGCAGAACGACGGCGATATCACGGCGTATGCGCGCGCTGGCGGCGCGCATGCGTTCGGCATCTATACCACCGGCGATGCCGGGGTGAGCATCGCCAACACCGGCAATATCCAGGCCCAGGGCTACTACGCCACCGGCATCTACGCCAGCTCCGCCGGCGGCAGCATCACGCTGGGCAATAGCGGCAACATCACCGCCGGCTACGTGTATGCCGGCAGCTACTACAGCGCGCTTGCGACCGGCATCGATGCGATGAGCGGCGGGGTCGGCGCGGCGGTCGACATCACCAACAGCGGCGATATTTCCGCGTTCGGCTACTACGGCGCCACCGGCATCTCGGTGGTGTCCAGCGGCCTCGGCGGCACCGCCAGCGTGGACAACAGCGGCAACCTGACGGTTGCTCAGGGCAGCAAGTACGGCTATGGCGCCAATGGCATCTTCGTGTCGGCGGACGGCGATGCGCTGATCACCAACTCCGGCTCGATCACGGTGAACTCGGCGGGTGCGGCTGCGGGCGCGGTTGCGCTGTCCTTCGCCGGTGATGCCAGCGTCGTGAACTCGGGCGACATCTCGGTCGATTCGACGGCGTTCCTGGGCTACAACGCCTACGGCGTGGTCGCGTTCTCCGGCAACGGCGGCGCGATGGCCAGCAACAGCGGCAGCATCGATGTCACCACCAAGTACATCGGCGTCGGCATGGACGTGGGCGGCCTGACCGGTGCGACCGCCGACAACAGTGGCGACATCATGGTCGATGCCTGGCGCGCCTATGGCATTCGCGCCCAGTCGGGCAATGGCGACGTGGTCGTGGACAACAGTGGCACGATCTATGCCACCTACAGCGGCGGATATGGCGGCACCGCGTTCGGCATCCTCGGCGTCAGCACCAACGGCAATGTCGCGATCGACAATAGCGGCGAGATCGTGACCTACGTCGGCGGGCAGTCGGTGGGCGTGTTCGGGGTGTCCAGCTATGGCGACGTTAGCGTCGACAACAGCGGCAGCATCACCGCCTACAGCGGAAGCAGCGCGGCGGTCGGCGTGTTCGCGCGCGCCGACAATGGCATGGCCAGCGTCGACAACAGCGGCAGCGTCCAGGCCTACTCGAACAGCGGCGTGGCTTATGGCGTGATCGCGCGCGGCATGGACGCGGCGGTGAACAACAGCGGCACGGTGTCGGCGGATGGCTATTCCGCTGCGATCGGCCTGTACGCCTACAGCGTCTACGGCATGGCCAGCGTGCACAACACCGGCGCCATTACCGCCTATTCGGGGAGCGGCATCGCCGACGCCATCTTCGCCTCCGGCTACGTGGTGGACGTGGACAATTCCGGTGCGCTGACCGCGGGCGGCTATGCCTGGGGCGCGGGCATCGAGGCGCAGGGCACCGCGTACGCACGCGTCACCAACAGCGGCGACATCACCGCCTACACGATGCCGTTCCAGCAGGCGGTGGATTACTACGGCAATTCGTTGGGCTATGCCAATGGCGGCCAGGCCTTCGGCATCTATGCCACCGGCGGCAGCTACGGCGTGCGCGTGACCAACAGCGGCGCAATCTCGGTGGAAGGCGGCTACACCGACGGCATCTTCGTGCAGTCGGCCGGCAACGCGGTGGTGGTCAACAGCGGCGATATCGTCTCCGGCAGCGGGCTGGCCAGCTACTACGATAGCTACAGCGGCAACACCTACTACTACGGCACCCAGCTCGCAAACGGCATCAACGTCAGCAGCAATGGCGCCGGTGCGGTCGTGGTGGTGGACAATAGCGGCAACATCACCGCCAGCGGGGCATTCGGCGCCAATGGCATCACCGCCGTGGCCAGTGGCACCGGCGGTATGGTGGGGGTATACAACGATGGCAATCTGACGGTCAGTCAGGCCAACAAGTACGGGTACGGCGCCTACGGCGTGTTTGCCTCGGCCGATGGCGATGCCTTCATCCGCAATGACGGTGTCGTCAGTGTCGATTCGAAAGGTGCGGCGACCGGCCTTGCGGCGCTGTCGTTCGCAGGCGATGCCACCATCGTCAACCATGGCGATCTGGAGGTCGTCAACACCTCTCTGATGGATCCCGCAAACGGCATTACGGCGTTCTCCGCCAACGGCAATGCCGCGGTGGGCAACTACGGTGCGGTCAACGTCACCGGCAAGTATCAGGCGACCGCCGTCGATGCGCGCGCACTGGGTGACGTCACCGTGGTCAACGGCGGTTCGCTGTATGCCAATGGCCAGAAGTACGCGTTCGGCGTGTACGCCGCAGCGGGCACCGGCGATGCGATGGTCAGCAACCAGGCCGGCGCGGACATCGGGTTCTACTCCTACCTGGGCCGTGGTTTCGGCATCCTGGCCGTGTCCAGCCAGGGCGACGTGATGGTCAACAACGCCGGCAGCATCGAAGGCTATGCCTACGGCCAGTCCGCCGGCGTGTTCGCGGTCGCGCTGCAGGGCGATGCCAGCGTCAGCAACAGCGGCAGCATCGATGTGGCCACCGGCGGCAACGTCGCGGTGGGCGTGTTCGCGCGCGCCGACAACGGCACCGCCACCGCGGTCAACAGTGGCAGCATCCACGCCACCGATTTCCCGGGCGGCAACTACACCGGCTATTCGGCGTACGGCATGTTCGTGCGCGGCGACATCGCGCAGGCGGGCAACAGCGGCAACATCAGCGTGGAGGGCAACTACGCCGCGACCGGCATCGAGGCGGTCTCGATGAATGGCACCCTGGTCAGCAATACCGGCGGCAGCATCACTGCGACGGCGACCGGGATGGCCACGGGCATCAATGCCAGCGCGATGTACGGCAATGTCACCGTCAGCAACAGCAGCAACATCACGGCGACGACAGGCGGCAGCAACACCCAGGCACAAGGCGTGCTGGCCTACAGCGCGTCCGGCACGGCGACCGTCAGCAATTCCGCCACCGGCCATGTCGAGGCCTCCGGCGGTAGCGCGGCGATCGGGGTGCATGCCGCCGGTCACGATGGCAATGTGGTGGTCAACAATGCCGGCATCATCCATGCCAGCGGTGGCATCTACAACGCCGGCGTGTTGCTGGAAAACGTGAACGGCAGCAACACGCTGAACAACCTGACGGGCGGCGTGATCAGCGCGGATGGGCCAGACGGCTATGCGTTCGCGGTGGTCGGCAGCGATGCGGTCGAGACCATCAACAACAGCGGGCGGATCCTGGGCGCGATCTCCCTACACGGCGGCAACGACGTGTTCAACAACACATCCGGCGGCGTGTGGGATGTCGGCAGCACGACGTACACCTCGTTCGGGGATGGCAACGACGTGCTCAACAACGCCGCAGGCGGCAAGATCCTGCTCAACGGCGGTCGCATTCGCTTCGGCGCCGGCGATGACACGATCAACAACGCCGGGTTGATCCAGCTGCGCAACGGCAGCAGCATCACCATGGGGGTGGTGCCGCTGGTTCCGCTGGCCAGTGAGATCAATGTGTTCAACAACACCGGCACCCTGCAGGTGATCGGCAGCAACAGCATCGACACCTACGCTGGCACCTTCAGCAACACCGGCCTGGTGGACTTCCAGAACGGCGTCACCACCGACAGCCTGACCCTGGACGGCACCCTGGCCGGGGTCGGCACGATGAACATCGACGTCGATCTCAACACCAATACCGCCGACCAGCTGGTGGTGAACGGAAACGTCGCCAGCACGGCCAAGCAGACGGTGAACGTGAAGTTCGCCGGGCTGCCGAGCGCAGCGATCACCGACATCCCGTTCACCAACGTCACTGGCACCTCGGCGGCGGGCAATTTCGTGGCCGGCCAGTTCATCGGCTACAACGCGAACGCCAACTTCCTGACCCTGGGCCTGGGCGTCAAGAGCGCCATCAACAGCGCCAACACCAGCAATGACGTGCTCTCGATCAGCATGGCGGTCACTGGTCTGAGCGACAGCGGTTCGCTGGGTGCGTCCACCGCCTCCGGCATGGCCGGCTTCATGAACGCGCAGGTGGGCACGTTCCGCCAGCGCTTGGGCGTGAATCCGTACGGTGATGCCGGCAAGGTGATGAGCGCCTTCGTCCGCGTGTATGCCGACCAGGGCGATGTGTCGCAGAAGCACGCCAGCAACTTCGGCAATGGCGGCTATTTCGACTTCGATACCGCCAGCTGGGGTCGCGAGGTCGGCATCAACGCCAACCTGTACGGCAACTTCCACGCGGGCCTGGTGCTGGGCAGCGCCGATGGCCGTCAGCGTCTGACCGGCGGCGGAGTCGGCCAGAGCCGCATGCATGCGATGACGGTGGGTGGCTACCTGACCTGGTACGTGCCGAACGGCTGGTATGTGGACTTCAGCGCCCGCCAGATGGCCCCGGACATCCACCTGTCCACCTCGGCCGGCACCATGTCCAGCCGCACCCATGTCAATGCGATGAGCCTGGAAGCCGGATACGAGTGGAACATGGGAAGCTTCAACCTGGTGCCGCAGGCGCAGTACACCCGCACCAAGGTCGAGGACGCCACCTACACGGGCGCGCTGGACACCCTGGTCATGCATGGCGGTACCTTCGAGCGCGGCCGCCTCGGCCTGGAGCTGAACAAGACCTTCCTCTCCGGCGACGTGCGCTGGATGCCATACGCCACCCTCAGCGCAGTGCATGATTTCAGCGGCACCAGCACCTACACGGTGGCCAATGTGTTCAGCGGCAGCACCAGCGTGAAGGGCACCAGCGCGATGGCCGAACTCGGCGTGGGGATGCAGAAGGGCGGCTTTGGCATGACCTTCAGCGCCAGCTGGAACGATGGCGGCCCGTACAAGCGCGTGGTCGGCGCCCAGGCCAACCTGCGCTACTCCTGGTAATCGCCGCGGCACCGGGCCTGGCATGACGCCGGGCCCGGGCCGGGCCCTTGCAGTCTGGAAAACACGTGTCCAACGAAAACAACCCGCAGAACGACTCCCAGATCCAGTCCAACCAGGACAAGCCCGAGCTCGAAACCGGTCTGGACGCTCTTGTCCGTGAATCTTCTGCGCCCGCCCCGGCCGCGCCATCGGCAAGCGCCGCGCCGGCGCCGCAGGTGCAGACCCCGCGCGATCTCACCCAGCTGCGAGTCGAGAAGAGCTGCTCGCGCGGCCTTGCCGGCTGGCTCGGCCAGCACCGGCTGTCGCTGGCGATCACCTCCTACCAGACCGGCCGCATCTATCTGGTGGGCAGCGACCGGCAAGGCCGCGTATCGTTCTTCGAGCGCATCTTCGAGCGCGCGATGGGCGTGGTCGGCAACGCCCAGCGCATCTACCTGGGCGGCCTGTACCAGCTGTGGCGGTTCGAGAACGTGCTGCGCCCGAACGAGGTCATCCACGGCCAGTTCGACAAGTGCTACGTGCCGCGCAACGCGCAGACCATCGGCGATCTCGACATCCACGAGCTGGGCATCCGCAAGGACGGCCGGGTGGTGTTCGTCAACACCAAGTATTCCTGCCTGGCCGAGCTCAGCCCGACCCACAGCTTCAAGGCGATCTGGAAGCCGAAGTTCATCAGCAAGCTGGCCCCGGAAGACCGCTGCCACCTCAACGGCCTGGCGATGGTGGACGGCGAGCCCAGGTACGTCACCGCCGTGAGCCGCAGCGACAGCGTGGACGGCTGGCGCGAGCGCCGTCGCGACGGCGGTGTGGTGATCGACGTGCAGACCGACGAGATCGTGTGCGAAGGCTTGTCGATGCCGCATTCGCCACGCTGGCACAACGGCCGGCTGTGGTTGCTCAACGCCGGCACCGGCTATCTGGGCTGGGTCGATTTCGAAAAGAAGGCGTTCGTGCCGCATGCTTTCGTGCCAGGCTTCGCGCGCGGGCTGTCGATCATCGGCAACGTCGCCGCGGTGGGGTTGTCGAAGCCGCGCAACCAGCGCTTCGAGGGCCTGCAGCTGGACGAAGAGCTGAAGAAGCGCGACGCCGAACCGTGGTGCGGGGTGCAGATCGTGTCGCTGGCCAATGGCGACGTCACCAACTGGATCCGGTTCGACGGCGACATCACCGAGATCTTCGACATCAGCTTCCTGCCCAACGTGAAGCACCCGATGATGATCGGCCTGCGCACCAACGAGATCCGCGACCTCATCACCTTCGAATCCGAAATCCCCGTGGAGGCGGCCGTCGCATGAGCCGAGTGCGTTCCCTCGCCCTGCTGCTGGCCGGCCTGCTGCCGGCGGCGCTGCTGCAGGCGCAGACCAAGCCGGCCGCGCCCGCGCCGGCTGCCACTGCCGCCAAGCCCGATCCGGTGGCTGCGACCTTCAAGGCCTGGGACAAGAACGGGGATGGCCAGCTGTCGCTGGTCGAGTTCCGCGCCGGCTGGGAGCAGATGCAGGCCGCGCTGCGGGTGGAGCAGGCGCTGCGCCGGCAGTTCGCGACGCTCGATGCCAACCACGACGGCGCCATCGATGCCAGCGAATACGGCAACCTGGTGCTGATCAAGCAGGCCGGCAAGGCCGCGCCGCCGCTGGCCCGCTTCGATGCCAATGGCGATGGCAAGCTCGACTTCTCCGAATACGTGAAGCTGGTGCAGGCGCTGGCGCCGCAGCAGGACGTGAGCAAGGGCGGCAAGAAGTGAAGGTCGAGATCATCCCGGTCTGGAAGCAGGTGACCCCGGCGCTGACCGAGGAGGTGGTCGCGTTCTGGCGCGAGCACAAGGCGATCGCTGACGAGGCGGTCGCGCGGGCACGCGCACAGCAGCTGGTCTGCATCGCGCGCGACGAGGCGGGCGCGGTGTGCGGGGTCGGCACCGCGGTGCTGAAGGTGCTGCCGCGGCTGCGCCAGCCCACGTACTACTACCGCCAGTTCTTCGCCCCGCAGCTGCGCGGGCGGGGATACATCCGCGACTTCTTCCTGCGCTGCAAGCAGGTGCTGCACGACTACAACGCCGGCCTGAAGACGCCGGAAAGCCTGGGCATCCTGCTGGAAATCGAAAATCCGAAGATCGCCGCAGCCTATAAACGTGCGGTAGAGCACGGTTTCGATGCCGTGTTCATCGGATATTCACCACGCGGCCTGCCGCTGCGCGTGTCGTACTTCGACGACGCCGTCCTGCAACCGCCGGTCCGCCTGAGGGCGCCGGCGGCCGCGGCGAGTGGCAGGGACGTCGCCCCTCACAAGCGCAATACACCCCTTCCCGCCGCGGGGGTCGCGGCGGGTTCGATCACCACGGAGAATGCGTCATGAAAGTCCAAGCAAGTCTGTTGTGCCTCGCCATCGCCTCCACCCTCGCCGTGACCGCGGCCCCGGCCGATGCGGCGGCGCTCCAGAAATCCGCGGTGGTCGCCCGCGCCAATGCTCTGGTCGGCAGCCACGCCACCCTTGCCCGCAAGGCGGCAGGCGATGCCCTCGTCGTGCGCGATGTGATCGTCGATGCCGACGGCACCGAGCACGTGCGCTATGACCGCACCTACAACGGCCTGCCGGTGATCGGTGGCGATATGGTCGTGCATTCGCGCAATGGCCGCCTGAGCGGAATCAGCCAGACCCTGTCCAGTGCGGCGCGTCCAGGCCTGACTGCTCGCATCAGCCGCGACCAGGCGATCGTCGAAGCCGGCGCCCACTTCGGCACCCATTTCCTCGGCGCGCCGAGCGCGCGCACCGTGGTCTACGCCGCGGGCATCGCCCCGGTGCTGGCGCATGAAGTGGTGTTCAACGGGATCAAGGCCGACCAGACCCCGACCGAGATGCACTACATCGTGGACGCCAACAGCGGCCGCATCCTCAACCAATGGGACGGCATCCAGACCGCCAAGCCGGGCCCGGGCGGCAGCAGCACCTGCACCACGCCGGCCGTGGGCACCGGCAAGACCCTGACCCTGGCCAACGTCGTGATCAACACCGCGCAGTGCAGCGGTAGTAGCTACCAGATGGTGGACACCACCCGCGGCGGCGGCGCCACCCACAACATGGCGATGAAGACCTCCGGCATGGGCACGGTGTTCACCAGCAGCACCAACGTCTGGGGCAACAACCTGCTCTCCAATTCCCAGACCGTGGCCGCGGACGCCCACTACGGCGTGGCCACTACCTGGGATTACTACAAGAACACCTTTGGCCGCGACGGCATTGCCAATGACGGCAAGGGTGCCATCAGCCGCGTCCACTACGGGCGCAACTACGCCAATGCGTTCTGGAGCGATTCCTGCTTCTGCATGACCTTCGGCGACGGCGACAATGGCGCGAGCATCTATCCGCTGGTGGCGCTGGACGTGGCCGCCCACGAGATGAGCCACGGCGTGATGAGCCGCACTGCCAACCTCACCTATAGCGGCGAGTCCGGCGGCCTGAACGAGGCCAACTCCGACATCTTCGGTGCCATGGTCGAGTTCTACGCCAACAATCCGGAGGACACGCCGGATTACGTGATCGGCGAGGAGCTGTTCCCGAACAACGCCAACCTGAGCAAGGCGATCCGCTGGATGTTCAAGCCGAGCCTGGATGGCGTTTCCAAGGACTGCTACTACAACGGCATCGGCAGCATCGACGTGCACTACAGCTCCGGCCCGGCCAACCACTTCTTCTACCTGCTGGCGGAAGGCGCGGTGGTGCCGGCGGGCTTCGGTCCTGGCACCTGGGCCAACCTGACCCCGGCCGCGCTGGTGTGCAACGGCAATACTTCGCTGGTCGGGATTGGTCGCGCCAAGGCCGCCGCGATCTGGTACAAGGCGATCACCACCTACATGACCAGCAGCACCAACTACGCCGGCGCCCGCGCCGCGACGTTGAATGCCGCTGCCGCCCTGTATGGCAATGGTTCGCCCGAGTACAACGCGGTGGCCGCGGCGTGGAGCGCGGTCAACGTGAACTGACCGGCAGACGGCGTTGCGCAGATGGAAACGGCCCGCGTCAGCGGGCCGTTTCCTTTGGGGTGGACCCTGCGATGTCGGCCGGCGCCGCCTGGGACACCGCCCGGACGCTGCCTGGGTCAGGCCGCCTGCACGATCCGCAGCGGGTTGTTCCACTCCTTCAGCAGCTCGGCCTGGCGGGCCATCGCCTTGCGCAGGTGCGCTTCCTTGACGTGGCCGTAGCCGCGGATGTGCTCGGGGATGCTGGCGATCTCGGCCGCCAGATCCACGTTGCCGGCATCGAGCGTCTCCAGCAGGCCGCCGATGGTCTGCGCGTAATCGTCGATCAGGGCGCGCTCGGTGCGACGCTCCGCGGTGTAGCCGAACACGTCCAGCGGGGTGCCGCGCAGGAAGCGCAGCTTGGCCAGCACGCGGAATGCGGTGAACATCCACGGGCCGTATTCGCGCTTCTGCAGCTGGCCCTGCGCGTTCTTCCTGGCCAGCAGCGGCGGAGCGAGGTGAAAGCGCAGGGTGTAGTCGCCTTCGAACTGCTGCTCGATCCGGCGCATGAACTCGCCGCTGGTGTACAGGCGGGCCACTTCGTACTCGTCCTTATAGGCCATCAGCTTGAAGAAGTAGCGGGCCACGGCTTCCGTCAATGCGGTCGAACCCGGCGCGCGCGCGGTTTCCGCGGCGCGGACGCGGGCCACGAAATCCGTATAGCGCCGCGCGTAGCGGGCATTCTGGTAGTCGGTGAGGAAAGCGGCGCGGCGCGCGATCACCTCGTCCAGCGAGCGCGACAGGCGCGCATCCTCGAGGGCCGGGAAGATGCCCGCCTCGCCGTGATGACTGGCCGGCACATGGCGCAGGGCGTCGCCGTCGCGCAGGTCGGCGGTCTGCGGGGTCAGGCCGGATTCGCCGGCATCGTTGTTGGTGGCGCCCAGCAGCGGCAGCGTATGCGGCGTGGCTTCCGCGGCGGTCGGCACATTGCGCACGATGCCGGCGGCCGCGACGACGGCCTCCAGATCCACCGCCGCCAGTCGGCCCCAGGCGAACGCGGTCTTGTTCATTTCCACCGCGGCGCCATTGAGTTCGATGGCGCGCATCAGCGCATTCAGCGAGATCGGCACCAGCCCCTGCTGCCAGGCATAGCCCAGCATGAACAGGTTGCTGGCGATGGCGTCACCCAGCAGGGCGGTCGCCAGCCGGGTGGCGTCCACCATGAGCGGCTCCTGCCCGGCGAGTGCAGTGCGCACGGCCTGCACGATGTCGGCGGCGGGGAACTGCAGGTCCGGGCGGGTGGTGAAGGTGCCCGGCATCGCCTCGTAAGTGTTGAGTACCACCGTGCTGCGTCCGGCGCGGATCTTGGACAGCGCCCAGTAATCATTGACCACGACCATGTCGCAGCCCAGCACCAGGTCGGCCTCGCCAGCGGCGATACGCACGGCGTGGATGTCGTCCGGGCAGCGGGCGATGCGCACGTGCGTGGTCACCGCGCCGCCCTTCTGCGCCAGACCGGTCTGATCGAGCACGGTGGCGCCCTTGCCTTCCAGATGGCCGGCCATGCCCAGCAGCGCGCCGATGGTCACCACCCCGGTGCCGCCGACGCCGGTGATCAGGATGTTCCACGGACGCGCAAGATCGGTGCGTACGTTCGGCAGCGGCAGAGTGGCCAGGCGTTCGGCCGCGCTCGCCTTCTTGCCTTTGCGCAGCTGGCCGCCGTGTACGCTGACGAAGCTGGGGCAGAAGCCCTCCACGCAGCTGTAGTCCTTGTTGCAGTTGCTCTGGTCGATCTCGCGCTTGCGGCCGTATTCGGTTTCCTTCGGCAGCACGCTGACGCAGAAGCTCTTGGCGCCGCAGTCACCGCAGCCCTCGCACACCAGCGAATTCACGACGATCCGCTTTTGCGGGTCGGGCAGTTTGCCGCGCTTGCGGCGACGGCGCTTCTCGGTGGCGCAGACCTGGTCATAGATCAGGATGCTCACTCCCTTGACCTCGCGTAGCCGCCGCTGCACGGCATCGAGGTCGCGGCGGTCGTGGAAGGTGACGCCGGCCGGGAAAATCGACGGGTCCGTCCACTTGTCGATGTCGTCGGACACCACCGCGATCGTCTGCACGCCCTCGGCGCGCATCTGGTGGGCGATCTGCGGCACGGTCAGGACGCCGTCCACCGGCTGGCCGCCGGTCATCGCCACCGCGTCGTTGTAGAGGATCTTGTAGGTGATATTCACGCCGGCGGCGATCGCCTGGCGGATCGCCAGCGAGCCGCTGTGGAAATAGGTGCCGTCGCCCAGGTTCTGGAATACGTGCGGCGTGTCGGTGAACGGCGCCTGCCCGGCCCAGGTGACGCCCTCGCCGCCCATGTGGGTGAAGGTGTCGGTGCGGCGGTCCATCCAGGTGACCATGTAGTGGCAGCCGATGCCCGCCATCGCCCGGCTGCCTTCCGGCACCTGGGTGCTGGTGTTGTGCGGGCAGCCGGAGCAGTAGTGCGGCACGCGCGGGAAGTTGGCGCGCGGCAGCGCCAGCTCGCCCTCCTTCTGCGCCATCCACTGCAGGACCTGTTGAATGCGCTCAGCCTGGCCGCCCTCGACCAGCCCCAGCCGCAGCATGCGGCGGCCGATCACCCCGGCAATCGTCGCCGGTGTCAGCTCGCCGGTCGAGGGCAGGATCCACTCGCCGGCTTCGTCGTACTTGCCGACGATGGATGGCCGCGCGCCCCAGGCGGCTGGCCAGTTGTAGAACTGCTCCTTCATCTGGCGCTCGATGAAGGCCTTCTTCTCCTCGACCACCACGATGTCGGAGAGGCCCTGCGCGAAGCGGGCGATGCCCTGCGGTTCCAGCGGCCAGGTCATGCCGACCTTGTACACGCGGATGCCGATGTCGCGGCAGGCGGTCTCGTCCAGCCCGAGGTATTCCAGCGCCTGCAGCACGTCGAGGTAGCTCTTGCCGGTGGTGACGATGCCCAGGCGGGCGCGCGGAGAATCCAGCACCACGCGGTCGATGCGATTGACCCGCGCGAACGCC
This sequence comes from Thermomonas hydrothermalis, assembly GCF_900129205.1. Classification (GTDB taxonomy): domain Bacteria; phylum Pseudomonadota; class Gammaproteobacteria; order Xanthomonadales; family Xanthomonadaceae; genus Thermomonas; species Thermomonas hydrothermalis. Next base: position 18,299 of record NZ_FQUK01000016.1, on the reverse strand, counting down.
TGCGCCGCCTTCACCGCGTAGCGGTGCAGGCGCATCTCCTGCTCCATCGGCGGGTCCGGCCAGCGGATGTTGAGCCCGCCCGGCGGCATGGCGAACTCGTCATCGCCCGGCAGCACGATCTCCAGCGCGAACGGATCGACTTCCACCGAGGCGGAGGATTCCACCGTTTCGGCAATCGTCTTGAAGCCCACCCAGCGGCCGGTGTAGCGGCTCATCGCCCAGCCCAGCACCCCCATGTCGAGAATGTCCTGCACCCCGGCCGGGTTGAGGATCGGCATCATCGCGCTGACGAACTCGTCCTCGCTGCCGTGCGGCAGGGTGGAGCTGCGGCAGGCATGGTCATCGGCGGCCAGCGCCAGCACGCCGCCATAGCGCGAGGTGCCGGCCGCATTGGCGTGCTTGAACACGTCGCCGCAGCGGTCCACGCCGGGGCCCTTGCCGTACCACATGCCGAACACGCCGTCGTGCTTGGCACCCGGGAACAGATTGACCTGCTGGGTGCCCCACACCATGGTGGCGCCGAGGTCTTCGTTGAGGCCGGGGGTGAACCGGACCGACGCGGCATCCAGGTATTTCCGGGCGCGCCACAGTTCCAGATCGAATCCGCCCAGCGGGCTGCCACGGTAGCCGCTGATGAAACCGGCCGTGTTGAGACCTGCGCGTTCGTCGCGCAGTTTCTGCACCAGCGGCAGCCGCACCAGCGCCTGCACGCCGGACAGATACACCCGGCCCGTGCGCCGCCGGTATTTGTCTTCCAGGGTGTAGTCGGTGTCCAGCAGGTCGTGGGTCAGCAGCGACTTGGCGGATTCGGGCGAGGACAGTTCGGCGGTGCTGGTCATGGCAGAGGTCCGCAGATGGCAAAAACGCCGCACGGGGCGGCGTCCGGGAAGGGCGGCATTCTACCAAGCGCCCATGGTTGGCCGGGATGGCTGTGGTCAGCAGCGTGCGCAGGGTGCGTCCGGATCGCCCTCGCCGCCGATCCAGGTACCGCGCACCTGCAATGCCGAATCCAGCCAGACCAGATTGGCGCGGTAGCCGGGTGCGATGCGGCCATACTGGTCGCCGAGGCCGAGGAACTCGGCCGGATACTGCGCCGCCATCCGGCAGGCTTCGTCCAGCGGCAGCCCCAGCAGGTGCACTGTGTTGCGGACGGCGTGCGCCATGTCCAGGGCGCTGCCGGCCAACGTGCCGTCGGCAGTGCGCAGCGCGCCGTCGCGGACGGTGATGGGTTGGCCGTACAGGGTGAAGTCGGGGTGGTCGCTGCCCACCACCGGCATCGCATCGGTGACCAGAAGCACCTTCCCGCGTGGCTTGGCCTTCACCGCCACGCGCAGGCTGGCCGGATGCACGTGCACGCCATCGACGATGATCCCGCACCAGACCGCATCGTCGTCCAGCGCCGCGCCCAGCAGCCCAGGCTCGCGCCCCTGCAGGGGTGGCATTGCGTTGAACAGATGGGTGACACCGCGGATGCCGGCGGCAAAGGCTACCTGCGCCTGCGTCAACGTAGCCGCGCTGTGCCCGGCACTGAGGATGGCGCCGCGCGCGCGCAGTGCGTGCAGCGTGGTCAGTGGCACCTGTTCTGGTGCCAGGGTGATCAGGGTCTTGCCCGTGTCCAGCGCGGTGATGTGCTGGAGTTCGTCGGCATCCGGCACCCGGACGTGGCGGGCATCGTGGACGCCGCGGCGAGCTGGCGCCAGGTATGGGCCTTCCAGGTGAATGCCGAGCACCCCGGGGACGCCAGCCGCGATGGCGGCACGGGTGGCGGCAATCGCCCGCTGCATCGTTTCAGTGGTATCGCTGATCAGTGTGGGCAGAAAGCCGGTGGTGCCAAAGCGACGGTGTGCCCGGCCGATGGTGGCAATCGTGGCGACGCTGGGGTCGTCATTGAACAGCACACCGCCGCCGCCATTGACCTGGACATCGATGAAGCCGGGCGCCAGCCAGCCGCCGGCAAGATCGATCCGGGGCGGGCCAGACGGAGGATCGCCATGCAGGACGGCGACGATGTGGCCGTCTTCGACCACGACGCAGGTATCGGGTTCGAAACCGCGATCGGTGAGGATGAAACCGTTGTGAAAAATCAGCGTGGACATACACCGCAGGCCGGCAACAGGGCATGGCTAGCCTACTCCAGCCGGCCGATGTCAGTCTCCCCATCGCTGGAGCGCCTGCGGTAGGCTGCGGCTTTGAAGCGCCGACTCTGGAGGCTGCATGCGCGAACTCATCCTGCTCCGTCACGCCCACGCCGAGCCGGCCACGCCCGGGCAGGACGATCGCGACCGCCCGCTGTCGGCGATCGGGCGGGCCGAGGCGGCGGCGGCCGGGGACTGGCTGCGTGCGCACGGGCGGCTGCCGCAGCGGATCCTGTGTTCGCCTGCCCGGCGCACCCGCGAGACCCTGGCCGGTCTGGGGGATCTGGGAGGGGCGGAGGTGCGTGAGGTGCCGGCCATCTACGACGCCACGGCCGGCACGCTGGCGGCGTTGGCAGAAGCCCACGCCGAGGTGGTGCGGCTGCTGATCATCGGCCACAACCCGGGGCTGGAGCGGCTGGCTGCCCTGCTGCACAGCGGTCAGTCCGGTGAGTACCGCGGGATGCCGCCGGCCGGGATCGCGGTGCTGGAATGTGCGCCGGGTCAGCCGATCGAGCCGGGGACCGCCCGGCTGGTGCACTTCTGGTGGCCATGAGGTCATGCAGCGGCGGGTGAACACGGCGGTGCTATTCCGCGGGCTGGTGCTGTGGCTGGGTCTGCTGTTGGCGGGATGCGCCAGCGTCGGCCCGCACCGGCATGAGACCGCGGCACGCATCGCCGCCGCCGCACGCAGCACCCAGGTGGACTGCAGCCGCGACGACGCCTGTGCCACGCCTTCGCCGGTGCTCGCAATGGCGCGTGAGACCTGGGCGGCATCCACGCCGCAGGCACCGCGCCACCGTGCACTCATTCTCGATCATGCCCCGGACGCCCTGTTGCTGCGCATCCATCTGATCCGCAGTGCCCGGCACAGCATCGATCTGCAAACCTACATTTTCGATGAAGACGACTCGGCCCAGCTGGTGATGGACGAGCTGGAGGCGGCGGCCTATCGCGGCGTCAAGGTACGCATCCTGATCGACCAACTGGCCGCGCTGCGCAAGGTGGAAACCCTGGCCGCGCTGGCCTCGCTGCATGCCAATCTGGAGCTGCGCCTGTACAACCCGGTACTGGATCGCGCCCGTCTGCCGCTGCCGATGTATGCGGTGGCCTCGCTGTGCTGCTGGCGTCAGCTCAACCGGCGCATGCACAACAAGCTTCTGGTCGTGGATGGTCTGGTCGGCATCGTCGGCGGTCGCAACTATCAGGACGTCTATTACGACTGGGGCCAGGGGTACAACTTCCGCGACCGCGACCTGCTCTTGGCCGGCCCGGTGGTGGCCGACATGGCGGCCAACTTCGAGGCGTTCTGGACCTCCCCCCGCAGCGTGCCGGCCGAACGGCTGGGCGATGTGGCCCATTACCTGCGCCGCAATGGCCCGCCCCCGCCGCCGCATCACCCGTTCCGGCAGCCGCAGCGGGTGCGCGCCCTGCTGGCGGAAGTGGACGATGCGGCGCTGCTGAAGGCGCGGTTCGTCGATCCGGCGCTGCCGGTTGGCGCGGTGTCCTTCATTGCCGACCTGCCACGCAAGCATCGCCGCGAATCGGATGCAGAGGTGGCCCAGAACGCGACCGTGGGCGAGGCCAGCCGCCGCCTGCTCGACCTGGTGGCCGAGGCGCGCCAGCAGGTGCTGCTGCAAACCCCGTATCTGGTGCTGTCGCCGGCGGCCCAGGCGGTGTTCCGCCAGCTGCATGCGCGCCCGTCCCCGCCGCGGGTGCTGGTCTCCACCAACAGCCTGGCCGCCACCGATGCGTTCATGGCGTATGCCATTTCGTACAAATACAAACGCCGTTATCTGCGCGACTTTGGGTTCGAGATCCACGAGTTCAAACCGTTCCCCGCCGAGGCACCGCTGGAGCTGGGTCAGACGGGTGCGGGGCTGGACGATGACGAGGATGCAGGTGAGGTGCCATCGGCCGATGCCGCGGCGACGACTCCCGTGCCAGATACGGCCAAGACCAACCTGCGGGCGCGGCGGCTGGCGGCGCGTGGGCTGGACCAGGTGCCGGTCAGCGAGGCCAGGCGGCCATCACCGCTGGCGTCATCGGGTGGCCTGCCGGTGCGGCTCAAGCATGCGGGGCTGCGCACCGGCCTGCATGCCAAGTCGCTGGTGGTGGATGAGCAGGTCGGTGTGGTGGGAACCCACAACTTCGACCCGCGCGGTGACACCCTCAATACCGAAAGCGCGGTGGTGATTGCCGACCCCGGCTTTGCCCGCGCGCTTGCCGAAAGCATCCTGGGGGATATGGCCCCGGCCAATGCCTGGACCATCGGCCGCCGTGACGAGGCCCCCATCCTGCCCGGTGTCGAATACACCCTGACCAAGCTGTCCGAGCGAATGCCGATCTTCGATCTCTGGCCGCGCAAATATGCCACCAGCTTCGAGTACGTGCCCGGCCCGGACTGCCCGCCCACCCGCGTGCCGCCCTCCCCGTTCGCGCCCGATTTCCGCCGCTGCAATCAGCCGGTGGGAGATTTTCCGGAAGTCGATATTGGCCTGAAATGGCTGGGCCTGCGGCTGTTCACCGCGTTCGGTTCGGGGCTGGCGCCGATTCTGTGACGGCGCCGTGGCTACAATCGCGCCTGTTCAATCAACCACCGGACTATCGCGATGCAGGCACTGCGTTTTGCCTGGCCTTCTGAGGTGACCCTGGAGGCGCTCAATGCGCGTTCCCGCGGCACCTTGATGGAGGCGCTGGGAATCGAGTTCACCGAGCTGGGCGAGGGCTACCTGCGCGCGACCATGCCGGTCGATGCGCGCACCCGCCAGCCCTACGGGCTGCTGCACGGCGGCGCCTCGGTGGCGTTGGCGGAGACATTGGGCAGCAGCGCCGGTGCGCTGCTGGCGGGTGGCAACGCGGTGGTGGGGCTGGAGATCAACGCCAACCATCTGCGTGCGATGCGTCAGGGGACGGTGACCGGCACCGCGCGGCCACTGCACCTTGGCCGCAGCACCCAGGTGTGGGACATCCGCATCGAGGACCAGACCGGCCAGCTGGTGTGCATCAGCCGGCTCACCCTGGCGGTGTTGCCGGCCCCGCCCGCCAGCAGCTGAACATCGGCCTGCGGTCGGGCCGATTGGATTTGGTGAAACCTCAAACTCCCGCAATACTGGACGTGGCCCCGGTGCGAATGTGGTCAGCTGCCCGGGGACGACCGAACAGGGAGGATGTCGTGGGCGAGGTGATCTATCTGCCGCAGGCCGACCGCTACTGCACACGCTGCGGTGAGACCAAGGGCATCAGCAATGCCGCGGCGCGGGTGTTGGCGCGGGTGGACAGCGGGGTCATTTTCGAGTGCAGTGCTCCCTGCCCGTACTGCGACGATCTGATCGTCCTGCCAGAACCACCCGAGCCGGTCCCGCCAGAGGAGGACTGGGTTTGCCACTATTGCGGCTGCAATGCGCCGCTCGATGATCTGGTCAGCGCGCAGATCATCGACGATGTCCTCGGCGGTCGGCGCGAGGTGCTGATCTGCGACGATTGCCTGGCGGCGATCCATGAAGGCGCCAATGATGACGAGGAGGGAACCCCATGAACCAGGCCGTCGGCCCGTACACTGTTGACCGTCGTCCAACGGCCCTTGCCGTGTCCATGCGCGCGTTCCGCTATCTCTACCGCACCCCGCTGCTGCTTTGGCATTTGCTGATCGACCTGCCGCTGACCCTGCTGCTGATCGCGCTGGGCCGCGGTGGGCCGCTGTCGCATGCAATGGTGCGCTGGTGGTCCGGGGGCCTGCTGCGCATTTTCGGCATGCGCCTGCAGCGGGAAGGCGAGCCGCTGCCGGGCGGCACCCTGTTCGTGGCCAACCACGTCAGTTGGGTCGATATTGTGGCCCTGCACTCCCAGCACATGATGGGGTTCATCGCCAAATCGGAGATTCGTCGCTGGCCACTGGTGGGCTGGATCACCACCCACGCCGAGACCATTTTTCTGGAACGCGGCAATGGCGATTCGCTGGGCCGGGTGATGGAGGAAATGGTGCGGCGGCTGCGTGCCGGTCGTGCGGTGGCGGCCTTTCCGGAAGGCGGGACCCGCGACGGGCGTGCGCTTGGCCCGTTTCATGCCCGCATTTTCGCCACGGCCGTCGAAGCCCAGGCACCGGTGCAGCCGGTGGCGCTGTGCTATGGCGCCCATGCCGAGGCGCAGACCGTGGTCGCGTTTGCACCAGGCGAGAGCTTCCTGGGCAACTTCTTACGCCTGTTGGGTGAACCGGCGCGAACGGTGCGGGTGTGCTTCACCACGCCGATCGACCCGCGCCAGTACGACGGCCGGCGCGCCATTGCCGACACCGCCCGTCAGCAGGTGTTGCGGGCAATGGGGCAGGCCTGATGCCGCACGGTATCCGTCCGTCGCGGTTTCGTCCGCCGGACTGGCTGCGGAACCCGCACCTGCAGTCAGTGCTGGCGTCCAGCCCGCTGCGTGCCGCCCGCGCCCGTCAGCGGCTGCATCAGGTGGCGGCGCAGCACACGCCGACATTGCTGACGCTGCCGGGCGGGGTGCGTCTGCAGGGCGTGGCTAGCACGCCGCGTGCGCGGCCACCGCGCGCGACGGTGCTGTTGCTGCACGGCTGGGAGGGCAGCATCCATTCCAGCTACATGGGTCTGACCGCGGCCCGCCTGCTGCGGCGCGGGTTTGCGGTGTTCCGCCTGAATTTCCGCGATCATGGCGGCACCCACCACCTCAACGAGGGGCTGTTCCATTCCAACCGGTTGGACGAAGTGGTGGACGCGGCGCGGGCCGTGGCCGCCCACTGGCCTGGCCTGCCGCTGCTGGCGGCCGGATTTTCGCTTGGCGGCAACTTCGCCCTGCGTCTGGCCTTGCGGGCGCCGGCTGCGGGGCTGCCGCTGCGGCGGGTGGTGGCGGTCTGTCCGCTGCTGGATCCGGCCCACACCATGGACTGCATGGAGCAGGGGCCGGCGCTGTACATGCGCTATTTCGAACGCAAGTGGCGGCAGTCGCTGGCGCGCAAACGGGCGCTGTTTCCGCAGATCCATGCCTTCGACGACGCCGTGCTGCGCCTGCCGATGCGGCCGCTGACGGCCTGGATGGTGCAGCATGCAACCGACTATCCGGATCTTGCCGCCTATTTCGACGGCTATTCGCTGGCGGGGGATCGCCTGCGCGCACTGACGGTGCCGGCCGACATCCTGATGGCGGCTGACGATCCGGTGGTGCCGTCCGAGGCATTCCCGCACATCGCCGGGTTTGCCAATGTCCATCTCGAACTGGCCCGCCACGGCGGCCACTGCGGATTTATCGATCGCCCCAGCATGGACGGCTATGCCGAACGCTGGGTGGCGGCGCGTTGCCTCGCCGCGCTGGAGGCCTCCGCCGTAGAATCCGGGGCGGATTCCGAGCAGGAGGATGACCATGCGCTTGCGTAGCGACAGTTTCCAGAACGGCCAGCCGCTGGCGCCGGAGTTCGCCATGGGCGCGCCCGGCGGCGGCTTTGGTGGCAACCGCAATCCGCATCTGGCGTGGGAAGACGTGCCGGCCGGCACGCGCGGGTTTGCGCTGCTGTGCATCGACCCGGACGCGCCCACTGACCCGGCGCTGGTGGCGGATGCCGCCACCCCGATCCCGGTGGAACATCCGCGCGGCGACTTCGTGCACTGGGTCGTGGCCGACATTCCGGCCGAGGTGCGCGAGATTGCCGCTGGCAGCTGCAGCGATGGCGTCACCGTCCGTGGCAAGCCGGCCGGTCACGACGCCGGCGGGGTGCGCGGGCTGAACGACTACACCGGCTGGTTCAATGGCGATGCCGAGATGGGCGGGCAGTATTTCGGCTACGACGGCCCCTACCCGCCCGCGCACGACCTGCGCATCCACCGCTATTTCTTCCGCCTGTTCGCGCTGGACGTGCCGCAGCTGGCGCTGCCCTCGCCGTTCACCGCAGCCGACGTGCTGCGGGCAATGCAGGGGCATGTGCTGGCCGAAGCCGCTCTGTACGGCACCTACTCGCTCAACCGCTGACCATGCGGGCCGCCACACCGGGCGGCCCGTCACCACCGTCACAGGATGTAGCGGCTTAGGTCTGGGTCCTGAATCAGCGTGCCCAGCTGGCTGTCGACGTCGCTGCGGTCGATGGTGACCGTGCCGCTGCGGTCGGGTGCTTCGAAGCTGAGTGTTTCCAGCAGCCGTTCCAGCACGGTGTGCAGGCGCCGTGCGCCGATGTTTTCCTGCCGTTCGTTGACCAGCGCGGCGATCTCGGCGATGCGGTCAATGGCCGCATCGGTGAATGACAGCTGCACACCTTCGGTCGCCATCAGTGCGATGTACTGGCGGATCAGTGCCGCTTTGGGCTCGGTGAGGATGCGCACGAAATCCTCCTTGCCGAGTGCGGTCAGCTCGACCCGGATCGGAAACCGCCCCTGCAGTTCCGGGATCAGGTCGGACGGTTTGGCCAGATGGAAGGCACCGGAGGCGATGAACAGGATGTGATCGGTTTTGACCGGCCCGTACTTGGTGCTGACGGTGCTGCCTTCCACCAGCGGCAACAGATCGCGCTGCACGCCTTCGCGGGAGACATCGGCGCCGTAGCCTTCGCTGCGCTTGGCGACCTTGTCGATCTCGTCGATGAACACGATGCCATGCTGCTCGCAGGCCTCGATTGCCCGCTCGCGCACCTCGTCCTCGTTGATCAGCCGCGCGGCTTCTTCGTCGATCAGCAGTGGCCGCGCCGCCTGGATGGTCATGCGTTTGCGCTGGGTCTTGCCGCCGGCCAGCTGGCCGAACAACTGACGCAGCTGTTGGCCCATTTCTTCCATGCCGGGCGGCGCGAGGATGTCCACACCGATCTGGCTGCTCAAATCCAGCTCGATCTCGCGGTGATCCAGCGCCCCTTCGCGCAGCTGCTGGCGCAGTTTCTGGCGGGTGGCCGACTCGGTCGCAGACGGCTCTGCACCGATATCCACCTCGGTACTGGCCGCCAGCCCGAACGCAGGCATGGGGTCACGCCGAGGCAGCAGGGCATCGAGGATGCGTTCTTCGGCGCGCGCTTCGGCCTGTGCCCGCACCCGCTGCTTGGCCCGGGCGCGCTGCTGCTGGACGGCGATATCGACCAGATCACGGATGATCTGCTCGACATCCTTACCGACATAGCCGACTTCGGTGAAGCGGGTGGCTTCCACTTTCACGAACGGCGCATCGGCCAGTGCCGCCAGCCGGCGCGCGATCTCGGTCTTGCCGACGCCGGTGGGGCCGATCATCAGGATGTTTTTTGGCATCACCTCGTTGCGCAGCTCAGGTGGAAGCTGGGCACGCCGCCAGCGGTTACGCAGGGCGATGGCCACCGCCCGCTTGGCGGCCTGCTGGCCGACGATGTGGCGGTCGAGTTCGGCGACGATCTCGCGCGGGGTCATGGAGGAGGAATCAGTCATGTGTGGTGTCCTGGAGGCGTCTTACCGAGGGCAGACCGATCAAGTCGCTCCCCGATACTCGCTTGGTTGATCGATCTGCCCTCGGTAAGACGCTGGCGGGGTCAGAGCTGCTCGACCACGATATTGCGGTTGGTGTAGATGCAGATGTCGCCAGCGATGTTCAGCGCCTCGGTGGCGATGGCTTTGGCGTCAAGCGGGGTGTGCGCCAGCAGCGCACGGGCGGCGGCCAGCGCGTACATGCCGCCGGAGCCGATCGCGATCAGGCCGTCTTCGGGTTCGATCACGTCACCGGTGCCGGAAATCACCAGCGAGGTATCGGCATCGGCCACCGCCAGCAGGGCTTCGAGCTTGCCGAAGCGGCGCTCGGTGCGCCAGTCCTTGGCCATTTCCACCGCCGCACGGGTCAGCTGGCCATGCTTTTCCAGCTTGGCCTCGAACAGCTCAAACAGGGTGAACGCATCTGCCGCAGCGCCGGCAAAACCGGCCAGCACCCGGCCGTCCTTGCCCAACCGGCGCACCTTGCGGGCGTTGGCCTTCATCACCGTGTGGCCGAGTGTGACCTGACCATCACCGGCAATCACCACCTGCCCGTTGCGGCGCACCGAGACGATGGTGGTGGCGTGGAACACATAGGGGTTCTGGCTGGGATCCATCGTTTTCTCCGTCAGAACGGCCTACGTGGGGGCAGCGGTGTGGTGGTTCAAGTCCCCGGTCTGACGTCGGCTGGTTGTTGGGCGGTTGCGGGGAAAAGCGTTCGCTGCCCGATCCGGCAATGCGCAGGCGTCGTATTGAAGGCAGTCACCGCAGCCGAGCCGCGTGGGCGTCAACCTTCCGGGCTGGTTTGGCGCTTGCGCTTGGCGCGCGGATGCGCCGCGTCGTACACCTTCGCCAGATGCTGGAAGTCCAGATGGGTGTAAATCTGGGTGGTGCTGATGTCCGCATGGCCCAGCAGTTCCTGCACTGCGCGCAGGTCGCCGGAGGATTCCAGCAGGTGGCTGGCAAAGCTGTGCCGCAGCAGGTGCGGATGGATGCGCTTGTACACGCCTTGCCGCTGCGCCAGCTGCTTGAGCCGCAACTGGATGGCGCGGGCGCTGATCTGTGCACCGCCACGGCCGGGAAACACAAAGCCGTCTGCGCTGGCGGCGCTGGCCTGGCGCCAGGCCAACAGTGCCTGCCGGGCGTGTGAGCCGACCGGCACGATGCGTTGCTTGCTGCCTTTACCGAAAACGCTGACCAGCCCTTGGGCGAAGTCCAGATCGCGCCAGCGTAGTGCGCAGACTTCCGACAGGCGCAGCCCGGAGGAATACAACAATTCCAGCAGGGCGCGGTCGCGCAGGCCCAGCGGGCCGTCCGCGGGCAGTGTCACCAGGTGCACTGCCTCGTCCACGTCCAGCACCTGCGGCAGTTTGCGCGGCGCTCTGGGCGCACGCACGCCGGCGCAGGGCGATGCGGCGATCCGGCCCTGTCGCAGCAGCCAGCGGTACAGGCTGCGGCAGGCCGACAGCCGGCGTTGCAGTGATTTGGGGGACAGGCCGCGCCGATGTTCGGCGGCGATGAAGCTGCGTAGATCGTCCGGCGTCAGGCTGCACAGATCACGGCCTGCAGCCCAGTGCAGCAGCGCGTCGAGATCGCGGCGATAGGCGGCCAGGGTATGCGCCGAGCCCTGTTTTTCCACCCGTAGGTGCTCCAGGAAGGCGTCGACCGGGGCGGCCGTTGCGTCCATGGCGGGGGTTTGCTCAGGCGCACCGCTGCAGTGCGGTGACCAGCGACTCGCCCATCATCCGCAAAAACAGCGTGCCCATCCCGGGGAAGAAGCGATGGGCGTCGAAACTGCCCACTGCGACCAGCCCGGTGCCGCGCAACGGCAGCAGGACCGAGCTTTGCACCTCGTCGGCGCGGGGGCCGTACAGCACGGCCTGCTTGTCCGGATGCAGCCGTCCGCAGACCGGGTCGCCGACGTCCAGCAGGATCTGGAAACTGGCCAGACGCGGGTCGTCTTCGGCCATCACCTGCCACCAGTCGGCGCCGTCCAGCTCTGGCACTGGATGGAAGGCCACCACCCGCACCAGATCGCTCTGGAAGTCCTCGCGCAGGCTGGCCACCAGCGCCCGCCAGGTGCCAGCAGCATCACGCTGGCGCATCAGTGCCAGGGTCAGCTGGTGGGTGCGCACGGCCAGCCGTTCGTTTTCCTGGGCATTGGCCAGCAGCTCGTGCAGGCGCCGGCTCAGTTCGCGGTTCTTGTCGCGCAGGATCTCCAACTGGTAGCTGGCCAGTGAGGCGGCCGGGCCGCTTTCACGCGGAACGACCAGCGCCAGCGCCAGATCCGGGAACTGCTGCAGGAAAGTGGGGTGGCGCCGCAGCCAGGCCGCCACTTCATGTGCGCCTAGGGATTCCTTCACGCTGTCGAGATCCTTGTTCACGACCATGCTCCTTCGAAAACGAAGACGGCCGGGCCGGCCATCCACACATGCCCGTCATCTGCATGCCGCCGCACGGTGAGTATGCCGCCTGGCAGGCTCACCCGGACACCATGGGTGGCCTGCACCCGGCCGCGCCGATCCAGGATCGCCACCGCCGCGCAGGCACCGCTGCCGCAGGCCAGGGTTTCGCCGACGCCGCGCTCGTACACGCGCAGCCGCAGATGATCCGGTGCCAGCACCTGCGCCATGCCGACATTGACGGATTCGGGAAAGGCCGGATGCCGTTGCAGTGCCACAGCGATGCCGGCGAGATCGGCGTCATCCAGTGCCTCCACCTCGAGCAGCGCGTGTGGATTCCCCATCGAGACCGCGCCGATCGCCACCTGACCTTCGCCCAGCGGCACCAGGTAGGGGTCCTGCGGTTCGCTGAAGCCATGCAGCGGGATGTCGGCCGGCGCAAACCGGGGGATGCCCATGTCGATCATGAACTGGCCTGCGTCATCACGCAGAACCCGATGGCGGCCGCTGGGGCTGTCGATGACGAACTCGCCCGCCGCCGGAGCCGCCCCGGCGCGCACCAGCCAGGCGGCGACGCAGCGGGCGCCGTTGCCGCATTGACCGGCGCTGCTGCCATCGGCGTTCCAGATGCGATAGGCGGCAACCGAACCGGATGTGCGTGGCGGTTCGATCGTCAACAGCTGGTCGCAGCCAACACCAAAGTGGCGATCGGCCAGGCGTGCGCACATCTCGGCGGAGGGTGGCGGCCGCCCGTCGCGCAGATCCAGCACGACGAAATCGTTGCCGGCGCCATGCATCTTGGTGAAATGCATCGCCATTCCGGTCTTTAGCCGTCGGTCGAGGGCTGGCTGGCGGGCGCGGGCGGCGTTTTGTCCGGCAGCACCAGCGGCCCCTTGTTGCCGCAGGCAGACAGCAGGGTGATGAGCAGGGCCAGCAAGAGGAAGCGTTTGGTCATGCCGGCAGTGTACCCAGCGACCGGGTCACTGTCGCGGCTCCGGCCGTCGCCATAGCCACAGCAGGGTCAGCGCCATCACCAGATCGACCGTGGCGGCCATCCATGGACGTGGCGCGGTGAACCAGACCGCCGTTCCGGAGGCCGCCATCATGACCGTGGCCAGCCATTTGGCGCGCCGGTGCACGGTGCCGTGCTGTTCCCAGTCCAGGATCGCCTGGCCAAACTGTGGGTGCTGCAGCAGCCAGCCGCGCAGGCGTTCGGAGCCGCGCGCGGCGGCAAAGGCCGACAGCAGGATGAACGGGACGGTCGGCATCACCGGCAGCAGTGCGCCCAGGATGCCCAGCCCCAGGCTGATCCAGGCCAGCAACGCCCACAGCCAACGCTGCATGGCTCATCCGGCACGATGCGGTGGCGCGCCGGGGGTCATTCAACCCCCAGCTGCGACAGCAGGAAGGCGTACATCTCGGCCTGTTCCTGATAGCGGCGGAAGCGGCCGGATTTGCCGCCGTGGCCGGCGTCCATGTTGATCCGGAATACCACGGGGGCGGTGCCGGTATTGAGCCTGCGCAGGCGTGCCACGTATTTGGCCGGTTCCCAGTACTGCACCTGCGAATCCCACAGCCCGGTACCGACGAACATGGCCGGATACGCCTGCGCGCGCAGGTTGTCGTAAGGCGAATAGCCAAGCATGTAGTGGTAGTACTCGGGCTGTTCGGGGTTGCCCCATTCGTCGTATTCGTTGGTGGTCAGCGGGATCGAAGGATCCAGCATGGTGGTGACCACATCGACAAACGGCACCTGCGAGAGGATCACCCGGTATTTGCTGGGCGCCATGTTGGCAATAGCACCCATCAGCAGGCCGCCCGCGCTGCCGCCATACGCGGCTACGCGATCGGGCGCGGCATAGCCTTGCTGCACCAGAAAGTCGGTGACGTCGATGAAATCAGTGAAGGTGTTTTGCTTCTTCAGCAGCTTGCCATCCTCGTACCAGGCCCGGCCCATTTCCTGGCCGCCGCGGATGTGAGCGATGGCATAGACCATGCCGCGGTCGAGCAGACTGATCACCGACAGCGAGAACGCCGGATCCATCGAAAGGCCGTAACTGCCATAGCCGTATTGCAGCAGTGCGGCCTTGCCATTCTTTACAAAGCCCTTCCGGTAAACGACCGAGACCGGAATCCGGGTGCCATCGCGGGCGGTGGCCCACAGCCGTTCGGTGACGTAGTTGGCTGGGTCATAGCCGGGCACCGGCTGCCGCTTGAGCAGCATGCGTTCCCCGCTGTGTACGTTCAGTGCATACACGGTGGCGGGCGTGGTCAGCGAGGTGTAGGTGTAGCGCACCCAGTCGGTGTTCGGCTCGCTGTTGTTGGCAAGACTGATCGAATAGGCGCTCTCGTCGGCCTGCAGATACTGCTCGCGGCCATCGTGCATGCGCAGGCGCACACGCTCCAGGCCCTCGCTGCGCTCGCTGATGGCGATGAAACCGGCAAACAGTTCGAAACCCTCGATCAATACGTCCTGCCGGTGTGGCACCAGATCCTGCCAGTGATCGCGTGTGGTGGCGTCGTCAGCGGCGGTGACCAGCTTGAAGTTGCGGGCGCCGTCGGCATTGGTGCGGATCACCCAGCGGCCGTCGTAATGGTCGGCGTCGTATTCGAGATCACGCGCACGCGGGCTGAGCACCTTGAAGCTGCGCGGGTCATCCGCTGGGGCGTAGCGCACCTCGGAGGACACCGTGCTGTGGCTGTTGATCAGGATGTAGCGCTCGTCGCGGCTGCGGCCGATGCCCAGGTAGAAACTGTCGTCGGGCTCCTCATAGACCACCGGATCATGGGCGGGATCGGTGCCCAGCACGTGTTTCTTGACCCGCACGGTCAGCAGGGTTTCGGGGTCATTTTCGATGTAGAACAGGGTCTTGTTGTCATCCGCCCAGACCAGATTGGGGGCCACACCTGAGATGGTCTCGGGGTAGAGCTCGCCGGTGACCAGGTTGCGGAACCGGATGCTGTACTGGCGGCGGCCGGTGCTGTCCTCCGCCCAGGCCAGCAGGGTGTTGTCGGGGCTGACATCGAACGCATCGACGCTGAAGTAATCCTTGCCCTGGGCCAGCTGGTTCACATCCAGCAACACCTGCTCGTCGCGGAAATCGCCGGCGGCATTGGCCTGCAGAATGCTGCGCGGATCCAGGCCGGGCGCATCCGGGCGGCGGGCATGGATGGGGTAGTCCTTGCCGGTCACGAAGCGGGTGTAGTACCACCAACCGCGTTCACGCGCAGGCACGCTGGCGTCGTCCTGCTGGATGCGCGCAACGATCTCCTGATACAGCCGTTCCTGCAGCGGTCGCAGCGGTGCCAACACGGCATCGGCATAGGCGTTTTCGGCATTGAGCACGCCCAGCACGGCTGGATCTTTGCGGCTGTCATCGCGCAGCCAGTAGTACTCGTCCTGGCGTTCGGCGCCGAACGGCGCCTTCACCACGTGCGGTTTCTGCGGTGCGACCGGAGGGGTGGGGGTGTTGTTGCGGGGATATGCGGGAGCACTCATCAGGGCGAGACAGGCAAACAGAGAGAAAAAACGTTGCATGGGCAACATGGCGGAAAGCAGTGTCATCAGGCTTACTGGGCCAGCCGCTGCCACAGGAAGGTGTAGGCGAGTGCGCTCATATGCGCGGCCTGGGCATTGTCCGCCGCGCCGCCGTGGCCACCCTCGATGTTCTCGTAATAGTGTGCGTCCTTACCTGCTGCGACCAGCTTGGCCATCATCTTGCGGGCATGGCCTGGATGCACGCGGTCGTCCTTGGTGGAGGTCAGCAGCAGCACCGGCGGGTAGGTCTTGGCCGGGTCAAACAGGTGATAGGGGCTGAAGGTGCGGATGAAGTCCCAGTCGGCGCTGTCGGGGTCGCCGTATTCGGCCATCCACGAGGCACCGGCCAGCAGGTGGCTGTAGCGCTTCATGTCCAGCAAGGGCACCTGGATCACGATGGCACC
Source organism: Thermomonas hydrothermalis (assembly GCF_900129205.1). Classification (GTDB taxonomy): domain Bacteria; phylum Pseudomonadota; class Gammaproteobacteria; order Xanthomonadales; family Xanthomonadaceae; genus Thermomonas; species Thermomonas hydrothermalis. Next base: position 2,405 of record NZ_FQUK01000016.1, on the reverse strand, counting down.
AAACTTGTCCGGGTACTGGGTGAGCATGTTGCCCATCAGCAGCCCACCGTTGCTGCCACCCATCGCGCCCTGGTGGCGCGGGGAGGTGATCTTGCGTGCCACCAGATCATCGGCGATCGCGGCGAAGTCTTCGTACGCCTTGTGCCGGTTGGCTTTCAGCGCCGCCTGATGCCAGCGCGGGCCGTACTCGCCGCCACCGCGGATGTTGGCCAGCACATAGACGCCGCCTTTTTCCAGCCAGGCTTTACCGATGATGCCGGAATAGCTGGGCGTGAGTGCGATCTCGAAGCCGCCATAGCCGTACAGCAGGGTCGGGGCGCGGCCATCGAACGCAAGATTCTTGGGCCGCACCAGGAAATACGGCACGCGGGTGCCGTCCTTGCTGGTGGCGAAGTGCTGCTCGATCACATGCCGGCTGCCGTCGAAAAACACCGGGTTGGACTTGAGTTTTTCCGGCGTCTTGCCGATCTCGGCCCACGACAGCGTGGTGGGGGTGAGGAAGTCGGTGGCGGTCAGCCAGACCGCGTTGCTGGTATCCGGATCCACCGCACTGACCGCCAGCGTGCCCATGGCCGGTGCGCCGGTGAAGTCGGCGCGTGCCCAGCCGTTCTTGCCGGGCGTGAGCACCATCAGCCGGTTCTTGACGTCCTCCATCACGTTGAGGACGAGGTGATCCTGCGTCCATGTGTAGCCCGCCAGCGAGCTGTGTTCATCCGGCATGAACAGCACGCTGAAATCGCGCTTGCCGGCCATGAAGGCGTCGAAATCGGCGGCGATCAGCGCGCCGGCCGGATAGGTCTTGCCGCCTGCGGAATAAGGCTCGCGCAGTTCCAGCAGCAGCCAGTTGCGGTGCACGTTCTTCTGCGCCGAGTTGGGCGCGTCGATCTTGTGCAGGCGGCCATCGCGGTCGCGCAGGTAAAGCTCGTCGTTGTAGAAGGCCAGCGTGCGGCTGACGAAGTCGCGCTCGTAACCTGGGGTGTGGTCGCGCATGGCGGCGATATACATATCGTCCGGGCGGCCCTCATAGACCAGCTTTGCGTCCGACAGCGGCGTGCCGCGCTTCCATTCCTTGACGATGCGCGGGTAGCCGGAACTGGTCAGCGAGCCGGCACCGAAATCGGTGTACACATAGACCGTGTTTTCGTCGATCCAGGCCAGACCGCCCTTGGCCTCGGGTCGGTAGAAGCCGTCCTTGACGAACTGCTTGCTGGTCAGGTCGAACTCGCGCGTCACATCGGCATCGGAGCCGCCAGGGGACAGCGCGATCAGGCAGCGCTGGTATTTCGGACGCAGGCAGTCAGCGCCATGCCACACCCACTGCGTGCCTTCGGCGGCGTTGAGGGCATCCAGGTCGAGCACGGTTTCCCATTGGGGATTGGGTTTGCGGTATTCGGCCAGGGTGGTGCGCCGCCAGACGCCGCGCGGATGCTGGGCGTCCTTCCAGAAGTTGTAGTAGTACTCGCCGATCTTCTCGACCGCGGGAATCTTGTCGGTGGAATCGAGGATGGCACGCAGATCGGCTTCCAGCGACGCAAACCCCGGGCTTTGCGCGATATCGGCTTCGGTGCGTGCGTTCTGGGCTTTCACCCAGGTCAAGGCACGTTCGCCCTGCACCTCTTCCAGCCAGAGATAGGGATCGTCACCGGCCGGTGATGGAGTGCTGGCATTGCCGGCAAGGGCCAGGCTGGCAAGAAGGGCGGCATGGGTAAGCTGGGACATGGCAGCAGTCAACGGCAGTGGAACATGGGGCGCCGACGCTAGCACGGCCAGCGCCCGTCCGGCATGTGCCGGTTAGGCCATGAAGGCGGTGGCGGGTGATGCCGCGAGGGCGGTCATCGGAGGATGTGGGCACAGCAACCCGCCGCGATGCATCGCGGCAGGTCAGCCGTGGCAATGTGCGGCCATCCGTGGCCGGCGGAAATTTCCGGCAGATGTAGAGCGTGCTCAGGCGCTGGGCGTGTCGGCTCCAGCCGCAGCGGGCTTGGCGTCGTGGTGGTCGTGCGTGGCACCGGTGGCATTGCTGCCTTCGGCGCTTCCGTCGGTTTGCCCTGCACGGGTCGTCGAGCTAGGGAAGGTCTGAACAACTCCGCCACTTTCAGCGAGAATGGGTCATCGGTTCAAGGGTGAGTTCGATGCAGCTATCGTTCGGTGATGCCGAAGGCATGGGTCGCAAGCGCACGCGGCGTGAGGTGTTCCTGGCGGAGATGGAGCAGGTGGTGCCGTGGCAGGCGCTGCTGGCCTTGATCGCGCCGCACTACCCGAAGATGGGCCGTCCCGGCCGACAGCCCTACCCCTTGGCGACGATGCTGCGCATCCACTTCCTGCAGCAGTGGTACGCGCTGTCTGATCCGGCGATGGAAGAGGCGCTGGTGGACACGCCGGTGATGCGGCGATTCGCGCAGCTG
>NZ_FQUK01000058.1 GCF_900129205.1 Thermomonas hydrothermalis | reverse complement strand
CCTGATTAGCCCCGACCCTCAGCCATGAAAATTGCTCGCAGCGCGCAAGACCGGCTCGGGGCAAGGCTTGCAGCGCAGCATGGCGGTGGCCAGTCGCGGCAGCATCTCATGCAGGCGGAAGCGACGGTTGAACCGGTAGGCGGCTTCGGCCAGGTAGCGCCGCGCGTACTTGGCCTGGCGGATGGCGTGGTAGGTGCCGTTGATGGCGCGCTTGACGTTGCCCAGCAGCACGTTCACCCAACGCGCGCCCGGCGCCTCGGTGGCGGCACGGCCGCCGCCGGTGTCCAGCGTGGTGTGGGCGTGGCCGGCGTCTTCGAGCCGGCGGAAGCAGGCCAGACCGTCGGTATAGGTCTCGCATCCGGGCGCCAGGCGCCGTGCGATCCAGTCCTCGAGCGAGACGTTGTCGAAGCTGCGCACCGGCTCGATCACGGCCAGGCTCGGCGCGGCGAAGCGGGCGTCGGTCTGCACCGCGATCACGAAGGGTTGCTTGCCCTCGGCACCGCGCCCGCGCTTGCCGCCGTTGCGCTCGCCGCCGAGGTAGGCATCGTCGATCTGCACGAAGCCATTGAGCCGCCGGGGTTCCTCGCGCTCGGCCATGGCCTGCATGATCTTGTGCTTCATCCGCCAGGCGGTCTTGTAGTTGACTCCCAGGTGGCGCATCAGCTCCAGCGCGGCGAGGTTGGTCTTGGTCGCGGTCAGGTGCAGGGCCAGCAGCCAGGTGCGCAGCGGCAGCTTGGTGCCCTCGAACATCGTGCCGGCGGTCAGCGTGGTCTGGTGCCGGCAGGCGCGGCACTGGTAGTAGACCGTCGTCCCGCGCCGAAACCGCGAGCGGGCCCGTCCAGTGCAGGCCGGGCAGCGGAAGCCTTGCGGCCAACGCCACTGGTACAGGGCACGGTAGCACTTGGCCTCGGTGCCGTAGCGGGCGATGAACTCGGCCATGGACAGGCCAGCCTGGAACTGCACGGAATTGATGCTCATGACGCCACCTCGTCGCCTTCAGGTGGCCGTATGCTCGGCGGTGGGCGACGCACATCCTGCGACTGGCGGCTGAGGGTCGGGGCTAATCAGGATTGGACTTGTCGGCGACCAGGGCGCTGGCGATCGACGAGACGTCCTACCGGCGTGGCCACACTTACCTGACGCTGGCCGCGGATGCCGAGCAGCGCAGGGTCGTGTTCGTGACCGAAGGGCGTCGTGTTGAGGCAATCGCCGCGCTTGCCGGGCACCTGGCCGCGCATCAGGCCACCCCCGGGCAGATCGAATCGGTGAGCATCGACATGTCGCCCTCCTATATCCGCGGCGTCACCGATCACCTGCCCAATGCGCGCATCACCTTCGACAAGTTCCACGTCATCGCCCAGGCCTCCCTCGCCCTGGATCGCACCCGCCGAGCCGAGCAGAAGAGCGATCCGGCCCTCAAGGGCCTGCGCTGGGCCCTGCTCAAGGATCGCGACCGCTTGCCGCGCGAACAGCGCGGCGAACTCGATGCCCTGATCGCCGCCGCCACCAGCAAGCGCACCGCCCGCGCCTGGCTGTATCGCGAGAACTTGCGCGAGATCCTCGAGCGCAAGCAGATCAACGTGGTCGCCGCGCTGCTCAGGCAGTGGTGCACGAACGTCATGCGCTCCAAGGTCGAGCCGATGAAGGACGTCGCGCGGATGATCCGCAAGCACTTCGACGGCATCCTGGCCTGGAGCCAGACCCGCCAGACCAACGGCTTCCTGGAAGCCATCAACGGCCTGTTCCAGGCCGCCAAGCGCAAGGCCCGCGGCTACACCCGGCTCGACACCATGCGCACCGTCATCTTCCTGATCGCCGGCAAGCTCGACTTCTCGCGCCTCAACCCGCACGTGGCATAACCCACTCGAATTTCAAAAGAGCCTTGAAAGTCTTGATGGCAGCGGCCGATCCCGACTCTTTAGGAACCTCTGCACTACCCCGCCCACTCGTTCGTGGCGACGAGTTCAGGGTCAATATCGTTTCGTAGGATGGGATCGAAACAGATGCTGAACGGTTCTTGGGCTCCAGCAAGCCCCTTCGTGGGCCCTCTGCAGCCTCATCCGGCCCCAGTGAGCCCACTGCGGGCGCACTTATCCCGTCGCAGCCAGCAAGGCTTTGCGCGCCAGCCACAGATTGACCAGCGCAAACAGGACGTTGAGCTGCGCGCCGTTCTTGGCCAAGCCTCGATAGGGCGTCTTGCGGTAGCCAAACTGGCATTTGAGTACCCGAAACGGATGCTCACCCTTGGCACGAATGCGCGCCTTGGTGCGTTCCAAGGCATCCATCACCTGGCCAAGAAAAGTGCGCTTGTCCAATGCCCGGCGCTTGCCCGGCCGCATGGCCACGTGCCAAGCGACTTGCTTGCCCTGGTTTTCCGCTCGCTTGTCCACTCCCTGATAGCCCGCATCGGCAAAGACGTCGGTCTCTTGCCCGTGCAAGAGCCGATGCGCCTGCGTCACATCCGAGACGTTGGCAGCGGTGGCCACCACCGTGTGTACCAGCCCTGTCTCGGCGTCGCCCCCAACGTGCGCTTTCATGCCGAAGTACCACTGGTTGCCCTTCTTCGTCTGGTGCATCTCAGGGTCGCGCTCACGGCGGGCGTTCTTGGTCGAGCTGGGAGCAGCAATGAGCGTGGCATCCACGATGGTGCCGCTCTTGAGCATGAGGCCACGCTCGGTCAGGATGCGATTGACCGTCTCGAGGATACGCTGGCTCAGGCCGTGTTGCTCCAGCAGGTGGCGAAAGCGCAGGATGGTGCTCTCATCCGGCACGACATCCACCCCCAGGTCCAGACCAACAAAGCTCGCCAGCAGCGGCGTGTCGTACAAGGCTTCCTCCACCGCCGGGTCCGACAGACCAAACCACTGCTGCAAAAAATGAATCCTCAGCAGCTTCTCTACCGCAAAGGGTGGCCGCCCACCCTTGGGACCCGCCTTCGGCGCATACGGCTCGATGAGTGCGACCAACTCTGCCCACGGCACCACACGGTCCATCTGCTCCAAAAACGCACGCTTGCGGGTGCGCTTGGCGCGCAGCTCAAAGCCCGTATACATCGGCGCCTCCAGACTCATCTGCTTCATGTCGCTATTGTCCCATCCCGGCAGTCTGGCAGGAAGGTTTTGCAGACCTTCCTTTACTGACGGCGGCTTCCCACGCAGCGGCGATCTCGCGCCAGGCGCGCCAGCCCAGCGGGCTGTACAGCGACGACAGATGAAACCCCGCCGTCTTGCCCGAGCCTTCCGCCGTCGCGCGCCACTCGCCGTGCTCCAGCATCCAGGTCTTGTGGTGCTCGGCGATCGCCGTCTCGCATGATTCGCAGACGTACGCCGCCGTCTCGGGCCGGCCCTTCTCCCAACGCAGTTGCTCGAAGCGCAGCCACTGCCGGTGCGAGCAATGCGGGCAGGGCACGAAGTAGCGGCGCTGGTCGCTGGCCTCGTACTCACGCTCGATGGCCGAGGCGCCCGCGATCGTCGGCGTCGAGACGATGAAGATCTTGCGCCGCGCAAAGGTGCGCGTGCGCGCCTCAGCGAGCGAGATCGCATCGCCCTCCCCCTCGACATCGAGCGGGTAGGCGTCCACCTCGTCGAGAAAGAGATAGCGCACCGGCATCGAGCGCAGGCCCACCGCGCTGTTCGCGCCGGTCATCACCAGCACGCCGCCACGAAACTCCTTGGCGAGGATGGTGTTGCCCGAGTCGCGCGAACGCGCCGGAGCGATGAGTTCGCAGAGCACCGGCGACTCCTCGATCAGCGGGTCGATGCGCTGCTTGGAGTTGCGCTTGGCCATCTCCACGGTGGGCCACACCGCCATCATCGGCCCGGGGGCGTGGTGGATCACGTAGCCGATCCAGTTCGAGCCGGTCTCGGTCGCGCCCACCTGCGCGCCCTTCATGAACACCACGCGCTCGATGGGCGAGGTCGGCGACAGGCAGTCCATGATCGCCTTCAGATACGGCGTGCGGCTGGTGCGCCAGCGCCCCGGCTCGCTCGAGGCCTTGCTCGACAGCACCCGGTGACGGTCGGCCCATTCGGAGACGGTGAGCAGCGGGTCCGGCGTGAGGCCCTCGCGCCAAGCGCGCTCGATGACGTCCCAGCCCTCATAGGCGAACTCGTCCATCAATCGACCCGAACCTTGAGTTCCCCGAGCTCGGCGAGGTGCTCGCGCACGGCGGCATCCAGGGCCACGTGCAGGGTGTGGGCCTCCACGCCGAGCCGGGCCGCCATCTGCGCCGAGATCCGCGCCGGCCAGTTGAGCCAAGCGTCGCGCTCCGTACGGGCGAGCTTGAACACATGCGCGATGGCCTGGTGGCGATCGACCAGTTCGCCCTTGAGGCGGGCCAGCCGCACCTTGTTGGTCTGCGCCTTGACCACCTCGTTGACCGTGCGCGCCTGCACGAGCGTGGTGCCGCCTGCGGGCAGGCCGGTGGCGAGGTTGGGGGCCGGATCCTCCGCCACCCGCACCTTCACGGTCCGGGAGCCCGTTCCCGCCTTCGGCGGCTCGGAGTTCCGGGTCCAGTCGCGGTCGGCCCGGTCTGGGTCGATGGTGCCGTCCGCCTCGGGCGTGATGCGCCCGGTGCGGATGGCCTTGTGCACGGCGGTGTCCGATACCCCACGGTGGCGGGCGTAGGCGCGAATCGAGATGCCCATGGCCCTCTTCGATCAAGTCATCGTCAGTTCTTGGCCAACACCCGCAGAAAACGCTTGGCTTCACGGGCGAGAAGCGCGTTCATCACGTCACCCCGAACCACCCGACCGAAAGGACGCCCGATGAACCCCCACATCCCCGACCTTCTCGCCACCAAGCTCGCCGAGGCCGCCCTGACCGTGCTGGTGCGCACTTGCCGCAAGGAGGTGGCCGCCGCCAGCCGCGACGAACTCGAAGCCGCCTGCGTCGCGATGCGCGCCAAGGCCCGGCCGGTCATCGACCGCTTGTTTGACGACGCAAGGGCTGCGCCCTGGGTCGGCGAGATGGCCTTCCACGCCGCCGCGCTCGAACTGGCGCAGGCCGGCATCTCGGTGTTGCGCAAGGTCTGACGAGCAATGCGAAGCCAAGCAAGAACGCTTGGCTTCTCACGCGAACAGCGCGTTCATCACCTCACCCAATCACCACGCACCAAGGAGCACAGACCATGACCCTGCGCATCCGCCAACCCCAGGTCACCGACACCAACGGAAACGCCCTCGGCACCCGCCTGATCCGAATCGAGTTCGACGAGCAAGGCCCAACGACCGTGATGCACGACGGCCAGCGTTACGACTTCACCGGCAAGACCGGCACCCACCTCAAAACCGGCTTGGCGGTGCGCGAGATGGCCACCGCGTGCGATGCGCGCCTGTGGATCAGCCTCGATGGCGAGCACCTGTGGGAAGACTGACTCGCGCCGATCCATCCCTATCCAGGAGCAGACCATGAGCACCATCACCCTGACCCCCGCCCAGCACGCGATCCTGGCCCATGCGCTCGAGCACAGCGACGGCCGAATCGACTGGTTCCCCGAGCACATCCAAGGCGGTGCCCGCCGCAAGGTGCTCGACGGCCTGGCCAACCGCGCCCTGATCGCCCGCCAGGGCGAGGTCTGGGTCGTTGCCGACGCAGGCTACGAGGCCTTGGGCGTGCCGCGCCCGGGTGCCCGCACCGCCCCGCGCCAGTCCTTCGTTGCGAAACTCGATGCGGTGATCGCCCGGGCCGAGCAGGCGCAGACGGCGCGCGACGAGGCCGACCTGGAGGCGGCGGTGAACGCCGCCGAAGCGGCCTGGGCGCAGGATGCGCATCGCAGCGCCGAGCCCCGCCGCCCCCGCGCCCACAGCAAGCAGGCGCAGGTGATCGCGATGCTGCAGCGTCCCGAAGGCGCCACCCTCCGCCAGATCATGGACAGCACCGGCTGGCAGGCGCACACGGTGCGCGGCACCTTGGCCGGGGCGCTGAAGAAGAAACTGGGCCTGACGATCGTCTCCGAGAGATCCCCGGGCGGCGAGCGCGTCTACCGGCTTGCCTGAGTCGCGATGGGGCAGCACATCCCGCGCGGGCTGCCCTATCTGACCGGGTTCGTGATTCACTGCGCGATCGCCGACGAGTCGCTCGCCGCCTGATCGAAGGCCAGGCCATCCGCCTCGCGGGTGGCTTGCTGGCCCGTCCAGTCCTGCCAGCGCCGCACGATCACGTCCGCATACTTCGGGTCGAGTTCGATCAGGCGCGCCACGCGCCCGGCCTTCTCGGCGGCGATCAAGGTCGTGCCCGAGCCGCCGAAGGGGTCGAGCACCACGTCGCCGGGGCGGCTGGAGTTGCGGATGGCCCGCTCGACCAGATCCACCGGCTTCATGGTCGGGTGCAGATCGTTCTTCGCTGGCTTCTTGATCTGCCAGACGTCGCCCTGGTCGCGGTCGCCGCACCAGTGGCGCGTCGCGCCTTCGGGCCAGCCGTAGAGGATCGGCTCGTACTGGCGCTGGTAGTCCGAGCGGCCCAGCGTGAAGGTGTTCTTGGCCCAGATGATGAAGGTCGACCAGTGCCCGCCGGCGGCGCGGAAGGCCGCTTGCAGCGTGTCCAGTTCGCTGGAGGACATGGCGACGTAGATCGCGCCTCGGGTGTGGGCAACGAGCAGCGCCAGCACGTCGTAGAGGAAATCGTAGAAGCCTTCGCCCAGCGCATCGTTGAGGATGGGGCGGTGCTTGCCGCGCAGCTTGTCCTTCGCGCTGTTGGCGTAGTTCACGTTGTAGGGCGGATCGGTGAAGACCATGTCCGCCCGCTCGCCGTCCGGAAACAGGCGCGCGTAGGCCTCGGCGGTGGTCGCGTCGCCGCAGACCAGGCGGTGCGGCCCGAGTCGCCAGACGTCGCCCGGCCGGGAGACGGGTTCCTCGGGCACGTCGGGCGCGGCGTCGTCCTCCGTCCGGCCATCGATCTGTGGTTCCTCATCGGCCAGCAACTCGGCCAGTGCATCGGCGTCGAACCCGGTGAGATCGAGATCGAAGCCATCGTCCTGCAGCGCCTCCAGTTCGATGCGCAGCAGGGCATCGTCCCAGGTCGCGAGTTCCGCGAGCCGATTGTCGGCGAGCACCAGGGCGCGGCGCTGGGTCGGCGTGAGGTGGTCGAGCACGACCACCGGCACGGTGGGCAGGCCCAGCTTGCGCGCGGCGGCAAGCCGCCCATGGCCCGCGACCAGCACACCGTCGGCGCCGGTGAGAATGGGATTGACGAAGCCGAACTCCGCGATGGAGGCCGCGATCTGGGCGATCTGCTCCTCCGAGTGCTGGCGGGCATTGCGCACGTAGGGCAGCAGCTTGTCGATCGGCCAGTGCTCGATGCGATCGGCCAGCCAGCTCATGCAGTGACCTCCGCCGTCTCGCCCAGCCGCTCGGCCGCCACCTCGTCGAAGGTCCGACCGCTGCCCTCCAGCACCGGCACCGTGCCCGGGTGGTGCTGCAGCCAGCGGCGCAGCGCGACGTCCACGTACTCTGGAGCGAGTTCGATGGCGCGTACCGGGCGGCCGGTGAGTTGGCCGGCCAGCAGCGTGGTGCCCGAGCCCGCGAACGGCTCGAAGACGATCTCGCCCGCGTCGGTGTAGGCCTCGATGAAGAACTTCGGCAGGCCCAGCGGGAATACGGCCGGATGGTCGATACCATCACCGATGCGGCCGCGCTGGCGCGTCACCTCGACGACGGAATCCGGGATGCGGAACGCCTGCGTGGGCTGTCCGGCATGGTTCCAGGCGCCGACCTTGCCGTCCTTGCCGCGCATCGCGGTGGACGATCCGTCGGCGCGCAGGTGCGTCTCGTGCCCGGCCCACTTGCAGGGCACGATCTTGTTCGGCTTGCGCGAGCGTCGGTTGAAGTGGAAGACGAACTCGTGCCGGGGCGCCAGCCGCCCGGCCCAGTCGCCGGGCACGGTCACCGCCTGGTCCCACACGTACCAGCCGAAGCGCCGAAAGCCCTGCGTGCGCATCCATGCGATCCAGCCGTCCCAGTACGGCTGCCACTCGTTGTCGCGATGCACGAGCCCGAGGTTGACCAGGATTTGCGCGTCCTCGCGCAACGCGCCGCGGGCAGCGCCGAACACGCCTTGCATCAATGCGTCCCAGTCCGCGATGCCGCCGGTGGTGTAGTCGCGCTGATTGGCATACGGCGGGCTGGTGAAGAGCAGGTGCGCCCGCTCGCCCTCGAGGAGGCGCGCGACGGCGGCCGCGTCGCGGCTGTCGGCGCAGAGCAGTCGGTGTTCACCGATCAGCCACAGATCGCCGGGGCGCGTGACCGCCACCGTGGGCGGCGTGACGTCGTCCTCGTCCGCGTCGCGGACCAAGGCGCTCGTGTCCTCTTCGGCGGACGGTTCCGTCTTCTCGATGGCGTCGAGCAGGCCTTCGATCTCGGAGGCCGAGAAGCCGGTCAGGTCCAGATCGAAGCCGGCGTCGGCCAGTTCGGCGAACTCCAGCGCCAACATCGCCTCGTCCCAGCCGGCATCGAGCGCGAGCCGGTTGTCGGCGATCACGTAGGCGCGCTTCTGCGCAGGCGTCAGGTGCGCAAGCTCGATCACCGGCACCTCGGCGAGCCCCAGCTTGCGTGCGGCCAGCAGCCGGCCGTGACCGGCGATCACACCGTGCTCGCCATCGACCAGGATCGGGTTGGTCCAGCCGAACTCGGCGATGCTGGCGGCGATGCGCGCGATCTGCTCGTCGCTGTGCGTGCGCGGATTGCGGGCGTAGGGGATCAGCGTCTCGACCTTGCGGTACGTGACGGCGAGCGTGTCCAGAATCGGTGCCTCGGAAACGAAGAAGCCCGCCGACGGCGGACCGTGGGCGGGCTGGGGGTGTCGGGGAGAAGGTCTCGGGCTGGAGGGCTGCAAACCGCAAACCCTGCAAACCTCGGTTTGCACCCTGACGCTATCGAAGCGCCGCGCTCGCGCCCCCCGCATGGGCTATTGGCCAGGAAGGACCCGTGGATGTCCGGGCGGCCTCCCCGATCGTCACCGCTGTCCAGACCTTAGCCGAAATGCTACCCCCAAACGGGCGGATCTGTTGCAGTGGCGAAAGCCTCATTTCGCCGCAGACGCACGCGGATGCACGATCCCACGCGCCAAATCACGCCAAAACACGCAGGCGCGGCGGCATGCGCCCGTGCCAGCGACTTCAGAGCACGGCCTCCAGCCCTTTGCGTTCGATGAGGTCGAGCAGCTTCTGCGAGGGACCGCTGGGCTTCTTGTCGCCCACTTCCCACTTGCGCACGGTCGAGACGCTGGTGTTGAGGACCGATGCCAGCACGGCCTGACTCAAGTGCAGGCGTTCGCGCAAGGCGCGCACTTTCTCAGCGTCGTATTCATGCACCGGCTCCAGGCACAGCGCGTCGTACTTGCGCATCTTGCGCTTGTCGATGAAGCCCAGGCGATGCAGGTCGCGCGCCGTTTCGTGAACGGCTTCGAGCAGGCGGCTCTTGGACTTAGGCTCGTTTGTCATGGCAAATCTCCTGCAATGTTCCGTCGGCAACGGATTCATCCAACTGGCGCGCGGGACGGGCCAGCAGATCGGCGGCCAGATCCTGCAGCGCTTCCAGTTCCTCGTCATCGATGTTGGCCCGCTCGTTTTTCTCGAAGCCGTAGACGAAGAACCAGCGATCGCCCTTGTTGGTGGCGATCAAGGTGCGCGCGCCACCACGCTTGCCGCGGCCAGCCAAGCCCACGCGCTTTTTCACCACGCCACCGCCCAGGTCGGCATCGATGAGGCCCGCGGCCATCTCCTCGACCGCTTGACACAACCCGGCGTCTGTCAGTTCGGTCTTGCGCATCCAACGAGCGAAGTGGCGCGTCTTGAAGACTCTTCTCATTAGCGAAGTATGCCACTTAGTGGCACCATGTGTCGAGAAGTTCCTGCATAAGTTCAAACACCTTTGGCACTCCTTCGAAGCAGGAGGAGCGCCATGCAAGTGCACCATGCCGGGTACCGAATCCGGGGGTTCTATCGAATAGCCGCCTTGGGTCATCTTTGGGCAATGACCCCCAAAGACGCTCAACGAAGGCTGCACATCCTGCGCTTCTGGGACACACACGGCCTCGAAGCCACCCAAGACGCCTTCGACGTGTCCCGGCGCACGCTCTACCGGTGGAAGCAGGCCCTGCGCGAACAGGGCGGCAATCCCGCCGCCTTGGCCGCTCGATCCTGCGCG
>NZ_FQUK01000019.1 GCF_900129205.1 Thermomonas hydrothermalis | reverse complement strand
GTGCTCTCCGATAACGGCTCCGAGTTCGAGGCCGACTTCTCCAAGGCGCTCGCCACGCAGGGGATCCAGCGCTGGTACACGTATCCCAAGACACCCAAGATGAACGCGCATGTCGAACGCTTCAATCGAACCGTGCAGGAGTCCTTCGTGGACTACCACGAAGACCTGCTCTTTACCGACCTGGATGCGTTCAACCAGCAGCTGGCCAACTGGCTCGTCTTCTACAACGCCGAGCGCCCCCACCACGCCCTCGGCCAGCGACCCCCGCTACACTTCCTGCTCCAGCACCAACCCGAGTGCCAAAGGTGGTGGACTCATACAGGCCGTTGCCACCTGGGCAAGGCCGCAATAGCCTCCGGGGATGCCGATCCTGACCTTGCTGCGTCGTCTGCTGTCTGCCTTTGGGCTGTGGCTGCTGTTGCCTTCCCTCGCCGCCGCCGTCGACGTGGACCGGATCGAGCCGGGCAACTGGTGGGTCGGCATGCGCCACCACCAGGTGCAACTGCTGCTGCACGGCCAAGCGCTGGATCGCGCCACGGTGTCGATCGATCACCCTGGCGTCAAGCTGCTCGACAGTCGCGCCGGCGACAGCCCGCACTGGCGATTCGTCACTGTGGATATCGCCGCCGACGCCCGACCCGGCCCGGTTCCGATTCGGATCAGCGCGCCCGATACACCGGCACGTGTAGTGACGTGGTCTTTACAGGCGCGCGCTCCGGATGCCGCCAGCCGCCGCGGGTTCGGCCCGCAGGATGCCATCTACCTGCTCATGCCGGACCGTTTCGCCAACGGCGATCCCAGCAACGACACCATCGCCGGCCTGGGCGACCCAGCCAACCGCGCAGACCCCAACGGGCGCCACGGCGGCGATCTGGCCGGGATTCGCGCCCACCTGCCCTATCTGGCCGGGCTGGGCATCACCCAGCTCTGGCTCACCCCGGTGCAGACCAATGCCCAGCCGCAAGGCGCCTATCACGGCTACGCGATCACCGATTTCTACGCCATCGACCCACGCCTGGGTAGCCTGCAGGACTATCAGGCGCTCGCCACAGACGCCCGCCGGTACGGCATGGGGCTGATCATGGATGTAGTCCTCAACCACATCGGCGACCACCACCCGTGGTTGGCCGACCCGCCCCGCCGGAACTGGATCCACGGACAAGGCCGGTACTTCCCCACCAATCATCGCCGCACCACCGTGCAGGATCCGCATGCGGCACCGGAAGACCGCACCGCGTTCACCGACGGCTGGTTCGTTCCGACCATGCCGGATTTGAACCAGCAAGACCCGGAACTGGCGCGTTACCTGATCCAGAACACCCTGTGGTGGATCGAAACCGCTGGCCTATCCGGGCTGCGGGTGGACACCTTCAGCTATGTCGACGCCCAATTCCTGAGCCATTGGGCGCAGGCCATCCTCACCGAATACCCCAACCTGACCATGACCGGCGAGGAATGGAGTACCAACCCGGCGATCGTGGCGCACTGGCAACGCGGCAAGATCAATCCGGACGGCCATATCCCCTGGATGCCCGCGATGCTGGATTTCCCCCTGATGCAGGCCTTGCGTCAGGCCCTTACCACGCCACCCGCCGCAGGCGAGGACGGCTGGTTACCGGTGTACGAAACCCTGGCCAACGACTTTCAGTACCCGGCCCCAGGACAACTGGTCATCTTTGCGGAAAACCACGACACCACCCGCCTGCTGGCCGCCCTCGGCGGCGACGCGACCGGCTGGCGTCTGGCAATGGCGCTGCTGGCCACCACCCGCGGGATCCCGCAGATCTTTCAGGGCTCGGAGGCCCTGCTGGAGGGCCCCCGGCACCGCGACGATGGCCGGGTCCGCGCCGACCTGCCCGGCGGCTGGGCAGAAGATGCCACCAACATCTTCACCGGGGCCGGACTGACCCCGGCCCAGCAGCAAGCCCAAGACTGGCTGCGCCGTCTCCTGCAGTGGCGCAAGCGCACCCCGCTGGTTCAGACCGGCCAGCTGACCCACTACGCGCCACAGGATGACGTTTATGTCTATTTCCGGCATGCCGGCATCCCCGGTCAGGGGCCTGCGGTCATGGTTGCCCTCAACCGCGCCGAGGCACCCCGGCAACTCGACCTCACCCGCTTTGCCCGCTTCCTGCAAGGCCACCGGGCCCGCGAGGCCCTGGACGGCACGCCGGTCCGCCTGGACACGCCGTTGACCCTCCCGCCGCGGGCACCACTCCTGCTGGAAATCGACTAACTCCTGGCCGGGCCACCCACAGCAGGCACGCCGCAGGTTTGCCACCTCAGGGCTTGGGCATGTCCGCCGCGTCTGCAAGCGCAAGCCAACCGGACAGGATCTCTGCCAGCGTCTCCACGCCCTGGCGGGTTTCAGCAGAGAACAACTGCACACTGACCGCGCCCGGAAACTCCCGGCTCAAGGTCGCCCGCACTGCCTGCAGGGTATTCCCGGCAGCGCCGCGGCCCAGTTTATCGGCCTTGGTCAACAGCACATGGGCCGGCAGGCCGCGCTGTTGCGCATAGTCCAGCATCTGCCGGTCGTAATCCTTGAGGGGATGGCGGACGTCCATCACCACCACCAGTCCACGCAGCGCCTGGCGCCGGCGGAAATAGTCCTCGATAAAGGCTTGCCAGTGGGCTTGCAGATCCTGCGGCACCTTGGCATAGCCATACCCCGGCAGATCCACCAGATAGCGGCCCGCCGCCTGCGGCAGCTCGAAATACACCAGTTGCTGGGTGCGACCTGGCGTCTTCGACACCCGTGCCAACGCATTCTGCTGGCACAGGGCATTCAGGGCAGACGATTTGCCGGCATTGGATCGCCCGGCAAAGGCGACCTCGAAGCCGCCATCGGCAGGCAGTTGACGAGCAGTGTGCGCGGCCAGCAGGTAGCGCGCGCGTGCAAACGGATTGGGAGCAGCCATGCCAATAGCATGACACGTCCCCCCGATACCCGGCCGCCGGTGGTTGCACCGACTTGCACCGTCCCACCATAATCCAGAGGTTGTTCGACGGTTCATCACACCCCAGTCGCCAGTGGAGTCCTGCATGCGTCCTGCCCACGCCCTTGCCGGTGTTGCCTGCCTCGCCCTCGCTGCGTTCGCGTATGCGCAGAGCACCCCCTCGGCCGCTCCCGACAATGCGCCGGTTCAGACCGCGCCACTGGAGCAGGCACCGCCAACCTGGGGCGACCCCAAGGCAGGCCAGACCAAGGCTGCGGTGTGCGCTGGCTGCCACGGCGTCGATGGCAACGCCATGCTGCAGAATGCGCCCCGCATCGCCGGCATGCCCGAGCGTTACATCGCCGAGCAGCTGGAACTGTTCAAGACCGGGCAGCGCACCAGCGGGCTGGCCGGCGTGATGATGCCGTTCGCCAGCATGCTCAGCCCGCAGGACATGCGTGACGTCGGCGCCTGGTTTGCCGCGCAGACGCCCGGCGCTGGCGTGGCCGATGACACCCTCATCACCTCCGGCCCCAACAAGGGCCTGAAGTTCTATCAGGTGGGTGAGCGCCTGTTCCGTGGCGGCGACGCCAGCCGCGGGATTCCGGCCTGCATGGCCTGCCACGGCCCGGCCGGCGACGGCAACCCCGGCCCGGCCTACCCGGCCCTGCATGGCCAGGATGCCACCTACGTGGCGCGCCGGCTCGAAGAGTACCGCGCCGGCACCACCACCTATAAAAATCCGGCCCACTTCCAGCTGATGGCCGCGGTGAGCAAGTCGCTCACCGATGAGGAAATCCGCTCCCTGGCCAGCTACGTGCAAGGGCTGCACGCACGCTGACCGGTATGCCGGCGCTGCCGGCTGCCTGCCCCACGCCCCCGGAGCCTTCGAGAATGCGGACACTGCTGCTGACCCTGGCGCTGCTCCTGCTGCCACTGCTGCCTGCGCGTGCCCAGTCCTCCCTGCCCGGGCTGACCGAAGGGGTGGAATACCGCACCCTGGCCGATGGCCAACCCTACCAGCCACTGCCTCCGGGCATGGTGGAAGTGGCCGAGGTGTTCGCCTACACCTGCCCGCACTGCGCGCATTTCGCGCCGATGCTCAAGGCCTGGGAAAAACAGCTGCCGCCGCATGCACGGTTGGTGCTGGTGCCGTGGGTCTCCGATCGCAACGACCCCTGGGCGCGCATCTACTTCGCCGCCCGCAAGGCCGGCGCGCTGGATCTGCTACATCCGCGCCTGTTCGCCGCTATCCACGACACCGGCGAGCTGCCGCGCACCGCCAGCGGCCCGCAGATCCTGGCATTTGCCAGCACGGTCAGGGGCGTCAACACAACCGCCCTGAAGGCCGCCTGGCAGGATGAGGCCGCCCAGCTGGACGCCCTGCGCGCCGCCTTCGAGTTTGAACGCCGCACCGAGGTGGAAGGCACGCCCACCCTGATCGTGGCTGGCCGCTACCAGATCCTTGGCAACAGCTATCAGAACCTGCTGGACAATGCGCGCAAGGTGGTGGCTGCCCTGGCGCCGGCCCAGCCCGCACCGGCCAAGCCCACGCCGACCAAGCCTGCGTCAGCACCCCTGCGGGCAAGTCCCCGGCGCGTCCCGCCCCCCGTCACTGACCGATCATCCCTGCCATGACGTTGCTTCGTTCTGCCCTGCTCCTGCTCGCCCTGCTGCCACTGGCTGCCTGCAAAAACGAGTCCACCCCTTCAACCCCGGCCGCCGCCACTGCGACCAGCACCAGCGTGCCCGCCAGCAAGCCGGTCAGTGCCGAGGATCCGCAGCGCAAAGCCCAGGCCGAAGCCGCCTGGAAGGCAGTCGAAGCCGCTGCCGCCAAGGCGCCGCCGCCGGTGGAAGGCGTGGACTATGTGGTGATCCCGAATGGCGAGCCGTTCGACACGCCGCCGGGCAAAGTCGAAGTGGTGGAGTTCTTCGGCTACGTCTGCCCGTTCTGCGCCGCGGTTCAACCCACCGTGAGCGCGATGAAGGCCAAGCTGCCTGCGGACGTGCACTTCGTTTACGTGCCGGCCGCGTTTGGCTCGATGTGGGATAACTACGCCAAGGCGTTCTACGCCGCGCAGGCCATGGGCGTGGAAGAAAAGACCCACGATGCCCTGTTCCGCGCCATCCATGTCGACCAGACCCTCAAGGGCGAACGCGGCATGGATACCCCGGAACAGATCGCCGCCTTTTACGCCAACTACGGCGTCGATCCGCAGCAGTTTTTGAGCAGCATGGAAAGCTTTGCGGTGGCCACCAAAGTCAACCGTGCGCGCCAGTACATGCAGGCGGCGTTCGCCAATGGTGACCAGATGGGCACCCCGACCTTCCTGGTCAATGGCCGTTACCGGGTGAAAGGCAAATCGGTGGAAGACATGTTCCGCGTCCTCTACCAGCTGATCGTGGCCGAACGCGCCAAGCTGACGGCCCAGCCCGCCGCCTCGCAAGCCGCCACGACCACGCCTGCGCCGCAGGGCTGAACCTGGCACGCACATGCCCACCCGCCGGCTGCGGTTACTGAGCGCCAATATCCAGGCCGGCGCCAGTACCCGCGGCTACCGCGACTATCTGACCCGTAGCTGGTCGCACATCCTGCCCGCCGGCAACAAGCGCAACGCCCTGGACCAGATCGCCACACTGGCGCGCGAACACGACATCGTCGGCCTGCAGGAAGCCGACCCCGGCAGCCTGCGCTCTGGCTTCACCAACCAGACCCATTACCTGGCCGAACGGGCCGGGTTCCCCTACTGGAGCCACCAGACCAACCGCCGCGTTGGCACTGTCGCCTCCAGCGCCAATGGCCTGCTCAGCCGGCTGCCGCCAGTGCGGGTGGAAGACCATCCGCTGCCGGGCCGGGTCAAGGGCCGTGGCCTGCTGCTGGCTCGCTTCGGCCCCGGCAAGGCGGGTCTGGTGGTCGCCATCGCCCATCTTTCACTCGGCGCCCAGTCGCGCCGCCTCCAGCTGGAATGCATCGCCGAGCGGCTGGCCGATGCCCCGCACGCAGTCCTGATGGGCGATTTCAACTGCGAGCCGACACGCCCGGAGCTGCAAGTGCTGTTTCGAAAGACCCTGCTGCAACCGCCAACCCGGCCCCTGCCCACCTTCCCGGCCTGGCGCCCGCAGCGGGCCATCGACTACCTGCTGGTGACGCCGGCGCTACATCTTCACGCTCTGGACGCGTTGCCCGCTGCACAGTCGGACCACCTGGCCCTGTCAGCCACACTGGACGTCCCGGAGCACGCGCTGGCAGCCGAACGCACACCATGACGGGCAAAAACCAGCGCCGCACCTATCCCCGTTCGCAACGCATCATCGCCAGACAAACCCCGCCGCCACCAGCAGCAGAAAACCGGCAAACACCCGCCGCAGGGCGTCGGCGCTGAGCGCATGCGCCAACCGAGTGCCGTAGGGCGCGGCCAGAATCGACGTCAGCGCCACCCCGATGGCCGCCGGCAGATACACATACCCCACCGCCCCGGGCAGCGGTAGAGCGCCCGCCGGTGCCTGCATGGCATAGCCTGCGGCACTGGCCAGACCGATGAAGACCCCGCACGCTGACGACGTGCCGACGGCCCTGACCGGCACCACGCCGCGCCAGATCAGCAAGGGCACGGTCAAGCTGCCACCGCCGATGCCGACGATCGCCGATACCGCGCCGATGCCGACGCCAGCCAGGCTATAGCCCACCCCGCGCGGGGCCTCCGTGGCATGGGCTGCCGTCGCCGGACGTGGCCGTAGCAGCTCCAGCGCCACCACCACGCAGTAGCCGGCCACGCCCCAGCGCAGCACATCACCACTGAGCGCGATCGCCAGCCGGCTGCCCAGCCAGCCGCCCAGCATCATGCCTGGCGCCAACCAGGCCACCGTCGGCCACAGCACACTGCCACGCCGGTGATGCGCCCGTGCGGAAGCAGCCGCGGTCAGCACGATGCTCGCCAGCGAACTGGCCAGTGCCGCATGCATGGCCGCCTCCGGCGATACCCCTTGCCAGGGCAGCAGCCAGGCCAGCGCCGCGACCAGCACCAGCCCGCCACCGATTCCCAGCAACCCGGCCAGCAGGCCCGCCACGGCGCCTAGCGCCAGATAAATCGGGAAAAACGTCATCGCAATCGCTCACGTCAATGCTCACCAAGCGTGCCGGCATGCTCGGCTATAGTCGGCGCATGCACAAGCACGCATTCCCCCGGCTGCTGTGGCTGCTGCTGGCGATGACCGGCACCGCACTGGCCCAGACCACACCCGCGTCACCACTCCGGCCGACGGTACGCATCCCGCCGCCCGATCCAGCCCTGCGTGCCGCCTTTGCCGCCACCGACCAAAGCCGCCTCGACGATCTG
Source organism: Thermomonas hydrothermalis (assembly GCF_900129205.1). Taxonomy (GTDB): domain Bacteria; phylum Pseudomonadota; class Gammaproteobacteria; order Xanthomonadales; family Xanthomonadaceae; genus Thermomonas; species Thermomonas hydrothermalis. The sequence goes on along the minus strand of NZ_FQUK01000019.1, from coordinate 39,141 downwards.
GCACTGGCCGGTTTTCAGGGCCAACCCCTGGCCGGCTGGCTGGAATACGCCGCCCTGCGGCCGCAGCTGGACACCCTGCCTCTGACGCGCGGCCGCGCGTTCCTGACCGCCCATGCCGGCGAACCTGTGGCCGAGGCATTTCGCAGCGACTGGCTGGCGGCCTTGGCCCGGCGCAATGAGTGGCAAGCATTCCTGGACGCCTGGGACAGCCGCATCGAAAGCCCGGCACTGCGCTGCCTGCGCCTGCAGGCATTGATGATGCTGGATCGTGTCGATGCCGATTGGGATCGTCAGGCGCAGTCGCTCTGGCGCAGCAGCGGCGCGTCCCTGCCTGCGCAGTGCGATGCTCCCTTCGCCCTGCTCGCCGCCCGCGGTGGCCTGGACGATGCGCTGCGCTGGGAGCGCTTCGACAAGGCGCTGGACGCCGCCCAGACCGGGGTCATGCGCCGCATTGCCCAAGGCCTGCCACCCGACCAGGCCGCCCTCGCCCTGGCCTATGCCGACTACCTCGATGCCCCCGGTGGCGACATCCGCCAATGGCCCAAGACCGCGCGCAGCCAGCGCGTGGCTGTGCTGGCCCTGTCCCGGTTGGCCAAGACAGACCCTGACCGTGCTGAACGCCTGCTGCCGGACGTGGCCCAGGTGCTTGGGCTGGATGCCATAGCCCAGGGCAAGGTGCGCCAGCAGATTGCGCTGTGGTCGCTGGCGTCTTACCTGCCCGATGCCGAGCGCCGGCTGGCGGCGGTTCCAGCCAGCGCCGAGGACGACCTGCTGCGCGAATGGCGGCTGCGGCAGGCGCTGGCACGCGCCGACTGGCCGGCGGTACGCGCCGCCTTGGATCGGCTGTCGCCAGCCCAGCGCAGCGACAGCCGCTGGCTGTATCTGGCCGCACGCGTGCACGAACTGACCGGCGATGCCGATGGCGCCCGGGCGCTGTATGCACAGGCGGCCACACGCCCGGAATTCCACGGCTTCCTCGCCGCCGACCGACTGGGGCTGCCCTATGCCTTATGCCCGCGCCCACTCGAGGGCAGCGTTGGCGCAAAGCAGGCGCTGGCCCGCGATCCGGGCCTGCTGCGTGCCCTGCAGCTCTACCAGCTCAACCGGCGCAGTTGGGCGTTACGCGAATGGAACGCGCTGCTGGCCCGGCTGGATGCGCCACAACGCCGGCTGGCGGTGGAACTGGCGCAAGACAACGGCTGGTACGACCGCGGCGTGTTTGGCCTGGTCAATGTCGGCAACCAGCGCTACCCGGACGAGCAGGCACTGTATGTCCTGCGCTTCCCGCTGGCCTATACCGACATCGTGCAGCGCGAGGCCGCCCGCAATGGCCTCGACCCCGCCTGGGTGATTGCCGAGATCCGCGCCGAAAGCGTGTTCGACCCACAGGCACGCTCGAGCGCCGATGCCCGCGGTCTGATGCAGCTGCTGCCAGACACCGGCCGCACTATCGCGGCCCAGCTGGGCCTGCCCTGGTCCGGCCCGGACGCACTGCTGGATCCGGTCACCAACATCACGCTCGGCAGCGTCTATCTGCGCCAGTTGCTGGACCGCTACGGCAGCCAGCCCGCCTACGCCATCGCGGCTTACAACGCCGGATCGGCCGCGGTTGATCGCTGGCGGGCACAGCGCCCGGCCCTGGATACCGATTTCTGGATCGAAACCATCCCCTACCGCGAAACCCGCGACTACGTGGCCCGGGTGCTGGCCTTCAGCGTGCTGTACGACTGGCGCCTGCAGGGCACCGCGCTGCGGGTCAGCGACCGCCTGCGCGGCCGCTTCGATGCCCCCCGCACCGGCTTCGTCTGCCCCGCCGCCAATCCCACACCGTCTCCGCAACCGTCCCGTCCATGATCCCGATGCCCCCTTCGCTGCTGCCGGCCTCCGTGCAGGTGTATCTGGTCGGCGGCGCCGTGCGCGATGCCCTGCTCGGGCTGCCGCCCGGCGACCGCGACTTCGTGGTGGTCGGCGCCAGTGTGCAGGACATGCTGTCCGCCGGCTTCCGACAGGTCGGCCGCGAGTTCCCGGTATTCCTGCACCCTGAGACCGGCGAGGAATACGCACTGGCCCGCACCGAACGTAAGCGCGGGCTTGGCCACACCGGGTTTGTGGTGCATGCCGACCCTGGGGTCACCCTTGAAGATGACCTGCGCCGTCGTGACTTCACCATCAATGCCATCGCCCAGTCCGCCGATGGCCAACTGATCGACCCATTCGGCGGCCTCCACGATCTGCAGGCGCGCCGGCTGCGCCACGTCAGCGACGCATTCGTCGAAGACCCCCTGCGGGTGCTGCGCGCGGCACGCTTCATGGCGCAACTGGCCAAGTTGGGCTTTACGGTGGACGCCGGGACACTGACGCTGATGCAGCAGATGGCCGCAAGCGGGGAGCTCACCACGCTGACCCCGGAGCGGGTCTGGCAGGAACTGGCCAAAGCGCTGCGCAGCCCGGCACCGTCGGCATTTCTGCGCACCCTGCGCGCTGCCGATGCCTTACGCACCGTATTGCCGGAAGTCGATGCCCTGTACGGCATCCCGCAGCGCCCCGAATACCACCCGGAGGTGGACACCGGCCGGCATTGTGAACTGGTCTGCGACATGGCCGCACAGCTGGCCCCGGGCGATGACCTGATCGGCTATGCCGCGCTTTGCCATGACCTCGGCAAGGCGCTCACCCCGGCGGCCGAGCTGCCCCGCCACCTCATGCACGAACAGCGCGGCGTCGCCCCGGTACAGGCGCTGAGCGAGCGTCTGAAAACACCCGGCGAACACCGCACGCTGGCACTGCTGGCCTGCCGTGAACACCTCAACGTGCACCGCATCGCTGAACTCAGGCCGGCCACCGTGCACGACCTGATCAACCGCTGCGACGGCTTCCGCAAGCCGGCCCGGATCGACCAACTGGCCACCGTGTGCGAAGCAGATGCCCGTGGTCGCGCCGGTCTTGCCGACAGCCCCTACCCGCAGGCGCAATGGCTGCGCCGGCTGCACGCTGCGGCGCTGTCAGTGCGCGGCGAGACGATCGCAGCGCATGGGCTGACCGGACCGGCCTTCGGTCAGGCCCTGCGCCAGGCCCGGATCGAGGCGATCGCCGCAGCGCGCGCGGCACTGTGCTGAAAGACCGCCCAAGCATCCGGCGGTATCAGCGGCGAAACAGCCAGCCATCCAGCCGGAGCAGCGCATCGCGCAGCGGCATGAACATGGTCGCAAGCCCCAGCAACACCCCCAGCCCGTTGGCCAGCGCATCGCGCATGTCCTGAGTGCGCCCCAGCCCCATCGCGCCCTGCAAAAACTCCAGCAGCACGCCCAACAGGATCAGCAACACACAGACCACGACCAGCGAGCGGCGCCGCGAGAACAGCTGCACCGCACCGGCCGACAACAGACCGTAGGCAAGGAAATGCTCGGTCTTGTCACTCACCTGCCACTGCGGCAGATCTGATCCTGGCAACAGCGAGGCCACTACGACCGCCGCCAGCGCCAGTATCCACAGGCAGGCCCACAGCAAAGGGCGAGAAAACGGCTTGAACGAACGCAGCCTGGGCGACATCGGGCGTCTCACAACCGGTGGCTCAAATCACCCAGCGCAAACGCTGGCTCCAGATCGACGCCGCGCTGGAACCCCATGACCTGGAAGCGCTCGCCCATCTCACTGGGCAAGGTCAGGCGCTTGACCTGCTGGCGCAGATTGTGGCGCGCCACATCATCGGCGGCCTGCGCCTCGGCCGCCTGCAAATGCGCCTGCAGACCGTTGGCCAGCAGGAAGCTGGCCTGTGCGCAATAGCCGGAAAACTCAAAGCCTGCCGCCAGCCCAGCCTCGGCCAGGGCGGTGAAATCCACCGAAGCGGTGATGTCCTGCAGGCCCGGCCAGGCAAAGACATCCTCGATCAGGTGATGCTGCCTAAACGCCCGCAGGGTGCCGTCGCTGCGCTCGGGCAGGTAGTACTCCTGCCGGGCATAGCCATAATCGACGAACAGCAGCGCCCCGTTGCGCAGGCCACCGACCACCGCCTGCAACCAGTACGGCAGCTGCGCCAACACCTCGCTGCGGTAGCCATCCGGAAGTGGCTGCGGCAGGCGCGCACGGATCCGCTCCACGGCCTGCACCAACAGCGGATCGGCTGGCTGCTCGCAGCGCACGAACCGGCCATCGCCGTCCAGTCCCACGCATTCCTCGTGCACCACCCCACCGCGCAGCACGAACCGCGGCGTGGGCAAGGCATCAAGCACTTCGTTGGCAAACAGCACGCCATTCCAGGGCTGCTCGATCGGCCCCTGCAGCCACTCCACCCGGGCAAACAGCGCCGGGGCCAGCTGCGCCTGCAACCGCTCACGCTGCCGCTGCTGCAGATCGGCGCTGGGCTCCAGGATCGCGTAACGCGCAGGCAAAACGCCGATGTCCTGCAACCGGGTCAGACAGGCTTCGGCAAACGCCCCGCTGCCGCCGCCCAGCTCCATGAACACCGCACCTTTGCCGGCCTGTCGCAAAGCCGGGGCCAGCGCATCGGCCACGCAGGCGGCAAACAGCGGCGACAGCTCGGGCGCGGTGACGAAATCACCGGCCGGGCCGAACTTATGCGCACCGGCGCTGTAGTACCCCAGCCCCGGCGCGTACAGCGCCAGCTCCATGAACTTCCAGAACGGCAGATGGCCGCCGGCCGCAACGATCTGCGCCTGGATGTGGCGACGCAGGCGTTCGCTGTGGGCCTGCGCATCGGCCGACGGCAAAGGCAAGGTGCTGGTGCTCATTGCGGCATCACCATGCGCCGACCCGCACTCTGGCCCGGCCCCGAAAACACGCGGACTTCGATGGCCACCACGGCATGCTCGCGCAACGTCTGGGGATCTTCCGCCAGCCGCTCCAGAAACCAGCGCGCCAGCTCTTCCAGGGTAATGTTTTCCAGCGGCAGCAACCGCACATCACGACGCAGGAATGGAATCACCTGCCCGGCAAAATGCGCCAGCACTTGCTCGCCGGCCTCTTCGATCCGCAAGTAGGGCGACCGAGTGGGCAGCAACATCCATTCGTTGAGCTCCCGGCACAAGGCGATCACCCGGTCTTTGTACAGGCCGTAATCGAAGCACATGCCGTTGCCCAGCATGCGCGCCTCGATATCCACCTCGACCGTGAAGTTGTGCCCATGCAGGCGCTCACGCTCGCTGGCCGAAAAAATGGTGAAGTGCCCGGCGGAAAACTTCATCGCCTGCTTGGCCAGGCGGATCATCACGATCTCACCGGAGTCAGGCTGTCTCTGCATGCTCATGCGAAATCCGCCTCCCCGATATCACCGCGCTGCGGCCGCATCACGATGTCCTCCACCACGGTGCGTGCTGACAGATGCCACGCCGTCCAGGCCATTTCGGCGACATCCTCCGCTGGCATGAACCGCTCCGGCGGCAGTGCCACCCCAGCCCAGGAATCGGTGAGCGTGGCCCCTGGCAGCAACGCCACCACGCGTACGCCGTGCGGCTTCATTTCTTCGCGCAGATTGCGCGAGAACCCGTACAGCGCGTGCTTGGCGATGCTGTAGGAGCCGCCATTCGGGTAAGCGGCGATCGAGGCGGTGCTGCAGACATTGAGCACCATGCCGCTGCGGCGCTCGATCATCCGGGGCAGCAGCCGGCGGGTCAGCCGGTAGGCCCCAAACAGGTTGGCGCGCAGCATTTCCAGCAACGCATCGTCGTCTTCACTGGCGATCCCGCCGGGCCTGAATGCCCCGGCATTGTTGACCAGCAGATCCACCGCACCATGGCGGGCAAGCACGGCCTGCGCCAACGCATCGATGGCCGCGTCATCACGCATGTCGCAGGCATGGCATTCGACCTGCGGCAGCGCCGCCTGCAGCGCATCCAACCCGGCCTGGCCACGCGCACAGGCGATCACGCGGGCGCCCTCGCGGGCAAACCGCTCGACGATGGCACGCCCGATCCCGCGCGAGGCGCCCGTCACCAGCACGACCGGCGCCGTCATGACGACCTCCTCGCGCGCGCAATCTCCACGCCCACCGCCGCTGCAGACTTCAGCGCAGTAGGTTTGGCCAGACGTAGCTGCACACGCTCGGCGCCGAACTCGTCCAAGATCAGGGCAGCACAGCGCTCGGCCAGGGTTTCCACCAGCGCAAAGCGGGTGCTGGCCACGTACTCGGCCAGCCGCCGCGCCACGGCGTCATAGTCCAGCGCGTCGCTTAAGGCATCGCTGGCGGCGGCACGCCGGGTGTCGAACTGCATGCGAATATCCAGCCGCAGCGGCTGCGGGGCGAGGCGCTCGTGCGCATGCACGCCAATCACGGCGTCCAGACACAAGCCCTCAATGAACACGACGTCAGTCATTGCATTCCAGGCACAGGAGGTACGCCGCAGGTACTGCGGCAGAAGGCAAAGCAGATGCACAGCTTAGCAAGCCGACCCATGACGACGGCCGTCTCAGCCCACCGCTGGCAATGTCGCCATATCCCAGCGTGGCCAGACCGTGATGGCCGGTTCTTCGCACTGCCCTGCGGCCAGCCGCAAGGCACCCGCGAAGGCGATCATGGCGCCGTTATCGGTGCACAACGCGGGCGGCGGGAAGCACGCCCGCCCCCCACGCGCCTGGCACAGCGCCGTCAAGGCTGCACGCAGCCGCTGGTTGGCGCCCACGCCGCCGGCCACGACCAGGGTCTTGCCCCCCACCTGCTCCAGCGCCCGCGCGCATTTGATCGCCAGCGTCTCGACCACGGCATCCTCGAAGCCACGGGCCAAATCGGCCCGCGTCTGCTCGGACTGGTCGCTGTCACGCCAGGCCAGCAACACCTGAGTCTTGAGCCCACTGAAGGAAAAATCCAAGCCGGGCCGGTCGGTCATCGGGCGCGCAAAGCGAAACCGCCCGGGAACACCATGGGCTGCCAATGCCGCCAGCTGCGGACCTCCCGGATACGGCAGCCCCATCAGCTTGGCGGTCTTGTCGAAGGCCTCGCCAGCGGCATCGTCCAGGGTTTCACCGAGCAGGCGGTAGCGCCCAATCCCATCCACCTGCACCAACTGGGTATGCCCCCCGGACACCAGCAGGGCGACGAATGGCGGTGCCGGTGGATCGTCGGCCAGCAGGGGCGCCAGCAGATGCCCCTCCATGTGATGCACGCCAATGGCCGGCACCTCCAGTGCCCAGGCCAGCGCGCGACCGACCGCGGCCCCCACCAGCAAGGCGCCGACCAGACCGGGCCCGGCGGTGTAGGCCACCGCGTCGATGTCGCCCACGCCCAACCCGGCCTCCGCCAGGGTCTGACGAATCAACGGCAGCAGCTTGCGCACATGGTCGCGGCTGGCCAGCTCCGGCACCACCCCACCATACTCGGCATGCAGGGCAATCTGGCTGTAGACGGCGTGCGCCCGCAGGCCGGCCGGGCCACCGATGTCGGTGTCATAGACGGCCACGCCGGTTTCATCACAGGAAGTTTCAATGCCCAGGACGCGCATCCGCATATCTTGCGCCCAAATCTCTGTCGCTGCTATCATGCGCGGCTCGCCTGTCAGGCGTAATTGACTCCAGCCACGAGATTTCCGATGCCCAGCGTCAAAGTCCGCGAAAACGAACCGTTCGAGTTTGCCCTGCGTCGCTTCAAGCGCACCTGCGAAAAGGCCGGCATCCTGGCCGAGACCCGCAAGCGCGAGTTCTACGAGAAGCCCACGCAGGCCCGCAAGCGTAAGGCCGCTGCTGCGGTGAAGCGTCAGGCGCGCCGCGCCTCGCGCGACGTCACCAAGCGCCAGCGCCTGTACTGACGGCGCAGCGGATGACAGCGCAAGCCGGCACGCGCAAGCGTGGCCGGCTTTTCGCGTTTCTGCCTGTAACCCCCATTTCGCCAGGAGCCACGCCATGAGCCTCAAGCAGCAACTGATCGACGATATGAAGGCCGCCATGAAAGCCGGCGAGAAAGAACGGCTGGCGGTAATCCGCCTGATCAATGCCGCCATCAAGCAGAAAGAAGTGGACGAGCGGGTGGAGATGACCGATCCGCTGGTCATGGCGGTGCTGGAAAAAATGGTCAAGCAGCGCAAGGACTCGATCGCCCAGTACGAAGCCGCCGGCCGCGAGGATCTGGCCGCGCAGGAGCGCTATGAGATGCAGGTGATCGAGGCCTATCTGCCTGCGAAACTGGGCGAGGCGGAAATCCTGGCCGAAATCGACAAGGCCATCGCCGCTACCGGCGCCAGCAGTGCTGCCGACATGGGCAAGCTGATGGGGGCGCTCAAGACCGCCCTTGCCGGCCGCGCCGACATGGGGCTGGTGTCGAAGCTGGTGAAGCAGAAGCTGGGCTGACATGAACACCGGCACCGTCCAGCCCGTGCTGTCGATCCGCACCGCCACGCCCGCCGATGTGTCGCTGATCCACCAGTTCATCCTGGAGCTGGCCGAGTACGAACGCCTGACGCATGCCGTGGTGGCGCGTGAATGCGACCTGCAGGCCCAGCTGTTTGGCGAGCACCCCGCCGCCGAAGTCCTGATCGGCGAAGTCGACGGCGAGCCGGCCGGCTTCGCCCTGTTCTTCCACACCTTCAGCACCTTCCTGGGCAAGCGCGGCCTGTATCTGGAAGATCTGTACGTACGCCCGACGTTTCGCGGCCTGGGGCTGGGCCGGCATCTGATGACCACCCTGGCGCGGCTGGCCGTCCAGCGTGACTGTGGCCGCTTCGAGTGGAGTGTGCTGGACTGGAACCAGCCCGCCATCGACTTCTACCGCCAGCTCGGCGCGGTTGGCATGGACGACTGGACGGTGCAGCGGCTGGAAGGTCCGGCCCTGGCCGCCCTGGCGGCCCGTGCCGAGCTGTAAACAAACGCGCGAGCGTTCTCACGCCTCCTGGACGTCCCTCGCCCCCCCCTGAAGCAAGCGCCGGCCTACACTAGCCCGATGGCCCGCATCCCCGACGCGTTCATCGACGAGCTTCTGGCCCGCACCGACATCGTGGAGGTGATCGGCGCACGCGTGCCGCTCAAACGGCAGGGCAAGGAATACGCGGCACGCTGCCCATTCCACGACGAACGCAGCGCCAGCTTCACCGTTTCGCCCACCAAGCAGTTCTATCACTGCTTCGGTTGTGGCGCGCATGGCACCGCGCTGGGCTTTCTCATGCAGTACGAACGCCTGGAGTTTCTCGACGCGGTGGAGGAGCTGGCCAGACGCGCCGGCATGGAGGTGCCGCGCGATACCGCCCAGCGGCATGCCAATCCGGAAACTCGGGATCTGTATGGGGCGATGGAGGCGGCCGCCAGCTTCTTCCGCAGCCAGCTGCTTCGTAGCGACAAGGCACGCGCCTACGTCGAACGGCGCGGCATCGCACCTGAAATCGTCGAGCGTTACGCCATCGGCTATGCCCCCGACAGCTATTCGGCGCTGCGCGAGGCATTGGGCAGCGATCCGCGCCGCCTGCACTTGCTGGAACGCGGCGGCCTGTTTTCGAAGAACGACAAGGGGCACCTGTACGACAAGTTCCGCGACCGGTTGATGTTCCCCATCCACGACCGGCGCGGGCGGGTGATCGCCTTCGGCGGCCGGGTGATCGACCCCGAGGACGCTCCGAAATACCTCAACTCTCCAGAAACCCCGCTGTTCCACAAGGGCCGCGAACTCTACGGGCTGTGGCAGGCGCGTCAGACCAACCCAACGCTTGCGCGGCTGATCGTGGTGGAGGGCTACATGGACGTGGTCGCGCTGGCGCAGTACGGTGTCACGCAAGCCGTGGCGACCTTGGGCACTGCCACCACGGCCGATCATGCCGAGCTGCTGTTCCGCAATGCCCCGGATGTCTATTTCTGTTTCGACGGCGACCGCGCCGGCCGCAGCGCCGCCTGGAAGGCGCTGGAATCGGTACTGCCGCGGATGAAAGATGGCCGCCAGGCGTTTTTCCTGTTCCTGCCCGAGGGCGAGGACCCGGATTCACTGATCCGCAAAGAAGGTGTGGATGGTTTCGAAGAACGCCTGCGCACTGCCACACCACTGTCGGAGTTTTTCTATACCAGCCTGACCGCCGCAGTGAACCTGGCCACCCTGGATGGCAAGGCACGCCTGGCCGAGCGCTGCAAACCGTATCTGGCGCAGATCCCGGATGGCGCATTCGCCGACCTGATGCGGCAGCGCCTGGCCGAGCTGACCGGGCTTGCCGCCACACCCGCTGCGCCGCCACCCCCTGCCCGCCCGCCAACACGCCGTGCCTTTACCCCATCGCAAAAACCGAGCCTGGTGCGCACGGCCATCACTCATCTGGTGCAACACCCCGGCTTTGCCCGCGACCTGCATCCACCTTACCGGTTTGCCCAACTGCGCCAGCCAGGCATCGATCTGCTGGCAGAACTGGTCGTGCTGCTACGCGAACGCCCCGAGCTCAGCACCGGCGCACTGCTGGAACACTTCGCCGACCGCCCGGAACAGGCCGTGCTGCAAAAGCTGGCGCTGCTCGACCTGCCGGGCGAAACACGCGACCTGCGTGCAGAATTTCTCGATGCCATCGCTCAGCTCGACCGACTGGTCATCCAGCAGCGGCTGGAGGAACTGCAGCAACAGCAGCGCGAGGGCGGGCTGGACGAGGCCGGGAAACAGGAACTGCGGGCACTGCTCCAGGCCCGCCTGCAGCGATAGGCGATCTACGAGCACGTCGGCGCTTCCCATTCCCCACGGCTGGCCGCGGGCGCACCGCGACTGACGTCGTGTCAGTCGCGGGCGGGCGGCAACGCCTTTGCCTCACCGACCACCCGCCATGCCCCCAGCGTGAAGGCGCCTGCCACCAGCAGCCCGGCCGCGAACACTGCCTGCGAGCCAAACGCCGACAGCAGCTTGTGCAGCCAGACGAAGGTGAGATCGCCGCCACGGTAGATCACCGTGTCGATCGCCGCCCCGGCCTTGTAGCGCCACTCCCGCGCCACCCGCGTGTAGATCGTCTCGCGCGCCGGCTTGCCCAGCGAAAACTCACCGGCGCGGGTCGCCACCTGCACCACGGCGACCAGCAGTGGCAGCGGCGAAGCCGCCAGCGCGGCATAGCCCAGCACCACCGCCAGCGCCGGCAGCATGAGGGCCGGCGCGATCCCGAACCGCGACAGCAGGGCACGGGTGATGAACAGCTGGACCAGCAGGGTCAGCCCGTTCACCGCCAGGTCGATGCCGGCGTAATAGGCCGTGGCCGCCTGCGGATCCGGATAGAACTGCCGCACGATGGCCGCCTGTTCGTTGTACAGCAGCGTGCCGACACCGACACCGAATACAGTCAACACAGCCAGCCAACGCAGCAAGGGCTCGCGCACCACCAGCCGCAACCCCGCCAGCACGGTGCCCCCCATCGGCTGCTCGCCGCTGGTCAGATGCCGGCGCGCCTCACGCGCCACCGCATGGCGCCGCAGCCGCATCAGACACAGGATGCACAGCAGCAGGCAGCCAGCCGACACCAACATGAGCTGGGCGATCCCGACCCGCTCCACCAGCAGCCTGGTCAACACCGGCCCCAGGATCGCCCCCACGGTTCCGGCGGCACCGATGTAGCCATAGACCGCCCGCGCTTCCGTGTCACTGAAGACATCGGCCATGAAGCTCCAGAACACCGCCACCGCAAACAGGTTGAACACGGTCAGCCAGAGGAAAAACGCCATGCCGCGCCCCGGCATCCCGGCATGGAAGGCGGCATGGAACAGCAACAGCGTGATGATGAAAAACCCGTACACCGCGGGCAGAAACACCCGTCGCGGCCAGCGGCTGACCAGCCAGCCGTAGACCGGTTGCAGCACCAGCATGATCAAAAACGTCAAGGTGAACAGCACCTGCAACTGCAGATCCTTCAAGGCCACGCCATGTGCAGCGAAGAACCGCACCATCGCCGGCGGAAACAACGCGGTCACCTCACTGGACGCGCCCATCGCCTCACGCACCGGGCGCAGCACGTAATAGCCGGTCAGCAAGAAAAAGAAATACAGAAACGCCCACACCAGCGGCGGTGATTGCCGCAGTGCAGCCCGAAACCGGGCCAGGTGACCTAAGGCAAGCGAGTTGTCGGCCAAGGAACCGCATCGGGAAAACGGTGATGCGCAACGGTACTCGCGCCACACGCCCAATGCCAGCCTTGACGCCAGGGCGCTGCGCAGCCGGATCGAGCAAATGCTCTAACCAGCCCGCCTACGGTCAGGGCATGCCCGCTGCAGGATCCCACGTGTACGACTACATCATCATCGGCGCCGGCTCGGCCGGCTGCGTACTGGCCAACCGGCTGAGCGAAGATCCATCGGTCAAGGTGCTACTGCTGGAAGCCGGCGGGCGTGACTGGCACCCGTTCGTACACATGCCGGCGGGTCTGGCCAGAATCGCCGGGATCAAATCGATCAACTGGGACTACCAGACCGTGCCGCAACCGCACCTGGGCGGGCGCGTGCTCTGGTGCCCACGCGGCAAGCTGCTGGGCGGCTCCAGTTCGATCAACGCGATGTGCTACATCCGCGGCGTGCCTGGCGATTACGACGCCTGGGCGGCCGCTGGCGCCGAGGGCTGGCACTGGGACAACGTGCTGCCCTACTTCCGCAAGTCAGAGGGGAATACCCGCGGTGCCGATGCCTTCCACGGCGCGGATGGCCCGCTCACGGTCTCCGACCTGCGCTACGTCAACCCGCTCACCGAGGTGTACATCCAGGCCGGCCAGCAGCTCGGGCTGCCCTACAACCCCGATTTCAACGGGCCGCAACAGGAAGGCGTGGGGCTGTACCAGGTCACCCAGCGCAACGGTGCACGCTGCTCGGCAGCGGTGGCGTACCTGCATCCGGTCAAAGCCCGCCCCAATCTGACTATCCGCACCCATGCCCAGGTCAACCGCATCACCTTCGTCAAAGGGCGGGCCAATGGCGTGGTCTGCGCGATTCGCGGCCAAGGCTTCCACTTCGAGGCTGCGCGCGAAGTGATCGTCAGCGGCGGCGCGATCAACTCGCCGCAGCTGCTGATGCTGTCGGGCATCGGCCCGGCTGATCACCTGCGCCAGCTCGGCATCGAGGTGGTGCACGACGCCCCCGGGGTCGGCGCCAACCTGCAGGACCATCTGGACGTCACCACCCTGCAGCACTGCACGCAGCCGATCAGCTACGACCGTATCAGCGAAGTCAAAACGGCGCTGCAGTACTACTTCGGCGGCCATCGCGGCCCCGGCACCAGCAACGTGGCGGAAGGCGCAGGCTTCGTGCGCTCGCCGCTGGCGCCGGATGACCGCCCGGACATCCAGCTGCACTTCATCCCGGCGATGATCGACGACCATGGCCGCAACCGGCTGCCGGGCGACGGCTACACCCTGCATGCCTGCTTCCTGCGCCCGCGCAGCCGCGGCACGCTGCGACTGGCCAGCAACCGCGCCAGCGACAAGCCGATTATCGACCCCAACTATCTCGGCGATCCGGACGGGTTCGACCTCAGGATGCTGGTTGAATGCGCCAAGCTGTCGCTGGACCTTCTGGCACAGCCGGCCTTCGCCCCTTATCGCGGCGCACCGATCTTCCCGGATAAACCGCCGCGCAGCGACGCGGACTGGATCGCTTTTGTGCGCCAGCGCGCCGAGACCGTCTATCACCCGATCGGCACCTGCCGGATGGGCAACGACGCGACAGCGGTGGTCGATCCGCTGCTGCGCGTGCACGGCGTGGACGGCCTGCGCGTGGTCGATGCCTCGGTGATGCCAGATCTCCCCGGCGGCAACACCAATGCCCCCACGATCATGATCGCCGAACGTGCCGCCGACCTGATCCGGCACGGCAGCTAAGTGCCGGTCTGGCGCTGTCAGCACACACCGAACTCGGGCCATGAACGCGAAGCAGGTCACAGCTTGGCGCACATCCCGCCCGCGGCAAGCCCCCAATTCATGCAAAACGCGCGATCGCCGCTAGAATCGGGCGATTGATACACAGCGCAGGGGGCCTGCCGATGAACGAACGCATGCGCCAGCCGCGGTGGCGTTGGGGTGTGATCACTGCCCTACTGCTGCCACTGGCCCTGGCCTCGGCCGCACAGGATGCCGCCCACCCACCGGCTCCGGTCGCCGCGCGACCACACCCGGCACCATCGCCGGATGCCCTGCCCACACCGCTGGATGCAGCACCTCTGCCTGCATCCGCCTCCGACCAGAGCGCCACGGCGCTGGATGTCCGCCGCATTGAGGCCATGGCCGAGGCATTGGTGGCCAACGGCCGGGTGCCGGGCCTGGCCATGGCCATCGTCAAGGACGGCCGGATTCTGAGCCTGCGCGGCTACGGTGTCACCGATGTGCGCAATCCACAGCCGGTCGATGCACACACCGTATTCCGCCTGGCCTCGCTGTCCAAATCCTTCGCCGCCACCCTGGCAGGCTTGCTGGTCAACGATGGCGTCCTGCGTTGGGATAGCCGGGTCATCGACTATCTGCCGGACTTCCGGATGTCGCAGCCGGATGCCGCCGCCCACCTAACCCTGGCCGACCTGCTCAGCCACCGCACCGGGCTGCCGCGCAATGCCTTCGACCGTGATCTGGAGGCCAATGCCCAGTACCGCGACCTGACCCAACGCATCGCCGATACGCCGCTGATCTGCGCGCCCGGCGAATGCTATGCCTATCAGAACGTGGCGTTCAGTCTGGTGGGGGATTTAGTGTTTGCCGCCACCGGGCGCTTCTACAGCGAAGAGGTGGCCCGCCGTATCTTTCAGCCGCTGGGCATGCACGATGCCAGCTATGGCCTGGAAGGCCTACAAGCCAGCGCCCGCTGGGCGCGCCCGCATGCACGGGGCCGCGGCGGCTGGGTCTCGCTGGACCCGAAACCCAACTACTACCGCGTCCCGCCTGCTGCCGGCGTCAATGCCAGCATCAGCGATCTGGCGCAATGGCTGCTGGCCCACGGCGGCCACCGGCCCGACGTTTTGCCGCCGCCACTGCTCGCCACCCTGCATGCGCCGCGAGTGGCCACGCCCACCGAGATCCGCGGCTCCTCCTGGCGTCGCGCCCGCCTGCGTCAGGCCAGTTACGCCCTGGGCTGGCGCGAATACGACTATGCCGGGCATCCGCTGATCTTCCACGGCGGCGCAGTCCAAGGCTATCGCGGCATGATGGCCCTGCTGCCGGAACAGGACCTGGGCATTGCGATCCTGTGGAACAGCGAAAGCGCCCTGCCGAGCGGGCTGCTGCCGACCGTGCTCGACAGCGTGCTGGGGCTACCGGCTGGCCACTGGCTCGACAATGACGTGCTGGATGAGTCGGAAGAACTGCTCTATGCCGACCGCGCACAACCAGCCGGCACCACCAACGCACGCGCCCAGGCCTCGCCGCACTGACCGCTTGCGGTTCCGACATCGCCATCGCGGAAGCACTCGCTGACATCGCACTCGGGCTGCCCGGCACTCAACATCCGCGCAAACTCGCTGCGGCAAGTGTTTGTGTCAGCCCCACGCCTTGCCCACCCTGCAGCCTGCGGGTGTGGTGACGGCAAGACGGCCGCGCACAAAAGAAACCCCTCCCGCCTGGGCAACGGGAAGGGTCGTGCAGGGTTGATGCATGCCCGTCCAGACGTGCTGGACGGGCTGACTCGGTTACATCGTGGGGACCGGACCCGGGCTCGGAATCGGCGCGGCCGGAGCAGGCGCCGGCGCCGCCTTCTTGGCCGCAGGCTTCTTCGGTGCTGCCTTCTTGGCAACGGCCTTCTTCGCCGCCGGCTTCTTGGCAACGGCCTTCTTCGCCGCCGGCTTCTTGGCAACGGCCTTCTTAGCCGCCGGCTTCTTGGTAGCCGCCTTCTTCACCGCCTTCTTGGCGGCGGGCTTCTTGGCGGCTGCCTTCTTCACCACCTTCTTGGCAACGGCCTTCTTCGCCGCCGGCTTCTTGGCAACGGCCTTCTTCACCGCCTTCTTAGCGGCGGGCTTCTTGGCAACAGCTTTCTTCGCTGCCGGTTTCTTGGCAGCGGCTTTCTTCACCGCCTTCTTGGCGGCGGGCTTCTTTGCAGCTTTCTTCACGGCCATGGTATGGCTCCTCGTCAATGGGTAGATCGGTAAAGCCCAGTACGAAAGACGCCGCAGGTATCGGACCTGCGATCGACCGCCGGCGCGCCAGGCGCGCCGGAACGGATCCGACAAGCCATGCGGGTACTCACCCCTGCCCGCACGCCCCTGGATGCACTGCATCCATGAAAACACCCGCGGCGATTCACGCTGCAGGCCTCAATCCCCACCCCTGCCAGCACGAGCACTGCCGCGTTTGAAACCGACCATGACAGCTTCACCCGCCTCACCAAACCGCCGGTGGTGTGCCATGAAGTGCCACTGACGCGTGCGTGTTGTGTGCTCACTTGCCTGTGCAGGTTGTGTCTGCTTGGCGAAACCTAATCACGGTTTTTTCAAGTGTCAACAACTCTGCTTGCGATTCGCACGCACCATCGCCCGCAAATCCTGACAGCAAAGGCCGACCGAGCACTCGCAAAGCGCTGCAACGTCTAAAAAAGCGAACTGGCATCAACCTCTTTCGCCCCGCTGAAAGCAAGCATTGGCGCGGCTTTCAGCCACTCCAAGACACGCCATGACACAACAGCGCAGCAATGCCTCCGCGATTGTCTGCAGGCACACCGCGACTCACCTTCGGGCGCGCGCATGGCAACACCGATTTCGCGTCGCACAAGCCGGTTTGCGCGAAAAATGCGCAAACTGCGACGCCTGCGCGTGCTCAGGCACCCCCCCCAAGACGCATCTGCGCAGCATGAAAAAGCCCGCGGTGGCAGCACCGCGGGCTCCGATCGACACATGCTGTCTGGCGTCAGTGCGATTCGCTTTCAACCAGCTCGGCATAGTCATCCGGGCCAAGCAATTCGCCCAGCTGATCGGGATCGCTCATCTCGAGGACAAACATCCAGCCATCGCCGTAAGGATCCTCGTTGATGGTCTCCGGCTTATCGACCAGCGCGGCGTTGACCTCGACCACCTTGCCGCTGACCGGGGCGTACACGTCGGAGGCGGCTTTGACCGACTCCACCACCGCACAGGCGTTGCCTGCCTCCACCGTATCCCCGACGTTGGGCAGTTCGACATAAACCAGATCGCCGAGCAGGCTCTGGGCGTGATCGGAGATACCGACGGTCACCTTGCCGTCGCCCTCGACACGAACCCACTCGTGGGATTTGAGGAATTTGAGATCGCCGGGGATGTCGCTCATGGAAGACTCCTGCTTACGCGGTGCGTGGGGTGGAAAAAGTCTAACGAAGGCCGGGGCAAAAGATCAGATGCCCGGCTGCACGGTGTTGTCACGGACGAACGGGAACTTGACCACCCGCACCGGCACCTGCCGGCCGCGGATGTCCACCCGCACCTGGCCCGGATCACCAGCGGGGATGCGTGCAAAGGCGATCGCCTTGCCGATGGTGGGCGAGAACGTACCGGAAAGGATCTCGCCTTCGCCGTTGTCGGTCAGCACTTTCTGGCCGTGCCGCAGCACGCCCTTCTCGTCCATCACCAGACCCACCATCTGCCGCGGCACACCGGCGGCCTGCTGCGCCTCAAGCGCCGCCCGACCGATGAAATCGCGGCCCGGATCGAGTGCAACCGTCCAGCCCAGCGCCGCCTCATACGGAGTCACGGTTTCGTCCATGTCCTGGCCGTACAGGTTCATTCCCGCTTCCAGACGCAAGGTGTCGCGCGCGCCAAGCCCAGCCGGCTTGACGCCCGCTGCCAGCAGGGCGTTCCAGAACGCCACCGTCTCCGTGTCCGGAACAATCACCTCGAAGCCGTCCTCACCGGTGTAGCCGGTTCGGGCGACGAACACCGGCACCCCATCGGCGGTGGTCGCCTCGCAGGCGGAAAACCGCACCAGGCGCGATACCGGGTCACGGTCCTCCTCGCGCAGCAGCGCGATCACCTTGGCGCGGGCGTTGGGCCCCTGCACCGCGATCATGCCGAACTCGGGACGCTCCCGAACCTCGACGCCAAATGCGGCGGCCTGGGCGGTGATCCACGCCAGATCCTTGTCGCGGGTGGCGGCATTGACCACCAGACGGAACCAATCCTCGCGCATGAAATAGACGATCAGATCGTCGATCACGCCGCCTTGCGGATTGAGCATGCAGCTATACAGGGCACGGCCGGGCTTCTGCAGCTTGTCCACCGAGTTGGCCAGCAGATGGCGCAGGAACGCGCGCACCTGTTCACCGTGCAGGTCAATCACCGTCATATGGCTGACGTCGAACATGCCGACGTCACGCCGCACCTGGTGGTGCTCCTCCAGCTGGGAGCCGTAGTGGATCGGCATGTCCCAGCCACCAAAATCCACCATCTTGGCGCCGAGAGCACGATGCGTTTCATTGAGGACGGTCTTGGAGGTCATGCGCAACCTGCGAGGTGAGGGAAGCGGTGATTATCGCAGACCCACGCCCCTCACTTGGGAAGCTCATCCATGCTCGGCGGGGCGGCATCCACCGCCTTCAGCGACCGGCTCGACCTTGAGGGTCATCGCGTCGGCATCCACGATCCGCACCGGTGTGCCGGCCGGCAGATCCGGGCCTGTGACATCCCAGAACGCATCCGCAATCTGCACCCGGCCGTGGCCGGCCACGATCGGGCTAGCCAGCGGCACCACCCGTCCGATGAACGAGGCGCCGCGCCGGTTGAGCGCCGGCTGGTCACTGGCTGGCTCGCGCCGGCGGAACCAACGCCAGTAGATCAGGATCGACACGAAACTGAGCACCACGAACGCGCCGACCTGGGCTAGGGCCGACAAGGGAACGGGGAGCAGCCAGACCAGCAGGAACACCGCGGCGGCGGCAAACCCGAGCCACAGCATGAACGCTCCTGGCGCCATCGCCTCCAGTGCCAGCAGCACCAGCGTCACCGACGCCCAGACAAACATGTCCCAGCGCATGCTCACGCCCCCGGCTTCGAAACAGACGTGTTGCCTGCGCCCCGCCCCAAGTTCTCACGCGCCAGTTCGGCAATGCCACCCAACGCCCCCAGGACGCCCGAGGACTCCATCGGCAACAGCACGAACTTCTGGTTCGGGGCCTGTGCCAACGTCTGGAATGCCTCGATGTATTTCTGCGCCACGAAATAGTTGATCGCCTGCACGTTACCGCCTGCGATCGCCTCCGACACCATGCGGGTGGCGTTGGCTTCGGCCTGGGCCAGACGCTCGCGCGCCTCCGCCTCGCGGAACGCGGCTTCGCGGTTACCCTCGGCCTCCAGGATCTTCGACTGTTTCTCGCCTTCGGCCTTGAGGATGGCGGCCTGACGCAAGCCCTCGGCTTCCAGGATGTTGGCGCGTTTCTCACGTTCGGCTTTCATCTGTCGGGCCATGGAATCGACCAGGTCACGCGGCGGCTGGATGTCTTTGAGCTCGATCCGATTGACCTTCACGCCCCATGGATGGGTGGCCTCGTCCACCGCCCGCAGTACCTTGGCATTGATTTCATCGCGCTTGGACAGCGATTCGTCCAGATCCATCGAACCGATGGCAGTGCGGATGTTGGTCATCACCAGATTGAGGATGGCCAGCTCCAGATTGGCCACCTCATACGCCGCCTTGGCGGCATCCAGTACCTGGAAATAGACCACGCCGTCCACCTTCACCACAGCGTTGTCCTTGGTGATGACGTCCTGGCTGGGCACGTCCATCACCTGCTCCATCATGTTGATCTTGCGCCCAACCCCGTACACGATCGGGATCAGGAAATGCAGCCCCGGCTCCATGGTGTGGGTGTATTTGCCAAACCGCTCCACCGTCCATTGGTAGCCCTGTGGCACCACTCGCACGGTCTTGGCCACTCCGATGATGCCGGCCACCAGCAACAAAAACACGAGAATCGGTGTCATGTCCAAACCCTCCAGGATGATGTGGCGAGTATAGGCACACGGCCTGGGCATGCGTGCCCGCCGGCATCCGGGGCGGGATCAAGCAGGGTCAATCGCTGACCGCATCCCGACCGGCATCCTTGGCGCGGTACAGGGCCGCATCGGCGCGTTTGAGCAGATCCTCCAGCTCCATGTCCGACGGGGCGCGGGTGGCGACACCCACACTGACCGTCAACCGCCCCTTGGGTGAACCGGCATGGATGATGTCGGCCTCGTGCACCCGCTTACGCACGCGCTCGGCCACGCGCATGGCCTGGGCGTGGCTGGTGGCAGGCAGGAATACGGTGAACTCCTCGCCCCCAGGGCGGGCGAGCACGTCGTCAGCGTGCAGCAGGGCGCTACGCACGGCACCGGCAAACCGGCGCAAGGCACCATCGCCGGCGGCATGCCCATAGAGATCGTTGTAACGCTTGAAGTAATCGATATCCAGCGCTAGCACCGACAGCGGCTTGCCACTGGCCTGCGACTCCTGCCACAGCCGCTGTCCGGCCTCGGTGAAACCGCGGTAGTTGAGGCTGCCGGTCAGGGCATCGGTACGACTGAGCCGGTCGAGCTCGGCCACCGCCCGCCTGAGCGAATCGGTGCGGGCGGCAATGACCGCTTCACGCTCTTCGAGAGCCTGACGCAACTCGGCGAACGCCGCGTTCATGCGTGTCCCCAGCTCGCTGATGCCCTCGGCCAGTGGCTGCAGCTCTTCCGGCAAGCGCCCGGGGGAAATCGATTCCATGTGCCCACCCAGGGCATACCCGCGCAGGGTGGCCAGCAGATAGCCGATGCCATCGCCCAGGATCCGCCGTTGCCGCCAGATCGCCAGCAACATGCCCATCACGGTTACTGCCAGCGCTGCCCCGAGCAGCCACAGCTTGGGCAGCAGTGGCCCCAGCAAAGCATCCTCAGGCGCCACCACGGCCAGCACCCAGCCGTTTTGCAATCGCACGGCGCCGACGTACGCCGCCGCGCCGGTCCGCAGCAGTCCGGTGTCACGGCGCACCTGCACCGGACGGTCCACCGGCGCGGCCACCGCTGCCAGCATCAACCCGACACGTCCGGTGTCGTCCATGACCTGCCAAGCCAGCTCGTGCTCAGCGTGGATGACCCGCTGGTGTTGATCCAGCAGCAACAACCACAACCCGCGCTGGCGCAGGCTGTCGGCCGGGCGCCGCGCCAGACTGGCGGCCGGGATCGCCGCTTCCAGCGCCCCGACGAAACGGCCATCACGCACAACCGGAACAGCGAGCGTCACCACCGCCTCGTCGCCATAATCCAGCTGCCGCTGCACACCGGACACCTCGGGCCGAACCTGGTCACGCAGCCGATCAAACCACGCCATCCCGGCCACCTCGGGGACCCGCTGGGCCAGCGGTCGTCTGCGGCTGTCACGGGCAACTCGAACCCGCCCCTCGGCATCGATGGCGCGGGCACGCAGCAGGGCCGGGTAAGCATCGAGCAACCTGGAAAGCGCTTCGCCAGCGCGGGGCGAAGTTGGTTCCACCTGATCCGCCAGCATCACCAGCGCGGCCGTTTGTGCGGCCAGCTCATCCTCGATGACGCCGGCGCTGAAACGTGCGTTGGCATCGAGATTGAGCCACAGCGCCTGCCGGGCACTGCGCCACTGATCCTGCACCAGACCGACGGTAAACAGCAGGAACGGCACCAGGGTGGCCAATGCCAGCAGATAAGCCAGACGGCGGTAGAGGCGCCACTTCCGGTTTTTCGCTTGCTGGGGCATTGGCGCTTTCATAGCACACCCGATCGCAGGCGTCAGGCCGGATCAGCCGGCAGCGCCAGGGACTCTCCGAACGCTTCGGAGAGTCCCATCGGCCACGGATGACCCATCGCGCAGCGATGGCGCATCCGATTGCATCGCGTGCGCCGGGCCGGTGTTCAAACCTTCCTCAGATGGACTGACGGGCCTGGCGCGGGCAAGACCCAGCCCATGGTGCAGGCTCTCGGCGATCCGCTGCGCATAGGCCTGCACCCGTGCCGCCTGCGCCGGCGTCAGCACCGTTTCCGCAGTCGCACGCCACAGCGCCAGCCAGTGCAGGAAATGCGCCGTCGTGATCGGATGCCGGCGGTGCGCGGCCATCGGGTTGCCGCGATAACTGCCTTCGCGCCGCAGCACCGAGGCCCAGAATGCGGTCAGTTGACGTTTATGGGCGGGCCAGTCAGTGATCGCAGCATTGAAGATTGGCCCCAGCTCGGGATCCACCCGGACGCGATCGTAAAAGCAGTCAACCAAGGCTTCGATCTGCACCCGGCTGGGAATGGCGGAGTCGCTCGGCGTGACGACCCCGTCGCCCTCCGTGTGCACGCCTGCCTCTTTCTGCATGCCTGTCACCAGCGCGCATCACTCTGCCGTCTGCCAACATGCCGGGCCCCGCAGGTGGCGGGGCCCGGATGATCCATGCCGCTCGGCACGGCTTACTTGCCGGCCATCACCCGGATCATCTCCAGGCACTTGTTGGAATAGCCCCACTCGTTGTCGTACCAGGCCACCAGTTTCACGAAGGTGGGGTCGAGCGCGATACCGGCCTCGGCGTCGAAGATGCTGGTGCGCGCATCGCCGCGGAAGTCGGTGGCCACCACCTTGTCCTCGGTATAGCCCAGCACGCCCTTGAGCGCGCCCTCGCTCTGCGCCTTCATCTCCGCGCAGATCTCGGCATAGGTGGCCGGACGCTCCAGCTCCACGGTCAGGTCAACCACCGACACGTCGCTGGTCGGCACCCGGAAGCTCATGCCGGTGAGCTTCTTGTTTAGCTCCGGAATCACCACCCCCACTGCCTTGGCCGCGCCGGTGCTGGAGGGAATGATGTTTTCCAGGATGCCACGGCCACCGCGCCAGTCCTTGTTGGACGGGCCATCGACGGTCTTCTGGGTGGCGGTGGCGGCATGCACGGTGGTCATCAGGCCACGCTTGATGCCCCACTTGTCGTGCAGCACCTTGGCAATCGGGGCCAGGCAGTTGGTGGTGCAGGACGCGTTGGAAATGATGTCCTGCCCAGCGTAGGTGGTGTGATTGACACCGTAGACGAACATCGGGGTGGCGTCCTTGGACGGCGCCGACATCAGCACCTTCTTCGCGCCGGCGGCGATGTGCTTGCGTGCCGTCTCGTCGGTGAGGAACAGGCCAGTGGACTCCAGCACCACCTCGGCACCGATGGCATCCCACTTCAGGTTGGCCGGGTCACGCTCGGCGGTCAGGCGGATGGTCTTGCCGTTCACCACCAGCTGACCGTTCTCGACCCGCACATCACCCTCGAAACGGCCATGCACGGAGTCATAGCGCAGCATGTAGGCCAGATAGTCCGGCTCCAGCAGATCATTGATGCCGACGATCTCGATGTCGTCGCTGAAGTTCTGCACCGCCGCGCGGAACACGCAGCGCCCGATGCGACCAAAACCATTGATACCGACCTTGATGGCCATGAATCGTGACTCCTGACGGGCTGGACAAACCCGCATTTTACCGGATCGCCCCGGCCCGCTCCGGCCACAGGATTTGACTTCGATCAATACCGCCGCATCCGACCAGCCGGATTATTTGTTTCACTTGAAACAACCTGACCCCACAGAAGGAGACATGCCATGACACACTGCCGTATCGCCCTCGCCTGCGCCCTGGCCCTGGCCGCCAGCCCCGCCCTTGCCCAGTCCGCTGGGACCTGGACCGTCGGCGTCGGTGTCCACAACGTCGCCCCCAAGTCCAACAACGGCACTTTGGTTGGCACCCCGCTGGGTGACCTGAAGATGGACGTGGGCAACAACGCCCGCCCCACCATCACCGCCGAGTACTTCCTGAAGGACAACCTGGGCGTGGAGGTGCTGGCCTCGCTGCCGTTCCAGCACGACATCAACGTGGTGGGGGTGGGCAAGGTCGGCTCCACCAAGCACCTGCCGCCGACCGTGTCGCTGCAGTATCACTTCGGCACGGGCAAGGTGCGGCCGTTCGTCGGCGCCGGCGTGAACTACACCCGTTTCTTCAGCACCAAGTCTGCAGGTCCGATCGCAGGTGCACGCCTGGATCTGTCCGACTCCTGGGGGCTGGCGGCCCATCTGGGCATCGATTTCAAGGTGAGTGACAAAGGCGCTCTGCGCATCGACTACCGGTTCATCGACATCGACACCAAGGTCAAGCTGAACGGTGCCAACCTGGGCGCTCCGAACACCGTGCATATCGATCCATCGGTGTACGGCGTGGCCTACGTGTATTCGTTCTGATCCAGTCACGTGCTCGCCATCATGCCGGGATATCATTCCCGGCATGAACACGAGCTCCCGTTTCCGCATCCTGCTCAGTGCCGCCCTGCTCTGTCTGGGCGGCGTTTCTTTCCACGCAGCCGCCTGGTCACGCCTGGGCCACGCCATGGTGGGCGATATTGCACGGCGCCATCTCGACCCCAAGGCCCGCGCCGAAGTCGATCGCCTGCTGGCCGGCGAGCCTTACCCCAATCTTGGCGGGGTGGCCTCCTGGGCCGATGACCTGCGCAACACCGACCCCGAACTGTTCCGACAGACCTCGCGCTGGCACTACATCAATGCCAAGGGCGGCGGCTGTGACTTCGACCTGGCACGCGACTGCCCGGACGGCGACTGCGTGGTCGGCGCGATCAACAAAGAGCTGGCCATCCTGGGCGATCCCGACCAGCCGCTGGAGGCCCGCCGCAATGCGCTGAAGTTCGTGGTGCATTTCGTCGGCGACGTGCACCAGCCGATGCACGCCGGTAACCGTCCTGACGCCGGCGGCAACAAGTATCAGATCAGCCTGCGCACCCAGATCCAGCCTGAGGCCTACGCCGCGAAGAACTATGTGAACGGCGTGATGGGCACCAACCTGCACGCCATCTGGGACTACTACATCCTCGCCAGCAAACCGCTGCCGGTGCTGGATTACATCGCCCAGCTCGACCAGGCGCTGACGCCTGGCCCGTATGAAACCCCGGTGGCCCCCGACGAACCGCTGGCCTGGGCCGAGGAATCCTGCCGGCTGATCGATGCCAAAGGGCTGTATCCGCCGAATAACTCGCACATCCTCACCGACGCCTATCTGGACAGCATGCGTCCACTGGCTGAGGAACGAGTGCGGTTGGCAGGCGAGCGCCTGGCCCGGCTGCTCAACCAGACCATCGGCGAAGGCGCGCACGCCCGCTGATACACCTGCGCATACAGCAACGCCCGGCCTGCCGGGCGTTGCCGTTTCCCACTGTCAGCAACCGCAAGACCGCGCCCGGCACTCTCTCCAGCCCTCCCTGGGCCAGGGCGCCGCTGATTTGCTCAAAGGCACCCTCAAGGGTGTTCGGCTTCGATGTGTTCCCGCTCACGCCGCAGCAGGTAGAGGCCGCTGCCAATGATGATCGCGGCCCCCAGCCAGGTCATCGCATCCGGCAATACCCCCCACAGCGCCAGATCCAGCGCCACGCCCCACAGCAGGGCGGTGTATTCCAACGGCGCCAGCAGCGATGCCTCACCGTGCCGGAACGCTTCGGTAATCGCGTACTGACCAAGCGCGCCCGCCAGCCCCACCGCCGCCACCAGCCAGAGCGACGCTGTATGCAGCGCCACCCAGTCCGGCCAGGCCAGCACGCCCGCACCGCCGGCCATCATTGCCAGCATCCAGAAGGTAATGGCCTGACTGGAATCGCGCCGCGCCAACACCCGCACCATCAGCGCTGACAGCGCATAGCACAACGCCGACAGCAGCACGGCCATCCCCGCCAGCCCCAGCATGCCGGTGCCACTAGGCCGTAGCACGACCCACACGCCCAGCATGCCGGCGCCGATCGCTGCCCAGCGCCGTGGCCCCACCCGTTCCCCCAGCAATGGCCCCGATAGCGCGGTCAGCAGCAAGGGGGCAACGAAAAACAGTGCATAGGCCGAGGCCATCGGCATGCGTCCAAGCGCATACACGAAGCTCCCCATCATCACCACCCCCAGCACACCACGCAGCAGATGCAACAACCAGCGCCGGGGCCACAACGCCCGTGCACCGGCGGTCGCCAGCGTCCAGCCCAGCACCCAGGGCAATGACGCCAGCCCGCGCAGGGCCGCCACCTGCATGGGTGGGTAGTGCGCGGCCAACAGCTTCAGGCCGGCATCCATCCAGGCAAAGGTCGCCACTGCCGCCAGCATCAGCCAGGGCGCATGCCGCCGCTTGCGTGCCTCCAAACCGGCGGGCGTGTTCATACCGAAAACAACTGCGCCCGGTCGGCGTCGTCGAGCACCCGCCATTGCCCCTGCGGCAGATCGCCCAGGGTCAAGCCGCCGATCTGTTCGCGATGCAAGGCGAGCACATGGTTGCCCACCGCGGCAAACATCCGCCGCACCTGGTGGTAGCGCCCCTCGTGCAGCGTCAGCCTGGCCAGCCGCGGCCCCAGCGGCTCCAGCTTGGCGGGTAACAAAGGTGTGGAATCCCCATGCAACTGCAACGTGCCGCTGGCAAACAACGCCGCTTCGTCGCCACGCAGATCCTCGGCCAGGGTGGCGCGATATACCTTGGGCAGCTTCGACTTCGGCGCAATGATCCGGTGCAGCAGTTGCCCGTCATCGGTCAGCAACAGCAGCCCGGAGGTGTCACGATCGAGCCGGCCAACCGTGGATAGCACCGGCGAACGCAGGCGAAACCGAGGCGGCAAGAGATCGTGCACCAACGGCCCGAGATCGCGAGTCGAACAGGTGTAGCCGACCGGTTTGTGCAGCATCAGCAGCACACCCGGCGGCGGGTCCAGTGGCGCTCCGTCCACCCGCACGTCCTCGTGCACCAGCGGGTCGTCGGCATAGAGAACGTCGCCCGCGGCATTGGTGATCCGTCCTTCGCGGAACATCTGCCGCACCTGCTTGCGGCTGCCGTAGCCAAGATTGGCCAGATGTTTGACCAGCTTCATGCCTTCACCGCCTGCACCACCTTGTACCCGTCTTGCTGGAGCAGGCAACGCACCTGCCCAAAGCCTTGCCCCAGCGCCTCCTCGTAGGGCAGATGCCGGTTGGCGACCAGCCAGAGCTCGCCACCCTGGCGCAGCGCCTGTGCCGCCGCACGAATGAAAGCGCGCCCGATCTCCGGACGCTCACCACGCCCCAGGGCATGGAAGGGCGGATTGCAGACGATGGCATCGAAGCCCGCCGCGACACCGGCGGTCACATCGTGCCAGTGGGTGTGCACCGTCACCCCCCGCGCGCGCGCCGCCGCAGCGAGATTGCGCTCGGCCAATGCCAGCGCCCGGGCGTCGGCTTCGAACAGCTCCAATGTCGTGACACCCGAGCAGCGGGCCAGCACCTGCAGGGCCAGATAGCCCCAGCCGGCACCGAAATCGGCCACCCGACCGGACAAGCCGGTCGGCAATGCCTGCGCCAGCAGCGCCGACGCCGGATCCACCCGATCCCAGGCAAACACACCGGGGCGGGTGAGAAAGGCGCCACCCGGCACGGCGGGGCTTTCAACCTGACGCGGCGCATCGGCCTGCACCCAATCCGACAGCAGGCCGGGATCGAAACGGGCGCCTGGCACCGTCCAGCACACCCGGCAGTGGTGTTTGCCGATGCTTTGGATGGCGCCTGCCAAGCGTTGCAGGTCGGCTTCGCGCGCGCGGCCACCTTCATCATTGGCCGCCGCGCACACGACCACCCCATCCGCGGCCACGGCCTGGCAGGCACGCGCCAGCAGCGCACGCGCCTCCTCGCGCTGGCGTGGGGGCAACACCAACACCCGCGCAAATGCCGCTGCCGGCAAGGCATCCTCGTCCTGCCATGTCAGCCCCAGGCGCTGCAAACGCTGGGCCTCAGGGAAAAACGGCTGGGTGACGACCAGACCATCCGCCCCCAGCCCAGGCAAGACCGCACCCACCCGAGCACGTAGAAACAGCACCGGCCCCGACCAGTCAATCTGACCGGTCTTGAAAGGCATCATCAGGGCGTCGAGCGCGGCATCATGCGGGGCGGCAGGCATCTGTCCAGTGTACCGGCCGCGGCCGGTATCCTAGGCGCACGGCCACAGGCCTGGGCTTACCGTTGCATCCACACACGCTCCCCACACCATGACCATGACCAATACCACCGACACACCACCCGACCGCCTCAGCAACGACCCGCGCAGCCCGTTTTATCAGCCGGCACTGCTGGAGCGCGGTATCGGCATCCGCTTCAATGGGATCGAACGCCACAACGTCGAGGAATACTGCATCAGCGAAGGCTGGGTGCGCGTGCAGGTGGGCCGTTCGCTGGATCGCCGTGGCCAGCCCATGACCATGAAGCTCAAGGGCACGGTTGAAGCCTGGTTCCTCGATACGGCCACCCCCGCCGCCACGACCGAAACGGCCGCTGACTGACTGCCGGATCTGCCGCCTCCGCACGCTGCGCAGGCGGCACACTTGTATACCGGTTACACCGCAGGAGTCCTGCCATGCGCACCGTCATCGCCACCGTCCTGATCCTGCTGGGCCTGGCCGGCTGCGCCGGCTCGACCAGCAAAGGCATGCTGGCCGCCGACGCCCCACGCGCGCTACCACCCTCGGGCCCGGTCAGCGTGAGCTGGAGCGATCCGGCCAAGTTCACCGAAATCACCACCAGCGGCAATGCCTGGGCCGCCGCGCAAGGCGACTGGCTGGTTCAGCTGGCCCAGTACATGCGCCGCCAGGCCGAACGCCAACTGCCGCCAGGGCACCAGCTGGAGTTGACCATCCTCGACATCAAGCGCGCTGGCCAGTACGAACCCTGGCTGGGCGTGGATCAACAGAACGTGCGGATCGTGCGTGACATCTACCCGCCACGCATGAAAGTGCGATTCCGTGAACTCAACGCCCAGGGCCAGGTCGTGGCCGAAGGCGAGCGCAGTCTGACCGATCCCGGCTTTCTGGTCAGCAGCGGGATGCTCAATGACAGCGACCCGCTGCGCTACGAAAAACGCATGATCGACAGCTGGCTGCGGCGCGAGTTTGCCGCTCGTGCGGCGGCACGCTGACGCAGTCCCGGCGTCCATTCCAGCCAGCAGCGCGCCGACTTGAATCGGCGCATGCGGCCATCGCGCAAGTGCGCACGATGTGATCTTTCCTGCACCCCGGCACGCCACCCGTCGTGCCGTTCTTGCTCCGCGCGCGACGCGGCAAACTCCGATCCTGCGACAAGGCGCCGGCCGATCCTGCCCCGATCTGGCGCGCCTCATGCTGAGTCCACTGCTGTCACAGGAGCCTGCCATGGATCTGCGCGCCGCCCTGCTCGCCGTGTTGCTGTCATCGACATGCCTGACGTCTTCCCCGGTGTGGGCCGTTGCGCTCATCCCCGCGCCGATGCTGGCCACCTCGCTGCGCGGGGACATCGATGTTCGCCAGTATCTGGTCAGTGAAAAGCTGGACGGCGTGCGGGCCCGCTGGGACGGGCGACGCCTGCTGACCCGCAATGGTGACCCGATCCTGGTGCCGGCCTGGTTCACCGCCGGCTGGCCGGCAACCCCGCTTGATGGCGAGCTGTGGCTGGGGCGTGGGCGCTTCCAGCAGATCAGCGATCTGGTCCGCGCCGTGCGTCCGGATACAACGGCCTGGCGTACGGTGCGCTTCATGGCCTTTGACCTGCCGGCCGATCCTGCACCGTTTGCGCAACGGGCGACCCGATTGCAGGCATTGGTGGCCGCGACTGCCGCGCCGCACCTGCACGCCATCGCCCAATCTCCGGTGGACAGCCGCGCCGCCCTCGACGCACGCCTGCGCAGCGTGCTCAAAAGCGGCGGCGAGGGGTTGATGTTGCATCACATGCAGGCCCGCTATCAGGGCGGCCGCAGCGATGCCCTGCTCAAGTACAAACCGGTTGCCGACGCCGAAGCCCGCGTCATCGGCTATCGACCCGGGCGCGGCAAATACGCAGGGCTGGTCGGCGCAGTGCTGGTCGAGGATGACGCCGCCGCCGCTTCGCACTGGGCAGCGGCCTGTCCGACGCCGACCGCCGCCATCCGCCACCGGTCGGTACCCGCATCACCTACCGCTACAACGGCGTCACCGCGCACGGCACACCGCGCTTTGCACGCTACTTGCGGGTGCGTGCAGACACTCCGGACAGCAGGCCCTAAGCGTGCGGTCGGTCGGTGCGGCGATGCTCAGGCCGGGGCGAGCGCGGCTTCCAGCACCGCCATGCGCACCGCCACGCCATTGGCCACCTGGGTGAGCACGCGCGACTGTGGGCCGTCGGCCACTTCATCGGTGATCTCGATGCCGCGATTCATCGGCCCAGGATGCATGACGACGGCATCCGGCGCGGCACGTCGCAGACGCGCTGCGGTCAGACCGTAATCGCGGTGGTAGTCCTCCAACGAGGCCACCAGCCCCTCGGCCATCCGTTCCCGCTGCAAACGCAGCATCATCACCACGTCCACCCCATCGAGGGCGGCATCGAAATCATGGCTGACCTGACAGCCAGCCAGGGTGTCGTCCTCGGGCAGCAGGCTGGCTGGCCCGCAGACGCGGATTTCCCCACACCCCAACGCACGCAGCGCGTGCAAATCACTGCGCGCCACCCGCGAATGCTTGACGTCGCCAACGATCAGCACCTTGAGCTTGGAGAAGTCCTCCCCCTTGGCCTGACGCAGGGTGAGCATGTCCAGCAAGCCCTGGGTGGGATGATGGCTGCGCCCATCACCGGCATTGAACACCGCCACATCCGGGTTTGCCGCCGCTGCCAAGGCGGCCACCGCGCCATCGATGCGATGGCGAATCACGATGCCGCGTGCCCCCATGGCCTGCAGGGTACGGAAGGTGTCCAGGTCGGTCTCGCCTTTGGTCACCGACGAGGTGGAGGCATCGAAATTGAGGATGTACGCACCCAACCGCTGCGCGGCCAGCTGGAAGCTCAGACGGGTACGGGTGGAGGGCTCGAAGAACAGCGTGCAGACGGCCACCCCGGCCAGCGCCGTCGGCGCCTGGGCACCGTCGGCAAAGGCCTGGGCCCGACGCAGCAGGGCGTCCATCCGGCTTGCGGGCAGCGACACCAGATCCAGCAGATGACGAAGACGGGGCGAGGACTCATTCGACATGGTCATACCATTGAAAATCCACCAGATTGGGCGTCACGGCAGCACATGCGCCTGCTGCGGGCAGGCCAGCCAGCGTTCGATGATGACGGCAGCCGCGAAGGCATCCAGCACCGCGGCATCGCGCCGTCGCCGGCGGCCGTCGGCACGGGCGGCCGCAAAGCGGCGCGCGGCTTCCTGCGAGCTGTTGCGCTCATCCACCAACACCACGGGCAGCGCAAACCGCTGCTGCAGGGTGGCGGCGAAGGCGTGCGCGGCCTTGCGGATCGGCTGATCGCCGCCATCGAGGGTCAGCGGATCACCAACCACCAGCCCGCCAGGACGCCATTGCCGCACCAAGGCATCCAGCTGCGTCCAGTCGGGGCCGGCCGTGTGGACCTCCACCACCGCCAGCGGACTGGCCGTACCGGTGAGGGCATTGCCCACGGCCACTCCGATCCGCCGTGCGCCGACATCGAAGCCCAGCACGGTGGCATCCGGCCGGATCACGGTCGACGCAGGGACAGCCGGCACGGTCATGCGTGGCCGCTGTGACTGGCGTGATTGAGCAAGTCGATCCCGATGCTGCCGGCAGCCGCCTGCCAGCGTTGCGCCAGCGGCAGTTCAAACAGCACGTCGGTCCGCACCGGAGCCAGCAACCAGGCATCCTCGACCAGCTCCTGTTCCAGCTGGCCGGGGCCCCAGCCGGCGCAGCCCAGTGCCACCAGGGCATGCGGCGGGCCTTCCCCTTTGGCCATCGCCTCCATGACATCGCGCGAGGTGGTCAGGTACAGCCCCTCGCCGACCTGCGTGCTGGAGTCGTATCGCCGATCACCGTCATGGATCACGAAACCGCGCTCGCGGTGAACCGGGCCACCCTCCAGCACCGGCTGGTCACGCACGGCCGGGTCGTCGGTGGACAAGCCCAAATGCTGCAGCACGTCGCCGACGGTGACCTGACTGGGCTGATTGATGATCACGCCCAACGCCCCTTCGTCATCGTGGTGACAGATCAGGGTGACCGTGCGCTCAAAGTTGGGGTCGCGCAGCGAGGGCAGCGCGATCAACAAATGGTTCGTGAAGTTGGCAGGAGGCAGTTGCACGACGCGGATTGTAACGCGTCGCCGCGCCGCCCCGCGGCGGCGCCGACACGTCCTGCCTCAGCGCCCCACCTCGGCAATCCCGACGCCCTCCAGCCCGCCGGTCAGAGTGTTGACGTCACCGCCCTGGGCCAGCTTGATGCGCAGCCGCACTTCGTTGGCCGAATCGGCATAGCGGAGCGCGTCCTCGTAGCTGATTTCGCCAGCCTGGTACAGCTCGAACAGGCTCTGATCGAAGGTCTTCATCCCCAGCTGGACGGATTCCTTCATGACATCCTTGAGCTTGTGGATTTCGCCCTCGCGGATGTAATCCTGCACCAGCGGCGTGCCGAGCAGGATTTCCATCGCCACCCGCCGCGCCTTGCCATCGGGGGTGGGGATCAACTGCTGCGCCACCACCGCCTTGAGGTTGAGGGAAAGATCCATCAGCAGCTGGCTGCGACGATCTTCCGGGAAGAAGTTGATGATGCGGTCCATCGCCTGGTTGGCGTTGTTGGCATGCAGGGTGCACAGCACCAGATGGCCCGTCTCCGCGAAGGCAATCGCATGATCCATGCCTTCACGGGTGCGTACCTCACCAATCATGATCACGTCGGGCGCCTGGCGCAGCGTGTTCTTCAGCGCGTTCTCCCAGCTGTCGGTATCGATGCCGACCTCACGCTGGGTGATGATGCACCCCTCGTGCTTGTGCACGAACTCGATCGGGTCCTCGATGGTGATGATGTGACCGGTCGAGTTCTGGTTGCGGTAGCCGATCATCGCCGCCAGCGATGTCGACTTACCGGTACCGGTGGCACCCACGAAGATGATGATGCCGCGCTTGGTCATCGCCAGGGTCTTGATGATCGGCGGCAGCCCCAGCTCCTCGATGGTCGGGATCCGGGTCTCGATCCGGCGCAGCACCATGCCCACCTGGTTGCGCTGGTAGAAACAGCTGACGCGGAACCGCCCCACGCCGGCCACACCGATCGCGAAGTTGCACTCGTGGGTTTTCTCGAACTCCTCGCGCTGCTGTGGCGTCATCACATTCAGCACCAGATCGCGCGACTGCTGGGGCGTCAGCGGGTTCTGGGTGATCGGCGTGATCTTGCCGTTGACCTTCATCGACGGCGGCATGCCGGCGGTGATGAACAGGTCTGACGCCTTCTGGTGCGCCATCAGCTTGAGGAACGAAGTGAAATCGATGCCGCTCATGTCTGGCTACTCCTGCGCGGGGGCGCTCATTCGAACAGACGCTTGTCCTTGGCGTACTGACGGGCCTGCTGACGGCTGACCACGCTACGTTTGACCAGCTCCTGCAGGTGCTGGTCGAGTGTCTGCATGCCTTGGGCCTGGCCGGTCTGGATCGCCGAGTACATCTGCGCCACCTTGTCCTCGCGGATCAGGTTGCGAATGGCCGGGGTGCCGACCATGATCTCCCACGCCGCCGTACGACCGCCGCCGATCTTTTTCAGCAGCGCCTGGCTGATCACCGCACGCAGCGATTCCGACAGCATCGAACGCACCATGGGCTTTTCGCCCGCCGGGAACACGTCGATGATGCGGTCGATGGTCTTGGCTGCCGAGCTGGTGTGCAGGGTGCCAAACACCAGGTGACCGGTCTCGGCGGCGGTCAGGGCCAGACGAATGGTCTCTAAGTCACGCAGCTCGCCGACCAGGATGTAGTCCGGATCCTCGCGCAACGCCGAGCGCAGCGCCTCGTTGAAGCCGTGGGTGTCCCGATGCACCTCGCGCTGGTTGATCAGACACTTCTGCGAGGTGTGGACGAACTCAATCGGATCCTCGATGGTGAGGATGTGGGCGTATTCGTTCTTGTTGATGTGATCGATCATCGCCGCCAGGGTGGTCGATTTACCCGAGCCTGTGGGCCCGGTGACCAGGATCAGCCCCTGCGGCTGCTCGATCAGCTCCTTGAACACGCGCGGGCAGCCCAAGTCTTCCAGCGTCAGCACTTCCGACGGAATGGTGCGGAACACCGCGCCGGCACCGCGGTTCTGGTTGAAGGCATTGACGCGGAAGCGGGCCAGCGAGGCGATCTCGAACGAGAAGTCCACTTCGAGGAATTCTTCGTAATCGCGCCGCTGCTTGTCCGACATGATGTCGTAGATCAGCGCATGGACCTGCTTGTGGTCCAGCGGCGGGATGTTGATCCGGCGCACATCGCCATCGACGCGGATCATCGGCGGCAACCCGGCCGAAAGATGCAGGTCGGAGGCTTTGTTCTTGACCGAAAATGCCAGAAGTTCAGCGATATCCATGCGTATCCCCTACCCATCCCATTCGTTGGTGCCGCCACGCGGCCTGATGCACGGTAGCATCAGTGCCCCCCCACAGGCAGTATGAGCGCCACCCGCCTCCGTATTCAACCGCCCGTGACCGCGCCCGCCGCATCCCTGAATACCCTGTTGTCTGCCATTACCAACGCCAACGCCCGGCCAGACAGGCCAGCGCCACGCCTGCTGGCCGTCTCCAAGACCCGGTCCGCGGAGGAGATCGCCACGCTCGCCGCCGCCGGCCAACGCGCCTTTGGCGAGAACTACGTCCAGGAGGCGTTGCCCAAGATCGAGGCGCTGCGCCCGCTAGGGCTGGAATGGCACCTGATCGGCCACCTGCAATCCAACAAGGCGCGTGAGGCCGCACGCGCCTTCGACTGGATCCAGACGGTCGACCGGCTCAAGCTGGTGGAGGCACTCGACCGGCATCGCCCCGCCGAAGCGGCGCCATTGAACGTGCTGATCCAGGTCAATATCGACGATGAAGCCAGCAAGCACGGCTGCCGGCCGGAGGAGATCCCGACCCTGGCCGAGGCGATCGCTGCCCACCCCCGGCTGCGTCTGCGCGGGTTGATGGCCATCCCCGCCCCGCACCCCGACATGGCCCGCCGGCGTGCGGCATTCCGCGCCATGTCGGCCCTGTTCGACACGCTCGCTGGCCGCTGGCCCGGCATCGACACCCTGTCGATGGGCATGAGCGAGGATTACAGTGTGGCGATCGAGGAAGGCGCCACCCTGGTACGCATCGGTACCGCCCTGTTCGGACCACGTCCGGCCAAACCACGCAAGGATTCCACGCCATGAGCAAGACGATTGCCTTCATCGGTGGCGGCAACATGGCCCGCAGCCTGATCGGCGGGCTGGTCAGCCGCGGCCAGCCACCCGCCACGATCCGCGTCGCCGAGCCGGTGGCCGCGCTGCGCGACGCCCTGCACGCCGATTTCGGGGTCGCCGTGTTCGAAACCGCCGCCCAGGCCGTCCCCGATGCCGCCTGCGTGGTGCTGGCGGTCAAGCCGCAGGTGATGCACGCGGTCTGCCAGACGCTTGCGGCGCAGGTGCAGGCCGATCGCCCGCTGGTGGTCTCCATCGCCGCCGGCATCACGACCAGCCAGCTCGACCGCTGGCTGGGCGGCGACGTTGCCGTCGTGCGCGCCATGCCCAATACCCCGGCCCTGCTCGGTGCCGGGGTCACCGGGCTGTATGCCGCGGCCCGGGTGGACAGCCAGGGCCGGGCCGATGCCGAGGCGCTGCTGGCCGCAGTCGGCAAGACCGTCTGGTTGGACGACGAGGCCCTGATGGATGCCGTCACCGCCGTCTCCGGCAGCGGCCCGGCGTATGTCTTCCTGCTGGCAGAAGCCATGATCGATGCCGCCATCGCCGAAGGACTGCCGCCCGATGCCGCACGCACGCTGGTACTGCAAACACTGCTGGGCGCTGCCCGCATGCTCACCGAGTCCGGCACTGATGCCGCCGAGCTGCGTCGCCGCGTGACCTCGCCCGGTGGCACGACCCAGGCCGCGATCGAAACCTTCGAATCAGGCGGCCTCCGCGCCCTGGTGCACGCCGCCATCCATGCCGCCCGTGTGCGCGGCGCCGAGCTGTCTGCTGCCAACCCCTGAAGGGTGAACGCCATGCATGCCCCTGCCTTCCTGCGCGCAGTTCTGTCCGCCGCCCTACTCGCGAGCCTGACAACCGGCTGCACCCGAACACCGGATGCCCCGGCACCCGCCGATGCCGTGTTGGCCAACAGCACCAGCACAGTCACCGCCCGCGCGGATGACGCGGTGTTCCAGGCCGTCGCGCTGGACATCGCCCAGCTCGACCCGACAACCGCCAAGCGCTATGGCTTAGACACCCAGACCCCGGGCGCGCTGCTGCTGGTCACCCTGCGTGATGCGGCGGGCAACGGCCTGCCGCCGGATGATCTGGTCCTGACTGCCACCGCCAACACACTGACAGACACCCCCAGAGCACTGGGTCTGCATCATCTGCAGGTGGACGGTCTGAACGACTATGTCGGCGTGTTCGCCGCGCAGCCACCCGCCCAAGTGCAGTTTCACATCACCGCCGTGCGCCATGGCCAACGCGCCACACTGGAAACCGGCGTATCGCTCTACCCCCGCTAAGCCCTGCCCACAGGCACCGACTTTGGGCATCCCAGGCCGATTCACCACAGGACTGCATTTGCCACTCTATGTCAGCACATCCCTTGCGTGATGACGCACAGACACGGGCCGATGCCGACCTGCTGGCACGGCTGGCCAATGGTGACCAGCGTGCACTGCGCCAGGTTCTGCAGATGCACGGCCAGGCGGTGTATGCCTACGCCCTGCGCCGGCTGGGTTCCCCCGACGATGCCCAGGACGTGGTCAATGACACCCTGCTCGCGCTGTGGCGTCAGGCGGGTCGCAGTCTGCCGCAGATACCCTCGCTGCGGGCCTGGCTACTGGGCATTGCCCGCCACAAGATCGTGGACATCCTCCGCAGCCGCAGCCAGACCTGGCGGGAAGTGAGCGATGACGATGGCATGCTGCTCTCGGTGGCGGCCGACCCCGACCCCACACCGCTCGACCGGCTGTGCGCCGAATGCGACGAAACCCGGCTGGCGGCCGCGCTCGACGCACTCCCGGAAGTCCAGCGCGAAGCCCTGTACCTGTTCACTTACGAAGGGCTGTCGCTGGCGGAGATCGCCGCCATCCAGCAGGTCCCGCTGGCCACCGTCGGCACCCGCCTGCATCTGGCCCGGCAGCGGCTGCGCCAGCACTTGGCCAGCGAAACCGCCTCGGTGCGTTGAAAAAATCGCCCCTTCCCCACGATCTGGATGACATGACTCCCCACGACGACGACCCCTGGCCGCGTGACGACGCCTTCTCTCGCCACTTGAAGGCGCATTGGCAGACGCGCACTCCGCCCCTGGATCAGCAGGCCGCCTGGCAGCGCCTCAAGACCCAGTTGCCGGCACCTCGCTCGCCCCTGGCCCGCCTGCTGGACTGGCGGGCGTGGTGGCCGCCGGTGATGGCGTTCGCCGGTGGTGCTGCCTGCGCGTTGCTGGTGGTGGCGTTCTTGCCCCACAGCACTCTCGACACCCAAGCACCGGCGCCCGCCTTCCAGGCCCTGTCCGGCCCAAGCAACACCACCCAACGCACCGACGCCGCCCTGGTCCAGGTCGCGTTCTCGCAACAGGCGCGCATGGCTGACGTCAACGCCTTGCTGGTACGGGTCGGCGCGGTGGTGGTCGATGGCCCCAGTGCGCTCGGACTGTTCACTCTGGCCGTCCCGTCTGGATCGGCGGCGGCAGCCCTTGCCGAACTTCAGGCCAGCCCGCTGGTGGAAAGCGCGGCCAAGGTGTCCGACACATGATCCGTGCCATCTCCCCACGCGGTCGGTTGATTGCCAGGCTGCTGCTGGGGGCGGCACTGCTCACGGGCGCCCCGGCATTCGCCCAGACCGGAGGAACGCCGAAACAACCGCCACCCACACGGACTGAACCGGGCCGTCACCAGGGGGGCGTCGGCATGGGCGTGGGGGTGCAGGTCGATCTGGGCCAGGTGTTCCGGCTTGGCCGTCGCCTGCTGCAATCCGACACCCCCCCGGCCTATGCCCCCGGGCGGGCATTACTGGCCATCGAGGCCGACAGCGCCCTTTCCCCCGCAGCGCTGGCCGCTGAGGCCGGGCTGCGGCTGATCGAAACCCAGACGCTGACGTCCCTAGGCCTGACCGTGGCCGAACTGGAAGGTGAGCCCGAGCAACTGCCCACCCAGCTGCAACGCCTGCGCGATGCCCACCCCGACCTAAGGAAGGTCTGAACAACCCGCTCTGCCGCCCGGATTGCGGCATCGTGGCGCCGGCCTGGCGTCGCTTTCGAGCCGGATTTCGCCCGTGCAGGGCGGTTTTTGGCGGGTTTCCCCGCCTTACGGACGCACTGCTCCCGTCGTCGGCAACAAACGCCGGCGCGCCATCCACAGGTTCGACAGCGCGAACAGCGTCAGCACCTGCGCCGCGTTCTTCGCCAGGCCGCGGTAGCGCACCTTCGTGTAGCCGAACTGCCGCTTGATCACCCGGAACGGGTGCTCCACCTTCGCCCGCAGACTGGCCTTGTAGCGCTCCCACCGCTCGGCGTAGCGCCGCTCGCGCTCGTTCTTCATCGCACGCAGCTTCGACGGCTTCTCCGCGATCAGGAATCCGGCGTCCACGTCCTGCAGCTCCTCGCGCTTCTCGGCACCCGTGTAGCCGCTGTCGCCGCACACCGTGTCTTCCCGGCCGTGCAGCAGCTTGTGCACCTGCGTCACGTCGGCCACGTTCGCCGCCGTGCATTCCACGTGGTGCACCAGACCGGACGCGTCATCCACGCCGATGTGCGCCTTCATCCCGAAGAACCACTGGTTGCCCTTCTTGGTCTGGTGCATCGCCGGATCGCGCTCGCCCGCCTTGTTCTTGGTCGAGCTCGGCGCACTGATGATCGTGGCATCCACGATCGTGCCACTGCGCAGGCTCAGGCCCTTGCGCTGAAGATGGGCGTTGACCTGCTCGAAGAGCTTCTCGGCCAGCCCGTACGTCTCCAACAGCCGGCGGAAGTTGAGGATCGTCGTCTCGTCCGGGATGTCGGCAAGCCCGCCCAACTGCGCGAAGCGGCGCATCACCGGCGTGTCGTACAAGGCTTCTTCCATCGCCGGGTCGCTGAGCGCATACCACTGCTGCAGGAAGTGGATGCGCAGCATCGTCGCCAACGGATAGGGCTGGCGACCGGGACGGCCCATCTTCGGGTAGTGCGGCTCGATCAGACCCAGCAGCGCCTGCCACGGCACCACCTGCTCCATCTCCGCCAAAAACACCTCGCGCCGCGTGCGCTTGCGGCTCCCCAGACCCTCGGCATCACCGAACGACAGCTGCATCGCACTCACCCCGATCACGGTGAGGCATTGTCGCGCAATCGGGCGGAGTTGTTCAGACCTTCCCTAA
>NZ_FQUK01000051.1 GCF_900129205.1 Thermomonas hydrothermalis | reverse complement strand
CTGTCGCTGCTGCCCCAAGTGCCCAAGCGGGTGCTCTCCGATAACGGCTCCGAGTTCGAGGCCGACTTCTCCAAGGCGCTCGCCACGCAGGGGATCCAGCGCTGGTACACGTATCCCAAGACACCCAAGATGAACGCGCATGTCGAACGCTTCAATCGAACCGTGCAGGAGTCCTTCGTGGACTACCACGAAGACCTGCTCTTTACCGACCTGGATGCGTTCAACCAGCAGCTGGCCAACTGGCTCGTCTTCTACAACGCCGAGCGCCCCCACCACGCCCTCGGCCAGCGACCCCCGCTACACTTCCTGCTCCAGCACCAACCCGAGTGCCAAAGGTGGTGGACTCATACAGGGTCTTGCTATCCATGCCATCCTCCTTTACGCTGACTCGCGTTGTAGCTATCCGGGGTGAGAGCCGTTGCTACAATAAAGGTGAACAACCTGTACCCGAAAGCCCAGCGGGGAAACCCGCTGGCTTTCATTTTTCAACCCTGGATTGCGGCCGCCATCATGGCCGCGGCGGTATTTCCGCCCAAAGTAACTGCACTCGCAGACCTGGCCTGAGCTGTTCAGATCGCGCGCAGGGCTTCGGTGACTGGCAGGCGTGCCGCCCGCAAGGCCGGAAGCAGGCCGCCGATCAGCCCAATGCCCAGCGCCCACTTCAGGCCGGTCCACAGCAATGTCGGGCTGACCTTGAACTGGAACACCACCTGGCTGAAGTTCTGCCCCAGCGTGCTGACCGTGTAGCCGTTGAACAGCAGCCAGGCGATGGCCGCACCCAGCAGCCCGCCAAGCAACGCCAGCAGCAGGGTTTCCAGCATGACGCCGGTCACCACCGACAGCCCGCCGAACCCGATCGCCCGCAGGGTGGCGATTTCGCGTGCCCGCCCGGCCACCGCCGCATACATGCTGTTGAGCGCACCAAACACCGCGCCAATGGCCATGATCGTGCCGATCACGTTGCCAAGAATACGGATCAGCTTGGTCAGGCCCGCCGACTGACGGCCGTAATAGTCGCGCGTCGTCAGCGCATCCAGCTTCAACCGCGGATCACTCGCCAGCGCTGCTTTCAGCCGGCGCAACGCCGATGCATCTGTCAGTTTCACGGTGACCGACTGAAACGCGCTGCGCTGGTAGGCCGGGCCCAGCACATCGGCATCGGTCCACAGCTCGGATTCGTGCGCATCCCCGGACTTGAACACACCCACCACAGTCCAGCTTTGATTGGCCAGTTTCAGCGTCTGGCCAACCGCCAGGCCCCGAAACCGCTGCTGCGCGCCACGGCCAACCACGATCTCGCGCAAGCCAGGCTGAAACCTGCGTCCCTCGACGATCTTCACCTGCGGACGAATGACCCAACCGGCTGGACCGATGCCGCGGAACTGCACATTGGCATCCGTGCCATCGGCACGACTGGGCAGGTTGACCACCTGCGACAGCTCTGGCGACACCAGTGGCCGGCCCTCGCCATCGCGTGCGATCCCCGGCAGCGTCGCGATCAGCGGCACCTGGTCGCGGGTGATGACCGAGTTGGTTTCTGCCTGCGAACCGGCGCGCAGCAGGATCGCCGTACGGGTATCGCCGGTGCTGTCCAGGGTGGCCTTGAAGCCCTCGCCCATCGCCAGCATCGCCACCAGCACGCCCACCACACCGGCAATGCCCACCACCACCACGCTGGATGCCCCCCAGCGCTGCGGCAGGCTGGCAATACCGATCCGGGCCGCCGCCCATGCCAACTGGCCGCTGCGGGTCAGCCCCAGCCACAGGCCGATGGCAACCACCAGGCCCAGCACCATGAACCAGGGCAAGGCGATCCAGATCGCCAGGACAAGGACGAGCAACAGCAAGGTCAGCAGACCGGAAAAGAAACGTTTCATCCAGGGTGTCCTCTCAACGTCCGGCCAAGGCATCGACAATGTTCAGGCGCATGCCGCGCAGCGCCGGCAACAGGCCCACCACCACGCCGATTGCCACCATCAGCGCCAGTCCCATTCCCCAGGTCTGGGGCAACAACCCAGGCAACTGGATCATCCCGCCGCTGGCAGCACTGACCATCGGCACGATGGCCGCCGCCAGCACCATGCCGAGCAAACCGCCCAGCACCACCAGCAACACCGACTCGGCCAGCACCATTGCCAGCACGCTGCGGTCGCTGAATCCGATGGTCTTGAGCACCGCCAGCTCCGGGATGCGCTCGCGCACCGCCTGCGCCATGGTGTTGCCGGTCAACAGCAACAGGGTGAAAAACACCGCGCCCATGATCGCCGACACGATCAGGCCGATGTCCGCAAACTGCTTGGCGAACGCCTGATTGAAAGCCGCCTCGCTCTGGGTTTTGGTTTCGTGATCGGAGTTTTCGCTGAGCCGGTCGATGGCGCGGGCCACCTGCTCGGCCTGTGCCGGGCTCTGTGGCTCGATCACCCACCAGCCCACCCGGCCCTTCACGTAGTCGTTGGCTTCGTCGAAATACTTCCAGTGGAAGAACAGCACGCGCTCCTGCGCTTTCTGCTTCGGATCGGCCACCGTGTAGATGCCGCGCAGCGTGAACGTCCAGTCATTGCTGCCGTGGGTGGGGAAGATGGTGGCCTGCAGCGGGATGGTGTCGCCCACTTTCCAGCCGAACTGCCTGGCCAACGCTGCGCCGACGATAGCGCCGCGCTGGTCGGCCAGCCAGGCCTTCTTCTGCGCGGCCGGCAGCTTGAACTCTGGATACAGATCCAGATAGTCCGGGCTGACGCTGAAGTTGGCAAAGAAGTTCTTGGGGTCGCGGTAGATGCCGCCGAACCATGCCGCAAAGGCCGCCTTCTTCACACCCGGCACGGCGCGAATCTGCGCATCCAGCCGGTACGGCAGCATCTGCGTGATCGACAGCCGCGACGTGGTGATCATGCGGTTGGCGCCAGCCACACTGCCGCCGGAATTGAAGGCGACACGCACCGAATCGAGCATGCCGAACAGCAAAAACGCGGTCATGACCGACAGCAGGGTCAACAACGTGCGCGTCTTGCTGCGCATCAGCGCCGCCCACACCAGAGGGAAATACTTCATCGTCGTGTCCTCGCGTTGGGAAGGGCTTGAACACCTCCATCCTGGCCGTGTCCACCACGGCGCGCCTGGCCCATGTCCAGACGCGACGTTTGCGAAACAATCGCGTGCGTGCGTGGTTTCGCAGGCCGACCTTCCCTGGCCGGCAGCCCGTCTGTCGTAATCAAAACGCCCTTAGGCCGCCTGCTCGACCTGTTCGACCAAGCTGCCCTTGTCCAGATGCAGCGTACGCGAGGCATGGTCAGCGGCCTTGGGATCGTGGGTGACCATCACAATGGTCTTGCCATGTTCGCGGTTGAGCATCTGCAGCAGCTGCAGCACGTCCTCTGCCGATTGCCGGTCGAGGTCGCCGGTTGGCTCGTCGCAGATCAGCAGGGTGGGATCAGACACGATGGCGCGGGCGATCGCCACGCGCTGCTGCTGGCCACCGGACAGCTCGTTGGGGCGGTGCCGGGCCCGATCCTTCAGCCCCACCAGTTCAAGCGCGATCTCGGCATTACGACGCCGCTGCGCCGCCGACAGCGGTGTCAGCAGCAGTGGCAGCTCGACATTCTTGAGTGCCGTCAATGTGGGCATCAGGTTGTAGAACTGGAACACGAAGCCCACGTGGCGGCTGCGCCACTGCGCCAACTGGCTGGACGACAGACGATCGATCCGTTGCCCGGCGATTTCGATCTCACCACTGCTGGGCGTATCCAGCCCGCCGATCAGATTGAGCAACGTGGTCTTGCCGGAGCCCGACGGGCCCATCAATGCCACGAACTCCCCGGCGTCGATGTCAAGGTTGAGACCCTTGAGCACATCGATCTGTTCCGGGCCACGCCGGTAGGTCTTGTGCAGGTCACGGATGCGGACGAGTGCTGACATTGATCGACTCCCTGGAAAGGCCGCCACTGCGCACCGTCTGGTGCGTCTGCCGGCGTGATGATCGTGCGGTTACTGCTGTTCTTCGTCGTCGGCTGCTCGCGTCACGCGCATGCCATCCGCCAGTGTCTCCGGCGGCTCCAGCACCACCTGCTCACCCGCGCTCAGCCCGCGCAACACCTGACGGTCATCGCCCAGCGTGCGGCCCAGTACGAGTGGACGCTCAACGACCTTGCCACCACTCACCACGAACGCCACGTCCTTATCGCCGCGCCGGACGATCGCTGCCGCCGGCACCAACACACCCGTGGTTTCATTGCGCTGTTGCGGGGCAGCCTCCTCCAGGAAGCTGACGCGTGCGCCCATGTCGGGGACGATGCGCGGGTCGCCTCGCGCGTCCAAGCTGACCCGCACCTTCACCGTGGCCTTGCCGCGGTCGGCGGCCGGAATGATGGCAATCACTTTGCCGGGAATCTTCCAGTCTGGATAGGCGTTGAGCGCAGTCTGGGTCGGCATGCCCGGCTTGACCCGGCCGATGTAGGCCTCACCGACCTCGACCTCGACTTCCAGTGACTCCATATCCACCAGGGTGCCGATGCCGGTGCGGGTAAAGCCGCCACCCGCCGACAGCGGCGAAACGATTTCGCCCGGCTGCGCCGCCTTGGCGATGATCACCCCATCGAACGGGGCACGAACCACGGTGTTGTCCACGCCGTTGTCGGCGATCCGCAACGATGCTGCGGCGACCTGTGCATTGCGCCGGGCGGTGGCAAGTTGGGCGCGCAGGGTGTCTCTCTGCGCCAGCGCCTGCTCGTATTG
Organism: Thermomonas hydrothermalis; assembly: GCF_900129205.1. Lineage (GTDB taxonomy): Bacteria > Pseudomonadota > Gammaproteobacteria > Xanthomonadales > Xanthomonadaceae > Thermomonas > Thermomonas hydrothermalis. The sequence goes on along the minus strand of NZ_FQUK01000051.1, from coordinate 8,131 downwards.
CGCACGCGAGACCAGCGACTGCTGCACCAGCGTGGCCAGCCGTGCAGCATCCGCTTCGGCCTGGGTCAGCTGTGCCTGCACACTGGCGATCTGGCTTTCCGAGGCAGCCAGCTGCGAGGCCGACAGGGCGCGCTGGGCTTCGGCATCGACGGGATCCAGACGGGCCAGCACCTGCCCTTCTTTGACCTTCTGCCCTTCCTCGATCAGCACCTCGCGCACCCGGCCGGTGATCTTGGCCGACACCGTGGCCATCCGGCGTGCCACCACGTAACCGGATGCATCCAGCACCGCCGCACTGGCAGCACCGCCGGAGCCGATCGCCACGACCTCGGCCGTGCGCACGGCAACCGGCTTGCCAGCTCGCAGCGCGATCACTGCCCCCACCACCAGCACCACGCCAGCCACCGCCAACCCGATCCACAGCCCCTTACGGGAAGGCGGCGGCGCCGCGTTGCGGTCGATCTTCAGTGCGTTGAGTAATTCGGCGGAAGTCGTCATGTCCTAATCCTGTCGGTGAATGCCCGGGCACGCTCAGGCAGCCAATACCTTCCCAGACTTGCCCGGAAAACGTCCGTTGTTGCGGCAAGTTGTCCTGTACGTCAAGACACCCTGACACACCGCGCACATTGCCGGACGAACCTTTCGGCGCACGTCACCAGCAACGTGCACTTTACGTGCACCAGGCTTATACGTCAGGTGACGGCTGTCAGATGATTGCACTGACGGTGGTGACTGCCCGCGGGTCGAGGCACTGCCGAAGATGGAAGCCCCAAAGCGGCAGCGACACCGGGCGGGTTTCCCTCGGACGGTAGCACTGAATCGCCCTGGGCGCGCCACCCGACGCACGCGTTTCACCACACGCTAGCATGGCCTCATGCCCAATCCGACCCGACCAGCCGCTTCGCTCCCACGCTGGCTACAGCCGGCGCCCGATTCGCCGATCGCCGCAACCCTGCGCGCCGGTCACTCGCCCTGGTCGCACGGCATTCATCTGCTGTGGTCGGCCTGGCTGTTTATCGCCCCGGCGATGGGGGGTGGCCGCTACGACTTGCGCTGGTGCCTGCTGACACTGGTGTCGTATCCGCTGTTTCTGTGGCTGTATGCAAAGGTGCTGCTGGCACCGCGCCGCATCGCACCGCGCTATGCGCTGGCGATGATCGCCCTGTGCCTGGCACTGCTCCCGTGGTACCCGTCCGGGCTCAGCTATTTCGTGTTCGGCTGCGTGATGCTGGCTGTCGTCAGGCGTGACCGGCTGCCGCACTACCTTCTGATGCTGCTGGCCCTCAATGCTTTACTGACCGTGTACGCACTGTGGCTGGGCTATCCCTGGCAGGTGGTGGTGTGGATGCTGCCAACGACCCTGATCATCGGCATCATCGTGCATGTGGAACACCAGCTGAAAGAGCGGGATGCGGCGCTCATGCTCTCCCTGGACGAGATTCGACGGCTGGCCGCCAGTGCCGAGCGTGAGCGCATCGGCCGCGACTTACACGACCTGCTGGGACATACCCTGTCGCTGATCACGCTGAAACTGGAACTGTCGCGCAAACTGATCGATCGCGACACAACGCTTGCCCGCCTGGAGATCACCGAGGCAGAACGGATCGCCCGGCACGCCCTGGGCGAAGTGCGCGCAGCCGTCACCGGTTATCGTGCGGCAGGTCTGGCAGCCGAACTGGCCTCGGCACGGCTACTGCTGACCACGGCCGGCGTAAGCCTGGACTATGACGCCCCGCCCGCCCTGCCGCCCGACACCGAACGTTCGCTGGCTTTGGTGCTGCGCGAGGCGGTCACCAACATCGTCCGGCATGCCCAGGCGACGCATGCCGAAATCCGGTTTATCCACACCGGCAACCATCTGCAGCTGCGGATCCGTGACGATGGCCGCGGCGGTGTCGCCACCCCAGGCAACGGTATCGCCGGCATGCGCGAACGGGTCCGGGCACTGGGCGGCCAGTTGACACTTCACTCACCTTTGCGCGAAGGCACCCTGCTCAGCATCGATCTGCCGCTGGCGGCCACTGTTGCACCGCAGGTCGAGCAGGCCATTGCGTCAGCACCGTCGATTCCACAGGGAGCCAGCCAATGATCCGCGTGCTGCTGGCGGAAGACCAGGCGATGGTGCGCGGCGCACTGGCAGCGCTGCTGGCGCTGGAGTCGGACATCGAGATTCTGGGGACGTCCCCGGACGGCGAGTCCGCCTGGCGCGCTTTGCAGCAGCTGACGCCGGATATCCTGCTGACCGACATCGAGATGCCCGGCCTGACCGGGCTGGAGCTGGCGCAACGGGTGCAGCGCCACGCCTTGCCGGTGAAAGTGGTGATCCTCACCACCTTCGCCCGTCCCGGGTTTTTGCGTCGCGCACTGGATGCCGGCGTGCGTGGCTATCTGCTCAAGGATGCCCCGGCCGAGCACCTGGCCGAGGCGTTGCGCCAAGTCCACCGCGGTGGCCGCGCCATCGATCCGCAGCTGGCGCAGGACGCCTGGGGCGAAGCCGACCCGCTGACCGACCGCGAGCGACAGGCGCTGCGGCTGGCCGGCGAAGGCCTGTCCGCCGCCGAGATCGCCCAGCGCCTGAACCTGTCGCACGGCACCGTGCGCAACTACCTGTCCGAAGCGATCGGCAAGCTCGGCGTCGGCAACCGCATCGAAGCCTACCGGCTGGCGCGGCAGAAGGGCTGGCTGTAGTGCGCCCGGCTCAGACGTCGGCGCGCGCTTTCAGCAGCGCGTAGGCGGCACGCAGGCCCTGTGCCTCGCCGCCGGCCGGGCGGCCCGGGCGGTCGCTGTCGTTCCAGGCATAGACATCGACATGGCCCCAGCGCACGCCTTCGTCGACAAAACGCTCGAGGAACAGCGCGGCGGTGACGCTGCCGGCCATGGTGCTGTTGCTGCTGTTGGCCAGATCGGCGATGCCGCTGGTGAGGTAGCGCAGGTACGGCCGCCACAACGGCATCCGCCATAGCGGATCGCGCACCCGCTGCCCGGCGGCCAGCCAGTCGTTGGCCAACGCCTCGTCGTTGGCGTACAGCGCAGGCAGGTCCGGGCCCAACGCGATGCGCGCGGCGCCGGTGAGGGTGGCGAAGTCCAGCAGCAGATCGGGCGCCAGCTCGCAGGCGCGGGCCAACGCGTCGCACAGCACCAGCCGACCTTCGGCGTCGGTGTTGTCGATTTCGACGCTCATGCCCTTGCGGGTGGCGATGACCTCGCCGGGCCGGAAGGCATTGGGGCCGACGGCGTTCTCCACTGCGGCGATCAGCAGGGTGATGCGCAGCGGCAGCTGGCGCGCCATCACCAGCTCGGCCAGCGCCAGCGCGTGCGCGGCGCCGCCCATGTCCTTCTTCATGTTGCGCATGCCCGCGGCGGCCTTGAGGTCCAGCCCACCGCTGTCGAAGCACACGCCCTTGCCGCACAGCACCACATGCGGATGCGCGGCATCGCCCCAGGTCAGCTCGATGATGCGCGGCGCACGATGCGAGGCGCGGCCGACCGCGTGGATGGCCGGGTAACGCTGCGCCAGCAGGTCGTCACCGGCAATGACCGCGACAGTGGCACCGTGCACGTGTGCGATCGCGCGCGCGGTGGCTTCCAGTTCGTCCGGGCCCATGTGCTCGGTGGGCGTGTTGACCAGGTCGCGCACGCGCACGCAGGCGGCCAGCAGGTCGAAGGTTTCTGCATCGAAGCTGTCCGCCACCAACTGTGCGGCCGGCGCCGGCTGTGCCTTGTAGCGGGTGAACCGGTACCGGCCCAGGCCCCAGCCCAGCTGCAGCGCACGCCGCGCACCGCCATCCAGCTCGGACACCATCCGCCAGTCACCAGCGGGCAGCGCACGCGGTGCATGCGCCCAGGCGAACGGGTCATGGCCATCATCCACACCCAGCACCGCCCCGGCCACGCGCCCGTCGCCATCGGCCCAGCTACACGCCGTGCCGGGGCTTCCGTCGAAGCGCTGCGCTGCCAGCCAAGCCTGCACTGGCGCCGGCTGGGCCGCACACCAGGCCGCAAACCCGGCCTTGTCCACCGCATGCAGCGGCAGTGCCGAGTGCGCCCCGGCCGCGATCACGAAACCATCAGGATGTGTCATTCCAGACTCCCGGAATATTGAGTTGACTCCAGCCAGTCGGCCAGTTCGGTCAGTGTGCTGACCTGCAGATCGGGCCGTGGCAACCCGTCCGGCCAGGCGTGATCGCCACGATCGATCCAGCAGGTCTGCAGGCCGGCATGGGCGGCCCCGGCCATGTCCATGTGCGGATGATCGCCCACATGCATGACCTCCCCCGGCGCGAACCCCAAGCGGCGACAGGCTTCATGGAACAAACCGGCATCAGGTTTGGGCGCGCCGTACTCGCGGGCGCCCAGTTGGAACTGAAACAGGGAGGCGATGCCGATCACGGCAAGGTCGGCGTTGCCATTGGTCAGTGCCGCGATCGGCCAGCGCGCGCTGATCCGTTGCAAGGCCGGCAGCGCATCGGGATAGAACTCCACCCGGTTGCGCTCCTGGAAGAAGATCGCATACGCCGCACTGGCCAGCGCTGGATCGTCACCGCTTTCGCGCAGGGCGCGCTCGATGGTCAGCCGGCGCAGCAGCCCCAGGTCGTGGGCGTGTTCGGGGAACTCGGCGAACACGCGTTCGCGCAGCGCGCGCATCTCCGTGATGGGGAAGCGCTCGGCGGTGCGTGGGCTGTGCTCGCAAAACCAGGCATGCAGCGCCTGCTCGATGCGCTCCCCGATCGGGGCAAACGGCCACAGGGTGTCGTCGAGGTCGAAGGTCAGGGCACGAATGGGATGTTTCACCGTGCCATTGTAGGCCCCACGTCCGCATGCGACATACGCATGCCGAAAACCGCTTCAGCCGCGGTCGGGATCGGGCGCGGCGGCCTCGTCCGGCGCCTGCGCTGGCGGCGTGGGCTGCCACGCCGCCACGGCCTGTTCCAACAGGGTCAGCATTGGCGCCACCGCCTTGAGCAGCGACACCAGCCCGCTGCTGCCGGCCACCAACCCCTGCAGTGGCCGGACACGCCCGGCCACGATGCCAGCGACGACGCCGACGACGAGAATCCGCCCCGGTGTCCACGCCGAACGCCAGGTCTGCCAGCACTGCTGCCAGTGCTGCCGGGCCCGCTGTTCGCGCACCACCAGCCGCTGCTCGGCCCGCTGCACCCGCTGCACATGGGCTGCAAATCCGGGATCGAACCTCATGCCTGTGCCTCCTGCGCCGGCCCGGCCGCAGCGTCCGGGGTTTGCGGCGGCGGCGCTGCCGTGCGCAAGGCATCCAGCACCGTCAGCGCATCCTGCACCAGCCGCCGCAACTGCCGTCGGCTGGTCTGCAGGCCACCGTGGGCCAGATACCGGCGCGCAGCCCAAAACGCCAGCATGGTCACCGCCAGGCTGAGCAGCGCGGCCAGCAGCAGCGCGCCCAGCCAGGACAGCCCGACCCAATGCAACAGCGCGACCAGAGCCGCCATCAGCAGCAGCCAGGCCGAGCCGCCGAACACGATCATCAGGGCCAGACAAACCAGCGCCCGCAGCACTGCCGCCCGCGCCAGCGCAAGATCCGCCGCCAGCAGCCGCCCCAACATGTGCACGGTCTCGGCGGTGGCGTGCACACCGGCGCGCCCGTCCGCCTGCAGGCGCTGCAGGGCCTCGATCACCCCGGGGGGCGCAGATGCCTCGCCCGATGCGGGGGTTGATTCGGTCATGGCGTCGCTTACCGCTCGCTGCGCCCAAGCCGGGACAGCAGCCAGCCGGCGGCAAACGCCACCCCGAAGGCGGCCAGCGGCCGCTCGCGGATCAGTTCGGCAGCGCTATCGAGCAGGTCGCGGCCCTTGTCCATCAAGACATCCAGCTGTTCCTTGCTCGCCCCGCCCAGATGCTCGACCGCCCCCAGCCCGGCACTGGCCCCCTCGGCCAGCTCGGCCTTGACCTCGGCCTTGCCCAACCGCAGCTCATCGCCGGCAGCGGCAGCAGCGCTCTTGACCGCACTGCCAGCAGCGCTGGCCGCCTGCTTCAAATGCGTACCTGCTTCACCCAGATGGGTCTTGACGGCGTCGGTGTGCTCGTTCATTGCAGTCTCCTTGGGCATGACTCCGGGACAATCCTGCAGCCTGCGGCGCCTGTGCGCGATCAACGCATCAGCACCTGGCCGCTCACGTTGCCGCGCAACACGCGCAGCACCAGCTGTGCCGGCGGCGCCGACAGCATGGCACGAAATCCGGTCAGATCGGTGAACTCGCCGCCATTGACCGCCAGCACCACATCGCCCGGCTGCAACCCGTTGCGATCGGCGCGGCTGCCACGCTGGACCTGCTCCACCAGGACGCCCGCCAACCCCTGCCGGCGCAACGATTCCGGCAACTCGACAAAGCGTGCGCCGGCCAGACGTGGATCCAGCTGCAGACCTTCCAACAGCCGCGGCGCCTCGCGCAAGGTACTGCGGATACGCAGCGGCTTGCCATCACGACGGACATCCAGTTCAACCGTGGCATCCGGATCCTGCAATCCCTGGAAGTTGCGCAGCGCCTCACTGCTGTCGATCGGCTGACCGTTGGCCGCGACGATCACATCGCCCACCCGCAAGCCGGCCGCCCCGCCGGCCGAGCCGGGATAGATGCGGGTGATCAGCGCCCCGCGCGGCTCACTCAAGCCCAGCGCACGGGCCAGCCGGGCGTCCAGATCCTGGGTTTCCAGGCCCAAGGTGCCGCGCCGCACGGTGCCCAGCTCCAACAGCTGGTTCATCACCCGGTGCGCCAGGTTGGACGGAATGGCAAAGCCCAGGCCGATGTTGCCGGCCATCGACCCGCGCGGGTTGAAACTGGCGGTATTGATGCCGACCAGCTCGCCGTTGAGGTTGACCAGCGCACCGCCGGAGTTGCCGGGGTTGATGCTGGCATCGGTCTGGATGAAGTTCTGGTAGCCGGCACCCGGCAGATTGTTGCGGCCGACCGCGGACACGATGCCGGAGGTGACGGTCTGGCCGACCCCGAACGGATTGCCGATGGCCACCACGAAATCGCCGATCTGCAGCCGGTCGCTATCAGCCAGCGGGATCGCGGTGAGCGACTGGGCCGGAATGCGCATCAGCGCGATGTCGGTATCAGGATCACTGCCGACAAACTGCGCCTTCAGCGTGCGGCCATCGGCCAGGGTGACCTCGACTTCATCGGCGTCTTCGATCACGTGGTTGTTAGTCAGCACCAGCCCGCGCCGAGCATCCACGATCACCCCGGAGCCCAGCGACTGGGCGATGCGCTCGGCCGGAATGCCAAAGATGCGGCGGAAGATCGGGTCATCGCCGAACGGCGTATTGACCCGCACCACCTGCTTGGTATGCACGCTGACCACCGCCGGCAGCACCTTCTTGAGCATCGGTGCCAGCGACGGCATCGGCGTACTGGCCACACCACTGGTTGGCACGCTGCCGCCAACAGGCGTCGCCGTCGTCGCCGGCGCGGCGACCGCCGCCTGCGCCGGACGTTCCAGCAGCAGCGACAGGCCGGTCGCGGCAAAGCCGCCAAAGGCAGCGGCTGCCGACAGGGCAAGCAGGGTTTTGGTCGCAGTCTTCATGTGCAAATGGCGGACGGAAAGATGAACTGCAAGTATTGCCCAATCCCGGCACCGCTCCCGCAATCAAGGCTGAAGGCGCCTATACGACCGCTTTGGGATGAAAATGCGACAGCGATCACGCACTGCAGCATGCCCTGCCCCGCATTCAGTTTCACGCCGGATTGCTGGAAGAACCCGTGGAACCCGCATCACTGCGCACCCAGCCGGATTGCAAGCGGCGCAGCGCAAAAAATCACGTGCATAAGTTCAAACACCTTTGGCACTCCTTCGAAGCAGGAGGAGCGCCATGCAAGTGCACCATGCCGGGTACCGAATCCGGGGGTTCTATCGAATAGCCGCCTTGGGTCATCTTTGGGCAATGACCCCCAAAGACGCCCAACGAAGGCTGCACATCCTGCGCTTCTGGGGCACACACGGCCTCAAAGCCACCCAAGACGCCTTCGACGTGTCCCGGCGCACGCTCTACCGGTGGAAGCAGGCCCTGCGCGAACAGGGCGGCAATCCCGCCGCCTTGGCCGCTCGATCCTGCGCGCCCAAACGCCGGCGCACGCCCAAGACCGACCCACGGCTG
>NZ_FQUK01000039.1 GCF_900129205.1 Thermomonas hydrothermalis | reverse complement strand
ATAGAACCCCCGGATTCGGTACCCGGCATGGTGCACTTGCATGGCGCTCCTCCTGCTTCGAAGGAGTGCCAAAGGTGTTTGAACTTATGCAGGAAAACACGGGCGCTTCAGGGCCGGATTTGATCCAGATCAAGTTGCACTTGCAACCAAGTGGCTAGCATCGCGCACGTTCATCCCGGAGTCGCACATGCAAGCCATCACTGCCACATACAACGACAAGGTGGTGCGCCAGTTCGCCGTGGCCACGGTGCTCTGGGGCATCGTGGGCATGCTGGTCGGCGTCATCATCGCCACCCAGCTGTACTGGCCGCACCTGTTTGAAGGCATCCCCTGGTTGAGTTATGGCCGGCTGCGGCCGCTGCACACCAATGCGGTGATCTTCGCCTTTGGTGGCTCGGCGCTGTTTGCCACCAGCCTGCACGTGGTTCAGCGCACCAGCCATGTCCGGCTGATCTCTGATCGGCTGGCCGCGTTCGTGTTCTGGGGCTGGCAGGCGGTCATCGTGGCTGCGGCCATCTCGCTGCCGCTGGGCTACACCCAGGGCAAGGAGTACGCCGAGCTGGAATGGCCCATCGACATCCTGATCACGGTGGTCTGGGTTGCCTATGCGGTGCTGTTCTTCGGCACCATCGCCAAGCGCCGGGTCAAGCACATCTATGTGGCCAACTGGTTCTACGGCGCGTTCATCATCGCGGTGGCGCTGCTGCACGTGGTCAACAACCTCGCCATCCCGGCCGGCCCCATGAAGTCCTACCCGGTCTATTCCGGCGCGGTGGATGCGATGGTGCAGTGGTGGTACGGCCACAATGCGGTGGGCTTCTTCCTGACCGCCGGCTTCCTCGGGATGATGTACTACTTCGTCCCCAAGCAGGCGCAGCGTCCGATCTACTCCTACCGGCTGTCGATCGTGCACTTCTGGGCGCTGATCGCGGTGTACATGTGGGCCGGCCCGCACCATCTGCAATACACCGCCCTGCCTGACTGGGCGCAGTCGCTGGGCATGGTGTTCTCGCTGATCCTGCTGGCCCCCAGCTGGGGCGGCGCGATCAACGGCATCATGACCCTGTCGGGCGTGTGGCACAAACTGCGCACCGACCCGATCCTGAAGTTCCTCATCGTCTCGCTCAGCTTCTACATGATGAGCACGTTCGAGGGGCCGATGATGTCGATCAAGACGGTCAACTCGCTGTCCCACTACACCGACTGGACGGTGGGCCACGTGCACTCCGGCGCGCTGGGCTGGGTGGCGATGATCTCGATCGGCTCGATCTACGTGCTGCTACCTACCCTGCTGGGTCGCAAGCAGATGTACTCGACCAAGCTGATCGACACCCACTTCTGGGTGCACACCCTGGGCGTGGTGTTCTACATCGCCTCGATGTGGATCGCCGGCGTGATGCAGGGCCTGATGTGGCGCGCCACCAACCCGGACGGCACGCTGACCTACACCTTCGTCGAATCACTCAACGCCACCTATCCCTACTACCTGGGCCGCCTGTTCGGAGGCGTGCTGGTCCTCGCCGGCATGCTGCTGATGGCCTGGAACACCTGGCAGACCTACCGGGTCGGTGAAACCACCGCAGAGCAGCCAGTGCTGCCGCCTGATGTCTCCGAAGCCCGCGCCTGAGGATCGACCATGACCGAACACACCCACAATCCGCACGAAAAACTGGAAAAGAACGTCGGCCTGCTGGCGGTGGCGATTGCCTTGGCCGTCTCCTTCGGCGGCCTGGCCGAGATCGTGCCCCTGATGTTCCAGGCCGAGGCCATCAAGCCGCTGCCGGGCGTCAAGCCCTACCCCGCGCTGGAGCTGGCCGGACGCGATATCTACATCCGCGAAGGCTGCTACAACTGCCATTCGCAGATGGTGCGCACCCTGCGCTTCGAGACCGAGCGCTACGGCCACTACTCGCTGGCCGGTGAATCGGTGTACGACCGCCCCTTCCAGTGGGGCAGCAAGCGTACCGGCCCGGATCTGGCCCGCGTGGGCGGCCGCTACTCGGATGACTGGCACCGCGTGCACCTCAACAACCCGCGCGACGTGGTGCCGGAATCCAACATGCCCAGCTTTCCGTGGCTGAACAAGAACATGGTCGATGGCGCCACCGTACAGGCGCACATGCGCGCACTGCAGCGGCTGGGCGACCCCTACACCGACGCCGACATCAAAGGGGCGCCCGAGGCCGTGGCCGGCAAAACGGAAATGGATGCACTGGTGGCCTATCTGCAAGGCCTGGGCAAACACGCACCGAGGACACCCTGATGCTCTCCGGAATCATCACAGGCGTATTGATGGTGCTGTTCGTGGCGGGCTGGATCTGGGTCTGGAACCCCCGTCACAAGGCGAATTTCGATGCTGCGGCACGTATGCCGCTGGAATCCGATGAGGAGAATGTCCGATGAGCGCGGGATGGTCGTGGTATGTGATCGCGCTGGTTGTCCTGAATATCTTTGGCTGCGCCTGGCTGCTGTGGTGGACTTCGCGGCGCCGCCCCGGCGACCCCGCCCCTGAGCAAACCAGCCACGTCTGGGACGGCGATCTGACCGAGTACAACAAGCCGCTGCCAAAGTGGTGGATCAACCTGTTCTACCTGACCATCGCCTTCAGCATCGGCTATCTGATCTGGTATCCGGGGCTGGGTAACTTCCCCGGACTGGGCCACTGGACCTCGCAAAGCGAGCAGAAGCACGATGCCCAGGTGGCGGCCGCCACCCTGGAAAAGACCTTCGCGCCCTACCAGGGCCAGCCGATCGACGTGCTGGCGCGCAATCCACAGGCGCTGAAGCTGGGCAAGGCGATCTTCGGCAACAACTGCGCGGTCTGCCACGGGTCTGCCGGCAAGGGTGCAATCGGCTACCCCAACCTCACCGATACCATCTGGCATTGGGGCGGCAGCCCGGATCAGATCCTGGAAACCATCCAGCATGGCCGCGAGGGCGTGATGCCGGCCTGGGGCAAGGTGCTGGAAGGCATGGGTGGCCCGGACGCCGTGGATTACGTGATCGCCTATGTCCGTCAGCTGGGCCAGCAGGGCGGCGCTCCCAATGACTTTGCAGCATCACGCGGCAAGGCCCTGTACGAAGGCGTCTGCGTGGCCTGCCATGGCCCCGAGGGCAAGGGGAATCCGGCCATGGGCGCACCTGACCTGACCGATGCATACTGGCTGTATGGCGACAGCCGCGAGGCATTGCGCGAAACCATCCGCAACGGGCGCCACGGCGTGATGCCGGCCTGGGGCGAGATCCTGGGTGACACCCGCACCCGCCTGGTGGCCGCCTACGTCTGGTCGCTGTCGCATCCCAACGGTTCTGCCACGACACCTGAATCCCGATGACCACCCCAACCACGCCGCCCGTGTTCGATCACCCGCCCCGTCCGCTGGCGCAGCGGATCGGGGCCATCCTCTGGCCCAGCTTCTTCGCGGCCGGCGTGGCCACCATGGTGTTCTTTGCGTTTGTGGATCCCTTGGTCCTGCGCGATGCCACCTTCCCCCAGCTGCACATCACCCGCGGCTGGGGCTACACCTTGGGGTTCTTTGCGTTCTGGCTGGCCACGGCGTCCTCCAGCCTGTTTACCTGGATCCTGCTGCGGCCGGCCAGCCGTTTCAACCGCCCTCTGCCGCGCTGAGCCCATGACCAACAAGCAAATCCCCCTGGACGTGCTCGATACGGGCGGCAGCGCCTACGTCAGCGAGCGCAAAGTCTATCCCCGCGATGTCTCCGGGCTGTTCACCCGGCTGCGCACCGCCGCCGTGTTCTGGCTGCTGGGCATGTTCTACCTGTTCCCGTGGTTGAACTGGGACGGCCGGCAAGCGGTGCTGTTCGATCTGCCGGCCCGCAAGTTTTACGTATTCGGGCTGACGTTCTGGCCGCAGGATTTCATCTTCCTGGCCATGCTGCTGATGATCGCAGCGCTGTCCCTGTTCTTCTTCACGGCACTGGCTGGCCGCCTGTGGTGTGGGTATGCCTGCCCGCAGACGGTATGGACCGAAGTGTTTTTGTGGATGGAGCGTGCCTTCGAGGGCGACCGTCCCAAGCGGATGAAGCTGGACGCCGGCCCGTGGACACGGGAAAAGATCCTGCGCAAGACCGCCAAGCACACGGCCTGGCTGCTGTTCGCGCTGTGGACCGGGTTCACCTTCGTCGGCTTCTTCACGCCGATCCGCGACCTGGCCGCACGCACGCCGTTCCTGGGCGTGCCCGGCTGGGGCTGGAGCGGCTGGGAAACCTTCTGGGTGTTCTTCTACGCCCTGGCCACCTGGGGCAACGCCGGCTTCCTGCGTGAGCAGGTCTGCAAATACATGTGCCCGTATGCGCGCTTCCAGAGCGCGATGTTCGACCGCAACACCCTGATCATCGCCTACGACCTGATGCGCGGTGAGCCACGCGGCCCGCGCAAACGCGGGCTGGCCAGCGTGCTGGAGCGCGGGCGCGGCCTGCTCGACATTCGCACCGCCACCGACTATGTGTTCCGCGCCAGCAAACACCCCTCGGCGGCCACCCAGGCGGCGCATGCCAAGGGCACCATCACCTGGGATGGCGATCTGTCCCAGGTGGAGCCGTTGCCGAAATTCCAGCCCGAACAACTGGGTGACTGCATCGACTGCACGATCTGCGTGCAGGTCTGCCCCACCGGCATCGATATCCGCAACGGCCTGCAATATGAGTGCATCGCCTGCGGTGCCTGCATCGACGCCTGCAACGAGGTGATGGACAAGCTCGGCTATCCAAAGGGCCTGATCCGCTATTCCACCCAGAACGCCATCGACGGCGCCCCGACCCGCGTGCTGCGCCCGCGCATCGTGGTGTACGGGCTGATCCTGCTGGGGCTGATGGTGGCCTGGGGCTGGGGCGTGATGCACCGCAGCCCGCTGATCGCCGAGGTGCTGCGCGACCGCAATGCGCTCTACCAGCAAGACGGCGACCGCCTGCGCAACGACTACACCCTCAAGCTGGCCAACAAGACCGATCGTGCGCAAACCTACCGGATCCGGCTGGATGCCGACCCTGCCCTTGGGCTGGCCCTGAGTGGCGATCCGCTGGAGATCAACGTGCCGGCTGGCACGGTCGTCTCGCAGGCCGTGGAGGTAGTAGCACCCGTCTCCGTCAAAGGCCGCCACCCGGTGAGCTTCCTCGTGGAGGCCAGCGACGGGGAGGCACGTGCGAAGGTGGACAGCACATTCTTCGGCCCACTCTGAAGGCACCCACTTAACTTATGCCCGCCTCCTCGCCCTGGCGCCAACCCGTGGTCTGGTTGATGCTGGTCATGATCGGTCTGGTCGTGGCCGCCGGCATCACCACCTGGTTCCTGGCTGCCGCCGACGGTCCAATGGACGTCGTCCCCGATGACGTCACGCGCACCGGCCAGATTCAGCAGGCCGATCTCGACCCCGACGTCCGCGCCACCCGCATGCAGCTGACCGCCATCGTCCGCATCGATCCGGCGCACGATCTGGTCGAGGTGCTGCCGGTCAGCGGCGACTTCGACCATGCCCAACCCCTGCATCTGCGCCTGCTGCACCCGGCCCAGGCCCAGTCCGATCTGCAGCTGACGCTTACCCCGCACGAAACCGGTTGGCGCGTGCAGGCCACGCCCTCTCTGGACCATGACTGGCAGATTCAGCTGGAGCCGGCCAGCCCGCCGCGCTGGCGTCTGCACGGTCGTCTGCCGAAAGGCCAGCAGGCCGCACATCTGCACCCGGCGCTGGCGTCTGGCCCGCCCTGACCGTCCATTCGTCCGCCATGTCCGAGCGCTGCCACCACTGCGGAGAGCCGCTGCCGCACGCGCCAGTCTGTGTCGAGCTCGATGGCCAATCGCAGCTGTTCTGCTGCACCGGCTGCGCAGCGGCCGCGCGCTGGATCCGTGATGCTGCCCTCGATGACTATTACCGCCTGCGCACCGCCCCGGGCAGCCGGGTCGATGTCGATCCGGTGGCGCTGTCAGTGTGGGATCGGGAAGAGTTGCTGGCCGGCCATGCCCGCCCCATCGAAGGTGGCCGCGAGATCACCGTACTCACCGACGGGATGCGCTGCGCTGCCTGCGCCTGGCTGATCGACCGCGCGCTGGCGCGCGAGGATGGCGTGCTGGACACGTCCGCCAATGCCATCACCGGCCGCATCCGCATCGCCTGGGATCCAGCACGCGCCCGGCTGTCGCAGCTGCTGGCACGGCTGGCCGCACTCGGCTACCGGCCGTATCTGGCCACCGGTGAAGCGCGTGAACGCGAGCGCCGCCGCCAGCGCAACCAGGATCTGCTGCGGATCGGGCTGGCCGGGCTGGCCGCGATGCAGGCCATGATGTTTGCCGAAGCCCTGTATCTGGACAGTCGTGGCCAGATGCCGCAGGCCACCCGCGACTTCTTCCGCTGGATCACCTTCCTGGTGTCCACCCCGGTGGTGTTCTGGGCCGGCTGGCCATTCATCATTGGCGCTTGGCACGAGCTACGCGGACGCCGGCTGGGCATGGACACCCTGATCGCCGGCTCCACCTTGCTGGCATGGGCGGCCAGCACGTTCGAAACCATCCGCGGCGGCCCCCACGTCTGGTTCGATGCTGCGGTGATGTTCGTCTTCCTGCTGCTGGTGGCGCGCCAGTTGGAGCAACGCGCGCGCCGCATCGCCAGCGCCCAGGTGGATGCGCTGGCACGCGCACGTCCGGCCTTTGCCATCCGTGTCCATGCCGATGGCCGGCGCGAATCGGTGCCGGTGGAAGCCCTTGAGGTCGGGGACGTGGTGCGCGTCGCGGTAGGCGAGCCGGTGCCCGCCGATGGCATCCTGCTGGACGGCGAGGCCCAGTTTGAAGAATCGCTGCTCACCGGTGAGGCCACGCCGGTGCCCAAACAGCCGGGCGACCCGGTCTTTGCCGGTACGGCCTGCCGCGAGCAGCCGGCCAGCATCCGCATCACCCGAACCGGGCCGGACACCCGGCTGGCCGAACTGACCCGCCTGGTGGAAGCCGCCCAGGCGCACCGCCCCGCGCTCACCCGCATCACCGAACGCATCGCCACCGGCTTCGTGGCCGGCCTGGCACTGGTTGCCCTAGGGGTATACCTGTGGTGGCGCCAGCATGACCCCGCCCGCGCCTTCGAGGTGACCCTGGCCGTCCTGGTGATCAGCTGCCCCTGCGCACTGTCGCTGGCGGTTCCGGCCGCGCTGGCGGCTGCCCATGGCGCACTGGCCAGGATCGGCGTACTACCGGTGCGCCCGGAAGCCCTGGAACGCCTGGCAGGCATCACCGATCTGGTCTTCGACAAGACAGGCACCCTCAGTGATGGCCGTCCGCACCTGGCCGGCATCGACGCCTGCCACGGCATCGACCCCGACGCTGCCCTGCGCATCGCCGCGGCACTGGAACGCGACAGCCGCCACCCGCTCGCCACCGCCTTCGCGCAGGTCACGGATGCCCCGGCCGTCGAGCACCTGCGCGTGGTGCCAGGCCAGGGCGTGGAAGGCGACATCGCAGGCCACCGCTGGCGCATCGGCACCGCCCCGTTTGCCATCGGCCACGAGGACGACGGGGCGATCTGGCTGGGCGATGATCACGGCGCACGGGCCCGCTTTCAGTTCGCCGAACAGCCACGTCCGGATGCCGCAGCGGCCGTCGCCCGCCTGCACGCACAGGGCCTCCAGCTGCATCTGGCCAGCGGCGATGCCGCCGCACCCGTGGCCCGATTCGCCAGCGCGGTCGGGCTCCGCAATGCGCATGCCCGGCAATCGCCCGAGGACAAGCTGGCGCGGGTGCGCGCCCTGCAGGCCGAGGGCCGGGTGGTGGCGATGGTCGGCGATGGGCTCAATGATGCCCCGGTGCTGGCGGGCGCGGATGTTTCGGTGGCGATTGGCGACGGCGCCGCGCTGGCGCAGCGCAGTGCCGATCTGGTGCTGTCCGGCGCCTCGCTGCTGGCACTGCCGCAGGCGCTGACCCTGGCCCGCCGCACCCGCCGCATCATCCGTCAGAACCTGGCCTGGGCACTGGCCTACAACCTGCTGGCGCTGCCGCTGGCCGCCAGCGGCCAGGTCACCCCATGGATGGCCGCGCTGGGGATGGCGCTATCCTCCCTGCTGGTCACTCTCAATGCACTGCGGCTGACGCGCGCACCTTCGCCATGAGCATCCTGCTGTTTCTCATCCCGATCAGCCTGATCCTGCTCGGCATTGCCGTACTGGTGTTCGTGTGGGCGGTGCGCAACGGCCAGTTCGAGGATCTGGACACGCCGGCGCTGGACATCCTGCTCGACGACCCGCCCGCGCCGCCCCAGCCGACCCACCCTTCTGACCCCACGTCCGATGCCGATTGACCTGCTGGTTCTGGGCTCGGCGCTGCTGGCCGGGCTGTTCGGCGGCGCCCACTGCGCGGTGATGTGCGGCGGCATCGCCACCGGATTCTCCGTACAGGCACGCGGGCTGTGGTCCGCCCTGCAACCCAATCTCGGCCGGCTGGGTGGCTATGTTCTGGCCGGCGCCCTGGTCGGCGGAATGGGGGGTAGCCTGCTGGGCGTGGCGCGCCAGCCCTGGCTGGGGGTGACGATGCGTGCGCTGGTCGGGCTGGTGCTGGTCATCGCCGGCCTGCGCATGCTCGACCTTGGCGGGCGGCTGGCACGCGTGTCCGGCGGCCCTGGATACCGGTTATGGCGGCTTCTGCTGCCACTGCAGCGTCGTCTGCTACCGGCCGACAGCGCCGGCAAGCGCATCCTGCTGGGCATGCTGTGGGGCTGGATGCCGTGCGGACTGTCGCTGACCCTGCTGAGCGCCGCCTGGCTCAGCGCCAGCGCCTGGCACGGCGCGTTGACGATGGCGGCATTCGGGCTGGGCACGCTGCCGGTGATGGTGTCGCTGACCTGGGCCGGCGCCCGCATCGGCCAGCACCTGCACCGGGGCGCCCTGCGCACGGCCGGCGGGGTGCTGGTGATCATCGCAGGCCTGATGACCCTGGCCGCCCCCTGGCTGGTGCATCAGCCGGCACTGCACGGGCTGCTGGGCGCCTTGGGCTGCCGCAGTCTGCCGCCGGGCTGAGCCCGGGCGCCGCACGCCGCCTTGCAGGTCGCTGACACCCCGGCCTACGCCCCACACCCAGGCTCCATTTTTCGGCAAACGTGCCGATACTTCCGCATGCCACCCAGGAGTCCAGCCCGACATCATGCCCATCGGTGCCCATCCTTCGACTGCCGGAGCGCCACATGCGCCGTTGCCGCAGCGCGTGCTGCTGGTGGAGAACTCGCGCGCCTATACCTCAATGCTGCGCGAGGCGATCGAAGATGCGCTGGAACTGCCGGTCGAGGTGGCCGCCACCTTGGCCGATGCCGCCCGCCTGCTGGACGCCCAGGATGACTGGTTCCTGGCCTTGACCGGAATGGTGCTGGCCGACGGCGACCGCGACCGGATCCTGGAGTTTTTCACCGCCCGACGCCTGCCCACCATCGTGGTCAGCGGCGTGTATGACGAGGAGCTGCGCAAGCGTGCGCTGGAGCAGCAGATCATCGACTACGTGCTCAAAAGTACGCCCGACAGCGTGGATTATCTGGTGTGGCTGATACGCCGGCTGGAGCGCAACCGCCGGATCGGCGCGCTGGTGGTGGACGACTCGCTGTCCTCGCGCTCATTCATCGCCTCGCTGCTGGCCGCCCAGGGCTACCAGGTGTCGCACGTGGCTGATGGCAGCTCGGCGCTGCGCGCCGTTGAATCCGACCCGGGCATCCGGCTGTGCATCGTCGATCAGGAAATGCCGATGATGGACGGCATCGAACTGACCCGCCGTCTGCGCCAGTTGCGTGCGCGCGACCGGATGGCGGTGATCGGTGTGTCAGGGAGCAGCGACCCCAACCTGATTCCGCGCTTCCTCAAAAGCGGCGCCAACGATTTCCTGCGCAAGCCATTCTCGCGCGAGGAATTCTTCTGCCGGGTCTCACAGAACATCGACCAGCTGGAACTGATCGGCACCCTGCAGGATCTGGCCACCCGCGACTTCCTCACCGGCCTGCCCAACCGCCGCAACTTCCTGGAGGAAAGCGAACGCCTGCTGGCCAAGGCGGGACAGGAGCCGGTCACGGTGGTGATGCTCGACATCGACCACTTCAAGCGGGTCAACGATACCTATGGCCACGAGGCCGGCGATCAGGCCCTGCGGGCAATGGCGCAGACCCTGCACCGGCACACCCGCCGCGACGACGTCTGCGGCCGCTTCGGCGGCGAAGAGTTCTGCATGCTGATCCGCGGCCTCGACCGGCAAGCCGCCATCGACCATCTCGAACAGCTGCGTCGCGACGTGGAAGCGATGGACATCCCGATCGACGGCGGCACCTTGCGGATCACCGTGAGCATCGGCGCCTGCCAGCGCTCGCCACAGTTCCCGACCCTGCACGCCCTGCTCACTGAGGCCGACCGTCACCTCTATCTGGCCAAGGCCGGCGGCCGCAACCAGCTGCGCGGTCTGACCGACGGGGATTGAGCAGGACGCCCGCGCCGGCCGTTGCGGCACCCGCAGAAACGACAATGCCCCTGGGGCGCAGGGGCATTGCAATGCCGAATACCGGCGGTGGGATTGGTCGGGGTAGCCGGATTTGAACCGACGACCACTTGTCCCCCAGACAAGTGCGCTACCAGGCTGCGCTATACCCCGAGGTCAGGGCGCGCATTATACCGAAGCGGGCCGCAGGTGCACGCGTTTTGCTCTCAGCGGCGCAGCAGCTGCAGGATTTCTTCCAGTTCCGAGCGCACCTGCCGCACGATCTGCTGGCTGAGCGCCGATTCCTGGCGGCCGCTTTCGCCTTCCAGTCGCTGCCGCGCACCGCTGATGGTGTAGCCCTGTTCGTACAGCAGGCTGCGGATCTGCCGCACCATCAGCACGTCATGTCGCTGGTAATAGCGCCGGTTGCCGCGCCGCTTGGATGGCTCGAGGCTGGGGAACTCGGTCTCCCAGTAGCGCAGCACGTGCGGCTTGACGTCGCACAGCTCGCTGACCTCACCGATGGTGAAGTAGCGTTTGGCCGGGATCGGCGGAAGCTCGCGGTTACTGCCGGGATCAAGCATGGGGTGCCTGCATGCAAGTTTCGACGCGTTCCTTCAGTTTCTGCCCGGCTCGGAAGGTGACCACGGTGCGGGCGGTGATCGGGATCTCCTCGCCGGTTTTCGGGTTGCGGCCCGGCCGCGGGTTCTTGCGGCGAAGGTCGAAGTTGCCAAACCCCGACAGCTTCACCTGGTGACCCTGCTCCAGCGCATGGCGCAGCGCATCGAAAAACGCATCGACGAACTCTTTCGCTTCGCGCTTGTTCAAGCCGACGTCTTCGTACAGCCGCTCCGCCATTTCGGCCTTGGTCAAAGCCATGTCGCCCCCTGTCAGCTCCGGATGACCGCGCCGTGTTCCCGGCCCAGGGCCGCCACGACGGCCGTCACCACGGCATCCACATCACGATCTGTCAGGGTGCGCGATTCGTCCTGCAAAATCAAGGCCATGGCCAGACTCTTGCACCCAGTTTCGACCCCCTTGCCCTGGTAACGGTCGAACACGTGCAGCGCCTGCAACAGCGGCCCAGCCGCGGCCCGTACCGTTGCTTCCAGCGCCGCCCACGGCACCGACTCGGCCACCACCACGGCCAGATCGCGCCGAACCGCCGGGAACCGCGACAGCGCCTGCGCGCGCGGCAAGGGGCGCGGCAGCAGCGGCGCCAACGCCAGCTCGAAGCCGTACACCTCCACATCCAGCGACAAGGCCTGCTGCAGGCGCGGATGCAGCTGGCCGATCCAGCCGATCACCTGACCATCACGCAGCACCTCGGCGCTGCGCCCGGGATGGGCAAACGGCATGGCCAGCGGCCGGTAATCAAGCCGGGTGCCACACAGGGCGGCTAGGCTGTCCAGATCGCCCTTGAGGTCATGGAAATCGATCCGGCGTGCCGGCTCACCCCATTGCTCGGCGCGCGCCAGACCACAGGCCACGGCAGCGATGCGATCGGTTTCCACCGGCGCCCCGCCGTCGGCGCCCTGCACGAACGTCCTGCCCAGTTCAAACAGCCGCACCCGCGTCTGCTGGCGCGCCAGATTGCGCCCCAGCGCCGCCACCAGTCCGGGCAGCAAGCGCGTGCGCATCACTCCCAGCTCGGCGCTGAGCGGATTGGCCAGCGCCACCGCTCCGGCCTCGAGCTGCCAGGCGGCAAGCAAGGCGGCATCGAGAAACGCGAAGTTGATCGCCTCCAGATACTCGCGTGCCGCCAGGTGCCGACGCAGCTCCTCGACCCCGACCCGGGTCTCGCTCCGTGCGTTGATACGCGCCGCACCCACCGGCAGGGTGGCGGGGATGGCGTCGTAACCGTGGATCCGCGCCACCTCCTCGATCAGGTCTTCCTCGATGGCAAGATCGAAACGGCGGCTGGGCGGTGTCACCTGCCAGCCATCGGCACAGGCCTCCACGGTCAGGCCAAGCGCCCGCAGGATGCGCTCGACCTCGGCATCGTCCAGCGTCAGGCCCAGCACCCGCGCCAGCCGGGCGCGCCGCAACAGGATCGGGCGCGGTGCCGGCAATGCCTCCGGCTGCACTGCCTCGACCACCGGTCCAGGCCGGCCACCGGCAGCGTCCACGATCAACCGGGTGGCGTACTCGATGGCCTGCTGCGGCAGCGCGGGATCGACCCCGCGCTCAAAGCGGTGTGCCGCGTCGGTGTGCAGCCCCAACCGGCGGCTGCGGCCGATGATGGCCGCGGGCGCGAAGTGCGCCGCTTCCAGCACCACATTCCGGGTGGTGGTGGACACCTTGGTGTCCTCGCCCCCCATGATCCCGGCCAGCCCGACCGGGCGATCGGCATCGGTAATCACCAGAAACTGCGGCTCCAGCGTGATCTGCTCGCCATTGAGCAGCAGCAGGCGCTCATCGGGGCGCGCATAGCGCACGCCGAGCGGCCCGGTCAGGCGGTCGCGATCATAGGCGTGCATGGGCTGGCCCAGTTCCAGCATCACGTACTGGGTGACATCGACCAACAGGCTGATCGGGCGGATACCGCTGCGACGCAGCCGCTCGGCCATCCACACCGGGGTCGGCACCGCCGCATCCACGCCTTCGATCACCCGGCAAACGAAGCGCGGCGCATCCGCACCTGCCTGTAATGTCACCGCCAGCGCCGCCTCGCTCTGCGGCGGCACTGCCGCCAGTGCAAGCGGCTGGATCTGCCCGGCAGTCGCCGCTGCCACATCAAAGGCGATGCCGCGCACGCTGAAGCAGTCGGCACGATTCGGCGTGAGCTTGAGCGTGAACACCGTATCCGGCAGATTCAGGTAATCCGCCAGCGGTGCACCGGCTGGCGCATCGGCCGGCAGTTCCAGCAAGCCCGAGGCATCGGCATCCAGCCCCAGCTCCCTGGCCGAGCACAACATGCCCTGCGACTCCACACCACGCAGCCGGGCCGCCTTGATCGTCATTCCGCCGACGTTGGCGCCAATCAACGCCAGCGGTGCAGCCAGCCCCGCGCGCGCGTTCGGCGCACCGCACACGATCTGCAAAACCCCATGCACACCGGCATCGACCCGACACACCTGCAGACGATCGGCTTCCGGGTGCCGGCTGCACTCGAGGATGCGGCCGACCACCACCCGGTCCAGGCCCTCGCCCAGCACGGCCATGTCTTCGACCTCAAGGCCGATCGCGGTGAGCGTATCGGCAAGCTGGGCGCGCGTCGCCGGCGTGTGCACGTGCTGCCGAAGCCACTGTTCGGAAACTTTCATCGCAAACCCTCAGGCGAACTGGCGCAGAAAGCGCACATCGTTGTCGAAGAAGCTGCGCAGGTCGTCCACGCCATAACGCAGCATGGCCAGCCGCTCCACGCCCAGCCCGAACGCAAACCCGGTGTAACGCTCCGGGTCGATACCGACGTTCCTCAGCACATTGGGATGCACCATGCCGCAGCCCAGCACCTCCAGCCAACGGGTGCTGCCATCGGGCTGGGTCCAGGCGATATCGACTTCGGCAGACGGTTCGGTAAACGGGAAATAGCTGGGCCGAAAGCGCATCTGCAGCGAATCTTCGAAAAAGGCGCGGACGAACTCGACCAGCGTGCCCTTGAGATCGGCAAAGCTGGCATGGCTGTCCACCAGCAGACCTTCGACCTGGTGGAACATCGGCGTGTGGGTCTGATCGCTGTCGCTGCGGTAGACCTTGCCGGCGGCGATCATCCGCAGCGGCGGCCCGCTCTTGCTGGCGACGGCCTCGCGCATGTAGCGCACCTGCACACCGGACGTATGGGTCCGCAGCAGCCGCCCGTCACCAAAATAGAACGTGTCATGCATCGCCCGCGCCGGGTGATGCGGCGGGAAGTTGAGGGCTTCGAAGTTGTGCCAGTCGTCCTCGATCTCCGGCCCTTCCGCGAGCACATAGCCCAACCGGCCAAAGATATCGATGATGCGTTCCAGGGTGCGGCTGACCGGGTGCAGCCCGCCGCGCCCTCCATTCCGCCCCGGCAATGTCACGTCCACCGTCTCGCCCGCCAGCCGCGCCTGCAAGGCAGCCGCCTCCAGCGCCGCCCGCCGATCCGCCAGCGCTGCGACAATCGTGTCTCGCACACGGTTGATGGCCTCGCCGGCAGACTTGCGCTGGTCGGGCGGCAGGGTGCCCAGCGCCTTAAGTTGGGCGGTGATCGCACCCTGCTTGCCCAACAGGGTGACGCGCAGGGCTTCCAACGCCTCGGGACTGGTGGCGTCGGCAATGTCGGCCAATGCCCTGGCGGTCAACGTTTCGATCTCGCTCATCCGGTTTTCCTGCCCCTGAAACAAACATGGGGAAGGACTTGCGCCCTTCCCCACGTGAAGGCGGCCATGGGCCGCCGCGTGTACCGCTGTGGAGTGACGGCTTACGCCGCCAAAGCGCCCTTGGCCTTCTCGGTCAGGGCCGCAAACCCCGCCGGGTCGTGCACGGCGATGTCCGCCAGCACCTTGCGGTCGAGGGTGATGCCGGCCTTCAGCAGACCGTTCATGAAGCGGCTGTAGCTCAGCCCATTGGCGCGCGCCGCGGCGTTGATGCGCGCGATCCACAAGGTGCGGAACTGACGCTTCTTCTGCTTGCGGCCAATGTACGCGTACTGCTGGGCCTTGGTGACCGCCTGCTTGGCAACGCGGAACACCTTGCGGCGGGCGTTGTAGTAACCCTTGGCGGCCTTGATGATCTTCTTGTGACGGCGACGTGCGATGACGCCACGCTTGACTCGTGCCATGACTTAGCCCTCCTCAGAGATACGGCAGCATGCGGTCCAGACGGCCGGCATCCTCGGGGCGGACGTGATTGGTCTGCCGCAGGTTGCGCTTCCGCTTGGTCGCTTTCTTGGTGAGGATGTGGCTCTTATTGGCGTGGCCGCACTTGTACTTGCCGGAAGCGGTCTTCCGGAAGCGCTTGGCCGCCGCCCGGTTGGTCTTGATCTTGGGCATGGGGACTCCTTGCAAAATCGGGAACTGGCACGGGCGGTGGCACTGCCTTGCGGCATGACCACGCTTTCCATCCTGCCCGGCCGGTGGCAAGCCCGGTCTCCGAAGACGGACACTGGGCGGGTCCTACGTATCAAACGATACGGCCCGGCGAACCGGGCCGCGCATTATGCGGGATTTGCGGCCAACACTCAACCCCTGTATGCATTCACTCCCACGGCACCCACAGGGCAAGGCGTGAACGGCCCCAGCCTGGCGTTGCCAGCCGACGCCTTCTGGCGCCGACAGGGTTATTTCTTCTTGGGTGCGATCATCATCACCATCTGTCGGCCTTCCAGGCGTGGGCGGGACTCGATGATGACGTCCTCACCCAGGTCGGCCTCGATCCGCGCCGCCATGTCGCGCCCCAGCTCCTGGTGGCTCATCTCGCGCCCGCGGAAACGGATGTTGACTTTGACCTTGTCGCCGTCGGCCAGGAACTCCCGCATCTTGCGCAGCTTGATCTGGTAGTCGCCCTCGTCGGTGACCGGACGGAACTTGACTTCCTTGATCTCGACCTGCTTGGCCTTTTTCTTGGCCTCGCTGGCCTTTTTCTGCTGCTCGAAGCGGAACTTGCCGAAGTCCATGATCTTGCAGACCGGCGGATCGGCATTGGGCTGGATCTCGACCAGGTCCAAGCCTTCTTCGTCGGCCAGGCGCAGGGCTTCGTCGCGTGAAAGCACGCCAATCATCTCGCCATCGCTGCCAATCACGCGCACCCGCGGCACGCGGATTTCATGGTTGCGACGGTGCTGCTTCGTCTCGGGGGTACTGATTGTGGCTGTCTCCAAAAGCTGCCCTTGCGGGCCGGTTCGGCCTCCAGTTGCAATCACCGGGGCCGGGTTTTCACGGGGCGGCCGCCGTCAGCGGATCCCCTCTTGGCGCAAACGCGCTGCGAAGGCATCGACGGACATGCGACCGAGGTCTTCCCCTCCCCGTGTCCGCACCGAGAGCGTGCCTTCTTCCTTCTCGCGGTCACCGACCACCAAGAGGTAAGGCACGCGCTGGAGCGTGTGCTCGCGGATTTTATAGCCGATTTTTTCGTTCCGCAAATCGGAAATCACCCGGAACCCTTGATTCGCAAGGGTTTTCCGAACCACCTCGACAGCGTCGGCCTGCGCATCGGTGATGTTCATCACCACTGCCTGCACCGGCGCCAGCCAGACCGGCAGCAAGCCGGCATGATGCTCGATCAGGATGCCGATGAACCGCTCCATCGACCCGACGATGGCACGGTGCAGCATCACCGGGTGCCGGCGCTGGCTGTGCTCGTCCACGTACTCCGCCCCCAGCCGGGCCGGCATCATGAAGTCCACCTGCATGGTGCCGAGCTGCCAGGTGCGACCGATGGCGTCCTTGAGGTGGTATTCGATCTTGGGGCCGTAGAACGCGCCTTCGCCCGGCAACTCCTGCCACTCGACCCCGGATGCACGCAACGCCGACCGCAACGCCTCCTCAGCCTTATCCCAGGTGGCATCGTCGCCCAGGCGGGAATCCGGACGCAGCGCGATCTTGATCTGGATGTCGGTGAACCCGAAATCGGCGTAGACCTTCAGCGCCTGCGCGTGGAAGGCGCGCACCTCGGACTCCACCTGGTCTTCGGTGCAGAAGATGTGGCCATCGTCCTGGGTGAAGCCGCGCACGCGCAGGATGCCATGCAGCGCCCCGGACGGCTCGTTGCGGTGACAGGCACCAAACTCGCCGTAGCGGATCGGCAGGTCGCGGTAGCTGTGCAGGCCCTGGTTGAAGATCTGCACGTGACCCGGGCAGTTCATCGGCTTCACCGCATAGGTCCGCTTCTCGGACTCGGTGAAGAACATGTTGTCTTTGTAGTTGTCCCAGTGGCCGGATTTCTGCCATAGCGACACATCGAGGATCTGCGGGCAGCGCACCTCGCCGTAGCCGGTCTCCCGGTACACCCGGCGCATGTACTGCTCGACCACCTGCCAGATCGCCCAGCCCTTGGGGTGCCAGAACACCAGCCCCGGCCCCTCCTCCTGGAGATGGAACAGGTCCAGCGCCTTGCCGATCTTGCGATGATCGCGTTTCTCAGCCTCTTCCAGACGCTGCAGGTAGGCCTTGAGCTGCTTCTCGTCGGCCCAGGCGGTGCCATAGATGCGCTGCAGCTGCTCGTTCTTCGAGTCGCCGCGCCAATAGGCACCCGACACGCGGGTCAGCTTGAACGCCTTGAGGAAGCGGGTGTTGGGCACGTGCGGGCCTCGGCACATGTCCACATATTCCTGGTGGTAGTACAGGCCCATCGCGGTCACTTCCGGGCCCATGTCCTCGATCAGGCGCAGCTTGTAATCCTCACCGCGCTGACGGAAAACCTCGATCACCTCGGCACGCGGGGTCACCTTCTTGATGACGTCATAGTCTTGCGCGATCAACTCACGCATGCGCTGTTCGATCGCGGCGAGGTCTTCCGGCGTAAACGGGCGCGGGTACCAGATGTCGTAATAGAACCCATCCTCGATCACCGGCCCGATCACCATCTTGGCCTCGGGGTACAGCTGCTTGACCGCATGACCCACCAGATGCGCACAGGAGTGCCGGATGATGTCCACTCCCTCCGGATCCTTTGGGGTCAGGATGCGCACGTGGGCGTCGTGATCGATCAGATCGCAGGCATCGACCTGGCGACCATCGACGACGCCAGCCACGGTCGCCTTGGCAAGCCCCGGGCCAATCGCCTGGGCGACCTGCATGACCGTCACCGGGGCTTCGAACTGACGGGTGGAACCATCGGGCAGGGTAATGGTGATCATGGCTTCGCGATCGTCTTAAGAGGTTGTCGCTTTGCGAGCAACACTAACGCATGGGCAGGAAACGAAAAAAGGCGCCGAAGCGCCTTTCCTCATCCTTGAACGGGAGTACGGATGCGTCGGCAGGCTCAGCGCTGGCTGCGGGTAGTGTCCATGTCGCACGCTCGGCCGGCGTTTCCGCGGGCCACCTTGTCTGCTGTCTTGCATCGTGAAGTGTGGCGTCCCACGCGCAAAGCGTGGTGGGCGGTACAGGGTTCGAACCTGTGACCCCTACCATGTCAAGGTAGTGCTCTACCGCTGAGCTAACCGCCCGAAGGGTGGAGATTCTAGCCTGACCAGGTGAACGCCGACAAGCACCTGTATGAGTCCACCACCTTTGGCACTCGGGTTGGTGCTGGAGCAGGAAGTGTAGCGGGGGTCGCTGGCCGAGGGCGTGGTGGGGGCGCTCGGCGTTGTAGAAGACGAGCCAGTTGGCCAGCTGCTGGTTGAACGCATCCAGGTCGGTAAAGAGCAGGTCTTCGTGGTAGTCCACGAAGGACTCCTGCACGGTTCGATTGAAGCGTTCGACATGCGCGTTCATCTTGGGTGTCTTGGGATACGTGTACCAGCGCTGGATCCCCTGCGTGGCGAGCGCCTTGGAGAAGTCGGCCTCGAACTCGGAGCCGTTATCGGAGAGCACCCGCTTGGGCACTTGGGGCAGCAGCGACAGG
>NZ_FQUK01000004.1 GCF_900129205.1 Thermomonas hydrothermalis | reverse complement strand
CACCGGCGTGTCCACCAGCGCCTCTTCCATCGCCGGATCAGACAGCGCGTACCACTGCTGCAGGAAGTGGATGCGCAGCATCGTCGCCAAGGGGTAGGGCTGTCGGCCGGGACGGCCCATCTTCGGGTAGTGCGGCGCGATCAAGGCCAGCAGCGCCTGCCACGGCACCACCTGCTCCATCTCCGCCAGGAACACCTCACGCCGCGTGCGCTTGCGACCCATGCCTTCGGCATCACCGAACGATAGCTGCATCGAACTCACCCTTGAACCGATGACCCATTCTCGCTGAAAGTGGCGGAGTTGTTCAGACCTTCCTTAGGTTGAGCTGGCGCGCAATGGCTTCCTGGCGCAGCCCCTGATTGAGCAACAGCGCCACCTCCAGCTCGCGCGGGGTCAGCGCATCGAAGGGCGAGGCTTGCCCGCCTTGCAGGCCTGCCAATGCCAGGCCCTGGGCGATGCTGCTGGACAGATATTTGCGGCCGCGAGCGACATCCCGCACCGCCCGCAGCAGCTCGGCGGCATCGCAGGCCTTGCCGACGTAGCCAAACGCACCGGCTTCCAGCAGCCGGCGCGGCATCGGGCCATCCTCCAGGACCGAGACCACGATCACCCGGCTTCCGTAATCGCCGCGCACCACCCGCTCGGTCACTTCCAACCCGCTCAGGCCGGGCAGATGCAGGTCGCACAGCACGACGTCCGGTTTGAGCTTACGGATCATCGGCAGCGCCTGCTCGGCGCTGTCGGCCTCGCCGACCACCTCGATATCGGGTTCGGCGCTCAGGATCAGCCGAAACCCCGTGCGCACCAGCGCATGATCGTCAACGATGAACACGCGAATCATTGCAGCTCCCCCAGCGACAACACCCCTAACTTAGCCTGCCACTGCCAAGCTCCCAAGCGGAGGGTTCCGCATGTTCTGATCAGAAATCTCTGACCTGTACTCTGGCGGAAGCGGTGAGATTCGAACTCACGGTGGCATCGCTGCCACGGCGGTTTTCAAGACCGCTGCCTTAAACCACTCGGCCACGCTTCCGGGGTGCTGATTTTGACACGGCCAGGCCGTTTCCGGCAGCCACCGGCACCACCTCCGGTACACGGCGGCGCACGGCCAGCCGCTGCAGGCACTCCGGATCGCTGCACTCAAGTCGTGCCGATTCCAGCAGCGGCGGCAGGGCCTCTGCCAGGTAGTCGATGAACACCCGTACCGCCGGCAACATGCCGCGTCGTGAGGCAAACACCGCGTGGGCAATCCCCATTGGCAGGCGCCACTGCGGCAGCACCACTTCCAGCCGGCCTTCCCGCACCGCCTCGGCACAGATGGTCTCCGGCAGCAGCGTGATGCCCATGCCTGCCTCTGCCAGCGCCTGCATCATCGGAAAATCGAACCCGGTGATGCGCGGCTGCAGGTCCACCCGCCGCACCTCGCCGTCCGGCCCGTGCAGCTCCCAGCGCTGGCGGGCCTCGTCCTCGCTGACGCTCAAGGTGACGTGACTGGCCAGATCCTCGGGCACCTGCGGGCGACCGGTGCGATCCAGATAGTCGGGGCTTGCCACCAGCAGTTCCTGCACCTGCCCGAAACTGCGCATGACCAGGCTGCCATCTTCATCCAGCCGGCTACGCACGCGCAGGGCGACATCCACGCCCTCGTTGATGACATCGACCCGGCGATTGCTGACGATCAGTTGCAACCGCACCTTCGGGTAGCGCCGCAGGAACTCCGGCAGCAGCCTGGGCATCTGCTGCTGGGCCATCGAGACCGGCACACTGACCCGCACCACGCCGCGCGGCTCGGCACTGAGCCGGTCCACCACCTCGCGCGCCGCCTGCGCCTCGGCCAACATCGCCTGCGCGTGCCGGTGCACGTTCATGCCGATGTCGGTGACCGCGAAGCGGCGGGTGGAGCGCTGCAGCAGGCGCACGCCCAGCGCCGATTCCAGCGCGGTGATGCGCCGGCTCAGCCGCGACTTGGGGATTCCCAGCGCCCGCTCGGCGGCAGCAAACCCGCCGTGTTCGACCACTGCGGCGAAGTAGTACAGGTCATTGAGGTCGTGCATCGCCATTGACTCCTATCGCCTGCCCCCACCCGGGACACATCGGTTCAACCGATCCGGTCGAGCCCACCCATGTAGGGCCGCAAGACCTCCGGCACCTCGATGCTGCCATCCGGCTGCTGGTAGTTTTCCATCACTGCGATCAGGGCACGCCCCACCGCCACGCCAGACCCATTAAGGGTGTGCACCAGCTCCGGCTTGCCGGTGTCCGGGTTGCGCCAGCGCGCCTGCATGCGTCGGGCCTGGAAGTCGCCACAGTTGGAGCAGGAAGAAATCTCACGATAGGTCTGCTGCGAGGGCAGCCACACTTCCAGGTCGTAGGTCTTGCGGGCGGAAAAGCCCATGTCGCCGCTGCACAGCAACACCCGCCGATACGGCAGGCCGAGCTTTTCCAACACCACTTCAGCGCAGCGGGTCATCCGCTCGTGTTCGGCATCGGAGTCTTCGGGCCGGGTGATGCTGACCAGCTCAACCTTCTCGAACTGGTGCTGACGGATCATGCCGCGCGTATCACGACCGGCTGCCCCAGCCTCGGCGCGGAAGCACAGCGAGTGTGCAGTCATCCGTAGCGGCAGGCGCTCGGCGTCCACGATCTCATCGCGCACCACGTTGGTCAGTGGCACCTCGCTGGTGGGGATGAGATACCGGGTGTGCTCACCCAGGCGGGTGGAAAACAGATCTTCCTCGAACTTCGGCAGCTGGCCGGTCCCGCGCATCGACTCGGCATTCACCAGCAGCGGCACGTTGGTTTCCTGGTAGCCATGCTCGCCGGTATGCAGGTCCAGCATGAACTGCGCCAGCGCACGATGTAGCCGCGCCAGCGGGCCGCGCAGCACGGTGAAACGCGCCCCCGACAGCTTGGCCGCAGTTTCCGCATCCAGCCAGCCATGCCGTGCCCCCAGCTCGACGTGATCGCGGACTGGGAAGGCAAACTGGCGCGGGCTGCCCCAGCGGTGCTGCTCGACATTGGCGGATTCGTCGGGCCCCAGCGGCACGGACGGATCCGGCAGGTTGGGAATGCCCAGCGCGACCGCCTCGATCTCCTCGCGCAGCCGGTCCAGTGCGACTTCGGAGGCCTTGAGCTCCTCGCCAAAGGCCGCCACTTCGGCCATCACGGCCGACACATCCTCACCCTTGGCTTTGAGCATGCCGATCTGTTTGCTGCGGGTGTTGCGCAGGTTTTGCAGTTCTTGGGTTCGCACCTGCAGGCGTTTGCGCTCGGCCTCCAGCGCTTCCAGCCGGGTCACGTCCAGCACGAAGCCACGACTGACGCGCAGGCGTTCGGCAAGATCGGCGGTGTGATGGCGCAGCAGGGCAGGATCAAGCATGGCGTGACCGAAGGCAAACGGAATGGAATGCGCATTATCGCCCACCCCGACCAGCCAGGCATGCCGGCTGTGCCAGAATGCCGACATGCCTGCTCCCGACACTCCATCCAGACGCCTGCCCCGCCTGCCCGTCTTGCTGGCTGTGGCCTTTCTAATCGGCGTTCTGCTGTTCCTGCTGGTGTGGTGGAACTCACGCCAGACCTACGACTTCTACCGGGCCGCCCCTACCCCGGCCAGCCCCGGCACCAGCCCATCCGACACCTTGCCGGCGCCACAGCCGCCAGACCTGACCAGCGACCGCACCATCAGCGGCTTGCAAGTCATCCCTGGTGCCGCCAGCCCACCTGTGCCCAGCCCACCCCCGCCACCTGCGCCATCCGCTGCCAGTGCCGATCCGTCGTCCCCCCAGGCCACACCGGCGACCGAGCCGCAGGACAGCACACCCCCGGAACCCCTGTCCACCCCTGCACCCGTCTATCCGCCCGATGCCTTGCGTATGGGGGCTGGCGGCACCGTGCAGGTGCGGATCACGGTGGGCAGCGATGGCCAGGTCGTGCAGCGTGAACTTGCAGAAAGCAGCGGCAATCGTGCGCTCGACCGGGCTGCCCTGGAGGCCGTGCAGCGCTGGCGCTTCCGTCCGGCATTGCGCAATGGCCAGCCGGTCAGCACAGACGTCGTGATCCCGATCCGGTTTGCCCCGCAGGAATGACGGCACGATGACCCGCTCTTTCCTGTTTTACGACCTGGAAACCTTCGGCAAGGATCCGCGCCGCAGC
Organism: Thermomonas hydrothermalis; assembly: GCF_900129205.1. Lineage (GTDB taxonomy): Bacteria > Pseudomonadota > Gammaproteobacteria > Xanthomonadales > Xanthomonadaceae > Thermomonas > Thermomonas hydrothermalis. Next base: position 95,981 of record NZ_FQUK01000004.1, on the reverse strand, counting down.
CGGATTGCCCAGTTCGCCGCCATCCGGACCGATCTCGACCTCAATCCGGTCGAACCGCCGATCTGCTTTTTCGTGCGGCCGGCCGATGACCTGCTGCCTGCACCAGACGCCTGCCTGGTGACCGGGATCACCCCGCAGCGGGCGCTGCAAGAAGGCCTCTGCGAAGCGGAGGCCTTTGCCCGCATCCATGACGAAATGCGCCGCCCAGGCACCTGCAGCGTGGGCTACAACTCGCTGCGCTTCGATGACGAGTTCATCCGCTTTGGGCTGTACCGCAACTTTTACGACCCGTATGAGCGCGAATGGAAGGATGGCAATTCGCGCTGGGATCTGCTGGATGCCCTGCGCCTGATGCATGCGCTGCGGCCCAACGGCATCCGCTGGCGCACGCGTGAAGACGGGCAAGGCACCAGCTTCAAGCTGGAACATCTGGCCGAGGACAACGGCCTGCGCGAGGGCAGCGCCCATGAGGCGCTCAGCGACGTGCGTGCGCTGATCGGGCTGGCGCGGCTGTTCCGCCAGCATCAGCCCAAGCTCTGGGAGTACAGCCTGCGGCTGCGTGACAAACGCATGGTGGAGACACTGTTGACGGCGGCCGAGCCTGCGCCCCTGCTGCATATCTCGCAGCGCTACCCGGCCCAACGCCTGTGCGCCGCACCGGTCCTGCCGCTGGCCCGGCATCCGCAGATTTCCTCGCGCGTCATCGTGTTCGATCTGGACAGTGACCCCACGCCGCTGTTGACACTGGAATCAGAGGCACTGGCCGAGCGCGTGTTCGCACGTCGCGATGACCTGCCCGACGGTGTCGCCCGGATGCCACTCAAAGAAGTGCATTTCAACCGCTGCCCCGCCCTGGTGCAGTGGTCGCATCTGCGCCCGGAGGATTTCCAACGCCTGGGTATCGACGTGTCCCGCGTGGACACCCATCTCCAAAAGCTACGCGAGGCCGGCCCGGCGCTGGCGGAAAAAGTCCGCCGCCTGTATGCGCGACCGGTCGCAGCCGCAGTCAACGATCCGGACGCCGCGCTCTACGACGGCTTTCTGCCCGACGCCGACAAGCCCCTGCTGGCCGCAGTACGCGCCACGCCGCCGGAACGGCTGGGTGACACCCGTTTCCCGTTCCGCGACCCACGGCTTGCTGCATTGCTGCTGCGCTACCGCGCGCGCAACTGGCCGCACACGCTAAGCCCTGACGAGCGCGCCCAATGGGATGCCTACCGCCGTCAACGCCTGCTCGCCGACAGCGGGTTGTCGGAGCTTTCGCTGGATCAATACCAACAACGCCTGGTGCAGCTGCGCGCGGATCACGCCGCCAATCCGCAGGCCCTCACCGTGCTCAACGCGCTGACTGACTGGGGCCGCACACTCGCCGAACAACTCGCCTGATCATGCGCGTCCCGCCGTGTCGCAGCGCATACCGCACTGCGACATGACAAGGCCATACCAATACGTATGCTGCTCCTACCGCCCGCGCTGGGAAGGTGCGGACGGGGCCTGCCGCAGGGGCTGCTGCGGCCATGCAACCTGGGGAAAACCATCATGATCAGACATGCGCTGGCAGCGCTGACCGTGCTTGTCGCCCTGGCGTGGAGCACACCCGCACACGCCGCCGACGTCACCGGTGTCGCCTTCGTCCATGGCACCGGCAAGCAGACCGATGCCTACAACGACTACTGGCAACCGCCCATGGTCAACAACGTCCGGGCGGGGCTGGCCGACCCGGCCAACTACGTGGTGATCAACTGCGACTTCGACCAGTACATGTGGGACAGCCGCGCCGCCGGCTGCCTGGCCGACCAGCTCACCCGTTTCATCAGCGCCCGCGGCATCACCCGGCTGATCGTCATCACGCATTCCAACGGCGGCAACATCATCCGCTGGATCATGTCCAACCCGACCTGGGACAGCCGCTATCCCAACATCATCAGCAAGATCGTGCGGGTCAATGCCCTGGCGCCATCCTCTGCCGGTACGCCGTTGGCGGATGCGGTGATCAACGGCAACGTGTTCGAAACTTCACTGGGCTGGCTGCTGGGCTACAAGTCCGATGCCGTGCGCCAGCAGCAGGTCAGCTGGATGGCCTATTACAACGCCAACTATCTGTACGGCACCGGCGGCCGGCCCTCGCTGCCCAAGCCGTTCCGCAGCGTGGTCGGCACCGATGTGGAAACCGCGGTCTGGGATCCGGACAGCTATTGCGGCGGCTACAGCCTCAACGTCGGGCTGGAGATCACCCAGGCCTGGCTGGACAGCTGCTCCGACGGCTTTCTCAACTGCAGCAGCCAGTCTGCTGCAGGCAGCGTGTGGTTCTATGACAAATCGCGCATGGCCGGCAGCGAACCGCTCAGCCATAACCAGAGCCGACGCGCCTGCTTCGGCCTGGACACCATCCTGCGCAACGACATGAAGTGAGGCCACGACCATGCGTACCCCGATGATCCGACGCGCGGCCCTGGCCGCGATGACCTGCCTGCTGTGCGGCCTGGCGCAGGCCGCACAGCCGCTGCTGCCGGCCGGCGACCATGACCAGGTGCCCAGCCGGCTGGTGCGTCTGCCTGCGCCGGTCGGCGAGTTCGAACGCCAGCCCGTCACCTTTGCCTGGGCCCTGGACCCGGCGCTGAGCCTGAGCGAGACACCGCCTTACCAGGCCAGCAGCCGCGAATACTGGCTGACCGTGGCGGGCGATGCCCTGCAGCGCGGCGTGACCCTGCCGATGTCGGCACCCAATGCCCTGATCCGGGTCAGCCCAGCCAATGGCGCCACCGCACTGCGCGCCGAGGATTTCAAGCTGACCCTGCAAGGATGGCCGGTGGGCGTGGCCCGGGTCGCCGATACCCAGGCCCTGCGCCAGGCCGGGATGGACGTCAGTGCCGGCACCCAGGTGCTGCGGCTGGGTGCCGGCAGCGGCGCCGGCCGTGCCCAACTGCAGGCAGCCCGCGCCCAGGGCCGCTACGTCATCCACGTGTTCGAACCGGACAGCCCGGTGGTGCTGCACGCCCGCGCCGAACGCAGCCAGGCGCTGGCCGGCGACACCCTGCGCGTGCAGATCGGCGCCACCGGCGGCGCGCTGCGCGCCTCTGCCCTACTGGTGGCACCCGACGGGCGCAGCCAGCCAGTGAACGTGCGGCGCACCCCGGCAGGCACACAGGAAGCGGTGTTCACCCTGCCCACCCGACCCGCAGCGGCGCCGGGCCTGTGGGAGCTGCAGGTGTTCTCGGACATCGACGGGATTCCGCGCGACGCCCGCACCGCATTCGGTGTCGCACAGCCGACTGCACGACTGGCGGGCACCTTCGCCATCGATGGCAGCCGCCTGCGTGTCTCGCTACCGGTCCAGGTGGCCGCGCCCGGTCGCTACGAGGTGCGCGGCACGCTGTATGCCACCGCCCCGGACGGTAGCCTACGGCCCGTCTCGCAGGCGCATTCCGCGGCCTGGCTGACACCTGGCACCGGAGTTCTGGTCCTGCCGTTCCCACGCGAGCACCTACCCGCCGGGTACGGCGCCCCGTTCGAGCTGCACCAGCTGCAACTCAACGACCAGACCCGGATGGCCCCGCTGGAACTGCGCGACCGCGCGGCGCGGTTCTGATTTGACACCGCCATCCGTGACCGCAGGGAAGCTCCAATGGGTTCGGAGATTCCCCAAGGTATGCCACAGCGGCCGGGCTTGCCCGGCCGCTGTTGTTTCGGCAGGCTGACATCCCCTCGACCAACGTTCACTCCGCACATGGCACTGAAGAAAAAATGGATCGCGCTGCCACTGGGCGTTGTGGTCCTGCTGGTTCTGCTGTACGGCGCCGCTGGCCCGTATCTGGCCATCCGCGGCATTCGCCACCTGGTGGCCAGTGGCCAGACCGGCGAGTTGTGGCGGTTCGTCGATTTCGCAAGCCTGAAGGACAGTCTGCGGCCGCAGCTGGAGCAAAAAGTCGCCGCCGGCGTACTGGCACGCATCGGCAGCAACGAAAATCCGCTCACCATCGGCAAGGTCAGCGCGCTGATCGCCCAGCCCACTCTGGACCTGATGGCTTCGCCACGCGGCCTGGCGGTGCTCCTGCAAGGAAGCGCACTGACCCGCACCACGCCAGCCGGCACCCCCAACGACCCGCTCCGAGACGCACGCACGGCCTTCGTGTCGCCCTCTCGCTTCACCGCCACCGTGGCCAGCGCCGAGGGGAAGCCGGTCGTGTTCGAATTCCGCCGCGATGGCCTGAGCTGGAAACTGGCGGCGCTATACCTGCCCGACTAAAGCAGGTCTGAAACCGCCACCCAGGCGTTGTCAGCCCTCGCCTGATGCCGGCACGCCTGGCGCCTGGCGCTGCACGACCGGCTCATTGGCCACCCCGTGCGGCACATGGCCGGCAGCGACATGACGTCGCGCGGAATCGATGTTGTGCGGCGAATCGTCAAAGAAAATGTCGGCGCCGAAGGCTTCCAGAAACGGCCCCTTGTCACGCCCGCCCAGGAACAACGCTTCGTCCAGCCGCACCCCCCACTCGCGCAAGGTGCGAATCACCCGCTCGTGTGCCGGGGCCGAGCGGGCGGTGACCAGCGCCGTGCGGATCGGCGCATCCTGCCCCGGCGGGAATGCCGCCTGCAGATCGTGCAGTGCCGCCAAAAACCCGCGGAACGGCCCGCCTGACAGCGGTTCGTGCGCGCGCATCCGCTCGTGCTGGCCGAAGGCCTCGACACCCTGCTCGCGCGAAATGCGCTCGCTTTCGTCACCGAAGATCACGGCATCGCCATCGAAGGCGATCCGCAACTGATGCGGGTGGCGCGGTTCGCTGGCCCGCTCCGGCAGGATGGTGGCGGCCGCCACCCCGGCCTGCAGCGCCTGCCGTACCGAGTCCGGGTTGGCCGACAAAAACAGCTGGGCACCGAACGGCTTGATGTAGGGCCAGACCGGCGCGCCTGCGGTGAACGTGGCACGGCGGATGTCCAGGCCGTAGTGCTGGATGGAGTTGAACACGCGCAACCCGGTATCGGCAGAGTTGCGCGACAGCAGGATCACCTCCACCCGCGGTGCCGTCGCAGCGCCCTGGTTGAGCGCCAGCAGCTTGCGCACCAGCGGAAAGGCGATGCCAGGCGGCAGGATGTCGTTCTCATGTCGGCGCTGGTATTCGGCAAAAGCTTCGATCCCCTCGCGTTCGAATACCGCGTGGCTGTCTTCCATCAAAAACAGCGCCCGCGCGGTGATCGCCACCACCAGCGGCGGTGGCACCCGATCGTCAACGTGCGGCGTGGTTTGCGCTGTCATCACCATTCCTCTGCAAAATCATCCTCGTCGAGCGATGCACCGGAACATCGGGCTGGTCATTGCCATCGCCAGCGATCGAATCGAGGCACAGACCGGGAAAAGCCAAACGGGTCAGACCGAGAACTGCTCCAACAGGATGCGCTCTTCCAGATTGTGCTCGGGATCGAACAGCAGTGTCACCCGCCGCTCCCGCGATTCGCGCACCAGCACCTCGGTGACGTCGCGCACTTCGTGGGAATCGGCGGTGGCGCTGACCGGGCGCTTGAGCGGATCATGGACGCGGAACCGCACCTGCGCATCTGACTTCAACACGGCGCCACGCCAGCGGCGCGGCCGGAATGGCGCGATCGGGGTCAGCGCCACCACATTGGCGCCCAGAGGCAGGATCGGCCCATGCGCGGAAAAGTTGTAGGCGGTGCTGCCCGCCGGCGTCGCCAGCATCACCCCGTCGCAGATCAGCTCATCCAGCCGCACCTGACCATTCAGCTCGATGCCGATGTGCGCCGCCTGGCGGGTTTGTCGCAGCAGCGACACCTCGTTGTAGGCCAGCGAGCTGACGCTGGCGCCGGAATCGGTCAGCGCCTGCATCTCCAGCGGATGCAGCACGGCCGGCTCGGCCGCGGCGATGCGCGCCGGCAGGTCATCGTCTTCGCGGTACTGGTTCATCAGGAACCCGACCGTGCCCAGTTTCATCCCGTACACCGGTTTGCCCAGCGCGCCGTGGCGGTGCAGGGTCTGCAGCATGAAGCCATCGCCCCCCAGCGCCACGATCACGTCGGCCTCCTCCGGCGCATGGGTTCCATGACGGCGCTTGAGCTGCGCCAGGGCGGCCTGGGCATCCGGGGCCGGGCTTGCGAGCAGAGCGAGGCGTGGCGTGGTCATGGCGCGAGGATAGCAAGGGACGGTCAGCCCAACGCCACCCTGGCGCTGTCGGCCCACAGGGAATGCACACGTCCGGACTCAAGGCAACGCACAGGCGTGCGTGCATGAGGGTCGCGCAGACCAGCAAACAGACGGGGCGCCCGTGTGGGCGCCCCGCATTCGACCTGGCCGGACAGGCGCAGGATCACGATCACCGGCGTGCCGGTCACACCCGCTGAGCGAGCTGGGCCACGCGCTGCACCGCCACCGAAGCAGTCGGGTAATCCAGCGTTTTCTGCGCAGCCAGTTCGGTCAGCATCGCCAGGGTGAAGCGCAGGGTGGCATCGTCACGGGCCAGCCAAGCACCTACCTTGGCGTCTGCATCCTTGCCGGGCATCGACAGCACCTGCCGGGTCAACTGCCGCATCTGCGCGAACAGCTCGTCACGCAGCACGCCACGCGCCACTGCGTGCCAGCGGCCATCGACCTTGAGCGCCTCGATCTGCTCGCGCAACCAGGGCACGTGCAGTGCGTCGGCAAGGCGGAAATAGACCTTGGCGACCTCCACTGCCCGCAGCTTGCATTCGCGGGCCAGCTCGATGATGTCCGGGCTGGCATCCAGATACGGCAGCGCCGCCAGCTGGTCGGCCAGCTCGTCGGACAGCCCCTTCTCACGCCACAGCCGGCGGCTGGCTTCATACGCCGGACGCTGCGAATCCGGCAGGATGCCCTTGCCGGCACGGATGTCGCGGAACCCGTCGTGGTAACGCTCGACCGCCGTGGTGATGGCCGGCACCGCGCCGGGACGCGACAGCAGCCAGCGGGTAAAGCTGCGCTGCAGCTCCCAGATCACCTGCAGGGCGTCGATCTGCACGGATTCCGGCACCTTGCCGTCCAGCGCGTCGATCTGCGCCCACAGATCGCGGGCATCCAGGGTTTCGCGGGTGATGGTGTAGGCGCGGGCGATCTCGCCGATGCTGCGCCCGCTGTCCTCCTGCATCCGCAGCAGGAAGGTCGCCCCCATCCGGTTGATGGTGGAGTTGGTCACCGCGGTGGCGATGATTTCCCGCTTCAGCCGGTGCGACTGCATCGCTTTCGCGTATTTCTTCCGCAGCGGCGTGGGGAAATAGCGCTCCAGCTCCTTGGACAGGTACGGGTCTTCCGGCACGTCCGACTCCAACAGCTGCGGATACACCACCAGCTTGGCGTAGGACAACAGCACGGCCAGCTCGGGCCGGGTCAGCCCCTGCCCGCGCACACGACGCTCGGCGATCTCGGTATCGCTGGGCAGCGATTCGATTTTGCGGTCGAGCAGGCCCTGCGCTTCCAGGGTCCGGATGAAGTGCATCTTCGAACCAAGCCGGTTGACGCTCATCCGTTCCATCAGGGTCAGGGTCTGGTTCTGCCGGTAGTTGTCCTGCAACACCAGCTGGGCGACCTCGTCGGTCATCTCTGCCAGCAGCTTGTTGCGGGCCGCCAGGGTCAGACGCTTCTTCTGTACCTCGGCGTTGAGCAGGATCTTGATGTTGACCTCATGGTCGGAGGTGTCCACCCCGGCGGAGTTATCGATGAAGTCGGTATTGAGCAGCACGCCATGCAATGCCGCCTCGACCCGGCCAAGCTGGGTAAACCCGAGGTTGCCGCCCTCGCCCACCACCTTGCAGCGCAGCTCGCAGCCGTTCACCCGCAGGGCGTTGTTGGCGCGATCACCGACATCGGCATGGCTTTCGCTGCGCGCCTTGACGTAGGTGCCAATGCCGCCGTTCCACAGCAAATCCACCGGCGCCCGCAGCGCCGCGCTGATCAGCTCGGTGGGGGTCATCGACGTGACCTCGGGAGCAAGCCCCAGCGCTTCGCGGACCTGCGGCGTGATTTCGATCGACTTGAGCGAACGGGCATACACGCCGCCGCCAGGGCTGATCAGGGATTTGTCGTAATCATCCCAGGACGAGCGCGGGAGCTTGAACAGGCGCTGACGTTCCTTGAACGAAACCGCCGGGTCCGGGTTGGGGTCCAGGAAGATGTGGCGATGGTCGAACGCGCACACCAGTCGGATGTGCTCGGACAGCAGCATGCCGTTGCCGAACACGTCGCCGGACATGTCACCGATACCGACCACGGTGAAGTCTTCGTTCTGGCAATCGCGGCCGAGCGCGCGGAAATGGCGCTTGACCGACTCCCACGCACCGCGCGCGGTAATGCCCATGCCCTTGTGGTCGTAACCGGCCGAGCCACCCGAGGCAAAGGCATCATCCAGCCAGAACCCGTGCGCCTTGGAAATGGCATTGGCGATGTCGGAGAAGGTCGCGGTGCCCTTGTCGGCTGCCACCACCAGGTAGGGGTCGTCGCCGTCGTGGCGCACCACGCCCACAGGCGGAATCACCTTGCCGTCCGGCGAGAGGTTGTCGGTGATGTCCAGCAGGCCGTTGATGAAGCGCTGGTAGCAGGCCACGCCCTCGTTGAACCAGGCGTCCCGGTCCTGCGCCGGATCGGGGAGCTGCTTGCAGTAGAAGCCGCCCTTACTGCCTACCGGCACGATCACCGTGTTCTTCACCATCTGCGCCTTGACCAGGCCCAGCACTTCGGTGCGGAAGTCCTCGCGCCGGTCGGACCAGCGCAGGCCACCACGCGCCACCGGCCCGAAGCGCAGATGGATGCCCTCCACGCGCGGCCCATACACCCAGATCTCGCGATACGGGCGCGGCTTGGGCAGATCCGGCACCCGCGCCGAATCCAGCTTGAAGCTGATGTAGTCGGCCGGGCCGCCATCCTTGCGCCGACCGTCGGGATACTGGATGTAGAAGCTGGTGCGCAGGGTGGCCTCGATGACCCCCATGAAGCTGCGCACGATGCGGTCCTCGTCGAGGCTCGACACCCGATCCAGCAGGCTGATCAGGGCCTGATGCGCGGCCTGCTCCTGCTCGGCACGGCTGCCGGCGCGCGCATCCAGCAATGGCTGCAACGCCGCCAAGGTGGCCTCATTCCCGCCGGCCAGTTCGCGCAGTTGCGCCTGCAGGCGGGCCACCCCCTGCTCGATCTCGGCACGACTTTCCTTGCCAGTGGCCGGGTGGAACCGGGCCTCGAACAGTTCGACCAACAACCGGGCCAGCAGCGGATAGCGCGCCAGCGTGGCCTCCATATAGCTCTGCGAGAACGGCACCCCGATTTGCAGCAGATACTTGCAGTAGGCGCGCAGGACGGTCACCTGGCGCCAGTCGAGCTTGGCGAGCAGGATCAGCCGGTTGAAGCCATCGTTTTCGGCCGCGCCGCGCAGCACCTGTGCAAAGGCGTGCTCGAAGGCCTCGTGCACCGCGTCCACGTCCAGCGCTTCGAAGCCGACCTGCTCCTGCTGGCTGACGACTTCGAAGTCCTGGATGAACACGGATTCGTGTCCGATCTCGACCTCGAACAGCCGCTCGGACAGGACCTTCAGGCCCATGTTCTCCAGCACCGGCATGACATCCGAGAGCACCAGCGGCATTCCGTAATGGAACACCTTGAAGTGCAGCCGCTCATGCTGGCTGGCGGGGGTGCGATAGAGCTTCAGCCGCATGTCGCCCGGCTTGTGCAGACCGTCGATGTCATGCACATCTTCCGCGGCAACCTCCGGGCTGACCTCTTCGATGTAGCCGGCCGGCAGCGCGCTGCCGTAGCGCGCGGCCAGGCGTAATCCTGCCTCCTCGCCATACCGAGCCACCAGGTGTTCGCGCAGCTCGTCGCGCCAGTCGCGCACGATCTCTGCCAGCCCCGCCTCCAACGCCGGCAGATCCACCTGCAGCTCGCCGGCATCGGGGCGCAGGCGCACCACGATGTGCAACTGCGCCAGCGGGGAATCGCCAATCTGCACGTTGCTGTCCACCCGCTCGCCCTGCAAGGCCTGCATCAGCATGGCCTCGATGCGATGCCGCACCTGGGTGCTCATGCGATCACGCGGCACATAGACCAGCACCGAATAGAACCGGCCATACCGGTCACGGCGCAGGAACAGCTTGCTGCGCACCCGCTCCTGCAGGCCCAGGATGCCCATGCAGGTGCGGTAGAGTTCTTCTGCGCTTGACTGGAACAGTTCGTCGCGCGGCAGGGTTTCCAGGATATGGCGCAACGCCTTGCCGCTGTGGCTATGCGGATCGAGGCCGGAGGTCTCCATCACGTAGGCATAGCGTTGCCGCACCAGCGGCACATCCCAGGGCCGACGGCTGTAGGCACTGGAGGTATACAGACCGATGAAACGATGCTCGCCAACCGCACGCCCCTTGGCGTCGAAGTCGAGCACACCGATGTAGTCCATGTAGCCGGGACGATGCACGGTAGAGCGCGCATTGGTCTTGGTCAGGATCAACGCGTCGCCCACACCCGATTTTGACTGGCCGTGCGCTGCCAGTGACTTGAGCGGACGCGGCTGGCTGTCGCTCTTGCCGCGCAACAGCCCAAGGCCAGTGTCAGGCAGGGCCACCAGCACCTCCTGCCGGCCTTGTTTTTCGACCTGGTACTCGCGGTACCCGAAGAAAGTGAAGTGGTCGTCTGCCACCCAGCGCAGGAAGTCTTCAATCTCTTTTCTGTCTTCCGCATCGACTGGCAGACGGCGCCGCTGCAAATCGCCAGCGATCTCCAGCATGCGCTCGCGCATCGGCTGCCAGTCGCTGACGATCGCCCGTACATCCGCCAACACCTGCAGGATTTTCGCTTTCAGCGCGGCGATCTCGGCCTGCGACTGCCGGTCGATCTCCAGATGCATCACGGATTCCGGCTCGCCCTCGCCCACTGCCTGCAGCACACCCGCTTTGTCGCGCTGCACCCGAATCACCGGGTGACCCAGCACATGCACGCCGATGTTGGCCTCAGCCAAGGCCATGGTCACCGAATCGACCAGAAACGGCATGTCGTCGTTGACGATCTGCAACACCGTATGGCTCTGCTGATCAGGGTTGAACAGGCGCACGCTGGGCTTGCCGCGCTTGCGCTTGCGCATGAATTCCAGCGTCTCTAGTGCCAACGCCGCCCAGGCATCGGCGCTGCGGCTGGCAAACTCCTCGGCATCCATGCGGCGATAGAAGGCGGCGGCAAAGGCGCACGCCTCGGCGCGGCCACTCTTGCCCGCACGCTTGGCCACGGCATCGAGAATGGGGGTGAGGTCCACGCTGTCGGGTGTTTCGGCGTTGGTGTGCATTGCAATGACCTTGATGTTGAAACGGCCGCACAGGGCGCGGCCGTCGGGGATGTGGCGTTAACGCAAACCGGTTTCGTTGCGGGCGATGACCAGGCGCTGGATCTCGCTGGTGCCCTCGTAGATCTCGGTAATCTTGGCGTCGCGGAAATAGCGCTCGATCGGCATCTCTTTGGAGTAGCCCATGCCACCATGGATCTGCAACGCCTGGTGGGTGATCCACATGGCCGCTTCCGACGCGGTGAGCTTGGCAATCGACGCTTCAGTGGTGAAACGCTGGCCCTGGCCTTTCAGCCAGGCGGCGCGCAACGTCAACAGCAGCGCCGCATCCAGCTTGCACTTCATGTCGGCGATCTTGGCCTGGGTCATCTGGAAGGCGCCGATGGGCTGACCGAAGGCCTTGCGGTCCTTCACGTAAGCCAGCGTGGCCTCATAGGCAGCACGGGCGATGCCGATGGCCTGACTGGCGATGCCGATGCGGCCGGCATCCAGCACGCCCATGGCGATCTTGAAGCCCTGACCTTCTTCGCCCAGCACCTCGTCCGGGGACACGCGATAGTCGGTGAACTCGATCTCGCAGGTGGCCGAAGCACGGATGCCCAGCTTGGGCTCAGTCTTGCCGCGATGGAAACCTTCGCGCTGGGTATCGATCAGGAATGCGGTGATCCCGCGCGCCCCCTTCTCCGGGTCGCTCATGGCAAACAGCACGATGTAGCGCGCGACCGGGCCGGAGGTGATCCAGCTCTTCTTGCCATTGATCACGAAACTTCCATCGGCCTGCTTCACCGCACGGCACCGCATCGCGGTGGCATCGGAGCCCGATTGCGGCTCGGTCAGCGCAAACGCGCCAATCTCGCGTCCCTCGGCAATGGCGCGCACGTACTTCTGCTTCTGCGCCTCGGTGCCAAAGGTCAGGATGCCGTTGCAGAACAGCGAGTTGTTGACCGACATGATGGTGCTGTGGGCGGCGTCGGCGGCCGCCACTTCGATCATTGCCAGCACGTAGCTGATCGAATCCATGCCGGCACCGCCGTATTCCACTGGCACCTCGATGCCCATCAACCCGTTCTCGCCCAGTGCCCGGATGTTCTCGAGCGGGAACTCGCCAGTGCGGTCGTGGTATTCCGCGCTAGGCGCGATCTTCTCGCGCGCGATGCGCCGCGCCACGTCCTGCAGCATCAGTTGTTCTTCGGTGAATGCAAAGTCCACGGACGCCTCTTGCCTCAGCAGAAAATGCCGGCATTGTAGCCCCGCGGCGCCTTCAACCCATAACAATCCGGCCGCGAATGGCAGATCGCCGGCACGCTCCGGCGAACCGCCTGGCTTGCGCGGCTCGCTGCGAATTCCGCATCCCCGTCCGGTCGATCCGCAAGTCGCCCTTCACCGCCATCCAGACCCAGGTTGACCGCATTGCAACGCCGGGCGACAATCATCTTTGAATCGCGATGGAAAGATATATATGGATCTGGAAGCCTGGTCTGCGTGCCTGAAAGTCTTTGCCGACGCCACCCGCGTGCGCCTGTTGGCGCTGCTGGAAGTCGAGGAGCTGACTGTCGCCGAGCTGTCCGCCATCACCCAGCTCGCCCAGCCGCGTGTCTCGACCCACCTGGCCCGGCTGAAAGAGGCCGGTCTGGTGCGCGACCGCCGCGCTGGCGTCTCGGCCTATTACCGCTTCGACGAAGCCGCGATCGACCCGGCCCAGCGCCAGCTGTGGCAGTCAATCCGCGCCGGCAGCGAAGACCCGCTGCTGCGTCAGGATGCCGAACGGCTGCCGCAGGTGCTGGCCATGCGCGCCTCCGACCAAAACTGGGCCGACAGCGTGGCCGGCGACATGGAACGCCATTATTCCCCTGGCCGCACCTGGGAAGCCCTGGCCCGCACCGCACTCCCGCTGCTGTGGCCGGGCGACGTCCTGGACATCGCCTCCGGCGACGGCGTGCTGGCCGAACTGCTCAGCCCGCATGCCGACCGCTACGTCTGCCTCGATGCCAGCCCGCGGGTGGTGGCCGCCGCGCGCGAACGCCTGCGCCGTTTCGACAATGTCGAAGTGCTGGAAGGCGACATGCACGCCCTGCCATTCCCCGCTGCCAGCTTCGATCTGGTGGTGCTGATGCACGCCCTGACCTACGCCACCCGGCCAGCGCAGGCGGTGGCGGAAGCCGCGCGCGTGCTGCGTCCAGGCGGACGGCTGCTGCTGTCCAGTCTGGCCCGCCATGAGCACCGCAGCGTGGTCGAGGCCTACGGCCACGTCAATCTCGGCTTCACCCACCGCGAACTGCGCAAATTTGCCGAAAAAGCTGGGCTGACGGTGGCCAACTGCGACACCGTGACCCGTGAGCGGCGCCCGCCGCATTTCGAGGTGATCTCGCTGACCGGCGTCAAACCGGAATGACCGGCTCCCTGCCCATGCACGCGTCTGCGCCCACCCCCATCTCCCTCCCCTGGCGCCACCCCGACCGGGTCGCGCAGCTGCACGCGGCGCTGGCCCAGCGCATCCTGATCCTCGATGGCGCCATGGGCACCATGATCCAGCGCTATGGCCTGAGCGAAGCCGACTATCGCGGCGACCGCTTCGCCGAAGGGTTCGACCGCCTGCACCTTGCCGAGGCACACACCCATGGCGACGGCTGCACCTGCGCATCGCATGACCAACGCGGCAACAACGACCTGCTCAACCTCACCCAACCGGCCCTGATCACCGACATCCACCGCCAGTATCTGCAGGTCGGCGCCGACCTGATCGAAACCAACACCTTCAACTCCACCGCGATTGCGCTGACCGACTATGGCCTGTCGCACCTGGCACGCGAGCTTAATCAGGCCGGAGCCCGGCTCGCCCGTGCGGCCTGCGCCGCCGCTGAAGCCGAGGATCCAGTGCGCCCCCGTTTTGTCGTCGGCGTCCTCGGGCCGACCAACCGCACGGCCTCGCTGTCACCCGACGTCAACCGGCCCGGGCTGCGCACCATCACCTTCGATGAACTGGTGGCGGCCTACCGCGACTCGGCGCTGGGGTTGATCGAGGGGGGTGCCGACATCCTGATGATCGAAACGGTGTTTGACACCCTCAATGCCAAGGCCGCCGTGTTTGCCATCGACGATGTTTTCCAGACCCTGGGCGCACGGCTTCCGGTGATGATCTCCGGCACCATCACCGATGCCTCTGGCCGCACCCTGTCGGGCCAGACCGCAGAAGCGTTCTGGTATTCGCTCCGCCATGCCCAGCCGCTGGCGATCGGGCTGAACTGCGCGCTTGGCGCACGTGACCTGCGGCCACACATCGACGTGCTGGCGCAGATCGCCGAGACCCATGTCAGCACCCACCCCAATGCCGGCCTGCCCAATGCCTTCGGCGGCTATGATGAAACGCCGGACGACATGGCCACGGTGCTGCGCGAGTTCGCCGAAAGTGGCCTGCTGAACCTGGTCGGCGGCTGTTGCGGCACCACCCCGGCGCATATCGAGGCGATCGCCCGTGCCGTGCATGGCCTGCCACCGCGACACGTGCCCCAGCTAGAGCCGCTGACATGAAGCGCCTGCCCCGCCTGACCCGACTGGCAGGCCTGGAGCCGCTGGTCATCACGCCCGACTCCAACTTCATCAACATTGGTGAGCGCACCAATGTCACCGGCAGCGCACGCTTCAAGAAACTGATCCTGGAAGGCCGCCTGGACGAGGCGGTGGCGGTGGCGCGCCAGCAGGTGGACAGCGGCGCGCAGATCCTCGACGTCAACATGGACGAGGGCCTGCTGGACTCGCGCCAGGCGATGGTCGATTTCCTCAACCTGATCGCTGCCGAGCCTGACATCGCCCGCATCCCGGTGATGATCGACTCCTCGAAATGGGAGGTGATCGAAGCCGGGCTCAAATGTCTGCAAGGCAAAGGGATCGTCAACTCGATCTCGCTCAAGGAGGGCGAAGCCGAGTTCCTGCGCCAGGCGCAACTGGTACGCCGCTACGGTGCGGCAGTGGTGGTGATGGCGTTTGACGAAAACGGTCAGGCCGAGGATGCCCGGCGCAAGGTGGAGATCCTAAGCCGCGCCTACCGCCTGCTGGTCGAGACCGTGGGCATGCCGCCGGAAGACATCATCTTCGACCCCAACATCTTTGCCATTGCCACCGGCATCGAGGCGCACGACAACCTGGCGGTGGAGTTCATCGAAGCCACCCGCGAGCTGCGCCGGCGCTTTCCGTACAGCCATGTGTCCGGCGGCGTCTCTAACGTCAGCTTCAGCTTCCGCGGCAATGAAGCGGTTCGCCAGGCCATCCACTCGGTATTCCTCTACCACGCCATCCGGGCTGGCATGGACATGGGCATCGTCAATGCCGGTGCGCTGCCGATCTATGACGAACTCGACCCAATCCTGCGCGAACGGGTGGAGGACGTGGTGCTCAATCGCCGCCGCGACGCCACCGAGCGGTTGCTGGAGATCGCCGAACGCTATCGCGGACGCAAGGGGAGTGCCCCGGTCGAAGATCTTGGCTGGCGCCAGCTGCCTGTTGCCGACCGCCTGCGCCACGCGCTGGTGCACGGCATCGATGCCTTCATCGAAACCGACACCGAGGAGGCCCGGCAACAGTCGGCGCGCCCACTGGACGTGATCGAAGGCCCGCTGATGGATGGCATGAACGTGGTCGGCGACCTGTTCGGGGCCGGCAAGATGTTCCTGCCGCAAGTGGTCAAGTCGGCACGCGTCATGAAAAAAGCCGTGGCCTGGCTGCTGCCTTACATCGAGGCGGAAAAGCAGCGCAGTAGCGATGCCAGCAAACCCAACGGCAAGATCGTACTGGCCACGGTCAAAGGCGATGTCCACGACATCGGCAAGAACATCGTCGGCGTGGTGCTGGCCTGCAACAACTTCGAGGTGATCGACCTCGGCGTGATGGTGCCAGCGCAAACCATCCTCGATACCGCGCGCAGTACCGGCGCTGACATGATCGGCCTGTCCGGGCTGATCACACCTTCGCTGGAGGAAATGAGCCATGTTGCAAAAGAAATGCAGCGGCAGGGCTTCACCATCCCGCTACTGATCGGCGGCGCCACCACCTCACGTGCCCATACCGCCCTCAAAATCGCACCGCACTACCAGGCCCCCACGGTCTGGGTGAAAGACGCCTCGCGTGCGGTCGGGGTGGCGCAGACGCTGGTGTCCCCGGAGCAACGCCAGGCCCTGGCTGAGCGCCTGGCCCGCGACTACGAAGACGTCCGCAAACGCCACCACAACCGCGGCAGCGGGCACCGGCTGATCCCGCTGGAACTGGCGCGCACGCGCCGGTTCCGTCCGGACTGGCAGGGCTATACCCCACCCGCACCGCTGCACCCGGGCCTGCACGTGCTTGCCGACTACCCCCTCGCGGAGCTCGTCGATTACATCGACTGGACACCGTTCTTCCAGGCCTGGGAACTGGCTGGCCGGTTCCCGGCGATCCTCGACGACCCGGTGGTCGGCGCACAGGCGCGCGAGCTGTATCGCGATGCCCGGCAGATGCTCAAGCGTCTGATCGAGGAACGCTGGCTGACCGCCAATGCCGTGTTCGGGCTGTGGCCGGCCCAGAGCGACGGCGACGATGTGCGCGTCCAGACCGACGCCGGCGAACGCGTGCTGCACTTCTTGCGCCAGCAAGTGGACAAGCCGGTCGAGCGGCCCAATCTGTGCCTGGCCGATTTCATCGCCCCCCGCGATAGCGGCCGTCCGGACTGGATCGGCGCATTTGCGGTCACCGCGGGGCTGGGGATCGAGTCGCACGTGGCCCGTATGGAAGCCGCGCACGACGACTACGGCGCGATCCTGCTCAAGGCGCTGGCCGACCGTCTCGCCGAGGCCCTGGCCGAACGGCTGCATCAGCGCGTGCGTACCGAGTTCTGGGGCTATGCCGCCGACGAAAGGCTGGACAATGCCGCGCTGATCGCCGAGGCCTATCGCGGCATCCGCCCTGCCCCCGGCTACCCGGCCTGCCCGGAGCACAGCGAGAAGCAGACCCTGTTCGAACTGCTCGACGCCCCCGCCCACACCGGCATCCGGCTGACCGAGCATTTCGCCATGACCCCGGCGGCCAGCGTCTGCGGCTACTACTTCAGTCACCCCGACAGCCGCTATTTCGTGGTCGGCCAGCTGGGCCGCGATCAGGTGGCCGACTACGCCCGCCGCAAGGGCGTGGACCTGCAACAGGCAGAACGCTGGCTGGCCTCCGAGCTGGACTACGACCCCGCCTAAGGCACCGGCTCAACGGCGGTCAACGCAACACAAAAGTGGCATCGACGTCGCCCTGGACAGGTGCCGGGCCTTTGCTTACCAGACCAGATCGTCCGGCACCTGGTATTTGGGATCGGCGTAGGGGTCGTCGGATGCGGGCGCATCCGGATCCACTTTGAGCGCGATCGCCTCCGGGAAGATCGCTTCGGCCTCGGCCAGGGTGGCCGCGGTCACCAACAGGTACCGGCCATTGAGCTGGACCACGCCCAGCTCACCGGCATTGAGCGCCCGCAACTGTTCAGCCGTGACATACACGCGCTTGATCTTGCCGCCATATTCGAAATGACGCGGATGCTCGGCATCGGGCACGTTCAGCACCTTGTCCTGCAAAAACGCCTCCAGCCGCGCCCTCGCCTCCCGCCGACGCCGGGCTTCTTCCTGCCTGCGCTGTTCGGCTTCCAGCCGCTCGCGCTTTTCCTGCTCGGCGCGCAGGGCATAGGCCCGGGCCAGATCGATCTCCTCACGGCTTGGTCGGGCAGCACGCGGTGGCTTGCCGGCGGATGCCGGGGTCGCATCCCGGCCCTGGCGCGACGGTGCAGACGCAGATTTCTTGGGCTTGGCGGGGGCAGCGGGCTTGGCGGCCTCTTTGAACCCAAGACCAAGCAGCTGATCACGCAGGGAGTTGCTCATGACGGTGACACGCGATGTTAGTAATGCGGTGGCGGCGGCTCACTGGCCGGGTCGCCCACGACCGGGCTGTGGGCCAGGGTATAGCGCAGCTGGCGGACTTCTTCGACCAGGCGATGCAGACGCAGCGCATTGGCCGCTTCCTCGGCTCGCGCTGCCGCCAGCGCGTCGCTGAGCTCCTGCAAGGCGTGCTCCTGAAACGCCAGCCGCGTCTCCAGATCGATCAGGCGCTGTTCCAGATCGCTCATATCTCCACGCGTCGCAATGAACGCCCACGACCGATGCCGTAATAGGCGATACCGGCTGCTTCCACGTCCGCAGGCGCATACAGGTTACGACCATCGAAGATGACGGCATCAGCCAGCCGTGCGCGTAGCAGGGCGAAGTCCGGGCAGCGGAACTGCTTCCATTCGGTGACCACGGCCAGGGCGTCGGCACCCTCGATCGCACGCTCGGCCGAATCACACAGCACCAGATCGGCACGTTCGCCAAAGATCCGCCGCGCCTCACCCATCGCTTCCGGGTCATACGCCTGCACCCGTGCACCGGCCTGCCACAACTGGGCCAACAAGGTGCGGCTGGAGGCCTCGCGCATGTCATCGGTGTTGGGCTTGAACGCCAGGCCCCAGACCGCGATGGTCTTGCCGCGCAGGGCGTCGGCACTGCCGTAATGGCGCACCATCAACTCAAACAAATGCTGCTTCTGCGCCGCATTGACCGCCTCCACCGCGGCCAGCAGGCGCGGTTGCACGCCGTGCTGCTGGGCGGTCCGGGCCAATGCCTGCACATCCTTGGGGAAGCAGGAACCGCCATAGCCCGCACCCGGGTAAATGAAATGCCAGCCGATCCGCGGATCGGAGCCGATGCCCTGGCGCACCATCTCCACGTCTGCGCCCACCTGCTCGGCGATGTTGGCGATTTCGTTCATGAAGCTGATCTTGGTCGCCAGCATGGCGTTGGCGGCGTACTTGGTCAGCTCCGCCGAGCGCACGTCCATTGCCACGATGCGATCGTGATTGCGGTTGAACGGCGCGTACAGCCGACGCAGGGTCTGCAGCGCCTCCGGGCTGTCGGTGCCGATCACGATCCGATCCGGACGCATGCAGTCTTCCACCGCCGCCCCTTCTTTCAGGAACTCGGGGTTGGAGACCACCGTGAACGGCACATCCACACCGCGCGCCGCAAGCTCGGCGGCAATGGTCGCGCGAACCTGGTCGGCCGTGCCCACCGGCACGGTGGATTTGTCCACCACGATCGCCGGAGCCTGCAAATGCCGCCCGATGGTGCGCGCCACCGCCAGCACGTATTTCAGATCGGCGCTACCGTCCTCATCAGGCGGCGTGCCGACCGCGATGAACAGCACCTCACCATGCGCTATGCCGGCTTCGGCATCGGTCGTGAACCGTAGCCTTCCGGCGGCATGATTGGCCTGCACCATCGGGGTCAGGCCCGGCTCGTAGATCGGCACGACGCCCCGGTTGAGTGCCTCGATCTTGGCCGCATCGACATCGACGCAGACCACGTGGTGGCCGACCTCGGCCAGACAGGTTCCGGTGACCAAGCCCACATAGCCGGTCCCGAAAATGCAGACGCGCATGCATGTCCTCCTTCAAAAAAAACGCCACCATGGCGCCTCCGTTGCGCCACGGGACACCCCGACGCCAGCATCCCGGTGCGACACCGGGATGCCGGCTGGATGGATGGCGTGTTACTCCGCCTGGCGCGGCGGCTTGACGATGTCGTGCAGTTCGACTTCGAACACCAGCACCTGGTTGGGCCCGATCACCGGCGGCGCCTGCTCGCCATAGGCCAGCTTGGCCGGGATCCAGAACCGATACTTGCTGCCCACCGGCATCAACTGCAGCCCTTCCGCCCAGCCGGGGATCACGCCCTGCAGGGGCAGCACCGCCGGCTCACCACGCTTGTAGGAGCTATCAAACTCGGTGCCATCGAGCAGGCTGCCCTTGTAATCGACCTTGACCCCATCGTTGGCCGCAGGCTTGGGGCCCTTGCCCTGGGTGATGATCTGATACTGCAGACCTGAGGCTGTGGTCATGACGCCAGGCTTCTTGGCGTTCTCGGCCAGAAACTTCTCGCCTTTCTCCAGATTGGCCTTGGCCTCTTCCATCATCTTGGCGATCTGTTTGGCCTGCATCTTCTGACCAAAGGCCATCATGATCTGCTGCGCCTGCGCCTCGGTGATCAGCGCCTTGCCACCGCTCATCTGGGTCCGCAGCGCCTTGACCACGGTATCGGTATCGACCTCGTCCTTGATCTCCGACAACTGCTTGCCCATGGCCATGCCGATGGCATAGCTGACCTGCTGTTTCTCGGTGGGCAGGCCGGGATAGGCCGAGGTCTCGGCCGCCTTGTCGGCCGGGCCGGAACCACTCACCTCCACCGGTTTCTTCTCGGCGTTACAGGCGGAAACGGCCAGCAGCGTGGCCAGTGCAAGCAGGGCAGGACGCAGGGTGGGCTTCATGTGCGAAAAAACTCCAATCAAGACGGTGATAAAGACCGGCACAAGCGCCGGCGACAGATGGTGCAGGGGTTGGACTCACTCCACGCCCAACAGTTCCACTTCAAACACCAAAGTGGCATTCGGGGGAATCGCAGGAGGGGCCCCGCGCTCACCATACCCCAGCGCGGCAGGCACCCAGAACCGGTATTTTGCGCCAACCGGCATCATCGCCACGCCTTCGCTCCACCCCTTGATGACCTGATCCAGGCCAAACTCTGCGGGCTCGCCCCGGGCGTACGAGCTGTCGAAGACGGTGCCATCCAACAGCATCCCTACGTAGTGCACCCGGACCCGCTGGCCCGGCCGCGGGCGCACGCCATCGCCCTGGCGCAGGATCTGGTATTGCAACCCGCTGGGCGTGACGAACACCCCTTTGACGGTGCGGTTCTTGGTCAAAAACGCCTGTTCCTGCGCACGTGCATCGTCGCCCTGACGCTGCCGCGCCTCGGCGCGCTGCTGCTCCAGATACGCCGACAGCCAACGCCGCGCCTGCTCGATGCGTTCCTGAGCCAGCGCCGGCGTTGCCGCCGGGTCGGCCCCATCCTGTACGCCGCGCAGGAACATGGACATGTCGAACAGCCCGCGCGTCTCGCGCAGGGTCTGGCCAACGGTGCCACCCAGCAGCAGACCGACTTTGACCCGATCCACCTGGCCAACCGGCTTGCCGGCCTTGCGTGCCGCGATGTTGGCCACCAGCCCCTGCCAGACCGCCTTGGCGTCGGCCGGCGGCAAGAGCGGCGCACCACCGGCCATGGCATTTTCCACGGCGCGCTGGAACGCGGCCGGATCCATGTCGGGCAGGCCCGGCCCAATGCTGCGTCCGGCGTCCAGCCCCAGCATGTACCCCACCGCCTCGCGATCATCACCTGCGGGCGTCTCCTGCGCCTGCACGCCGCCGACCAGCAGCATCAACGCCAAACACACCGCTTTGGGCCACCAGGACACCCGCATCGCTCACTCCCGTCACGCCCGCATGATCTGCCAGTTGGCGGGCAACGCGCCATTGTGGGCTGCCATGACAACAGCGGCAATCCTCGATGGCCGATTCCGGTTCAAGAGAACTGCTTGGATCCCCTCGGAAGCTCCGCGGCCTCAAGATCACCTGGCTGTGCCAACCATCACGTAACCGATTGATTTGTCGAATGCCGTATCCGCAAGACGCACGCGCGCGCAGGCAGTGTCAGACCCGGAAAGGACATGCCTGGCCCCGCTTGACACGCAAGAAAATGGTGTTATAGTCATCTACAACACCACTCACCCAGGGCGAGCCCGACATGAACCGCAAGCTCCACAACACGCTGACGGCAGGTCTGGTCTGCAGCCTCGTGCTGCTGGCCGCCCTGATCGCCGCCACGCCGACGCCACCTCCCGACCAGCGCCAGTCGGCCTCCGCCCACGCGTCACTGACAGCGCGCGCCAGTCAGCGACCGCTGCAGTCGGTCCGGATGCCGTTCTTTTCCTTCTTCCTGCCGCGGAGCTGAGCCATGACTGAGATCGAATGGAGCGACGGCACGCCGATCTACCGCCAGCTCAAGGAGCGGATCATCGCCATGCTGCTCGACGGGGTTCTCAAGCCAGGCGACGCCCTGCCGTCGGTGCGCCAGGTCGCTGCCGAGTACCGGCTCAACCCGATCACCGTCTCGCGCGCCTATCAGGAGCTCGCCGACGACCAGATCGTCGAAAAACGCAGAGGCCTCGGGATGTACGTCACCGAAGGCGCCACCGCGCGCCTGTTGCACAGCGAGCGCGAGCGCTTCTTGCGCGAAGAGTGGCCGCAGATCTTGGCACGCATCCAGCGGCTTGGACTTGACATCGACACGCTGCTCGACCCGCAGCGCACATGGGGGAAATCGTGAATACATCGATGCAGCAGACACCGGTCGTTTCCGCACGCGGCCTGCGCAAGGTCTACAAGACCACCCGCGCACTGGACGATACCCGTTTTGAAATCGCACCCGGCCGTATCGTTGGCCTGATCGGCCCGAACGGCGCCGGCAAAACCACGGCGCTCAAGGCCATCCTCGGACTGATTCCGTTCGAAGGCGAGCTGACGGTGCTGGGCAAGGATCCGCGCACCCAGCGCGACGCGCTGATGAACGAGGTGTGCTTCATCGCCGATGTGGCGGTGCTGCCGCGCTGGATCACGGTGGCGCAGGCCATCGCGTTCGTCGAAGGCGTGCACCCGCGCTTTGATGCCGACAAATGCCGGCGCTTCCTGGAAGGCACCAAGCTGACGCCGGACATGAAGGTTCGGGAAATGTCCAAGGGCATGATCGTGCAGCTGCACCTGGCGCTGGTGATGGCCATCGACGCCCGCCTGCTGGTGCTGGACGAACCCACCCTGGGCCTGGACATTCTCTATCGCAAGCAGTTCTACCAGCGCCTGCTGGAGGATTACTTCGACGAGCACAAGACCATCCTGGTCACCACCCACCAGGTGGAGGAAATCGAACACATCCTCACCGATGTGATGTTCATCCGCAGCGGCAAGATCGTGCTCGACACCCCCATGGACACCCTGGGCGAGCGCTTTACCGAGGTCCTGGTCAACCCCGACCGTCTGGAAGCAGCCCGCGCACTCAACCCGATCGATGAACGCAGTCTGCCGTTCGGCAAGACGGTGATGCTGTTCGACGGCGCCGACCCGGCGCAGCTGGCCGGGTTGGGCGAAACCCGCACCCCGGGCCTGGCCGATCTGTTCGTCGCCCTGATGAAAGGAACCTACGCATGAACACCCACACCGATCTCGGCAGCGTGCCGGCAGAACGCCCCCGCCCCACCCCGCACCCCACCCATCGGCTGACCCTGCTGCTCAAGCGCGAGTTCTGGGAGCACAAGGGCGGCTTCCTCTGGGCGCCGGTCTGGGCCGGTGCCATCTCTCTGATCCTGACCCTGATGGGCATGATCCTCGGCGAAGTCGCACTGCGCCGAAATATCGGCGATGGCGTCGTCAAGGTCGATGGGCAGGTGATGATCAACGGCCTGGATCTTGGCCAGATCACGTCACGCATGGACGCGGCCGCCATCCGTCAACTGGCCGGCGGCATCGACTTAAGCCTGCTGATGGCCGCCCTCTGGCCGCTGATCGTGCTGGGCTTTGTGGTGTTCTTCTACGCCCTGGGCTGCCTGTACGACGAGCGTAAGGACCGCAGTGTGTTGTTCTGGAAGTCGCTGCCGGTTTCCGACCGCGAAACCGTCGCCGCCAAGGCCCTCAGCGCGCTGCTGGTGGCCCCGACCCTGGCGGTGGCCGCCGCCATCGCCACGCTGTTCGGCTTTTTGCTTCTGCTTAGCCTGTTCGTGCTGCTGCATCACGGCAATCCGGTTGCCCTGCTCTGGGGGCCCGGCAGCCCACTGAAAGTGGCCGCACTGCTGCTCGCCCAGATTCCCCTGTACGCCGCCTGGGCCCTGCCGAGTGTGGGCTGGCTGATGCTGTGCTCGGTCTGGGCGCGCAGCAAGCCATTCCTGTGGGCCACGCTGCTGCCGGTATTCTCCGGCATCGTGGTCAGCTGGTTTGGCCTGATGAACCTGTTCCAGCTGGATTCCGGCTGGTACTGGAAGCACATCGTCGCCCGTGGCCTGCTCAGCGCATTCCCCGGCAGCTGGAACCTGCACCCGGCCGTGCGCAACGGTGTTGATGTCAACACACCATCGGATCTGCTGGACGTACTCCATCCCGCGCATAGCTGGGCCCTGTTCGGCACCACCGAGCTGTGGATCGGCGCATTGGCCGGGCTTGCCATGCTTCTGCTGGCCATCCGCCTGCGGCGCTGGCGCGATGACAACTAATCCCCCCTGATCAGGAATCGCACCCATGATCCGCCTGCCTCACATCCTGCTTCTGACAGCCCTGCCGCTGGCCGCATGCAGCCAACCCACACCGCCACCCTCGGCCGCAGCGCCCACGAACGCCCCGCGCGGCCTGATCGCCGAACAGGTGGACAAGGCGCTGACCCAGGCCCGCAAAGAGCTGCGCGAACGCAACCTCAGCCTGAATAGCGAACTTCACATCGGCGACCACACAACCGCCCGCCATGCCGAGGCCAGATCCCTGCCAAAGGCCGAGATCACCCCGCAAGGCGACCTCCTGATCGAAGGCACCCCGGTGCCCATCACGCCGGCACAGCGCCAGCAGTTGCTGGACTATCGCACGCAGATGATCGCCTTGGCGGAGGCCGGTATGGAGATTGGGCTCCAGGGGGCGGAGATCGCCGGCGATGCGCTCAAAGGCGCGCTCGGCGCGGCACTGGGCGGCGAACAGGCACAACAGGCCTTCGAGCGCCGGATGGAAGCAAAGGGCCAGGCCCTGGAAACCCAGGCTCGGGCGCTATGCGCACGGCTGCCTGCATTGCAGGCGCGGCAGCAGGCGCTGGCGGCCGCACTGCCGGCCTTCCGTCCCTATGCCCGCATCACCCAGGCCGACATCGACGACTGCCTGAGCAAACAAAACGGCAAATCAGGGGCTGCCGTCCTCAGCGACTAACAATCCGGCACCTGGGCATGGCGGCGGGCATGAAAAAAACCGCCGCCAACCACGATTGGAGTGACATCCCCCCGGGGCGCATCCCGGCCCGGGCGGGGCTTCAATCGACATCCATGCCCGGAGCGTTTCCATGCGCAAGCGTTTTTGTCTTTCCTTACCCTGCAATGCCCTGCGCGCCTGTCTGCTGCTGACCCTGGCCGCTGCGGCCAGTGGCTGTGCCAGCGTGCAGCCTCCCAGCGTGTACGGCCCGATGGAGGTCATGCAGAAGATGATCGTCCACCACGGCGTCATCGTGGGGCTGCGGGAAGTGACCATGCAGAACCCCAGTACCGGCACCGGTCAGGTGCTGGGCGGCAGCCTCGGCGGGATCGCCGGCAGCGAGGTCGGCAACGGTCGCGGCCAGCTGGTCGGTGGTGTCGTCGGTGCCGGTCTCGGCCAGGCCCTGGGCGACAAAGCCGAACGCGCACTGGCCCGGCAGGTCGGCCTGGAGATCACCTGGCGCGAAGACGGCTCGGATCAGGAGTACGTCCTGGTGCAGGCCAAGGATCCGGAACACCCGCTGGCGGTGGGTGACCGGATCCGGGTGGTGGAAAGCGCCAGCAGCATCCGCGCGTTCAAGGAATAAGCGACTCAGCCACCGACGCCGGCGGCCTGAATCCCGCCGTGGGTGAGCGCGGCCGGGTCCAGCAGCCGGCGTAAGGTGTCGGCGTCCAGCCCGCTGTCTTCCAGCGCCACCTCCAGCACCGGCCGGCCTTCGGCGTAGGCGCGCTTGGCGATCTGTGCCGCCCGCTCGTATCCGATCACCGGATTGAGCGCAGTGACCAGGATGGGATTGCGCGCCAGCGCGGCGGCAACGCGGTCTTCACGCACACGCAGGCCGGCGATGGTCTGGTCGGCCAAGGCGCGCAGCGCGTTGGTCAGCAGGCCGATGGCCTCGTCGAGGTTGCAGGCGATCAGCGGCAGCATCACGTTGAGCTGGAAGTTGCCGCTCTGCCCGGCCACGGTCACCGCCTGATGCAGGCCGATGACCTGGGCACAGACCATGCACACCGCCTCTGGGATCACCGGATTGACCTTGCCCGGCATGATCGAGCTGCCCGGCTGCAGGGCCGGCAGCTCGATCTCGCCCAGCCCGGCCAGCGGACCGGAGTTCATCCAGCGCAGGTCGTTGGCGATTTTCATCAGCGCCACCGCCAGCGCATTGAGCTGGCCCGACAGCTCCACCAGGTCATCCTGCGCCGCCAGGCCTTCGAACAGGTTGTCCGCCTGGACGAACTTGATGCCGGTGGCGGCCACCAACGCCTTGGCCACACGCTTGCCGAACTTGGGATGGGCATTGATGCCGGTGCCGATGGCAGTACCGCCAATCGGAAGCCGGCGCACACGCTTCAGGCTGTCCTCGATCCGGGCCTGCGCCGAGTCCAGCTGCGCGGCCCAGGCGGACAACTCCTGCGCAAACGTGAGCGGCATGGCATCCATCAGGTGGGTGCGGCCGGTCTTGACCACGCTGTCCAATGTCTTGGCGCGTTTGCCGATGGTCTTGCGCAGATGCGTCAGTGCCGGCAGCAGGGATTGCCGCACCTCGAGTGCCGCCATCACTCGGATCGCCGTCGGCACCACGTCATTGCTGCTTTGACCCAGGTTGACGTGATCGTTGGGATGCACCGGCTGGCCACAGGCGGCGCTGGCCAGATGGGCGATCACCTCGTTGGCATTCATGTTGCTGGACGTGCCCGAGCCGGTCTGGTAGCGATCCACCGGGAACTGGTCGGCGTGGGCTCCACCGGCAATGGCCGTGGCAGCCGCCACGATGGCGTCGGCGCGGGGAGGATCCAGCAGCCCCAGGTGGCCATTGACCATGGCCGCCGCTGCTTTGACCAGCGCCAGCGCACGCACGAACGCCGCTGGCATCGGCCGTCCGGAAATGTGGAAGTTGTCGCGGGCACGCTGGGTCTGCGCGCCCCACAGCGCATCGGCAGGCACCTGCAACGCGCCCATGCTGTCGTGCTCGATCCGAAAACCGCTGGCGTTGGCCCTCTGCCTGGTCATGCTGCCGCTCCTGCCGTGCTTATCCAGACCGGGAGCATAGCCCGTGCACGGTAGAATGCGGGCTTTCCGCGCCCCGTCGCCCTGCCAACCGGTTCGCCCACATGTCCCACCCTCTCACCGCCCTGTCTCCTCTGGATGGCCGTTATGCCGGCAAGGTCGATGCGCTGCGCCCGATCTTCTCGGAATACGGGCTGATCCGCGCCCGTGTGACCGTGGAAGTCGAATGGCTGCTGGCGCTGGCCGCCGAGCCTGGCATCCCGGAACTTGCACCGTTCTCCGAAGCCGCCCGCACCCGCCTGCGCCAGCTGGCCGAGATGTTCAGCGTGGACGATGCGCAACGGGTCAAGGCCATCGAGGCCACCACCAACCATGACGTCAAGGCGGTCGAATACTTCATCAAGGAGCGCCTGAAAGACGATGCCGAGCTGGGCCCGGCGCTGGAGTTCGTGCACTTTGCCTGCACCAGCGAGGACATCAACAACCTGTCCTACGCGCTGATGCTGCGTCAGGCGCGGCAGGACGTGCTGCTGCCGACACTCGACGCACTCATCCAGACGCTGCGCGCAATGGCACATGAGCACGCCGCGCTGCCAATGCTCTCGCGCACCCACGGCCAGACCGCCTCGCCCACCACCGTCGGCAAGGAAATCGCCAACGTGGTGGCACGCCTGCACCGCCAGCGCACGGTGCTGGCCGGGCTGCCGATGCCCGGCAAGATCAACGGCGCGGTGGGCAACTACAACGCCCATGTCGCCGCGTATCCGGATCTCGACTGGCCAGAGTTCTCGCGCCGCTTCGTCGAATCGCTGGGGCTGGACTGGCAGCCCTACACCACCCAGATCGAACCACACGACGGCATCGCCGAGCTGTGCGACGCCTGCAAACGCCTCGATACCATCCTGATCGACTTCTGCCGCGACGTCTGGGGCTATATCTCGCTGGGCTACTTCAAGCAGGCCGTCAAGGCCGGCGAAGTGGGCAGCAGCACCATGCCGCACAAGGTCAACCCGATCGACTTCGAAAATGCCGAAGGCAACTTCGGCATCGCCAACGCCCTGTTCGAGCATTTCGCCGCCAAGCTGCCGATCAGCCGCTGGCAGCGCGACCTCACCGACTCCACCGTGCTGCGTGCGCTGGGCACCGCCTTCGGCCACATGCTGATCGGCCTCGATGCCCTGCAACGTGGCCTCGGCAAGCTGAGCGTCAACCCGGAGCAGCTGGCCGCCGACCTCGACGCCAGCTGGGAAGTGCTGGCCGAAGCCGTGCAGACCGTGATGCGCCGCCACGGTCTGCCCAACCCCTACGAACAGCTCAAAGCCCTGACCCGCGGCCAGGGCATCACGGCGGACTCGATGCGCGCCTTCATCGCCACATTGGAGCTCCCCGCTGCCGACAAGGCACGCCTGCTGGAGATGACCCCAGCCCGCTACACCGGCCTGGCCGAGCGGCTGGCGCGGGAGATCTGAGCGATGACCCACCACGGCGCCCCGCCGATCGAAATCGACGCTGCCAACGGGCCATCCCCGCTGGGCATGGCACCGGCGGACTTCCTGCGCGACTACTGGCAAAAGCGCCCGCTGCTGATCCGCAACGCCTTTCCCGGCTTCGTCTCGCCGATCACACCGGAAGACCTGGCCGGACTGGCCTGCGAGGACGGCGTACTGGCGCGCCTGATCGAACATGACCGCACCCACGACCGTTGGCGGGTGCGCCACGGGCCATTCGCCGAGGACGACTTCCCCGGCCTGCCCGATCACGACTGGACCCTGCTGGTACAGGACGTGGACAAATGGGACGCCGACATCCGCGCCCTGCTGACCCGGTTCGACTTCCTGCCGCGCTGGCGGATCGACGACATCATGATCAGCTTTGCCGCGACCGGCGGCTCGGTCGGCGCCCACACCGACCAGTACGATGTGTTCCTGCTGCAAGCCCAGGGCTTGCGCCGCTGGCAGATCGACGCCTCGCCTTCGCCAGCGCAGGATTTCCGTGACGACGTCGAACTCAAGCTGCTGCGTGCGTTCCACCCCACCCACGATTGGGTGCTCGGCCCGGGCGACATGCTCTATCTGCCTCCCGGCGTGCCCCATCACGGCGTGGCGGAAACCCCCTGTCTGACGTTCTCGGTGGGCATGCGCGCCCCCGCCGCCGGCGAGCTGCTGACCGATCTGGCCGACACTCTGACGGCCACAGCACCCGAGACGCTGCGCTACGCCGATCCGGACATCGAACTGCCGGCCGACCCGTTCGAAATCGACGCCGCCGCCCTGCACCGGGTGCGCACAGCCCTCGATGCACTGCGGCTGGACGACCCGGACCAGTTCGGTGACTGGTTTGGCGGCTTCATCACCACCTACCGCTGCGCGACCCTGCCGGAACCGCCGCCCACCACGCCCACGCCGGCGGATCTGGCCCGCTTCCTGGCCGCTGGCGGCCAGCTTCTGCGTCATCCCTGGACGCGGATAGCGTGGCGCTGCGACAGCCAGGGCCAGGGTCGGCTGTATGCCTCGGGCCAGGTGTATCGGCTAACACCGGACGCGGCCCGCCAACTGGCCGCCGCCGAGCGGATCGATGCGGCGCTGTACACCCGGCTGGACGCCCAGGGTCAGGCCACGGTGCAGGCACTGGTGGCTGCCGGCCACTACCTGGCGGAGACGGAGGATGCGTGATGAGCAGTGAAAATCCCGGCCCGGAGCCGTCCGACCGTCAGGCGCTACTGCGCATCGACGACCACCCGGCGGCCCTGGCCATCACCGCCCGGCTCATCGCCGACGCTCGCCGCAGCCTCTGCCTGCGTAGCCTGCGCCTGGAATCCTGGCTGCTGGACGCCCCGGACGTGCTGGCCGCCCTGCGTGGGCTGGCCACCTCCGGCCGCGACGTCCAGATCCGCCTGCTGATGCACGAACTGACCCCGCCACGGGATGCGCCGGAACGCCTGCTGACGTTGGCGCAACGGCTGCCCAGCGTGTTCTGGTTCCGTCTGATCGACGACCCGGCCTATCACGAAGATCGCAGCGCCCTGATCCTCAACGATGTGGGCGGCTATTTCCTGCGCCCGCAAGGCGACACGGTGGAAGGCAGCGCCTGTCTGCAGGATCGCGCCCGCGCCCGCCAGCTGGCCCACGCCTTCGAGGATGCCTGGGAGCGTGCTCGCCCGGTGACCGAGTACCGCGCGCTCGGCCTGTGAGCCGAGTGCGCCCGCCGTGCAACCCGCTCCCGGATGGACCGGCCCGGAGCGCCCTGAACCCGCCCTGTCGGCCGGTCCTTCCAAATCCCCATTGACAGCCGCATCGCTATAATTCCGGTTCTGCGCATTCAGTTTTTGCGCGCCCCGCTCTGCCCTCCCTCCCTTCCAGTTGCCCGCCCATCGTGGACAGTCTCCTCAAGCAGTTCGCCCAAACTTCCCAGCTCGGTGCCAACGGTGCCTACCTCGAAGACCTCTACGAGCAGTACCTGGTCGCACCGGATAGTGTCGATCCCCAGTGGCGGCAGTATTTCGACGGCCTGAAAGGCCGCGAAGCCGGTGACATCCCGCATTCGGCAGTGATCGCCCAGATCGCCGAAGCCAGCCGCCAGGCCCGCCAAGCCATGCCTTGCACCGGCACCAGCGATGAGCGCGAGCGCCAGGTCGGCCGCCTGATCACCGCCTACCGCTCGCGCGGCCATCTGGCCGCCAAACTGGATCCGCTGGGGCTGACCCCGCCGCTGGATCCGCCCGATCTCACCCTGGCATTCCATCAACTCTCCGAGCGCGACCTGGATCACGAGTTCAGCACCGGCGGCGTAGCCGGACGGGCGCGCATGAAGCTGCGCGAGCTGCTGGCCGTGCTGAAAGCCACCTACACCGGCAGCATCGGCGCCGAGTTCATGCACATCACCGACGCCGATCAGCGCCGCTGGATGTATGAGCGCCTGGAGGCCGCAGCCGGCAATTACGGGCTGACCAAAGAGGACAAGCGCCGCATCCTCGAACGGCTGACCGCCGCCGAGGGGCTGGAGCGCTACCTGCACACCAAATACGTCGGCCAGAAGCGTTTCTCGCTGGAAGGCGGCGAATCGCTGATCCCGCTGCTGGACGTCACCATCCGCCGCGCCGGCACCCAAGGCGTCAAGGACATCGTGATGGGCATGGCCCACCGCGGCCGTCTCAACGTGCTGGTCAACACCCTGGGCAAGCCGCCGCGCAAACTGTTCGACGAGTTCGAGGGCAAGTTCGAGCACACCCGGAGCGAAGGCCACGCCCATACCGGCGACGTCAAGTACCACATGGGCTTCTCCAGCGACGTGGCCACCCCCGGCGGCCCGGTGCATCTGGCGCTGGCGTTCAACCCGTCGCACCTGGAAATCGTCGACCCGGTGGTGGCCGGCAGTGCACGCTCGCGCCAGCACCGTCGCAACGATCACGAGCGCAAGCAGGTGATGCCGATCCTGATCCACGGCGACGCCGCCTTTGCGGGTCAGGGCGTGGTGATGGAACTGTTCCAGATGTCGCAGGCACGCGGCTTCCGCGTCGGCGGCACGGTCCACATCGTGGTCAACAATCAGGTGGGCTTCACCACCAGCGCCACCGAGGACGCACGCTCCACGTTGTATTGCACCGACGTGGCCAAGATGGTCGGTGCCCCGGTGCTGCACGTGAACGGTGACGACCCCGAAGCAGTGGCCTTCTGCGCCGCGCTGGCGCTGGATTTCCGCCAGACCTTCGGCAAGGACGTGGTGATCGATCTGGTCTGCTACCGCCGCCACGGCCACAACGAAGCCGACGAGCCGGCCGCCACCCAGCCGTTGATGTACAAGAAGATCCGGTCGATGAAGACCACCCGCGAGCTGTACGCGGAGCGGCTGATCGCGGAAGGCACCGTGACTGCGGACGAGGCAAAGGCTCTGGTCGATGCCATCCGCGCCAAGCTGGACGCTGGCGAGGTCACCACCGAACTCGCCCCCCGTGCGGCCGACGCCTTGACGGTGGACTGGACACCCTTCCTCGCCGGCAAGCTGTCCGACCCGGTGGATACCCGAGTGGCCCGTACCACTCTGGACACGCTGGCCCACCGGATCAACACCATCCCGGACACGGTCAAGCTGCATCCGCGCGTGGCCAAGATTTACGAAGACCGCCGCAAGATGGCCGCTGGCGAGCTCCCAGGTGACTGGGGCTTTGCCGAAAACCTGGCCTATGCCACCCTGCTGGACGAAGGCTACCGCCTGCGTCTGGTCGGCCAGGACTGCGGCCGCGGCACCTTCTTCCACCGCCACGCGATCCTGCACGACCAGAACACCGACGCCTACTACCTGCCGCTGCGTGAGCTGGTGAAAAACCCCGAGGACGTCACCATCGTCGACTCGCTGCTCAGCGAGGAAGCCGTGCTGGCATTCGAATACGGCTATGCCACCGCCGACCCGATGACCCTGGACATCTGGGAAGCCCAGTTTGGTGACTTCGCCAACGGCGCTCAGGTCGTGATCGACCAGTTCATCGCCGCCGGCGAAGCCAAGTGGGATCGCCTGTGCGGGCTGGTGCTGTACCTGCCGCACGGCTACGAAGGCCAGGGCCCGGAACACAGCTCGGCGCGGCTGGAGCGATTCCTGCAACTGTGCGCGCTGGACAACATGGTGGTGTGCGCCCCGACCACGCCGGCGCAGGATTTCCACATGATCCGCCGGCAGATGAAGATGCGCACCCGCAAGCCGCTGGTGGTGATGACGCCCAAGTCGCTGCTGCGCCACAAGCTGGCCGTGTCCACGCTGGACGAGCTGGCCCATGGCAGCTTCCAGCGGCTGATTCCGGACACCACCGCCACCGCCAAGAAGGTGCGCCGGGTGGTGGTATGCGCCGGCAAGGTCTATTACGACCTGCTGGAAGAGGCGCAAAAGCAGGGCATCGATGACGTGGCTCTGGTTCGCGTGGAACAGCTCTACCCGTTCCCGCGGCCCGAACTGGCCGCCGAACTCAAGCGCTTTGCTGCCACCCGCGAAGTGGTCTGGTGTCAGGAGGAGCCGCAGAACCAGGGCGCCTGGTATCAGATCCAGCACCATCTGCGTGCCTGCCTGCAACCGAAACAGACGCTGTCCTACGCGGGCCGCGCACGCTCGCCCTCGCCGGCGGTCGGGCACCTGGCCGAGCACATGGAAGAGCTGCACAAGCTGCTGGCGGACGCCCTGACCAACCCAATCCCCAGCGACACCGACGCCGAATAACCTCCCGTTTCCGCATTGCCACAGGACGCCCTCATGGCCATCGAAGTCAAAGTCCCCGTTCTTCCCGAATCCGTCTCTGACGCCACCATCGCCACCTGGCACAAAAAAGCCGGCGATGCGGTCAAGCGCGACGAGAACCTGCTCGACCTGGAAACCGACAAGGTGGTGCTGGAAGTTCCGGCGCCGGTCGATGGCGTGCTGAAGGAAATCCGCTTCAAGGAAGGTGACACCGTCACCAGCCAGCAGGTGATTGCGCTGATCGAGGAAGGTGCCGTCGCGGCTGCTCCGGCACCGGCCGCCGCCGCACCCGCCAAGCCCGAAGCCGCCAAAGCCGACGCGCCCAAGAGCGAACCGGCCAAGCCGGCACCGGCGGCTGCCGATGCCCTGCCGCCGGGGGCGCGCTTTGCCGCGGTCACCAGCGGCGTGAACCCCGCCGACGTGGCCGGCACCGGCCGCCGCGGCATGGTCACCAAGGAAGACATCGTCAACTACGCCAGCGCCCGCAGCGCCGGCGTGGCCGGCGGCGCCCGCCCCGAGGAGCGCGTGCCGATGACCCGCATGCGCGCCCGCATCGCCGAGCGGCTGATGCAGTCCAAGAACTCCATCGCCATGCTGACCTCGTTCAACGAGGTCAACCTGTCCAAGGTCATGCAGATGCGCAAGGAGCTGGGCGAGCAGTTCGAAAAAGCCAACGGCATCAAGCTGGGCTTCATGAGCTTCTTCGCCAAGGCCGCCGCCAATGCCCTGCAGCGCCATCCGATCATCAACGCCTCGGTGGATGGCAACGACATCATCTACCACGGCTACGCCGACATCAGCATCGCCGTGGCCACCGACAAGGGGCTGGTGACCCCGGTGCTGCGCAACGTCGAACGGATGAGCTTTGCCGACATCGAAAAAGGCATCGCCACGTTCGCCAAGCAGGCCCGTGAGGGCGGCCTCAAGCTCGAGGATCTGCAGGGTGGCACCTTCACCATCACCAACGGCGGCACCTTCGGTTCGCTGATGTCCACCCCGATCGTCAACCCGCCGCAGTCGGCGATCCTGGGCATGCATGCCATCAAGGAGCGGCCGATCGCGGAAAACGGCCAGGTGGTGATCGCCCCGATGATGTATATCGCCCTCAGCTACGACCACCGCATCATCGACGGCAAGGACGCGGTGCTGTTCCTGGTCGATATCAAGAATCAGCTCGAGAACCCCCACCGCATGCTGCTGGGCATGTAAGCGCAGGTTGCAGGCGGCGCTTTTGGCCTGACCAACGCCGCCAGCCTCCCCGCCGCCGCCCGCGCGTGCTCGCCTCGCCCCATCCTAGGAATGCATCGCAATGACTGAACACTACGACGTCATCGTCATCGGCGCCGGCCCGGCCGGCTATCACGCCGCCATCCGCGCCGCCCAGCTTGGCATGAAGACGGCCTGCATCGATGCCGCCCTCGGCAAGGATGGCAAGCCAGCACTGGGGGGCACCTGTCTGCGCGTGGGCTGCATCCCGTCCAAGGCGCTGCTGGATTCTTCGCGCCAGTTCTGGAACATGGGCCACATCTTCGACCAGCACGGCATCAGCTTCGGCAAGGCCGAAATCGACGTGAAGAAGATGATCGCCCGCAAGGATGCCATCGTGAAGCAGTTCACCGGTGGCATCGCGGCGCTGTTCAAAGCCAACAAGATCACCCCGTACTACGGCTATGGCCAGCTGCACCCGGGCCGGGTGGTCAAAGTCCGGCAGCATGACGGCAGCGAAGTGACGCTGACGGCGACCAACGTCATTCTGGCGGCTGGCTCGGAGTCGATCGAACTGCCATTTGCCCGGTTTGGCGAACACATCGTGGACAACGTCGGCGCGCTCGACTTTGACGCCGTCCCCAAGCGCCTGGGTGTGATCGGCGCCGGTGTGATCGGCCTCGAGCTGGGCAGCGTGTGGAACCGTCTTGGGGCACAGGTGACGATCCTGGAAGGCCTGCCGACCTTCCTCGCCGCTGCCGACGCCGAAGTCAGCAAGGTCGCAGCCCGTGAGTTCAAGAAGCAGGGGCTGGACATCCGTCTGGGCTGCAAGGTCTCCAACACCGAAGTCAAGGAAGACGGCGTGCACGTCCACTACACCGACGACAAGGGCGCCGAACAGACGCTGGTGGTGGACAAGCTGCTGGTGGCCGTGGGTCGCCGTCCGGCCACCCGTGGCCTGCTGGCCGAAGGCACCGGCGTGCAACTCAACGAGCGCGGCCAGATCGTGGTCGATGCGCACTGCCACACCGGCGTCGACGGCGTGTGGGCGGTGGGCGACTGCGTGCGCGGCCCGATGCTGGCGCACAAGGGCTTCGAGGAAGGCATCGCGGTGGCAGAGCTCATCGCCGGCCTGCCCGGCCACGTCAACTTCGAGACTATTCCCTGGGTGATCTACACCGAGCCGGAAATCGCCTGGGTCGGCAAGACCGAAGAACAACTCAAGGCCGAAGGCATCCCGTACAAAGCCGGCAGCTTCCCGTTCGCGGCGGTCGGCCGTGCGGTGGCGATGGCCGAGCCGGCGGGCTTCGTGAAGGTGCTGGCGCACGCCGAGACCGACACCATCCTGGGCATGCACCTGGTCGGCGCCAACGTCTCCGAGCTGGTGCACGAGGGCGTGTTGGCGATGGAGTTCAAGGGCAGCGCCGACGACCTGGCGCGCATCTGCCATGCCCACCCGTCGCTGAGCGAGGCCGTGCACGATGCCGCGATGGCGGTGCACAAGCGAGCGATCCACAAGGCCAACTGATCTCGCTGATAACTGGAGCGCGCAAAAATCACGGTGCACCGCGATGCGCCCTCCAGTTGACCACGTGCAACGCAAACACCACGGCGCACTTCGGTGCGCCGTTTTCATTGTGGCCGGGCGATAATCTGCGCATGAAAACACTCTGCGTCTATTGCGGCTCCAACGCCGGCCGCCACCCCGCCTACGCCAGCCTCGCCCGCGCCCTGGGCAAACGCCTCGCCGACGACGGCATCACGCTGGTGTACGGTGGCGGCAATGTCGGGCTGATGGGTATCGTGGCGGATGCCGTGCTCGAGCACGGCGGCGAGGTGATCGGCGTCATCCCGCAACAGCTGGTGGACTGGGAAGTCGCCCATACCGGCCTCACCCGCCTGGAGGTGGTCGACTCCATGCACACCCGCAAAGCGCGGATGTTCGAACTGGCCGACGGCTTCGTCGCCCTGCCCGGCGGTTTCGGCACGCTCGATGAAATGTTTGAGATGCTGACCTGGCGCCAGCTGGGGCTTGCCAAGAAACCTTGCGCCTTCCTTGACAGCAATGGCTTCTGGCAGCCGTTGATGACAATGCTCGACACCATGGTGCGCGAGCGCTTTTTGCATCCCGAGCAACGCGCCGACATGTGGCAGGGCAGCGACATCGACGCCATGCTGGCCTGGATGCGCAGCTACGTGCCGGCGCAGGCCGACAAATGGTTGGACGAAAAACGCCGCTCGCAGCTACGCCTGACTCCGGAGGACGTATGAGCCTTCCCACCCGTTTCCGCGCCTTCCGCATTCATAACGACGAAAACGGCTATCACGCCGGCATCGAAACCCTGGCGCTGGACGACTTAAGCCCCGGCGACGTGGTGATCAAGACCGCGTACTCCTCGGTCAACTACAAGGACGCCCTGGCCGGCACCGGCAAGGGCAAGATCCTGCGCCAGTTCCCGCTGGTCGGCGGCATCGACGTCGCCGGTCATGTGGTCGCCTCCACCGACCCACGTTTCAAGGAGGGTGACCCGGTGCTGGTGACCGGTTGCGGGCTGTCGGAAACCCGTGATGGTGGCTATGCGGACTACGCACGCCTGGACGCACGCTGGGTGATTCCGCTGCCCGCGGGCCTGACCCTGCGCGAGGCGATGATCCTGGGCACCGCCGGCTTCACTGCCGCGTTGGGCCTGCTGCGCATGATCGAGAACCGGCAGACACCGGCACTGGGTCCGCTGGCGGTGACCGGTGCCACCGGCGGCGTGGGCTCACTGGCCATCGCCATTTTCCGCAAGGCCGGTTTCGAAGTGCATGCCATCAGCGGCAAGCCGGAACAAGCCGACTATCTGCGCGCACTCGGCGCCCACGCCGTGCTGGGCCGCGAGGCCCTGGCCCCGAACCGCCCGCTGGAATCGGCGCGCTTCGGCGGCGGCCTGGACAATGTCGGCGGCGCCATGCTGGCCAGCCTGCTGGCCCAGACCGCACCCTACGGCAATGTTGCCAGCTGCGGGCTGGCGGCCTCGCCCGAACTGCACGCCACGGTCATGCCGTTCATCATCCGCGGCGTCTCGCTGCTGGGCGTGGCCTCGGCTGGCACTGCACGCGAGATTCGCGACGAGGTCTGGCGTCGGCTGGCGCACGACTGGAAACCGGACACCCTGGACGCGATCTGCACCCACGAAGCCACCCTGGACACGCTGCCCGAGGTGTTCGCCCGGATGCTGGCCGGCGGCTCACTCGGCCGCACCCTGGTGCGCATCGACAGCGGGCACTGACCAGGTTGCAGGCAGACGACCTGCCGCTACAATCGAACCCATCCCCAGGGGATTTTCCGCATGGCTCGCATTCTGATCGTTGACGACTCGCCCTCGCAGTTGATGAGCATCCGTCGCATCGTCGAAAAGCTCGGTCACGAGGCGTTGACCGCCGAAGACGGTGCGGCCGGTGTGGAAGCCGCCAAGCGCGAGCTGCCGGATTTGATCCTGATGGACGTGGTGATGCCCAACCTCAACGGGTTTCAGGCCACCCGCTCGATCACCCGGGATCCGGCCACCAAACACATCCCGGTGATCCTGGTCACCACCAAGGACCAGGACACCGACCGCGTCTGGGGCCTGCGGCAGGGCGCCAAGGCCTACATCACCAAGCCGTTCAGCGAATCCGAACTGGCCTGCATGATCGCCCAGTATCTGGACGGCGGTTCCCCGGCCTGAGCCTAAGCGCGCGTCGCCAACGACGCCCCCACCCGCAGACGCCGCAAAGCCAGCACGGCAGCGGCGTCTGCTGATGCCAAGAATCGCTGATCGAGGTCTAAACGATCAGCTGCGCCGCCAATCCTCACCAAACGCATCGCGCAGGGCCGCATAGGCCTTGCGCTGGGCGGCGGTATGGGCCTTGGGCGCGAGGATTTCCAGCTCGATGATCTGATCGCCCGCCGGCAGATCACCAGTGGCTGGCAACCCACGCCCACGCAGGCGCAGCTTGCGACCCGCTTCGGAATCAGGCGGGATCTTCACCTCGACCGGCCCGCCCAGCGTGGGGACATTGAGGGTCGCCCCCAACGCCGCCTCCCAGGGTGCCACCGGCAGGGTGTAGAGAATGTTGCGGCCATCGACCTCGAACTGCGGATCAGCGGCATATTCGACTTCCAGCAGCAGATCCCCGCCGTTGCGGCCCTGCCGGGCCAGCCGGATCACCTGCCTTGGGCGAATGCCCTTGGGGATGCGCACATCCAGGGTCTTGCCGTTGACGGTGATACGCACGCTGCTGCCTTCATAGACCGCCTTGAGCGGCACCGCCAGCTTGGCACGGGTATCGCCACGGGCGGCGCCCGGCGCCCCGCCGCGACCCGGGCGGGCGCCCGCCGCACGGCCGAACAGGGACTCGAAGAAGTCCGAGAACCCGCCCCCGGCGCCCCCGCCCGCAAAAATCTCCTCGAAATCGAAGTCCGGCTGCCCGCCCCCCCGGTAGAAGCCACCCGGCGGCGGCCGGATCTCGTCCCCGGGCCGGTACCCGCCCGCACGCAGCTGGTCGTAGGCCGCGCGTTTTTGCGGATCGCGCAGCACCTCATACGCCTCATTGACCGCCTTGAACTTCTCCTCGGCGTCCTTTTCCTTGCTGACGTCGGGGTGATACTTGCGCGCCAGACGCCGGTAGGCCGTCTTGATCTCAGCCTCGCCTGCGGTCGGTTCCACCCCGAGGGTGGCGTAATAGTCCTTGAATTCCATGCCTGTCGGTTTCCGGGTCGAAGGGGAAGAGTACGACACATCGGTGTCTGCCGGTCAGGCAGAAGCGACACGACCGGCAGGGCGGGGCCTTAAGGATTCTCCAACAAAGACGGCCCGCAGTGCGGGCCGTCTTTGCAGGCGAACCGGGACACCCCCGCCAGATGCCTGCACCTGCGTCAGGAGACGCGGGTTTCACGCTTGCCGACCGGGATGCGGCGCGGCGTGGTTTCAGGCCGCTTGGGAATGCTGATTTCCAGCACACCGTTGTGGCCCTGCGCCGTGATGCCATCCGGATCGGCGCTGTCGGGCAGCGCGAAGCGGCGATGGAACATGCCGTAGCGGCGTTCGATCCGGCTGTAGCGCTCGGCGTGCTCCTGCACTTCGCTCTTGCGCTCGCCCTTGATCGACAAGATGCCCTTGTCCATCATGATTTCGACATCGTCCGGATCGACACCGGGCAGATCGGCCAGAATCACGAAGCGGTTGTCTTCCTCGCGGATATCCACCCGCGGCGTCCACTCACTGGTCACCACCGAGGAGCCATCGGCCAGGTCACCGAGTTGGAAGAACCGTTCGAACAGCTGGCGCACGTCGTCCGGGAACGGAAGCTGGCTGGTACGACGCGGCGCTTGCGTGAGCCTGGGATCCTGAGTATGAGTGATCGTGTTCATAGCGTCCTCCTCCTGCGAGTTGCGGCGTACCGCTGCCGCGACCCGGTAAATGGGATCATGGGCAACGTCGCTCAAGAGGCGTGCCGTCGGGCCGCTGAACGGCAGTCAGGATTTTTTCAGCCACACAGGAGCCCCCATGTCCATCCAGATTGGTCAACGCATTCCCGAAGTCGTCCTGCAGTACATCGATGACCGCGGCATCCACAAAATCGACACCCCTTCCCTGTTCGGCGGCCGCAAGTGCGTGCTCTTTGCCGTGCCCGGCGCCTTTACCCCGACCTGCTCCGAACGCCATCTGCCGGGGTTCATCGCCCATGCCGGCGAGTTCCGTGCGCGCGGCATCACCCTGATCTGCATGGCCGTCAATGATCCATTCGTGATGCAGGCCTGGGGCAAGGCCCACCAGGTGCCGCCGGACATCCTCCTGCTGGCCGATGGCAATGCCGATCTCACCCGCGCGCTGGGGATGGAAATGGATGCCAGCGGCTATGGCATGGGGCTGCGCAGCCGGCGCTTTGCGCTGTATGCCGAGGACGGTGTGGTCAAGGGGCTATGGGTGGAAGCACCGGGCGAGTTCCGCGTCTCCTCGGCCGAACACGTGCTCTCGCAACTACCGGCCTGATCAGACCGCGTCATGCCCAAACTCCCCACGACATCGCCCGGCACGGCTGTCCGGTTACCGGCGGCGATCTGGATTCTGGGGCTGGTCAGCCTGCTGATGGATGTCTCCTCGGAGATGATCCACAGTCTGCTGCCGCTGTTTCTGATCGGCACACTGGGCGCCAGCGCCACGTACGTCGGGCTGATCGAGGGGCTGGCGGAGGCGACCGCGCTGGTGGTCAAGGTGGTCTCAGGCAGCCTCAGCGACGCACTCGGCAGGCGCAAGGGTCTGGCTGTGCTGGGCTATGCCCTGGGCGCCGCCACCAAGCCCGTCTTCGCCCTGGCCAGCTCGGTCGGCATGGTGCTGACGGCACGCCTGCTGGACCGGGTCGGCAAGGGCATTCGCGGCGCCCCGCGCGATGCGCTGGTGGCCGATCTCGCGCCGCCCGGAACCCGCGGTGCGGCATTTGGCCTGCGTCAGTCACTGGACACCGTCGGAGCCGTGCTCGGCCCGCTGCTCGGCAGCGCACTGATGCTGCTGTGGGCCAACGACTTCCGCGCGGTGTTCTGGGTGGCGCTCCTGCCTGGCAGCCTGGCGGTGGCGCTACTGTTGTTTGGCGTGCATGAACCCGCCCGCCCTGCCCGGCAGCAAGCCGTCGGCAACCCGCTCCGGCGTGAGCGCCTGCGCCAGCTTGGCCGCCCCTACTGGCAGGTTGTCGCCGTCGGCGCGGTATTCACCCTGGCCCGGTTCAGCGAAGCGTTTCTGGTGCTGCGCGCGCAACAGGCCGGCATGCGCCTGGCGCTGGTGCCGCTGGTGATGGCGGTCATGAATGTGCTGTATGCGGCGACCGCCTACCCGTTTGGCCGGCTGGCCGATCGCTTCGCCCGTTCCCACCTGCTGGCGCTGGGGCTTGTCGTCCTGATCGCCTCCGACCTGATCCTGGCCAGCGCTGGCGGCTGGCCAGTGGTGCTGGCCGGGGTGGCGCTGTGGGGCATCCATATGGGCATGACCCAGGGCCTGCTGGCCGCCATGGTCGCCGACACGGCCCCCGCTGACCTGCGGGGAACGGCCTTTGGCATGTTCAATCTGGTCAGCGGGTTGGCCATGCTGGCCGCCAGCGTGATCGCCGGCCTGCTCTGGGACCGGCTCGGGTCAACGGCCACCTTTCTGACCGGCGCCGGCTTTGCTGCGCTGACCCTGCTCGGACTGCCCTACGCGACCCATGCCAGCAACAGGTCGGGTTGAACAACACCCCCAAAAGACATCGGGCCGCACAGGGCGGCCCGACGGGGTGACTTACAACGTGGTGCCGGAGATAGGAATCGAACCTACGACCCCATCATTACGAATGACGTGCTCTACCAACTGAGCTACTCCGGCGAGGCCGGCGATTGTACCGGCAGATGCGTCACGGCGCCAGACTCACGACGGAGTTCCCTAGGCAGGGCGAACACCATGTCCTCCGGCTCGCCGTGCAACTCCTGCACGGTCGAGGCGCCCAGCGCGCGCAGACGCTCCAGCACGCCTTGCACCAGCACTTCCGGGGCCGATGCCCCGGCTGTGACGCCCACCCGCCGGCGTCCGACCAGCCAGGCTGGATCGATCTGGTCGGCGTTGTCGATCAGCCAGGCCGCTGCGCCCTCGCGCTCGGCCAGTTCTCGCAGGCGGTTGGAGTTGGAGCTGTTGGGCGACCCGACCACCAGCACCGCATCGCAGCCGCTGCGCACCAGCGCACGGACGGCATCCTGCCGGTTCTGGGTGGCATAGCAGATGTCGTCGTGACGCGGGCCCTGGATGGCCGGGTAGCGTGCCTTGAGGGCGGCGATGATCTCGCGGGTGTCGTCCACGCTGAGGGTCGTCTGGGTGGTGTAGGCGCAGTTGTCGGGCTGAGCAAGCTGCAAGGCGGCGACATCCTCAAGATCCTCGACCAGGTGGATCTGGCCCGTCTGGCCGTCGCGCCGCCACTGGCCCATGGTGCCTTCAACCTCGGGATGGCCGGCATGACCGATCAGCACCATGTCCCGGCCTTGCCGGTTCTGCCGGCTGACCTCCAGATGCACCTTGGTCACCAGCGGACAGGTGGCGTCGAACACCTTCAGCCCGCGCCGTGCTGCTTCTTCGCGCACCGCCTGCGACACGCCATGCGCGCTGAACACCACGGTGGCGCCGTCCGGCACCTCGTCGAGTTCCTCGACGAACACCACGCCACGCGCTTTCAGATCGTCCACCACGAACTTGTTGTGCACCACTTCATGGCGGACATAGATGGGGGCGCCATGCAGCTCCAGGGCGCGCTTGACGATTTCGATGGCGCGATCGACGCCAGCGCAGAAACCACGGGGATTGGCGAGCAGGATGTCCATGTCGGCAAGTGTAGGCCAGTCAGTCACGGGCGTGGCCGGATTCAGACCCCGGCTTGCCCAGCAACCCGAACAGCGCGAGGCCGACGGCACCGGCCACCACCGCGCTATCGGCCACGTTGAACGCCGGCCAGTAGTGCTGACCCAGATGCCACTGGATGAAATCAACCACGTGCCCGTGCACGAACCGGTCGATGACATTGCCCAGCGCCCCGCCGATGATCAGCGCCAACGGCAGCGCCTGCCGGTAATCGTTGCGACGGGTGCGGGCCAGCATCCATGTCATCAGCGCACTGATCGTCAGCGCCAGGCCGGCAAACAGCCATTTCTGCCAGCCACCGGCATCGGCCAGCAGGCTGAACGCGGCCCCGGTGTTGTAGGTGCGGTACCAGTTCCAGAACCCCTCGATCACCGGCACCGGGGTGTATTCCGGCAGGCTGCGCAGCACCCACGCCTTGGACGCCTGATCCGCCGCCAGCACCAGTGCCGACAGCGCCAGCCACGGCAGCGCATTGGACCTGACGGGTGCCATCAGAACCACCGCCTGATTTCGCCGTGGCCGTCCACGTTGTCGACGCAGCGGCCGCACAGCAGCGGATGGGCGGCATGGCTACCGACGTCGGCGCGGTGGTGCCAGCAGCGCACGCACTTGGGCAGCGTAGTCGGCCGGGCCGCGACCTGGATGCCGGCACGCTGCGCATCCTCGTGCAGATGCACATCGCCACTGATGAACAGGAAACGCAGCTCCTCCTCCAGCGGTGCCAGCCAGGCGAACTCGCTTACGCCACAGTGCAGGTCGATCTCGGCCTCCAGGGCCGCCCCGATCTGGCCGGCGGCCCGCATCGGCTCCAGCACCTTGGCAACCTGTTCGCGCAGCTCCAGCAAGGCCTGCA
Organism: Thermomonas hydrothermalis; assembly: GCF_900129205.1. GTDB lineage: Bacteria > Pseudomonadota > Gammaproteobacteria > Xanthomonadales > Xanthomonadaceae > Thermomonas > Thermomonas hydrothermalis. The sequence goes on along the minus strand of NZ_FQUK01000004.1, from coordinate 52,103 downwards.
TGCGCTGTGCCGACAGCGGGGCATCCTCCGGCAATGGCGCCAGCCCCTCATACCAGGTCGTCAGCAACACATTGCCGGCACGCTCACCCGGCAGATGGCCCCAGATTTCGTCGGCGGTGAAGCTCAGGATGGGCGCAACCCAGCGCACGAACGCCTCGGCAATGTGGAACATCGCCGTCTGCGTACTGCGCCGTGCCGGCGCGTCTTCGCGCAGGGTATAAAGCCGATCCTTGGTGACGTCCAGATACAGCGCACCGAGATCGACACTGCAGAAGTTCATCAGCGTCTGAACGACGTCGGCAAAGTCATAGTCGGCATACGCGCGCACGATCTGCTGCTGCACTTGCCAGGCGCGATGCACGATCCAGCGGTCCAGCGCCACCATCTGATCCAGCGGGCGCAGATCGCGGGCTGGATCGAAGCCGTGCAGATTGCCGAGCAGGAAACGCGCGGTATTCCGGATGCGCCGGTAGGCGTCGGCGGTGCGTTTGAGGATTTCCTGCGACAGCGACATCTCGTTGCTGTAGTCGGTCGCGGCGATCCACAGGCGCAGGATGTCGGCCCCCAGGGTCTTGAGAATGTCCTGCGGCTCGATGCCATTGCCCAGCGACTTGGACATCTTGCGGCCATGCTCGTCCACCGTGAACCCGTGGGTCAGGCACTGCCGGTAAGGCGCCGCCTTGTCGATCGCCACGCCGGTGAGCAGGGACGACTGGAACCAGCCACGATGCTGGTCGGAGCCCTCCAGATACAGATCGGCCGGCTTGCCCAACCCGCGCGTGGCCAGCACGCATTCGTGGGTCACCCCGGAATCGAACCAGACATCCAGGATATCGGTGACTTTTTCGTACTGATCCGCCTCCGCGCCGAGCAGTTCGGCGGGATCCAGGCTGTACCAGGCATCGATGCCTGCCTGCTCCACCCGGTCGGCGACCTGGCGCATCAGCTCGACGCTGCGCGGGTGGATGTCGCCAGTCTCGCGATGCACGAACAGGGCGATCGGCACGCCCCAGGTACGCTGCCGCGAGATCGTCCAGTCCGGGCGCCCCTCGACCATGCCAGCGATGCGCGCCTGCCCCCACTCCGGGTACCACTTGACCGTCTTGATCGCCTCCAGCGCGTCGCGTCGCAGGTGCGCCTGCTCCATCGAAATAAACCACTGCGGCGTGGCGCGGAAGGCGATCGGGGTCTTGTGCCGCCAGCAATGCGGATAGCTGTGAGTAATCGCGGCATGCGCCAGCAGCGCATCGTTGCCACGCAACACGTCGACGATGGCGTCGTTGGCCTTCCAGACATGTAGCTGGGTAAGGTCCACGTCACCGGCGGGTGGCGTCGATGGCAGATACACACCGCGACCATCGACCGGATTGAGCTCGGCCATCAAGACGTTCCCGACCAGCCCGTAACGCTGGGCCACGGCAAAGTCCTCCTGGCCGTGGCCCGGGGCGGTATGCACTGCGCCAGTGCCGTCTTCGGCACTGACGTGGTCACCCAGCAACACCGGGATGTCACGCCATGGGTAGAACGGATGCCCGAACCGCAGACCCTCCAGGGCGGCACCGGGCGCACGCCCGTGGATGGTCAGCGTGGACACGCCGTAGCGCCGGAGCGCCTGCTCCGCCAGTGCTTCGGCCAGAATCAGCCAGCGCCGCGTGCCGTCGACCCTGGCCGGGCCTTCGACCAACACGTAGTCCAGCGTCGGCCCCAGCGACACCGCCAGCGACGCCGGCAGGGTCCAGGGCGTGGTGGTCCAGATCGGCACGGCCACTTCCACGCCCTCGGCGAGGGACACCCCGAACGCCCGAACCACGGCCTGCGGATCGCGGGCCGGATATGCCACGTCGATCGCCGGCGAGACTTTGTCCTGGTATTCGATCTCGGCCTCGGCCAGAGCGCTGCCGCAGTCGAAACACCAGTAGACCGGCTTGACCCCGCGCAGCAGGTGACCGTTTTCCACCACCCGGGCCAGCGCGCGGATCTCATCAGCCTCGAACCTGAAATCCATCGTGCGGTAGGGGTTGTCCCAGTCGCCCAGCACGCCCAGCCGCTTGAAGTCGCGCCGTTGCAGCTCGATCTGTTCGCTGGCGTACTCGCGGCATTTCTGGCGGAACGCCGCCGCATCCAGCTTCACCCCGACCTTGCCCCATTTTTTCTCGACCGCAATCTCGATCGGCAAACCATGGCAGTCCCAGCCCGGCACGTAAGGTGCGTCGAAGCCGGCCAGCGTCTTGGATTTGACGATGATGTCCTTGAGGATCTTGTTGACCGCATGCCCCAGATGAATGGCGCCGTTGGCATACGGCGGACCATCGTGCAGGACAAAGCGCGGACGCCCCTTGGAGGCGGCGCGGATCTGCGCATACAGGCCTTCCGCCTCCCAGCGCGCCAGCGTCTCCGGCTCACGCTTGGGAAGATCGCCACGCATCGGGAAGCGGGTTTCCGGCAACAGGATGGTGGTTTTGTAGGGATGTTCGTTCTGGTCGCTCACGCGCGGGCTCGCCGTGGTTCGGATTGGAGAAGGAGGGTGCGAGCCTGCCGAGCGTCGCGTTGCATCTGCGCCGTCAGCGCCGGCAGGTCGGGGAAGGTGGTCTCGTCGCGCAAGTGGGCGACGAACTCGACCTCGATGCGGCGCCCATACAGGTCACCCTCGAAATCGAACAGGTGCGCCTCCAGCAGCGGCTCCACGCCCTGTACCGTGGGCCGGGTACCGAAACTGGAGACCGACGGCCAGGGCGCCGGCCCCACGCCGTGCACCCAGGTCGCGTAGATGCCACGCAGCGGCGGGGTTTTGCCGCCATAACGCAGATTGGCGGTCGGAAACCCGAGCGTACGCCCCAGCTGCTGGCCACGCACGACCCGTCCGCCGATGGCATAGGGCCGCCCCAGCAGGCGTGCCGCCTGCGCGAAAGCCCCTTCGGCCAGCGCAGCACGGATGCGCGTACTGGACACCGGCACGTCATCGACCAGCACTGGCGCAATCGCCTGGGCGGAAAACCCCAACGCCTGCCCCAGGATCTGCAACAGGGCCAGATCACCGGCACGCCCCCGGCCAAACCGGAATCCCGGCCCGACCCAGACTTCACGGGCGCGCAGCCGCTCGACCAGCACGGTTCGCACGAACGTCTCGGCGTCCATGGCCGCCAAGGCGGCATTGAACCGCAGCAGCCCGACCCCATCGCAGCCCAGCGCCCGCAAGGCTTCGATCCGGGCACGCGGCAACATCAGCCGCGGCGGCGGCGCGGCGGCTGCAAAAAACTCGCGCGGCAGCGGCTCGAAACCAAGCGCCACCGCGGCCACGCCCAGCGCACGCGCACGCTCGACCGCGCGGCCCACCAGCGCACGATGACCCAGATGCAGGCCATCGAAGGCGCCGATGCAGACCACGCTGCCCTGCGGGCAAAGTGCCCGCCCGTGCCCCTCGGCGGGGCTGGCATCGCGGAAGAGGAAAAAGCGCATGACAGATCGCCAGTATAGCGATGCGGGACGAACCACGCCTGCGCTTGCGGCCTGCCGTCGCCTGAGTCAATGCTCGCGGAAATCGCGCAGCCTGAACCCCAGCGCCAGCATCGCCAGCACGTACACCGACGCGCCCCCCACCACCAGGGTGACCAGCCACCCCAGGCGCTGCCACTTATCCACCACGGTGAAGTCCGGCGCCACCTGCAGCCCCGCCAGCAGAGCCAGCGCCATCACCGCATTGGCCAGCAGCAGACGCAACAGGAACCGGCCCCAGCCTGGCTGCGGATCGAACACGTCGGCGCGGCGCAGCCAACGCCACAGCAGAGCCAGATTGAGGTAGCTCGACATCGCCGAGGCGATTCCCAACGCAAAATGCAACCCGGGCACCCGCGCCAGCGTGGCCATCACCCCGCCCGTCTTGGCGGCCTCGGGCACCCACAGCAGATACATCAAGGCCAGCAGCGCCACGTTGAAGACCATGTTGGCCAGCATCGCCACCAGCCCGGCGCGCACCGGCGTGCGCGTGTCCTGGCGCGCATAGAACGCCGGCAGCACGGTCTTGACCAGGGCAAAGGCCGGCAGCCCGAAGCTGAGGCCAAACACCGACAACGCGGTCATCCGCGCCGCTTCGGCCGTGAACCGGCCGTACTGGAAAATGGTGGACACCAGCGGCAAGGCCAGCAGCATCAACCCCAGCATCGCCGGCAGGATGATCACCAGCGTGGTGCGCAGGCCCCAGTCCAGGGATTTCGAGAAGCCGGCGCGATCGGTATTGACGTGATGCCGCGATAGCGTCGGCAGGATCACCGTGCCCAAGGCAATCCCGAACACCCCCAGCGGGAATTCCAGAAAGCGGTCGGCCGTGGACAACCAGCTCTGCGAGCCATGCACCAGCATCGCCGCGATGAAGGTGTCAAACAACAAGTTGACCTGGGCCACCGACGAACCCAGCAGGGTCGGCACCATCAACCGCACCACCTTACGCACATCCGGATGCCGCCAGCCCCAGCGCGGCAGCGCCAGCAGATCCAGCTTGGCCAGCGCCGGCAGCAGGAACAACAGTTGCAGGACGCCGGCGACCAGGATCGCCCACCCCATCGCCAGGATCGGTGGATCGGTCAGGCGCGATCCCCACAGCGCCCCGGCAATCATGCACAGGTTGAGGATGATCGGGGCAAAGGCCGGCAGCCCAAACCGCTGATAGCTGTTGAGGGCGCCCGCCGCCAGCGCGGTCAGCGAAACACACAACAGAAAGGGAAAGGTCAGCCGCAGCAGGCTGGCAATCAGCACCTGCTGGCCGGGGGCGGGATCGGCCTGGGTGAATGCCGCCGCCAACTGGGGCGCAAACAGCATGCCCAACGCAGTCACCACCAGCAGCACCCCACCCAGGGTACCGGCGGCGCGCGCCACCAGCGCCTTGAGATCCTGGTGCGGCCGGGTTTCCTTGATCTCAGTGAACACCGGCACGAACGCAGTCGAGAACGACCCTTCCGCAAACAACCGGCGCATGAAGTTGGGGATCCGGAATGCCACCCAGAACGCGTCGGTCATCCAGGTGGCGCCAAAGGTGGCATTGAACACCTGGTCACGAATCAGCCCGAACACCCGGCTGATCAGGGTCATGCCGCCGAACGACAATACCCCGCGCGCCATGCTGCGCGGCCGTCCCGCCGCGCTCATGCCTGCCCCTCTGCGCACATACCCATCCCGACACCCTGCCCTGCGGCCAACGACGTCACGCGCCACCCCCAGCGCCGCCAGGTACCGGCCCGGCATGTTGGTTTCCGGGTGTGGCGCTGCTTGACCCTATCCATCGTATCGCCCATAATCGGCGGTCTTTCCGAAGCTGTTGGTGGCCGCACATTGTGCCAGCCGCCAACCCTGCCGCCAAAACCCCAAGACTTTCCAGGATTGTCCCCGTGGCTAACATCAAGTCCGCCAAAAAGCGCGCCAAGCAGACCCTCGTGCGCAATGCCCGTAACGTGGCCCAGCGCTCGCAGATGCGCACCGCCATCAAGAAGGTCATCAAAGCCCTCGATGCCAACGATGTCGCCGCCGCCCGTGCGGCCTACGCCATCGCCGAGCCGCTGCTGGACCGCTTCGCTGCGCGCGGCCTGATCCACAAGAACAAGGCCGCCCGTCATAAGACCCGCCTGACCGCCCGCATCAAGGCGCTGCAGACCGCTGCCTGAGGCATCACGGTCGTTCGCCACAAAAAACCCCGCACAGGCGGGGTTTTTTGCGTGCCCGGATTCAAGACAGACCACGCCAGCGCCGAACCGAAACGCCCCACCATCAGGCACCTTCGGCCGCGTCCCGTGCCTGTTCGCGCAGGTGATCGAAAAACGCCTGCACCTCCAGCATGATCGGCCAGGTGCCCTGGCGACCGATCGCCGACACCAGAAACCACGGCGCTGTCCAGCCCAGCTCGGCCACGATGGCTTCGGCGGCTGCGCGCGCGTCCTCCTCCAACAGCAGATCGGCCTTGTTCAGGACCAGCCAGCGCGGCTTCTCCAGCAGGGCCGGATCGAACCTGCCCAGCTCGCGCTCGATGGCACGCACCTGCTGCACCGGTGACGGCAGGCCCTGCGCGCCGTTCAGCGGATCCATCGGCGAGATGTCCACCAGATGCAGCAGCAGCCTGGTGCGCTGGATATGCCGCAGGAACAGACTACCCAGCCCGGCCCCTTCCGCCGCCCCCTCGATCAGACCGGGAATATCGGCGATGACGAAGCTGCGGCCCGGCTCGACGCTGACCACACCGAGATTGGGATACAGCGTGGTGAACGGGTAATCAGCCACTTTCGGCGTTGCCGCCGATACGGCACGAATGAAGGTGGACTTGCCGGCATTGGGGAAGCCCAGCAACCCCACGTCGGCCAGCAGCTTCAGCTCCAGCCGCAACACCCGGGTCTCACCCTCGCCACCAGGCGTGGCCTTGCGCGGCGCGCGGTTGACCGAGCTTTTGAAATGCATGTTGCCAAGCCCGCCGCGGCCACCTTTGGCCACCAGCAGGCGCTGGCCATGCTCGGTCAGATCGCCAATGATCTCGTCGGTTTCGACGTTGTGCACCACCGTGCCCACCGGCACGGTAATGACCAGGTCTTCCCCGGCCTTGCCGTACATCTGCCGGCCCATGCCGTTCTCACCACGCTGGGCCTTGAACTTGGTCTGGTGACGGAAGTCCACCAGGGTGTTGAGATTCTCGTCGGCCTGCAGCCAGACATCGCCACCATCACCACCGTCGCCGCCGTCCGGCCCGCCCAGCGGGATGAACTTTTCGCGCCGGAAACTGATGCAGCCGTTGCCGCCGTTGCCGGCAATTACGGTAATTTCTGCTTCATCGACCAGTTTCATGGGCTGATTGTGCCGGGTGAGGGGGGCAAAGTTCCATCCGTCGCGCGGTGGTCAACGAAAAACCCCGCCGAAGCGGGGCTCTTCGTATCCACACAAGGGGGTGCCTGAAATCAGGCCGCAGCGATCACGCTGACGGTGCGACGCTTCTTCGGGCCCTTGACGGAAAACTCGACGGTGCCATCGACCAGCGCGAACAGGGTGTGATCACGCCCCAGGCCGACACCCGGGCCCGGATGGAACTGGGTGCCGCGCTGACGGACGATGATGTTGCCGGCCTGCACGGCCTGACCGCCGAACAGCTTGACGCCGAGGTACTTGGGGTTGGAATCGCGGCCGTTGCGGGTACTGCCGCCTGCCTTTTTGTGTGCCATTGTTCAATTCCTCCAGGCTGACGATCAGGCGCTGATGCCGGTGATCTGGATTTCGGTGTAGTGCTGCCGGTGCCCCATCTGCTTGCGATGGTGCTTGCGACGACGGAACTTGACGATGCGGATCTTGTCGGCTCGGCCATGCCCGATCACCTTGGCGGTGACGGTGGCGCCCTTGACCGCATCCCCGAGCTTGATGCCGTCGGCATCGCCCAGCATCAGGACGTTATCCAGCTTGATCTCGCTGCCGGCTTCGGCTTCGAGCTTCTCGACGCGGAGCGTTTCGCCCTGCATCACGCGGTATTGCTTACCGCCGGTGACCACGATTGCGTACATTGGGGTGTTCTCTTTCGGTTCTGTCGTTATTCTAAAGCGCAGCCCGGCCCAACCGAGCTGGCCCGCCCTGGGGCAGACCGGCAATTCTAGGCGATTACGGTAGCGCAAGGCAACCAGGTGTACCCCCGCGGCGCCTGCCCCAGATGCACACGCCGCCCCGATGGCGTCTGACAGCACCTACTGAGCGAACCCACCGATTTGCCCGGCCCGCGGCAGCTCGCTAGGCTTGCTGATTGGCCGCCCGGCCACTCCCCCACCCCCGCAGGACTTGGCGATGGCCCTGGACTACATCCGCATTCGCGGTGCACGGACGCACAACCTCAAGAATATCGACCTCGATCTGCCGCGCGACCGGCTGATCGTGATCACCGGGCTGTCTGGCTCCGGCAAGTCGTCACTGGCCTTCGACACGATCTATGCCGAAGGCCAGCGCCGCTACGTGGAATCGCTGTCGGCCTATGCCCGCCAGTTCCTGAGTGTGATGGACAAGCCCGATCTCGACCATATCGAAGGGCTGTCGCCGGCGATTTCCATCGAGCAGAAATCGACCAGCCACAACCCGCGTTCGACGGTCGGCACCATCACCGAAATCCATGACTACCTGCGCCTGCTGTATGCACGCGTCGGCACCCCGCGCTGCCCCGACCACGGCTATCCGCTGGAGGCGCAGACCGTCAGCCAGATGGTTGACCAGGTGCTGGCGATGGAGGCCGACCCGACGCTCGCCGAGCAGCGCTGGATGCTGCTGGCGCCGGTGGTGCGGGAGCGCAAAGGCGAGCATCTGCAGGTGTTCGATCAGCTGCGGGCACAAGGGTACGTGCGGGTGCGGGTGGATGGCGTGCTGTACGAGATCGACGCGGTGCCACCGCTGGCGCTGCGGGTCAAGCACACCATCGAGGCGGTGATCGACCGCTTCCGGCCGCGCGCCGATCTGCGCCAGCGCCTGGCCGAGTCGTTCGAGACGGCGCTCAAGCTGGGCGATGGCATGGCGATCGTGCAATCGATGGATCAGCCCGAGCGCGCCCCGCTGCTGTTCTCGTCACGCTATGCCTGTCCGGTCTGCGACTACTCGCTGCCGGAACTGGAGCCGCGGCTGTTTTCGTTCAACTCGCCGATCGGCGCCTGCCCGAGCTGCGACGGCCTGGGCGTGGCCCAGTTCTTCGACCCTGCCAAAGTCGTGGCCCATCCCGAGCTGTCGCTGGCCGCCGGCGCGATGCGCGGCTGGGATCGGCGCAACACCTACTACTTCGCGATGATCGACTCGCTGGCGCGGCATTACGGATTCGACGTCGATACGCCCTGGCAGAAGCTGCCGGAACGGATCCGCCAGATCATTCTCTACGGCAGCGGCGAAGAAGCGATCGCGATGCGTTATGTCGGCGAACATGGCCGCAAGGTGCAAAGCCGGCATCCGTTCGAGGGCATCCTGCCCAATCTCGAGCGCCGCTATCGCGAGACCGAAAGCGCCGCGGTCCGCGAGGAACTCGCACGCTACATCAGCGAACGCACCTGCCCCGACTGCGGCGGCGCCCGTCTGAACCGGCAGGCCCGCAACGTGTTCGTCGCCGACCGCGCGCTGCACGAAATCGCGATCATGCCGATCGACACCTGCCTGGCCTTCTTCGATTCGCTTCGCCTGCCCGGCTGGCGCGGTGAAATCGCCGCCAAGATCGTCAAGGAAATCCGTGCGCGGCTCGGTTTTCTGGTCGATGTCGGGCTGGATTACCTGAGCCTGGATCGCAAGGCCGACACCCTCTCCGGTGGCGAAGCCCAGCGCATCCGTCTGGCCAGCCAGATCGGTGCCGGCCTGGTCGGCGTGATGTACGTGCTCGATGAGCCTTCGATCGGCCTGCACCAGCGCGACAATGCCCGTTTGCTGGGCACCCTCACCCGGCTGCGCGATCTGGGCAATACCGTGATCGTGGTCGAGCACGACGAAGACGCGATCCGTCTGGCCGACCATATCGTCGATATCGGCCCCGGTGCCGGCAGCCATGGCGGCGAGGTGGTGGCATCCGGCACGCTGGCGGAGGTGATGGCCGAACCGCGCTCGCTGACCGGGCAATACCTGTCCGGCCAGCGCCGGATCGAACTGCCCACTCGGCGCCACGCGCCCAACCGCAAGTGCATGCTGCGTCTGCTCGGCGCCTGCGGCAACAACCTGAAAAACGTCGATCTGGAGATTCCGGTCGGCCTGATGACCTGTATCACCGGCGTCTCCGGCTCCGGCAAGTCCACCCTGATCAACGACACCCTCTACGCACTGGCGGCCAACGAAATCAACGGTGCCGCGCATACACCAGCGCCGTATCGGGCCATCCACGGGCTGGACCATTTCGACAAGGTGGTGGACATCGACCAGTCGCCGATCGGCCGCACCCCGCGCAGCAACCCAGCCACCTACACCGGGCTGTTCACGCCGCTGCGCGAGCTGTTCGCGCAGGTGCCGGAAGCACGTGCGCGCGGCTATTCGCCGGGACGCTTCAGCTTCAACGTGCGCGGCGGCCGCTGCGAGGCCTGCCAGGGCGACGGCCTGATCAAGGTGGAGATGCACTTCCTGCCCGATGTGTACGTACCTTGCGACGTCTGCCAGGGCAAGCGCTACAACCGGGAAACCCTGGAGATTCGCTACAAGGGCTACAACATCCACGATGTGCTGGAAATGACCGTGGAAGAGGCGCTGGAGCTGTTCCAGCCGGTGCCCGCCATCGCCCGCAAACTGGAGACGCTGATGGACGTCGGTCTGAGCTATATCAAGCTCGGCCAGAGCGCCACCACGCTGTCCGGCGGCGAAGCACAACGGGTCAAGCTGTCGAAAGAACTGTCGCGCCGTGACACCGGCCGCACCCTGTACATCCTCGATGAGCCCACCACCGGCCTGCACTTCCACGATATCGAGGCACTGCTGGGGGTGCTGCACCGTCTACGCGACGATGGCAACACCGTGGTGGTGATCGAGCACAATCTGGACGTGATCAAGACCGCCGACTGGATCGTCGATCTCGGGCCCGAGGGCGGCCATCGCGGCGGCACCATCGTTGCCACTGGCACCCCCGAGGACATTGCCGTACACCCGGCATCGCACACCGGCCGCTTTCTTGCGCCATTGCTCGAACGTGATCGGGCAAGCTCTGCCGCTCCCCACACGTTGAAGACTGCACCATGACCACCACTGCGCCGTTCCGTGTCGCCATCCCGCTGCGTTGGAGTGACCTGGATGCCTACAACCACGTCAACAATGCGCGCTATCTGACCTTTCTCGAACAGGCGCGCATCGAGTGGATGCAGACCCTCGACACACCCTGGGTGACGCCCTCGCTGGGCCCGGTGGTGGCCTCGGCCATGCTCAACTTCAAGGCCCCGATCGAATATCCGGCTTCGATCTTCGTTGAACTTGCCGTGACCCGCGTCGGCACCAGCAGCGTGACGATCGGCCACCGCATCGTCGCTGCCGATGGCACCCTACACTGTGACGGCGAAGTGGTCCTGGTCTGGATCGACCGCCACAGCGGCCGCGCCACTCCACTGCCGGAAGGCGTCCGCCAGGCCGTCAACCAACTGCGCATCGCATGATCAGCCCCCAATCCGAGGCACGCCCCATGTCCCTGATCGACATCACCCGTACCGGCCCGATCTGGCAGTTGCAGATGGCCCGCCCCCCGGTCAATGCGCTCAATCCGGCGCTGTGTCTGGCACTGGCCGATGCAGTCGAACAGGCCGTGGCGGAAGGGGCCGGCGGCATCGTCCTGGCTGGCGGCACCAAGGTGTTTTCCGCCGGACTGGATGTGCCCTACCTGCTCTCGCTGGGCGACGACCAGGAGGCCCTGCTGCAGGCCTGGTCGGCGTTCTTCCGTGCCGCCCGCGCCCTCGCCGCAAGCCCGGTTCCCGTGGTAGCGGCCATGGCCGGCCATGCGCCGGCTGGCGGCTGTGTGCTGGCCCTGTGCTGCGACTACCGGATCATGGCCAACGGGCCGTTCCGGATCGGGTTGAATGAGACCCAGGTCGGGCTGGTCGCCCCGGAAGGTATCCAGGCCTTGCTGGTGCGGGTGGTCGGGCCGCATCGCGCCGAACGGCTGCTGGTGGCCGGCGCAATGCCGGAGGCCGACGAGGCGCTCCGGATCGGGCTGGTGGACGAACTCACCGATATCGACGAAGTCAACGCCCGCGCCCATGCCTGGCTGCAGGCACTGTTGGATCTGCCGTCCATGCCGATGCGCGAAACCCGCGCCATCGCCCGCCGCGACGTGGTGGCCGCGCTGGCTCCGGAACGCATCGACCTGGAGCGGTTCGTCGCGCAATGGCGGCACCCAGACACCCAGGCCGCGCTGCGCGCCATGCTGGCGCGGATCGGCAAATAAGCGATACCGCGGCCCTACGGGCCGGTCGCAACAGGCCGTGCCGGATCGGTGATCCAGCCACTCCAAGAGGCTGTAAACAGCTTGCCGCCGCGCAGCCCGGCCCGCTCCATCGCCAGCAGGGTGTGACAGGCGGTGACACCAGAGCCGCACATCGACACCACCTGGGTTGGATCACGGTCGCCCAGCAGGGCCCGGAACTCGGCCGCCAGTTGCATCGGCGACTTGAACTGACCTGTCTCCTGAAGGTTGTTCATGTAGTAGCGGTTGATCGCGCCCGGCACGTGCCCGGCCACCCGATCCAGCGGCTCCTGTTCGCCACGGAAGCGCTCCGGCGCCCGTGCATCGATCAAGATCCCGCCATTGGCCAGATGCGCCTCCACCGCCGTCGCGTCCAGCAGCCGGCTACGGTCGAAATGCCCGGCATAGTGCGCCGGCACCGGCCGCGGCGGCACACTCGAAGCCGGCAACCCAAGTGCGATCCAACGCTTCAGGCCACCGTCCAGCACCGCCACCTTCTCGTGCCCAAGCACGCGCAGCAGAAACCACAATCGGGCGGCGATCGCACCGTCACCATCGTCGTAGGCCACCACCTGGGTGGAAGGACTGATCCCCCACTGCTGCAGACGTGCCAGAAAGGCGTGCTCGTCTGGCCACGGATGCCGCCCCTCCCCGTGTCGGGCCATGTTCGACAGATCCCGCTCCAGATGGGCATACACCGCACCAGGCAGGTGCGACTTGCGCCATGCCTGCTCACCGGCAAGCGGGTCGGCAAGACTGAAACGGCAATCCACGATCACCACGTCCGGCCGCTGCAGCGCCATTGCCAGCACGTCGGGTTGCACCAAAGTCGTCCAGCCTGCCATCACTCACTCCTTTGCTCTGATTGCGCGGTAAGCAGCCGTTGCCGCAGGTTGACCAGGATCGCCGCGGTCGCGCCCCAGATCCGCTGCGGCGCATAGTCGTATTGAAACACCTGGTGGCTGCGACCGCCGAACTCGACCGAGACGGTCTGCACGCGGGCGGGATCCAGCAGCAGCGACAGTGGCACCTCGAACACCTCCGCCACTTCCGATCGTTGCAGTCGGGGCTGATATCCAGGCGCCACCAGCGCCAGCACCGGCTGCACCTGAAATCCGGTGACCGTGACCAGCGGATCCAGATAACCCAGCGGCTGCACCAGCGTCTGCTCCAACCCGATTTCCTCCTGCGCCTCGCGCAGGGCCGCCGCCACTGGCGAGGCATCCTGCCCCTCGATGCGTCCCCCTGGAAAGCCGACCTGCCCCGGGTGATCACGCAAATGGGCGGCACGCCGGGTCAGCAACACGGCCGGTTGTGCGTGCGCGACCACACCCACCAGCACGGCCGCCGGCCGCAATGTCGGTGGCAGCGGCAGGCCTTGCAGCGCGTCCAGGTTCCACGGCGGCCGTTCCGGCGGCCGCGTCAGCGGCTCCACCGCCCGTTGCAGCCTGGCGGCCAACACCGGATTCATCGCCCCGCCCGCTGTGTGGCCCGGGCGCGCAGTACTGTCTCCATGAACAGACGCCGCTGGGCTTCACTCCAGCGCATCCATGCCGCGATTTCCTCGCGGCTGCGATGACAGCCGACACACAGCCCCTCGGCATCGAGCCGGCAGACGCGGATGCAGGGACTGGAGATGGGGGGAGATGCTGGGGCCATGCTGAAAATGGTACATCCCAGAACGCGAAACGCCGGCACACGGCCGGCGTTTCGACACTGCCACGGCAATGGCGTGATGGCTTACTTCACAACCCCCAGCTCAACCTGCAGGGCAATCGCCTGCTGATCGAACTGCGTGTTCTGGGCGCCGCCCATCTTGCCCGGCGGGATCACCACCTCATACACCGTGCCCTGGTTCATCAGCGGCAGGGTTTCCTTCAGCGCCGGGATCGGCGCATCGCCCACCTTGAACGGCGGCGGCGTCTGCACTCCGCTGAGCGGCATGCCAACGGCCGCCAGGAAGCTGCGGAAGGCGATCTGCACTTCACTGTTGGCAGTCGGCTTGGGGCCGGTTCCGGCCTTGGCCACGCGGTACATGATGCCGCTGGGCAGGGTCACCACCCCTTGCTGCGCCTTGTACTTGCCGATGAAGTCGGCCGACTGCGCCTGGTTGTCGGCCAGCGCCTTGCGGAACGCCTCTTCAGCCTTCTGCTGCATGCGCTGCTGGAACCCGGCGTAAGCCGCGCTCAGTTGCTGCTCGGTATAGGCCGGCTGCTTGCCAGCGAAGGCGTCCTGCACGCCTCGGACCACGGTGGCGATATCAATGGGCTCACCGGTATTGGCCAGCTCCTGCCCCAACTGCCAGCCGAAGGCATAACTGGCGTGGAACTTGTCCACGGCCGGTGCCGCAGGACTTGCGGGCTTGGCCGCCGTGGCAGCCGCCGGTTTGGCTGGGGTCGGCGCAGGGGCCGGCTTGGTCTGTGCCGAGGCAACCCCGGCGGTCAGGGTCAGGGCCGCCAGGCTGGCAGCAATCACACGCAACTTCATCCACAACCTCGTTTGTCGTTGAACCGCCGGATGGCGGCCCTGGGGAACCCGGCACAGGCCGGGAGGAATGTCCTGCCGGTCAACCGCTCCGGCGTGACGCGCTAGGATACTGGCCACACGACACGACCGCCACTTGCGGTCTGGCAGTGTGACCGCCTGCCGCGGCCAAAGTTCCTCCTCCTTTTCGGATAGTCCCAATGACCGAGCCCTTGCTGCTGACCGAAACCGCCGCGGGTGTGCGCACCCTGCGGATCAATCGCCCCGACAAGCTCAATGCTCTCAACCGTGAGGTGATCGACGCGCTGGATGCGGCTTTTGCAGAGGCCGCACGCGACCCCGAGGTGCGCGTCGTGGTACTCACCGGGGCCGGCCCCAAGGCCTTCGTGGCGGGTGCCGACATCGCGGAAATGCACACCCTGACCCCGGTGCAGGGCCGTGATTTTTCCCTGCGGGGCAGCCGGATGATGCGGCGGATCGAAAAACTCCCCAAGCCGGTCATCGCCATGATCAACGGCTTTGCCCTGGGTGGCGGTCTGGAACTGGCGATGAGCTGCCATCTGCGGATCGCCGCCGACAGCGCCAAGGTCGGCCAGCCGGAAATCAACCTCGGCCTGATCCCCGGCTTTGGCGGCAGCCAGCGCCTGCTACGCCTGTGTGGGCGGGCCGCCACCCTGGAGCTATGCCTGACCGGCGCGCCCATCAGCGCCGAGCGCGCATTGCAACTGGGCATCGTCAACCGCGTGGTGCCGGCCGCCGACCTTGAGACCGAGACGATGACGCTGGCCAAGCAACTCGCCGCCGCTGCGCCACTGGCCCTGCGCGGGCTGCTGGACTGCGTCAATGTCGGCGGCGAGTGCAGCCTGGAAGAAGGGCTGGAATACGAATCGGCGCAGTTCGGGCTGATCTTTGCCACCGAGGACATGCGCGAGGGCACCCGAGCATTCCTGGAAAAGCGCAAACCCACCTTCACCGGCCGATGAGCACACCCGCTTGCTGCCCCTGCGGCTGCTGCGCAGACGCAGGCGCGCGCGCCCACGCGATCATGGCGGCACTGGCCGTGGATGATCTCGACCAGGCCCTTGCGCTGGGGCTGCTGGAGGCAACCCCGTGCCCGGCATGTCCACCCGACTGCCAGCAGCACCTGCTCGATGCCCGCTCCGCCCGCCTGCGCGCGCTGGCGGCCCGCGACCGACATCGCCAACGCAACGCCCGTGTGGCGCAACGCATGATGGCGCGCGAAGCCGCACGACGCCCACCACCGGCAGCTGACACGCCGTCGTCGCTGCCGCCGGCAGCGGCGGCTGCGCTGGCACGGGCGCTGGCCAAGGCACGGGCACGCCGGCCATGACGCAGGCACGCAAGCCCCGGCCCCCTCCGGGCAGCCGGCTGACCGTTGGCGAGATCACCGATCTGTTCCGGCGCCTGCGTGCCGCCAACCCGCACCCCACCACTGAGCTCGAGTACACCACGCCCTTCGAGCTGCTGGTGGCGGTGGTGTTGTCCGCGCAGGCCACCGACGTCGGCGTCAACAAGGCCACCCGCAAACTGTTTCCGGTGGCCAATACGCCCGCCGCCATCCTGGCCCTGGGCGAGGACGGCCTGAAGCGCTACATCAACACGATCGGCCTCTACAACGCCAAAGCGGCCAACCTCATCGCCCTGTGCCGGCAGCTACTGGAACGCCATGGCGGCGAGGTGCCGCGCACCCGCGAGGCACTGGAAGCACTGCCCGGCGTTGGCCGCAAGACCGCCAACGTGGTGCTCAACACCGCCTTCGGTGAGCCGACTATTGCGGTGGACACCCATATCTTCCGGGTCGCCAACCGCACCGGTCTTGCGCCAGGCAAAACCGTCCGTGCGGTGGAAGACACCCTGATGCGGGTGGTGCCGGAGGACTTCAAACGCGACGCCCATCACTGGCTGATCCTGCACGGCCGCTACATCTGCAAGGCCCGCAAGCCCGACTGCCAGCACTGCCCGATCCGCGACCTGTGTCGCTGGCCGGAGAAGAACCACCCTGGGGAACAGACTCGAGCGGCCTGACCATCGCCAGCCCTGGCCGCCCAAACAGACAGCGGCGGGCCGAAGCCCGCCGCCGACGTGACAACTATTCCAAGATGCCTCGCGAACCAGATGCTTGTGGTTCGTGAACGCAGGTCACCCCGCGACCCCATCGCACACGCGATGGGTTTCGCCAGCTTGGATTCAGCCCAGCGCGTTAGAAGCGGAACTCGCCCCACATACCAAACTCGTCGGTCTTGAGGTCCTTGGTCCGCAAGGCGTTCTTCTGGTCGGTGTGCTTGTACACGGTGGCCAGCTTGACGCCCTTGGTGATCGGGAACTCGACACCGACGTTGTAATAGGTGTCACGCAGGGTCGGGTCGAGCGTCTTGCTGAGATCGGTTCGATCGTAACGGCCAAACAGGGTGACGCCATCGCTGTTCAGGCCGACGCTGCCCCACACCGACCAGCCGCTGGCCTTGTCGCTGGCCACGGTCAGCACGTTGTTCCAGTTCTTGGCCTGGAAATATTCCACGCCCAGACGGGTCGTGCCCGCCATGTAGGCTGCCATGACATCGAACCGTTCCGCCGTGTGCAAGGCATTGACCGTCTGCTTCTCCTTGCCCAGCGTGCCGTTGTAGAAGCCCACCGCCAGCACGGTATTGGCCATCGGCGCCACGCTCAGCCGGCCTTCAAAGTCCAGCCCCTTGCTACGGCTGGGATTCTTGTAGCCATTGCCATTAAGCGCGGCCACTGCGTATTCCACATTCCCCCCGGCCAGCTTGCCGCTGGCATGCAGCCCCCAGTCGGCCGAGGTGCCGAACTTCAGGCGGTCAATCAGGGTGTTTTCGACATAGCGCATGCCGTAGTAGCTCTCGGCAAACGGTACCCACGGCAGATCAGAGGCACCAGCGCGCAGCATGAAGGCGTCGCTGAGCGTGTACTGCACATAGGCTTTCTTCAGGTAGATCTCGGTGGATGAGATCGCCGAGGAATACTGGAAGTCGGTGGTCAGGTTCATCGACCACTGGTCGTTGAACGTGTGGTCCACACCCAGATAGAAGCGTTTGATGTCGAAGGCAAACCCGGACTTGTCGGTCTTCACGCCGTGGTTTTTGTCATCGATGTGGGTCAGGTCGTAGTACATCCGGCCGCTGATCTTGGTGTCGTTGACCAGCTTGGCCAGCTTGTCGACCTTGCCCTTGGTGGCCTCGGCCTCCTCGATCGCCTTGGCCTGGGTGATGTTGACGTCGGACTGGGCATCCGCTTGCGCCTCCAGGCTTTCAACCTTCGCCTGCAAGGCGGCGATCTGGGCCTTGAGTTCGGCAATGTCCTGAGCGGTCGGCGCGCTCTGCGCCAGGGCGTTGAAGCTGGTGCCAGCAATGGCCACGGCGAGGGCGGCGGCCAGATGAGTGGGACGCATGGAAAACTCCGTAATGGTCAGTTGAAGCGGCGAATGTCGAGTGTGCGCACATGGACCGGCGACCGGCCGATGCCATGCCGACACACATTGGAACCCAAGTTCATTGCAGGTTTATGTCGGGCTCACGTTTTTTTCACGCGGCACCCCAGCCCACTGCCAGTGCCGGGGCGACTGTCACCTGCGCGTCACATTGCCGCCGCATGCTTGTCACGCTGCCGATCTCCAATGTCGGCGTGTGGCTCGGCCACCACCCCCAACCCTGATCAGGAGTTTCCCGTGCTCAAGACGCTTAAGTCCCGTATCGCCGTGCTGGCCATCGCCTCCAGCTTTGCTGCGACCGCTGCAGCGGCCGATATCACCGGCGCCGGTTCCACCTTCGTCTATCCGATTCTGTCCAAGTGGTCGGCTGACTACAGCGCGGCTACCGGCACCAAGGTCAACTACCAGTCGATCGGCTCCGGCGGCGGCATCGCCCAGATCAAGGCGGGCACGGTGGATTTTGGCGCCAGCGACAAGCCGCTGCCGCCGGACGAGCTGGCCAAGGCCGGCCTGGCCCAGTTCCCGCTGGTGATCGGCGGCATCGTGCCGGTGGTCAACGTGCCGGGCGTCGCCCCCGGCGCCATGAAGCTGGACGGCCCGCTGCTGGCCGATATCTATTTGGGCAAGATCACCATGTGGAATGACGCGCGCATCGCCGCGCTCAATCCGGGCCTGAAGTTGCCGGCGCTGAAGATCACCGTGGTGCACCGCTCCGATGGCTCCGGCACCACCTTCAACTTCACCAACTACCTGTCCAAGGTCAGCCCGGAGTGGAAGCAGAAAGTCGGCGAAGGCACCTCGGTGGCCTGGCCGGCCGGCGTGGGCGGCAAGGGCAATGAAGGCGTGTCCGCCTATACCCGCCAGATCCGCGGCGGCATCGGTTATGTCGAGTACGCCTACGCCCTGCAGAACAAGCTGAGCTATGCCCTGATGAAGAATGCCGCAGGCAACTTCGTCAAGCCCAGCGACGACAGCTTCCAGGCGGCAGCCGCCTCGGCCAACTGGGGTGCCACCAAGGACTTCCACCTGGTGATGACCAATGCCCCCGGTGCCCAGGCCTGGCCGATCGCGGCCACCGTCTTCATCTTGATGTACAAGAAGCCCAAGGACGCCGCCCGCAGCCAGGAGGCGCTGAAGTTCTTCAAGTGGGCACTGGAAAAGGGCCAGCCGCAGGCGGCGGCGCTGGACTATGTGCCCCTGCCGGACAGCCTGGTCAAGCAGGTCGAAGCCTACTGGGCGCAGAACATCGGCGCCCGCAAGTAACCGATCGCTTTGCCATGCACGACACCGAGGCGGGCCTGCGCCCGCCTCGTTCGTTTTTAAGGTCACACTGCCGCGCCGGCAGGTGACCTGGGCATGACAACTGGATACCACCGTCATCGTTTTGTCACGAAACCCAGGTTAGATGGGCGGGCTGCGCCGGCCCGGTGACGGGCATGTCCGGTTCGCGTTTCTCATCCCACAGGCTGCAATGAACACCACAGATCCCGATCTGCTGTCGCGCGCCAGCGCCGATGCGCGTACCGACCGCCGCTTCCGCTGGCTGGTGACCGGCGCTGGCCTTTTCGTCCTGGCCACACTGCTGGCGGTGGCACTGTCGATGCTGTGGGGCGGGCGCGAGGCGTTTGCCAAGTTTGGCCTGGCCTTCCTGTGGACCGACCAGTGGGACGCGGTACAGCAGCAGTTCGGTGCACTGGTGCCGATCTACGGCACCGTGGTCACCGCCCTGCTGGCGATGCTGATCGCAGTACCGGTGAGCTTTGGCATCGCGTTTTTCCTCACCGATATCGCCCCCAAGTGGATGCGCACTCCTATCGGCGCGGCAATCGAGCTGCTGGCCGGCATCCCCTCGATCATCTACGGCATGTGGGGCCTGTTCGTGCTGGTGCCGCTGCTGGGTGAACACGTTTTCCCTTGGGTGGATGAACACCTGGGCCAACTGCCATGGCTGGGGCCACTGTTTCAGGGCCCGCCGCTGGGGCTGGGCATGGGCACCGCCGGCCTGGTGCTGGCAGTGATGGTGATCCCCTTCATTTCCTCGGTGATGCGGGACGTGTTCCTGACCGTGCCCGGCCCGCTGAAGGAATCGGCCTACGCGCTGGGCGCCACCCGCTGGGAAGTGGTGTGGGACGTGGTGCTGCCTTACACCCGCTCGGCGGTGATCGGCGGCATCTTCCTCGGCCTGGGCCGGGCGCTGGGTGAAACCATGGCCGTGACCTTCGTGCTGGGCAATGCCCATGCATTGACTTTCTCGCTGCTGGAGCCGGGCAACTCGATCGCCGCCACCATCGCCAACGAGTTCACCGAAGCAGACTCGCCGATGTACCTGTCCTCGCTCATCGCGCTGGGGTTCGTCCTGTTTCTGGTCACCTTCATCGTGCTGGCGATCTCGCGGCTGTTGCTGAGCCGCCTGAACAAGCGGGAGGGCAACTGATGACCACCAACAGCCTGTATCTGCGCCGGATGGCGAAGAACATCATCGCCCAGAGCCTGGCGGTGCTGGCCGCGGCGTTTGGCATCTTCTGGCTGCTGTGGATTCTGTGGACCACGCTCAAAATGGGGATCACCGCGCTGACCCCGGCGCTGTTCACCCAGATGACGCCACCGCCGGGAGAAGAAGGCGGTGGCATGCTCAATGCATTCTTCGGCAGCGCGGTGATGAGCCTATTGGGCATCGTGCTGGGCACGCCCATCGGCGTGCTGGCCGGCACCTACCTGTCCGAATACGCCGACCGGCACTGGATCGGCGGCGTGATCCGCTTCGTCAACGACATCCTGCTGTCGGCGCCGTCGATCGTGCTGGGCCTGTTCGTCTATACCCTGGTGGTGATGCGGATGGGGCATTTTTCGGCGCTGGCAGGCGCGATCTCGCTGGCCCTGATCGCGCTTCCGGTGGTGGTGCGCACCACCGACGAGATGCTGCGGCTGGTGCCGCGGCAGATGCGCGAAGCGGCGCTGTCGCTGGGCATCCCTCAGTGGAAGGTGATCACCCAGGTGCTCTACCGCAGCGCCCTGCCCGGCATCGTCACCGGCATCCTCCTGGCGCTGGCACGGATCAGCGGCGAAACCGCCCCGCTGCTGTTCACTGCGCTCAACAACCAGTACTGGACCACTGACCTGCTGGCGCCAATGGCCAACGTGCCGGTGGTGATCTTCCAGTTTGCGATGAGCCCCTACGACGGCTGGCACGCGCTGGCCTGGGCGGGTGCCTTCGTTCTCACCCTGTTCGTGCTGGTGGTCAGCCTGATCGCCCGTGCCATCGTTGCACGCAACCGCATGCACCATGACTGATTTCCCTGGAACCTCCACCATGACCGACCTGCACATCGCAGCGAAACCCGCCGCGCCAGAGGTGGCGACGCCGGCCATCAAGATCGCCGCGCGCGGCCTCAATTTCTGGTACGACAAGTTCCACGCGGTCCGCAACATCGACCTGGACATTCCCGAGAAGCGTGTCACCGCGCTGATCGGCCCGTCCGGCTGCGGCAAGTCCACCCTGCTGCGGGTGTTCAACCGCATCTATGCGCTGTACCCCAAACTGCGCGCCGAAGGCGAGGTGCTGCTGGATGGCGAAAACATCCTCGACCCCCGCTACCCCATCAACCGGCTGCGCAGCAAGGTCGGCATGGTGTTCCAGAAGCCGGTGCCGTTCCCGATGACGATCTACGAGAACGTCGCCTACGGCATCCGCCACCATGAGCGGTTGTCGCGTTCGCAACTGGACGAACGGGTGGAACAGGCCCTGCGCCAGGCCGCGCTGTGGGATGAGGTGAAAGACAAGCTCAAAGCCAGCGGTCTGAGTCTGTCCGGCGGTCAGCAGCAGCGGCTCTGCATCGCCCGTGCGATTGCCCTGCGCCCCGAGGTGCTGCTGCTGGACGAACCCACCTCGGCGCTGGACCCGATCTCCACCGGCCGCATCGAGCAACTGGTGGAAGAGCTCAAGCAGGAGTTCACCATCATGATCGTCACCCACAACATGCAGCAGGCGGCGCGCGTGTCCGACTACACCGCCTTTATGTACATGGGCGATCTGGTCGAGTACGGCCCGACCACACAGATTTTCTCCACCCCTGCGAAACAGCAGACCGAGGATTACATCACCGGGAGGTTCGGCTGATGAACGAGCACAACCACATCGTCCGCAGTTACGACCGGGAGCAGGCCACCCTGCTCGACGAGCTGATCCGCATGGGCCAGATGGCGGTCGCCCAACTGGAAGCCGCGCTGGAAGTGGTCGATCGCCGCGACTCCAGCGCCGCCGAGCGCATCGTCGCCAATGATGAAGCCATCGATGCGTTGGAACGCCAGATCAACCACGACGTGATCCATCTGATCCGCCGCGGCCCCCTGGCCTCTGATCTGCGCATCATTCTGGCCGCACTGCGGGTGGCGTCTGATATCGAGCGCATCGGTGATTACGCCGCCAACATCGCCAAGCGGTCGCTGGCCCTCAACCTGGCCCCGCCGCTGCCGCATACCCGCGGCCTGGCCGCACTTGGCAAGCTGGCGGTGCAGCAGGTGCGGGAAGTGCTGGAGGCCTACCGCAACCGCGACGAACAAGCCGCACTTCGGGTGCGCCAGCGCGATGCCGAGCTGGACACCCTCTATACCGGGCTGTTCCGCGAGCTGCTCACCTACATGATGGAAGACCCGCGCGCCATCACGCCCTGCACGCATCTTCTGTTCATGGCCAAGAATCTGGAGCGGATTGGCGACCACGCTACCAACATCGCCGAGAACATCTGGTTCCTGCTGCACGGCGAGGCGCCGCTGCCGGAGCGCGAGAAGCGCGACGACAGCAACACCGCAGCGCCCTGATTCCGACCGTGACCTCTGCCGCTGGCTGCGGCCGCCGGTAAGGGGTAGGATCAAGCCTTCCGATCCTGACAGCGCGAGGAATCTGCCATGTCCACTCCACGTACCTCACTGGCACTGCTGGTCGGCGCCGCGGTCGCCTCCGGCAGCCTGTTTTCGATGCAGGCGCTTGCCCATGGCTACATGCAGGATGCCGGCAAAGCCCAGGCCGCCGAAGGCAAATGCGGGGAAGGTAAATGCGCCGCGGCCATGCAGGGGAAGGCCGACCACGAAGGGGGGTGCGGCATGGCGATGATGGACACCGACAAGGATGGCCGTATCTCGCGCGCCGAGTTCGCGGCACGTCATCACGGCGACACGTCGATGTTTGCCAAGATCGACAGCAACGGCGATGGCTTCATCAGCCAGTCCGAAATGGACGCCCACCACGCCGCCATGAAGAAGCCCGCCGCTGGCGCCAAAGCCACCAGCGAAGGCAAGTGCGGCGAGGGGAAGTGCGGCAGCATGTAAGCCTGCATGACCGGCGATCTGCCCACACATGCGGCAGGGTTGGGCTTGCGCCGCGCCCTGCTGGATGACCTGCTCAAGGCCCCTGCGGGGGCCTTCGATTTCCTCGAGTGCGCGCCTGACAACTGGATCGGCGTGGGCGGCGTATTCGGGGACGCACTCGATCGGCTGGCCAGCCGCCATCCCCTGACCTGCCACGGCCTGTCGCTGTCGCTAGGCGGCCCCGATCCGCTGGATCTTGAGTTCCTGCGGCAGACACGTGAGTTTCTCGACCGTCACCAGGTTGCCCTCTACAGCGAACATCTGAGCTACTGCGCCGCCGACGGCCAGCTTTACGACCTGCTGCCGTTGCCGTTCACCGAGGCCGCAGTCCAGCACGTCGCCGCCCGCATCCGCCAGGCACAGGACGTGCTGGGGCGTCGCATCGCGATCGAAAACATCAGCAGCTATGCCATCCCCAGTGCGGAAATGGATGAAGCCAGCTTCATCCGTGCGGTGCTAAAGGCCGCCGACTGCGACCTGCTGCTCGACGTCAACAACGTCTGCGTCAATGCCTGCAACCACGGCTATGATGCCCGCGCCTTCATCGCTGCCCTGCCCAGCGATCGCATCGTGGCCTACCACATCGCCGGTCACGACGATCGCGGCCCCGACCTGAAAATCGACACCCACGGTGCGCCGGTGTGCGAGGACGTGTGGGCATTGCTCGACCACACCTACGCCGTCCACGGCGTGCGCCCCACTCTGCTGGAACGCGACTTCCGCTTCCCGCCACTTGCCGTGCTGCTGGACGAAGTGGCACGCATCCGCACACTCCAGGCCGCCTATCCATGAGCACGCTGGAACAGCACCTACGCGCCCTGGCCTGGCACCTGCGCGACCCGGAGGCGCATCCACCTCCGCCGGGCATGGCGCCACGCGGCCTGGCCATTTACCGCACGCTGATCGTCAACAACCTCGACACTCTGTTGACCGGCACCTTTCCGGTGATCCGCAGAACACTGGGCGATGCGGGTTGGCAGGCGCTGCTGCGCCGCTTCCTGCGCGAACACCGCAGCCGCACGCCCCTGTTTCCGGAGCTGAGCCGGGAGTTCGCCGATTACCTGGCCGGATACGATGATCCCGCCCATCCCTGGCTGGGCGAGCTTGCCCATTACGAGTGGGCGGAACTGGGCCTGCAACTGCTCACTGCCGACACCCCAGCCCATACCCCCGACGCCGACCCGCTGCAGGCGCGGCCACTACGCTCGCCGCTGGCCTGGCCGCTGGCGTACCGCTGGCCGGTGCACCGGATCGGGCCGGACTACCAGCCCGACACCGCACCCGACACCCCGACCCTGCTTCTGCTGCACCGCCAGGCGGACGGCACGGTGCGCTTCTCGCTGCTGTCCCCGCTGCTGTATCAGCTGCTTGCGCTCGCCGATGGCCAGCGCAGCGGCGAGCAACTGCTGCACCGGCTGGCCGAAGACGCCGGACTTGCATATGACGCGGCATTCCGTGCCGAAGCGCTGCCGATGCTGCGGCAGCTGTACGCACACGGGGTGTTGATCGCTGCTGCCGCAACCACCGGCAGCGGCCAGACACCATGACCCTCAGGCCACGTGGGACGCCTCTGCTAGGCTGTGCACGATGACCACCTCCGCTGCACACCCCACCCTCTCGCCCATGGCCCACCGGTTTCGCGGCTATCTGCCCGTTGTCGTGGACGTGGAAACCGGCGGCTTCGACTGGAACCGGCACGCCCTGCTGGAAATCGCCGCAGTGCCGATCGAACTCGATGACGCCGGCCGCTACGTGCCAGGCGAAGT
This sequence comes from Thermomonas hydrothermalis, assembly GCF_900129205.1. Taxonomy (GTDB): domain Bacteria; phylum Pseudomonadota; class Gammaproteobacteria; order Xanthomonadales; family Xanthomonadaceae; genus Thermomonas; species Thermomonas hydrothermalis. Next base: position 27,127 of record NZ_FQUK01000004.1, on the reverse strand, counting down.
CGCGCATGCCCATATCGCGCCAGCGCCCGGCACCGAGATCGACCCGAAATCGCTGGAAGTCACCGGCATCAAAATCGGCCATCCCCTGCGCGGCGAAGTCAGTGAACGTGAAGGGCTGGACGCGGTGTTCATCCCGGTGCGTGCCGCGGTCAAAAAGCATGGCTGCCAGCGCGCCATTCTGGTCGGCCACAACGCCCACTTCGACCTCAACTTCCTCAACGCCGCGGTGGCACGGGTGCAGCACAAGCGCAATCCGTTCCACCCGTTCAGCGTGTTCGATACGGTGACCATGGCGGCGCTGGCTTACGGGCAAACCGTGCTGGCACGGGCGGCAATGGCCGCCGGACTGGGCTGGGACCCGCAGGAAGCGCATTCGGCGGTGTACGACGCCATGCAGACCGCGCGCCTGTTCTGTGCCATCGCCAATGCCTGGCCGCGTCCACCTGCCGCCACCGAAGCGATGCCCGAATCACCGTCGGCGGCGTCGCCCGACATCCGCGCATAAGCGCACCCCTGCCGCGGCGCGAGGAAATCCCTGTCGGGCACAGATGACCGACCACACAGCCATCGCGCATGCGATTGCGGCGTGTGACCCAAGCCCAGCATGCACCGGCCTTGGCGTTGTCAGCCCTTCCCTAGGAAAGACTGCCACGCAGGCTGCGGGCAATGCCATACAGGCTGATCAGCACCCACACCGATTCCAGCAGGAATACGGAAATGTTGAAGCCGCCCCATAGCGACACCAGCACGCCGCTCGCGCCCAGCAGATTGAGAAACTGATAGGGCAGCCGGTTGCCATGCAGGCGTCCGGCCTGTAGCAGGAAATACGCCAGCACGATCAAGGCCGTCCCCAGCAGGCCCACCCAGTCGTACCACTGCAGATTCATCGCATCACCTCAGTCAGGCCAGCCGCTGCCGGACAGCCTCGAACAGTGCGATCCCCGCAGCCACCGAGACATTGAGGCTTTCAAAGCCGCCCGGCATTGGGATCTGCACCAGCTGGTCGCACTGCTCGCGGGTCAACCGGCGCAGGCCCTCACCCTCACTGCCCAGCACCAGTGCCACGTTGCCACGCAGGTCCAGCGCATACAGCGACGCGTCGGCCTCGCCCGCCAGCCCATAAATCCAGACCCCCAAGCTCTGCAACTCGCGCAAGGCACGGGCGAGGTTGGTCACGCTGACCACCGGCACGGTATCGGCGGCACCGGCCGATGTCTTGCGCACGGTGGCGTTGACCTGCACCGCCTTGTCCTTGGGGATGATCACCGCAGTCGCACCGGCCGCGGCCGCACTGCGCAGGCAGGCGCCAAGGTTGTGCGGGTCCTGCACGCCATCCAGCACCAGCAGCAGTGCCTGCCCCGCCGCCGCCGCGACTAACCCCGCCAGCGCATGCTCGTCCAGGGTTTTCGCGGCCGCATAACGGGCCGCCGCCCCCTGATGGCGCAGCCCCCCGGCCACCCCGTCCAACGCCTGCGTGGTCACCCGCCGCACCGGGATGTCCTTGCGCTGCGCCTGCTGTTCAATGTCGAGGATGCGTGGATTTTTGGCGGCTGCGTCCAGCAGGACTTCGCGCACATGTTCGGCGTCGTGCTCCAGCGCGGCAGCCACCGCGTTCAGGCCGACGATCCATTGGGAGGATTTGCTCATGCGCACATTGTGCCGCATGGCCACCTGCACGGCATGCCAACCGCCGCGGCACAGCACGGCAGGCACCACCAGGGACCACGGCCGTTGGCGGCGCAGCCGGCCTCAGTACGGGCGCTTGGCGCGCTTGGCCGGCTTGCCGCGCGTCTGCGTCGGTGGCTGACCAACGTCCTCGCCAGCCAGCCGGAAATCGATCTTGCGCTCCTCCACGCTGGCCTTGAGCACCACCACCCGCACGCGATCCCCCAGCCGGAAGGTGTGGCCACGGCGTTCGCCGGTCAGGGTCTTGCGGACTGCGTCGAAGTGGTAGAAATCGCGCGGCAGCTGGGTGACGTGGACCAGCCCGTTGACCTTGGAGTCATCCAGTTCGACGAACAGACCAAAGCTGGTGACGCCACTGATGGTGCCGTCGAACTCCTTACCGACGTGCTCCTCCATCCAGGCGGCCCGGTAACGCTCATCCACCTCGCGCTGCGCTTCGTCAGCGCGCCGCGAGCGTTCGGAACACTGCAAGGCTAGCGCCGCCATGTCGTGCGCCGAATAGTCGTAGCCTTCTGCCCGGCCGCCACGCAGCGCATGCTTGATCGCCCGATGCACCAGCAGATCGGCATAGCGGCGGATCGGCGACGTGAAGTGGGCATAGGCCTCAAGCGCCAACCCGAAGTGACCGATGTTCTCCGGCGCATACACCGCCAAGGCCTGGCTGCGCAGGATCACCGACTCCAGCAGGGCGGCATCCGGACGTTCGCGGATCTTTTCCAGCAGGTTGCGGAAATCCTTGGGCTTGACCTTGCCCCACGGCGGCAGCCGCAGCTGAAACTCCTTGAGGAACTCCTCCAGCTCGGCGTATTTGGATTCCGGCGGCTTGTCGTGATTGCGGAATGGCGCCGGAATGCCGCTGTCCAGCAGGAACCGCGCGGCCGCCACGTTGGCGGCGATCATGCACTCCTCGATCAGACGATGCGCATCATTACGCTCCAGCATGCCCGCCTGGACGACCGCGCCTTTGGCATCGAGCACGAAGCGCACTTCGCCGGTCTCGAACTCGATCGCCCCGCGGCGCGCCCGTGCCTTCGCCAGCACCTTGTAGAGCCGGTGCAGCTGGCGCACCTGCGGCAACAGCCGACCGATCTTGGCCCGCGCCTCGGCCTGCGCATCCTCTGGCACCCCTTCGCCCACCGCGTTCCACACATCGGTATAGGTCAGCCGGGCGTGCGAATGCATCACTGCCTCGTAGAAGCGCGCGTCCTGCACGGTGCCATCGCGACCGATGCGCATGTCGCAGGCAAAGCACAGTCGATCCACCTGCGGATTGAGCGAACAAATGCCATTGCTCAGCGTCTCCGGCAGCATCGGCACGACATAACCGGGGAAGTACACCGAGGTCGCACGCCGCTGTGCTTCCACGTCCAGCGGCGAGCCGTGCGGCACGTAATGGGAGACATCGGCGATCGCCACGATCAGGCGGAAACCCTCACCCTCTGGCGCGCACCAGACCGCATCGTCGAAGTCCTTGGCGTCTTCGCCGTCGATGGTCACCAGCGGCATGCCGCGCAGGTCAACGCGCCCGGCGATGTCGGCCGGCAGCACCTGCAAAGGCACGTCGGTGGCTTGCGCCAACACCTCCGGCGGGAACTCGTGCGGAATGTCATGCCCATGAATCGCCGCTTCCACCGCCAGCGAGGCGGTCAGCTTGTCGCCCAGCACGGCCAGCACGCGGCCGATCGGCGGGCGATAGGCATCCTGCGGGGTGGTGATCTCGACCACCACCAGCTGCCCAGGACGGGCGCCGTTGCGCGCGTCCTGCGGAATCATCACGTTGCGCAGGATCCGCTTGTCATCCGGGATCACATAGCCAATGCCGAGCTCTTCGGCATAGCGCCCCAACAGCCGGGTCAGGCGCCGTTCCAGCACTTCGACGATGGCAGCCTCACCGCGCCCACGCCGGTCACGACCGGTGATGCTGACCAGCACACGGTCACCGTGGCCGACCTTGCGCATCTCCAGCGGCGGCAGGAACAGATCATCGCCGCCTTGCTCCGGACGCAGAAACCCGAATCCATCCGGGTTTGCGATCACGGTTCCGGCAATCAGCTCGGCCTTCACCGCCGGCACGTAACCGCCCCGGCGGTTTTGCAGCAACTGGCCATCGCGCAGCATCGCCGCCAGCCGCTTGCGCAGCGCCTCGAACCGATCTGGCGCGGTCAGCCCAAGCGCCTGCGCCAGCTCATGCTCGTCCAGCGGGCCTTCACTCGCGGCCAGCGTCTGCAGAATGACTTCCCGGCTGGCGATCGGGTTGGCATAGCGCTCGGCCTCGCGCCGTGCATAAGGGTCCGGCGGTGGCGTCGGCAGCCCGGCCTGCGCCTTGCCGTCAGAAGGCGAACGGCGCGTCGTGGACTTGGAGGATGTGCGGGAAGACGAGTTGCGGCCGCTGCCGCGTTTGCGTGGTGGTCGTGTCATCCAATGATGGTACATGCTCAAAGGTGAACCCGGACACGGAAGACGCATACAACGTGTTGACAGCCCGCAGCGCAATCTGCAAAATGCGCGCCTCACCACCGGCCCAGGTGGCGGAATTGGTAGACGCACTAGTTTCAGGTACTAGCGGGTAAAACCGTGGAGGTTCGAGTCCTCTCCTGGGCACCAACACACGCTTCCGGCCCGTTCACGGCAACCGGAACATGAAAACCCGCCGTTTGGCGGGTTTTTTGTTTGGACGCCAGCACGCAGACGAGACCGGCCAACACCGCGCCGCTGCGTGGCAGGCGCATGGTCAGCGCGGCGGCAGGCTGAACTCGAGATTGTCGATCAATCGGGTCTGGCCAAGACGGGCGGCAATCAGCGCTACCCGCGCCCCACCCTCGCCCGGTTCCGGCACGCTCAGATCGGGCCGGCGCAGCACCGCGTAATCCGGCACGAAACCCGCCTGCGCCAGCCCCGCCACGGCCTCGGCCTCAATCTGCTCATGCGGCTGACCATCCAGCGCCGCTTGGCGCATGGCGGTCAGGGTGCGATAGATCAGCGGCGCCAGGCGGCGCTCATCTGCCGTCAGATACTGATTGCGCGAGCTCATCGCCAGACCATCGGCCTCGCGTACTGTCTCGCCGGCGATGATCCGGATCGGGAACTGCAAGTCCGCCACCAGACGGCGGATCACCGCCAGCTGCTGGTAATCCTTGCGGCCGAACACCGCCAGATCCGGCTGTACCTGCAGAAACAGCCGCGTCACCACGGTGCAGACGCCATCGAAGTGGCCCGGGCGGCTGGCGCCTTCCAGTACCCCGGTCAGGCCGGGCACCCGGATTGCGGTGGCCTGCGCCACGCCCAGCGGGTACATGGTGTCCACATCCGGCCGCCAGAGCAGGTCGCAGCCGGCGTCCTGCAAGCCACGGGCATCGGCTTCGGGCGTGCGCGGGTAGCGGGCGAAATCCTCATTCGGGCCAAACTGGGTGGGGTTGACGAACACGCTGGCGACCACGCGGTCGGCATGTTGCCGCGCCAGCGCCACCAGCGAGTGATGGCCGGCGTGGAGATTGCCCATGGTCGGCACAAACCCCACCGTCAGACCTTGCTTCCGCCAGGTCTGGATACGCTCCCGCAGCGGCTCCAGTTGGGTGCAGATTTCGATCATGTGTAACTGTGCTCCGAGCCGGGGAACGTGCCGCTGCGCACGGCCTCGACATAGGCGCGCACAGCGCCCTCGATGGAACCGCCCTCGGCAAGAAAATCCTTGACGAACTTCGGGCGGCGATGGCCAGTATCGACCCCAAGCAGGTCATGCAGCACCAGCACCTGCCCGTCACAACCGGGCCCGGCGCCAATACCGATGGTGGGAATCGGGCTGGCAGCCGTGATCGTCTCTGCCAGCGTCGCTGGCACCCCTTCCAGGACCAGCAGCGCCGCGCCGGCCTCGGCCACCGCCAGGGCATCGGCCCGCAGCCGTTCGGCAGCCGCCTGCTCGCGGCCCTGCACCTTGAAACCACCCATTCTCAGTACTGACTGCGGGGTCAGGCCGAGATGAGCGCACACGGGGATCTCCCGCTCGACCAAAAACCGGATGATGTCGAGTTTGTACCCGGCGCCCTCCAGTTTGACCATGGCCGCCCCTGCCTGGATGAAGCGCATCGCAGCCGCATGTGCCTGCGCCGGAGTGGCATCGCTGCCGAATGGCATGTCGGCGATCTTGAGCGCGCGACGGGCACCGCGTGCCACTGCTGCCGTGTGATACGCGATGTCATCGACTGTCACCGGCAGAGTGGAGTCATGCCCCTGCACCACCATACCCAGCGAGTCGCCGATCAGCAGCAAATCGACCCCCGCCTTGTCCAGCACCCGCGCAAAGCTCGCCTCATAGCAGGTCAGCATGACCAGGCGCCGGCCTTGCGCGCGCGCCTGCGCCAGCTGCGGCACGCTCCAGGCGATTGGGTCGGCATGAACACTCATTGGCAGGCTCCAGCGACAACGGGAGGCCGATTATGGCGCACACACGCGCCACGGCGCCGGTAGCAAGCAGGCGACCGCCCCGTCATGGCACGGCATCGATGGGCTCGATCCCGGCCGGATCAACTAAACGCAAGGCCTCGCCCACGCTGCCATGCCCGGGAAAAGGCGCCTCCGGGGCGATCTCTGCCAGCGGCACCAGGGCAAACGCACGTTCGTGCAGATAAGGATGCGGCACCCGCAATCCGGGCTCATTGATGACCTGCTCGCCATACAGCAGCAGATCCAGATCGAGGACGCGTGGCCCCCAGCGCCGCGCAGCCGTCTCGCTGCGACGATCACGTCCGGCTTTGAGTTCGATGGCCTGCAGCGCTGCCAGCAGTGCCTGCGGCGTGAGCGTGGTTTCCAGGACAGCGGCCGCATTGATGAAATCGGGCTGATCAATCCGACCCCAGGCCGGCGTGCGGTACAGCCGCGATACCGCCAGCAAACGGCTCTCGGGCAACGCCGCCAGTGCCTGCAGGGCCTCCTGCACGGCCTTGACCGGATCGCCCAGATTGGCCCCGATTCCAATGTACGCCCGCGTCTTCTCAGTCATCACGTCGCCTTTGGCTTGCGGCGCCGGCGCCGCCGGCGTGGCGCCCCGGCGCTGGCATCGTCTTGCGGTGCCTCTGGCACCACATCCTCCCGCCCGGCACTGTCGGGCGCAGCATCGCCGGTGCCGGCCCGGGCCGAAACACCTTCCAGCGCCGCCACCGGATGCTGCTGGACCTGCCGCCAGAACGCCACATCATCGGCATGGGAATCGGATGCCACTTGCCGCAGCTCCAGGAAGTCGAATGCCGCGCGGAAGCGCGGGTGCGCCAGCAGGCGAAACACCCGCTTGCGCTGCCGCAGCGAGAAGCGCGGCTGCAGCAGCCAGATTTCCTGCATCGGCACCGTGAAGCGGCGCGGTATCGCGGTCCGCTCCAGCTGGTGCAGGGTGACCCGATCAGCGGCCCGGCGCTGCGCTTCGGCCAGCTGCACGCCCTGGGCTTGCAGTTGGGCCAGCGTGCGGCAATACGCCGGCCACAGCAGCACCGCATACAGAAATGCGGGCGACACCGGATCGCCATTGGCCACGCGATGATCGGTATTGCCCAGCCCTTCCAGCAGCATGCGCCGCAACGCACCCGATGAGTTGGCGGCCAGCGCCTGCGCGGTTTCCGGCAGCAGCACTGGCAGCAGCCCAAGACGCTCCAGCTGCTCGAAACTGGCCACGGCATGGCCGGTCAGGAACAGCTTGAGGGTTTCCTCGAACAACCGAGCCGGCGAAGCCTCAGCGAGCAACGGCGCCATGCGCGGAATCGGTGCCGCAGTCGCCGGGTCAATGGAAAAGCCCAGCTTGGCCGCCAGCCGCGCCGCGCGCAGCATCCGCACCGGGTCCTCGCGGTAGCGCGCCTCCGGCTCGCCGATCAGGCGCAGCACCCGCGCCTGGATGTCTTCGTAGCCGCCCACATAGTCGCGCACCGAGAAATCTTCGATGGCATAGAACAGGGCATTGGCGGTGAAATCCCGCCGCACGGCGTCTTCCTCGATGGTGCCGTACACGTTGTCGCGCAGCAGACGGCCACTGTCATCAGTCTGCCGGTCGCCTTCGTCATCGCCACCATTGGCGCGGAAGGTCGCCACCTCGATGATTTCGCGGCCAAATATCACATGTGCCAGCCGGAACCGCCGGCCGATCAAGCGACAGTTGCGAAACAGGGCCTTGATCTGCTCCGGCGTGGCATCGGTGGCCACGTCGAAATCCTTGGGCTGCCCCCCCAGCAGCAGATCACGGACGGCGCCCCCCACCAGGTAGGCCCCATAGCCGGCTTCGCGCAAACGGTAGAGCACACGCAGGGCGTTGGGGCTCATCTGCTTGCGTGACACCCCATGAACATCGCGCGGGATCACGCGCAACTGGGGAACGGGCTGTGGGGAATCGGTGGAGGTATCGGTCATGCGCAACAGGTTGCGGCGGAAGAAAGGTGGCATTGCCATCGAACAGCGAAGCTCTTTATACTAGCAAGCTCTGCGCACCCATCTGCGCTCGCCGGCAACCAGGATCGCCCGGCAACCGTTTCATGCTCCCTTCGTCTAGAGGCCTAGGACGTGGCCCTCTCAAGGCTAAAACACGGGTTCGAATCCCGTAGGGAGCGCCAAATACAAACACCGGGCCGCAAGGCCCGGTGTTCGTTTTGGCATGCCGGAATGCCTACCGCCACCTAGCCGACACCATCGGCAGCCAATCGGCAACTTTGTGCGGGCAACCCTCGGGCATCAGGCCACACCGGCAAAGGCCGGCGCTACACTATGTGCAATCGCAGTACGGAACCTCCCCCATGCCTTTCGTCGTCACCGAAAACTGCATCAAGTGCAAGCACACCGACTGCGTCGAGGTGTGCCCGGTCGACTGCTTCCACGAAGGTCCCAACTTCCTGGTGATCGACCCGGACGAATGCATCGACTGCACCCTGTGCGAACCGGAATGCCCGGTCGGCGCGATCTTCCCGGAAGAAGATGTCCCGGCGGGCCAGGAAGTGTTCATCGCCCTGAATGCCGAGCTGGCCAAGCAGTGGCCCGTCATCACGGTGCGCAAGGATCCCCTGCCTGACCACGCCGAGTGGGATGGAAAGCCCAACAAGCTGGCCCTGCTCGAACGCTAAATTTCTCTGCCAGGCGAGAGCCAAAGCGCACCAATAACTGCATACCCGCACACACAGACAAGGGCGCCTACCGGCGCCCTTGCTGTATCTGCCACAGGTAGCAAAGCAACCCAGTCAGGGCGAAATCACCGCCTTCAGCTGGGCGATCAACTTGCCCGCCGCCGGGCCACTGGGGGGCAAGCCGCGCGGATCGACCGCCGACACGAACGCCCCCTCGCCAGCCTTGGTGACCCGCACCAGGAACTTCTCGCCCATGTAATCGACGTCGTAGGTGCCCAGGAGTTCGGCTTTGCTGGCGATCTGCACGCCAGGCGTTGCCGCCAGCACCTCGCCGACCTTGGCAAAGACGGCCTCGCGCTCCGCCGCCACCGCAAACCCGGTGGCCGGCACAGGACGCGCGGTGGAGGCACTACTGCTACCGACCGCCGGCAGGGCCATGGCTTTGTCGGCCGCGGGACGATCCAGATCCGGCGGCACTTCGAGTGGGCGCGCCTCACCACTCAAGGTGTAGAGCTCGTTCTTTTTCTTGAACCAGTGGCAACCGGACAGCCCGCTCACCAACAAAATGGCAGCAAGCGGTGCGGCAAGACGGGTCACGCGGAAAGTGCGATGCATCGGAGGCTCCTGTCGGACCGCGACGGTGCGGTCATGAGTGTTCGCTGCGCTCTTCGAGCTGACGGATCACCGCATGCAGGCGCGCGGCCTGGGCGGCATGGGCGGATGATAGCGGCAACAGCGGCAGCCGCAGCCCGTGACCGATGCCGTCGAGCGCCAGCAGCGCCTTGACCGGGATCGGGTTGGGCTCCACCCCGAGAAAATGGTAGAGCTCCACCAGCGCCGCATCGAGCGCCTCGGCACGGGCGGCATCGCCGGCACGTGCGGCATCACACAACTGGCGGAAGGTGCGCGGCACCACGTTGGACGCCACCGAGATCACCCCGTCGGCGCCGGCCAGCATCGCCCGCACCGCGGTGGGATCATCGCCACTGAGCACCACGAAGTCCTCGCGCCGCAGCGGCAGCAAGGCCTGCATCCGCGCCTCCTCGGCACGGGCCTCCTTGATGCCGACGATGTTGGCATGCAGAGACAGCTCTCCGGTGGTCTCCGGCAGCATGTCGCAGCCGGTACGGCCAGGGACGTTGTAGAGCACCACCGGGAGGCCGCCATCATCGGCCACCGCCCGGAAATGCGCCAGCAGGCCAGCCTGGGTCGGCCGCACATACGGCGGCGTGACCACCAGCGCAGCATCGGCACCCAACTGCGCCGCGCGCCGGGTCGCCTGGACGGTCTTGGCGGTGTTGGACTGCCCGGTACCGGCCAGCACCGGCATGCGCCCGCCCAGACATTCCACCGCGCGGGCGAGCAGACGGGCGTATTCATCATCGGTTAGCGCGGTTGCTTCGCCGGTCGAACCAGCCACCACCACGCCCTGCGTGCCGGCCGTCAACTGCGCCTGCAGCAGACGGTCCCAGGCCGGGAAGTCGATGTCGCCCGCCGGCGTGAACGGCGTAGCCAGTGCGGTGATGCTGCCGATGAGTCGCAAGGGGAAGTTTCCAGGTTCGCGCAGGCCAGACCAGGCGCGCGTGACGGGCGGATGGGCCGGGTGATCTTACTTGCGGCTGGAAAGCGCCGGCAAGTATGCTGGACACCTGCCCGCCGCCTCCGGCGGCACTTCTGACATCGTTTCGGGATACCGCATTGAGCAAGACCGCTGCCCGGCCTGCACCCAACGAGAACTACCTGCTGATCAACGCGTACACCACGCATCCGCAGTCGCCGCTGCTGGCCGTCACCCGGCGCATTGCCGATTCCGGCTGCAACCTGGTGGATGCGCGGCTGGCCACGGTCGGCCGGGATGTCTCCGTCACTGCTCTGGCCACCGGGTCCTGGGACGCGGTGGCCAAGCTCGAGGCCATGCTGGCCAAGCTGGAGCGTGAAGAAGGGCTGAAACTGGTCTGGTACCGCACAGGCCCGAAGGCGCTGCAGTCCAACCTACTGCCCTACGTGGTGGAGGTGATCGCTGCCGACAAGCCCGGCATCCTGTTCCAGCTGGCCGACTTTTTCGACCACCAGGGCATCACCATCGAAAGCCTGCATTGCTCACGCTACCGGGCGATGCAGACCGGCGCCGACATGTTCTCGGCCCAGCTCACTATCGGGGTTCCGGCCGACATGCACATCGCCGCCCTGCGCGAGGACTTCCTGGAGTTTTGCGACCACTTAAACCTCGACGCGATCATGGATCCGATGAAGTACTGACCGGAGTCTGCACCCAATGATCGACACCGGCGACCGCATCCCTGACCTTCCGCTCTCCCTCACCAGCGGCACGCCTTGCTCGCTTGGCCAGTTCGCCGGCAAGTGGCTGGTGCTGTACTTCTATCCGAAGGACGCCACTCCCGGCTGCACCAGCGAAGGCCAGGCCTTCAACGCCCTGCTGCCAGAGTTCCGGCGCAATGGGGCCGAGGTGCTGGGGGTCTCGAAGGACTCGGTCAAGTCACACCAGAACTTCCGTGCCAAGCAAGGCTTCGACTTCGATCTGGTCAGCGATGCCGATGGCCGGCTGTGCGAAGCGTTTGGCGTGATCCAGCCCAAGAAGCTGTATGGCCGTGAGTTTCTGGGCATCGTCCGCAGCACCTTCCTCATCGATCCGGCCGGGGTGGTGCGCCGCAAATGGCAGCCGGTCAAGGTTCCGGGCCACGCCCAGGCTGTCCTGGATGCGCTGCTGGACGAGCAGCGCAGGTGACCGGCCGATGCGCGCTCCCGGCCACGGCTGCGCGAACGAGTGTTCCCGACCGGGCAGCCACGCCCTGGTTTACGCCACATCCCGGCCCAGGCATCTGCACATACCGCCACCTGGCACGCCCCATCGCAGGCGGGCGCAACCCGTCGTGTCCCGTTTCCCCAGCGTAGGACTTCCCGCATGACCCGCAGCAAGCGCATCTACGTCCTCGACACCAACGTGCTGATGCACGACCCCACTGCGCTGTTCAAGTTCGAGGAACACGATGTCTACCTGCCGATGCAGGTGCTGGAGGAGTTGGACAACGGCAAGAAAGGCACCAGCGAAGCCAGTCGCAATGCCCGTCAGGTCAGCCGGTTCCTGAACGAATTGATCGAGGCGCACGGCAGCAGCGATGTCAGCCAGGGCATCGCTCTGGTGCGCCCGCAAGGCCTGCAACTGCGCGGCCCGGAAAGCGCCGGCAAGCTGCGCTTCCAGACCGGGGACTTTGATGCCGGCAAGCGGTTTGGCACGGTCATCCCCGACAACAACATTCTGGGCGCGATCCTGGCGCTCAAGGAGGCCGAGCCGGAGACCCCGGTGGTCTTCGTCTCCAAGGACATCAATCTGCGGATCAAGGCGTCGATTGCCGGCATCGTCAGCGAGGACTATGAAAACGACCGCGCGCTGGATGACTTCAGCCTGCTCTACACCGGCGCCACACCGCTGACCGAGGATTTCTGGCAGCGCCATGGAAAGGATCTGAAGTCCTGGACCGAAAAAGGCCGCACCTACTACGAGATCATCGCCGCTGACGACGAGATCTGGTACCCCAACCAGTTCGTGTTCCTGCCGGGCGACGAGCAATCAGAGATGAAGGTGGCGCGCCTGCAGGACGGCCGGGTGATCCTGCAGATCGTCGATGACTTCCGCCATGCCCAGCACGCGGTCTGGGGCATCACCGCCCGCAACCGCGAGCAGAACTTCGCGCTCAACGCGCTGATGGATCCGGACATCGACTTCGTCACCCTGCTGGGCACCGCCGGGACCGGCAAGACCCTGCTGGCACTGGCGGCCGGGCTGGCGCAGACGATGGACCAGCAGCGCTACCGCGAGATCATCATGACCCGCGCCACGGTCAGCGTGGGCGAGGACATCGGCTTTCTGCCCGGCACCGAAGAAGAAAAGATGACGCCGTGGATGGGGGCGCTGACCGACAACCTGGAAGTGCTCACCCACAACCAGGACGGCGGCAGCTGGGGCCGTGCGGCCACCAACGACCTGCTGGCCTCACGGGTCAAGATCCGCTCGCTCAACTTCATGCGCGGCCGCACCTTCCTGTCGCGCTATCTGATCCTCGACGAGGCGCAAAACTTAACGCCCAAGCAGATGAAGACCCTGATCACCCGCGCCGGCCCGGGCACCAAAATCATCTGCCTGGGCAATGTCGAACAGATCGACACGCCCTATCTGACCGAGACGACCTCCGGGCTGACCTACGCCGTGGACCGCTTCAAGAGCTGGGCCCACAGCGCCCATGTCACCCTGCGCCGCGGCGAGCGTTCCCGCCTGGCCGATTACGCCTCCGACGTGCTCTGAGTCGCCTCGACCTGCCCGTGCGCGTCGGCCAGCGCACGCAGGGCATCGGCCAGATCCGCGTAATAGCCATCGGGATGGTCGCGACGCACCAGCTGCGCCCGCATCAGCTTGCGCAGCACACGCAGGTTGGCGCCGCACAGCACCACCTTGATCCCACGCTTGTGCATGGCTTCGATGGTGGATTCCAGCCGCTTGAGGCCGGTGGCGTCAATCAGCGGGACGCGTTCCAGCCACAGCACCAGCACCTTCGGCGGCTGCCGCGACCACGACAGCGCCCGCTCCAGCGAATCCACCGAGCCGAAGAAGAACGGCCCTTCGATGGCATACACCACCACATCGGGCGGCAGCGCCTGCAGCCCGGCCCGGGCCAACTGCTCGCGCAGGCTGTGCGGGTCGTGCTCGACCACCGACACGGCCGCACTCATCCGCCGCATGAACTGGAACATCGCCAGGATCACGCCGATGTTCACCGCCACTACCAGATCGGTGAGGATGGTCAGGGCGAAGGTGATCACCAGAATGCCGGCATCGGAACGCGGTGCATGCCGCAGCAGGCGCAGGAAACGATGCACCTCGCTCATGTTCCAGGCCACCACGAACAGCACGGCAGCGAGCGCCGCCAGCGGCACCTTGCCGGCGTAGGGCGCCAGCGCCAGCAGGATCAGCAGCAGGGTGATCCCGTGCACCACGCCGGCAATCGGCGCATTGCCGCCGTTGCGGATGTTGGTGGCGGTACGGGCAATCGCCCCGGTCGCGGCGATACCGCCGAACAGCGGCGAAAGGATATTGGCGATGCCCTGCCCGATCAGTTCCTGATTGGAATCATGCCGGGTGCCGGCCATACCGTCGGCGACCATCGCCGACAGCAGGGACTCGATCGCGCCCAGCATGGCGATGGTGAATGCCGATGGCAACAGCGCCATCCAGCGGTCGAAATCCGCCACCGGGAACTGCAAGGACGGCAGGCTGCGCGGAATCGCCCCGAAGGTGGATTCGATGGTCGCCACACTCGGCAGATCCAGCACGCTGACGATGCCCGTGGCCACCAGCATCGCCAGGAGCGGCCCCGGCACCCGCGACAGCCCCGGAATGCGTGGCCCCCACAGGGTCAGCAGCAGGCTGACCACGCCCACCGCCGTGGTCGCAGGATCGAGATGCCCGAACGACTGCACAAGCCGCCAGAGCTTGAGATAGAACGGGCCATTGCCGGGCGCCGGCAAGCCGAAGAAGTACTGCCACTGCCCCACCCAGATGATGACCGCGATCCCCGCGGTAAAGCCGACGATCACTGGATCGGGAATGTAGCGGATCACCCCGCCCAGACGCGCCCAGCCCATCGCCACCAGCATCACCCCTGCCATCAGGGTTGCCAGCAGCAGGCCATCCACGCCGAACTGCGCCACCACCCCAGCCAGGATGACGATGAACGCCCCGGTCGGCCCGGCGATCTGCACACGCGAGCCGCCGAACAGCGACACCGCGATCCCGGCGATGATCGCCGTGTACAGGCCCTGTTCCGGCTTGACGCCCGACGCGATGGCAAAAGCCATCGCCAGCGGCAGCGCCACCACGCCGACGATGACGCCAGCGACCAGATTGCGCGGCCAGTTTTCCCGTCGCAACAACCCGGCGCGTGCGGCGTCCACGATCGCGATCATTGCATCCGACTCCTGCTCATGACGTTTGATTTCTGGATTTCAGGCGCACACCGCGCCCACCGCCCGGACTGCTCGCCCCTTCACCGATCAGCTCCACGCCGGCAGCCTCCAGGGCCTCCACCACCCGGGTGAGCGAATCCACCATCCCACGCACGGTTCCGTCGCTGGCCTCCATGCGCTGGATGGTCGGCAGCGACAGACCAGCCAGTTTGGCCAGGGTCTTCTGGTCGATACCGAGCAGGGCGCGAGCCGCGCGCATCTGTTGTGAGGTAATCACGGGCAATCTGATGTATAAAACATCACAATTGGCTTGTTTACCATTAATTCTGACTCGAGAAACACCACATGGTCAAGCCAAAGGCGGCACCCATCCAGCACGCCTGCAGCCGCCGTCGGTGAGACAGGCCCGGCGCGGTCAGCCCGCCCCTGCGGAGCGAACGCCACTGCTAGACCGGCTGGAAGCTGCGCACACGAAAACGACGACGCCGGCGCATGGCCGGCGTCGTCGTATCGCAAAGATGGCGCGCCCGGAAGGATTCGAACCTCCGACCCCCAAGTTCGTAGCCTGGTGCTCTATCCAACTGAGCTACGGGCGCAAGCGGAGGCGGAATTATGGGGAAACCCCGCCTGTGCGTCAACGAAAATTTTTCCCGTTGCCGCGCTTTGGTTCGCGTTTCGCCGCAAGTGGCGGAGACTGAGGGATTCGAACCCTCGATAGAGCTTTTGGCCCTATACTCCCTTAGCAGGGGAGCCCCTTCGGCCTCTCGGGCAAGTCTCCGTGAGGCGAAACCGCGAGCCGGAAAGGATACAGTCAGTCGTGCGTTCCGGCAAACCCTTTGTTCAGGACTCGGCGTCTTCGTCTTTGGCGCCGGGTGCCATGCCGCTCTGGATGCGCTGGTAGATTTCCTCGCGATGCACCGCGACATCCTTGGGCGCGGTGATGCCGATGCGCACCTGGTTGCCCTTCACACCGAGCACGGTGACCGTGATCGCATCACCGATCATCAAGGTCTCGCCTACTCGTCTCGTCAGAATCAGCATGGCTCTGCAACTCCCCTGTCGCTGGCGCTCACGCACGACCAGAAGAAGTCCAGCCGGCTGACATCCAGATTTGGGCGATCATACTGGTCAAGCTTCCTATGCTACAAGCCGTGCCTGCGCATCGGCAGGCATGCGCCTTACACCCGCTGGCGCACCCAATCCGGCACACCGGCGAGCGCCGCGCGCAGGGCCGGGCCGTCTTCGCCGCCACCCTGCGCCATGTCCGGGCGTCCGCCCCCCTTGCCGTTGGCCTGACGCGCGACCTCGCCCAGCACCTCGCCGGCCTTGATCTTGCCCAGGGCCGCGCCAGAGACGCCGGCCACCAGCGCGACCCGGCCGCCCTCGGCGCCAGCCAGTACCACCACGGCATCCCCCAGTTGTTGCTTGAGACGGTCCATGACCTCGCGCAGAGCCTTGGCATCGAAGCCTTCCAGACGCGCGGCCAGCACCTTGATCCCGGCAACGTCCTGCGCCTGGTTGGCCAGGTCGCCGGTGGCGCTGGACGCCGCCTTGGCCTTGAGCTGCTCCAGCTCGCGCTCCAGCTTCTTCTGCCGCTCCAGCAGCGCGCGCAGTCTGTCGGCCACATCCGCGACATTCCCACCCAACGCCTGCGCGACTTCGCGCAGGCGCTGCTCTTCGCTGGCCACGTGATCCAACGCGCCCTGCCCGGTGACGGCCTCGATCCGGCGCACGCCAGCGGAAACGCCGCCTTCGCTGATGATCTTGAACAGCCCGATGTCACCGGTGCGGTGCACATGCGTACCACCGCACAACTCGGTGGAGGCATCGCCGAAGCGCAGCACGCGCACATGCTCACCGTACTTCTCGCCGAACAAGGCAATGGCGCCGAAATCCAGCGCCTCCTGCATGCCCATGTGATGCACCTCGCCAGCATGGTTGGCGCGGATCTGGGCATTGACCCGGCGTTCGATCTCGGCCAATTCGTCGGTGGTCAGCGGCTGGAAATGAGAAAAGTCGAACCGCAGACGATCCGGCGCCACCAGCGAGCCTTTCTGCTGGACGTGCCGCCCCAGCACCTCACGCAGGGCGGCATGCAGCAGATGGGTGGCGCTGTGATTGAGCACGATGGCGGCACGCCGGTCGGCATCGACTGCGCCGTGCACCCGGTCTCCGCGCGCCAACCGGCCCTGTTCCAGCACACCCACATGGCCGTGGTACTGCCCCGCCAGCTTGAGCGTGTCGCGCACCGTAAACGTCAGACCCGCGCCGGTCAGCACGCCGGTATCGCCGACCTGACCGCCGGATTCGGCATAGAACGGGGTACGGTCGAGCAGCACGATTGCCTCGTCGCCGGCCGTGATGGCCTCCACCGGCTTGCCGTCCTTCAGTAACGCCACCACGGTCAGACCGTCGGCGGCAAGCTGCTCGTAGCCGAGGAAGCCGGTTGGCGCCAACTGTGCCACCAACTCGGCCGGCAGCTGCACACCCGCCCCAAACTTGCCGGCCGCGCGTGCGGTCTCTTTCTGCTGCGCCATGGCCGCATCGAACCCGGCAAGGTCAACGGTCATGCCGCGCTCACGCGCCATGTCCTGGGTGAGGTCGAGCGGGAACCCGTAGGTGTCATACAACCGGAAGGCATCGCTGCCCGGAATGACGCCATTGGCACGCGCTGCCACGTCCTCGAAGATGCGCATGCCGGCATCGAGGGTTTCGGCAAAGCGTTCTTCTTCCGCCAGCAGGGCGCGCTCGGCGGTGGCCCGACCTTCGCGCAGGATCGGGTAGGCATCGCCCATCAGCGCATCAAGCGGTGCGACCAGTTTGTGGAAGAACGGCTGGCGCATGCCCAGCATCCAGCCATGCCGCAGGGCACGGCGGATGATCCGGCGCAGCACATAGCCGCGGCCTTCGTTGGACGGCAGCACGCCATCGACGATCAAGAAGGTGCTGGCACGGATGTGGTCGGCGATCACCCGCAGCGACTTGCTCTGCAGGTCGCGGGTGTGAGTCAGCTCTGCCGCTGCCCGGATCAGGGCCTGGAACAGGTCGATCTCGTAGTTGGAATGCACATGCTGCAGAACCGCGGCGATCCGTTCCAGCCCCATGCCGGTATCGACGCAGGGTGCCGGCAGCGGCACCAGCGTGCCATCCGGCTGGCGGTCGAACTGCATGAACACCAGGTTCCAGATTTCGATGAAGCGGTCGCCGTCCTCGTCCTCGGAGCCCGGAGGGCCTCCGGGAATCTCCGGCCCGTGGTCGTAGAAAATCTCGGTGCAGGGCCCGCACGGGCCGGTATCGGCCATCTGCCAGAAGTTGTCAGAGGCATACGGCGCGCCTTTGTTGTCTCCGATGCGGATGATCCGCTCCGGCGGCAGGCCGATCTGGTCACGCCAGATGGCGTAGGCCTCGTCATCGGTGTGATAAACGGTGACCAGCAAGCGCTCGCGGGGCAGTTTCCAGACCTCGGTCAACAGCTCCCAGGCCCAGGCGATTGCCTCTTGCTTGAAGTAATCACCAAACGACCAGTTGCCCAGCATCTCGAAGAAGGTGTGGTGACGGGCGGTGTAGCCCACCGAGTCCAGGTCGTTGTGTTTGCCGCCGGCGCGCAGGCAGCGCTGGACATCAGCGGCACGCACGTAGCTGCGCTTCTCGGCGCCCAGGAACACGTCCTTGAACTGGACCATGCCCGAGTTGGTGAACAGCAGGGTTGGGTCGTTACCGGGCACCAAGGGTGCAGACGGCACGATGGTGTGCCCCTTGGAGGCAAAAAAATCCAGAAAATCGCGGCGAATCTCAGCAGTCGTCTTCATGCAGGCATCAACAGTGCGGGCCGTGGCCGGGCGCGGCCGCACAGAATGCGGCCACACCAGTCGAGTCGGCAATCCAGTCCTGCAAGTGTACAGGCCCGCCGTCACCGGCAGGGCCCTGGCCGCACTGTTAGTCGGTCGGGCACCAGGCCGCCCGCACCAGATCCATGTCGAACCCACGCCGCAGTAGCAGCGCCGCGGCCCGGTTCCGGGCCTCACGGTCGCCGGTCAGCGCCTGCGGATGGCGCCGGCGCACCAGATCACGGGCCACGTCTGCCCAGTCGTCGATCTCCTTGAGCGCCTGATCGATCAGCTCGGCTGGCACACCATGGGTGGACAGCTCGGCCCGCACATAGGCCGGCCCATAGCCGCTTGCCGCCCGGGCGCGCACCAGGGCAGCGGCAAAACGGGCGTCGTCCTGCCAGCCGTCTTCGGCCAACCGTCGGACGGCCGCTGCGGCGGCATCTGCTGCCACGCCACGGGCAACCAGCTTGCGTTCCAGCTCGCGCCGGGAATGCTCACGTCGGGACAGCAGGGCCACCGCCTGCTGCAACGGGGTTGGTGCCGCCCGACGACGTTTTGCCCGGGCTGGCTGGCCGCTGGGTTCTTCAACGTCGGTCATGCCTGCTATCAAGAATGTGCGCAAAGGTGCGCATGGTTCTTTTCCTGCCCCGACGTGGCCTGCTGACCACATTCGTCTCTGACAGGCGTGACTTTCCCGACTACGACAGGAACCCTTCCTGCCGCAGTGCCGCCATTGCTGGACGGACTCGCCACGGGTAGGGCAGTTGCGGTTGCCAACCGTTCCAGATTGCGCGCTGCGTTCAGATCGCGGTCGTGTCGTGTCCCACACTCAGGACACGTCCACGCTCGGTCACTCAACGTCAACGCCTCGTTCTTCCAGCCGCAGACCGAACACAGGCGACTGCTCGGATACCAGCGGTCGGCAATGACCAACCGGGTGCCATAGCGGTTCGCCTTGTATTCCATCTGCGAGCGAATCATCCCAAAGCCCACGTCGCTGATTGCTCTGGCAAGTCGGTCATTTGCCAACATGCCTTTGACGTGCAAATCCTCGATCACCACCGCTTGGTTTTCGCGGCAGAGTCGGGTGGTGAGCTTGTGGATGAAATCCACTCGGAGATTGGCGACGCGCATGTGCAGCCGCGCCAATGTCCGAGCAGACTTCCGCCGGTTGTTGGAGATGGGAAGCCGGGTGCCTTTGGGAAGCCGGGCGTTCGGCGCAAATCCAGCAGCCACCTTGGCGGCTTCAACCTTGCGGCTGACCCGCCGACTCCGAATCTTCAACCGACGCAGTGCCGCTTTCAGCGGCTTGGGTGCAGCAATCGTTTCGCCACTGGAAAGGGTCATGGCGGCTTTCACGCCGAGGTCAACGCCAACGATGCCATTTCCAGTGCGATGGCGGTGGAATATGTGATCTGGCACTTCGACCTGAATCGCCACACACCAGCGATCCGCCGTGCGCGAGACGGTGGCACCGAGAATCTTGCCATCAAAGCGCAGCGCCTCCGTCATGGCAACCTCGCCCACTTTGGGCAGGCGGATCACCGTGCCGATCACCTGGAACTTGTCGTTGGCGACATAGAAGCTGTCACGGCAACGCCCTTTCTTCTTGAACTTCGGTTCAAACGCCTTCTTTCCCTTCTCTCAGGTCTTTGAAAAACCGTGTCCAGGCGCGTTCCAGGTTCTTGAATGGCTGCGCATGGGCATCTCGATGGATGGTCTTGATCCACGGCTGCCCGTTCTCATCCAGCCACTCAGGATCACGGTACTTGATGGCGTTGAACTGCTTCTTGAGCGCCATCGCGTTGGGCTTGCGACCGGCTTCGTACTGCCGGTTCCATTCAGCCAATGCCCAGTTCCACACCCGACGCGCTGTGCCGCAGGCGCGCTTGAAATAGTCCACCTGCTCAGGCGTCGGACGAAGCGCGATCTTGTGGCTCAGTTGCACGGTTTCACCCCTGTGGCGTTGGATCAGCATCCAGCTTCAACGCTTCGTTCAGCTTTTTCCGGTAGTTGCGCAAGCCGTAAAGCCTGGATGAGAAGCAATGCACGATGGTCATCAGGTCTTGCACCATCTGCTATCAAGAATGTGCGCAAAGGTGCGCACGGTTCTTTTCCTGCCCCGACGTGGCCTGCTGACCGCATTCGTCTCTGACAGGCGTGACTTTCCCGACTACGGCAGAAACCCTCTCTGCCGCAGTGCCGCCATTGCTGGACGGACTCGCCACGGGTGGGCAGTTGCGGTTGCCAGCCGTTTGAGATTCAACGCCGCGTTCAGATCACTGTAGAGCCGACGATTGCTGTCGGTTCGTGCCAACGGGATCAGCCGCCCCTCACGCCCCCACCGTTGCAGCGTCTTGACCGTCACGCCCACGCCAAGCAGCTTCGCCGCCTTGCCAGTGCTCATGGTGTTTTCTATGAGGATACTATCGCGCACTATTTGCAAGGCTAGAGTCATGCCTCCTCGCTGAGTACATCGTCCTCACGTGGGGCATCCTTTGGCACGTATTTTTCGCGCAGGGCTGCCTCCAGCTTCTGCGCCACGGCCGGATTTTCCTTCAGGTACTGGCGGGCGTTTTCCTTGCCCTGGCCGATGCGCTCGCCGTCATAGCTGTACCAGGCGCCGGATTTCTCGACCAGCTTGGCCTCCACGCCCATGTCGATCAGCTCGCCCTCGCGGGAGATGCCTTCACCGTAGAGGATTTCGGTCACGACCTGCTTGAAGGGCGGCGCCAGCTTGTTCTTGACGACCTTGATGCGGGTCTGGTTGCCGATGATTTCCTCGCCCTTCTTGATGCTGCCGATACGCCGGATGTCCAGCCGCACCGAGGCATAGAACTTGAGCGCATTGCCGCCGGTGGTGGTTTCCGGGCTCTGGCCCGGCATCATCACGCCAATCTTCATGCGCAGCTGGTTGATGAAAATGACCAGACAGTTGCTGCGCTTGATGTTGCCGGTCAGCTTGCGCAGCGCCTGGCTCATCAACCGTGCCTGCAGGCCGGGCATCTGGTCGCCCATTTCGCCCTCGATTTCAGCCTTGGGCGTCAGGGCCGCCACCGAGTCGATGACCACCATGTCAATGGCGTTGGAGCGCACCAGCATGTCGGCGATCTCCAGTGCCTGCTCGCCGGTGTCGGGCTGCGACAAGTACAGCTCGTCAAGATTGACGCCCAGCTTCTGGGCATAGACCGGATCGAGCGCATGCTCGGCATCAATGAAGGCGCAGGTGCCGCCGGCTTTCTGGCATTGGGCGATGGCCTGCAGGGTCAGGGTGGTCTTGCCGGAGGATTCGGGGCCATAGATTTCAACCACACGCCCCTTGGGCAGACCGCCGATGCCAAGGGCGATGTCGAGCATGAGCGAGCCGGTGCTGATGGTTTCCACCGCCTCGACCGTGCGATCCCCCATCCGCATCACCGAACCCTTGCCGAACTGCCGTTCGATCTGGCCCAGGGCCGCGGCCAGTGCGCGCTTTTTGTTCTCGTCCATCGGGGTGCTCCTTGAGTCTTGAGGGAAAGTCTGGAGTGGCTGCAATGTGGTCAGGCTACTGCGGGTCCGTCGCACCAGCTGCGACAGCCCGCCACGACATCAAAGATGGCGCCGCCAGCCCCCGGCCGGGATCGGGAAATGCCGCCGCACGCACCGGACTCCGGCGCAACAATGATCAGACAATGGCGCAGCGGCTTAGGCATTCGGGCGCACCAGGCCGCAGTACAGGCCTTCGATGGCGAAGTCCTGCCCTGGCCGGACTTCGATCGGCGGGTAGTCGGGATTGCGTGGCAGCAGCCGCACCCGGCCCTGGCTGATCTTGAGCAGCTTGACGGTAATCTCGTCGTCGATCCGAGCGATCACGATCTGGCCGTTGCGGGCCTCGCGGGTACGGTGCACGCCGATCAGGTCGCCGTCGAAGATGCCCTCATCGCGCATGGAATCGCCCTTGACCTTGAGCAGGTAGTCCGGCCTGGGCGAAAACAGCGCCCGATCCAGCAGCAGCACCTGGTCGCTGCCGATGTCGGCACCGATCGGCACCCCTGCGGCCACCTGCCCCAGCACCGGCAGGTGCAAGGCGTCGTCATTGGCTGGCAGCGGCAATTGCCGCGGGCCCTCCGGCAGCCGCACGAGCCGCAGGCTGCGCGCCCGGCCGGGGCGACGTTCGATGACGCCGGCCGCCTCCAGGGCATCCAGGTGGTACTGGGCGGCGCGCACCCCCTTGAAGCCAAAGGCGCGAGCGATCTCCACCTGCGACGGGGCAAACCCGTCGGCTTCGATCCGTTCGGCGATGAAGGCGTGGATGGCGCGCTGGGTATCGGTCAGTTGCATGTGTGTAGTAATACTACTAACCGACAACCAACGCAAGCCTTGCGACCACCCGCCGCTTGGAAAGGTCTTCCGTGGTCAGCGGGACGCGCCGGGTTATTCGACGACGCCCTCAAGGCGGCCCAGCAGCGCCAGCACGCCACGTAGCGCGGTTGCCACCGTCTGCCGGCGCACGGCCTCACGGTCGCCATCGAAATGAAAGACCTCGGCACGGGCATAGCCGCCGCGCCGCTTCCAGCCAATCCAGACCGTGCCGACCGGTTTATCGGCGCTGCCGCCGCCGGGGCCGGCGATGCCGGTGACCGCCACCGCGACGGTCGCACCGGAATGCACCAGCGCGCCCGATACCATTTCCACCACCGTTTCCCGACTGACCGCGCCGAACTGCTCCAGCGTTTTGGGATGTACGCCGAGCAGCGCCTGCTTGGCTTCGTAGCTGTAGGCGACCATGCCGCAGTCGAACCAGGCAGACGCGCCTTCGATGTCGGTGATGCATTTGGCGATCCAGCCCCCGGTACAACTCTCGGCAGTCACCAGCATCTGCCGCTGTGCCTGCAGCGCGGCACCGGCACAACGGGCGAGTTCAGCGAGGTCGGCATCGGTGGGAATGTGCATCACGGTCATCCGGCAAGGGCTGAATGCTGCCCGCACCCGCGGGCCTGGCAAGTGTGCGTTGGGCGCGATCTGAACACATCCACGCATGACATGCCAGCCCGTGTCGCGCCCGGCACAGGGCCGGAGGCGATCCGGGCTGACACATTCAGGCGGGCGCTGTTGTCCTTACTCGAAACGCAGGCGCAAGGTGGCCCCGAACATCCGCGGCGCCCCCAGGAAGGCGTCGTAGGTGTTCCTGGGGTTGCCCGGCTCCGGGGTCCCCAGCGCCTGCAACGGGCCATCAAACCCGACCTGCAGATAGCGCTGGTTGAACAGATTGGTGGCCCACAGCTCTACCTGCCAGCGTTCATCGCGGCGCCCCAGCCCGATCCGGGCATTGACCAGCCCATACCCTTTCTGCCACTTCTCGGCATCCAGGTCGGAGCCGGTGTTGTAGCCGGTCATGTACTTGCCACCGATGTTGAAGCGGCCACGCAGCGTCGCGCCGATATCCCATTGATAGGTCAGCGACAGCGTGCCGGAAAACGCCGGCGCAAAGCTGATACGCGCCCCTGGCAGCTTGTACAACGCCCCCGGATAGACGAAATCCGCCCCCGGGATGTGCTTGCCGTAGCGGGTATCCGCCCACATCGCGCCTGCCTGCAGCATCAGCCCGCGCAACGACTTGGGCTGCCACAGCAGCTCGGCATCCAGCCCACGCGAAACCACTTCCGGGATCGAACGCACCACGAAACTGGTGCCAAGGAAGCTGTTGAGCTGGAAATCGCTGTAACGCTGATGGAACAGGGCACCATTGAGCAGCAGGTTGCCGCCCGCCCAGGTGGTCTTGGCCCCCAGCTCCCAGCTATTGACGAACTCGCCCGGGAATGAGGTGTCATTGACCGGCCGGATGCCGGGACCTCCGCTGGACAGGCCATTGGCAGACTGCACGCGGTCCAGGTTGAAGCCGCCGGCCTTGTAGCCCCGCGCGTAGGACAGATAGGTCATGACGTGCGGGTTCCAGCGATAGGCCGCCTTCAACGTGCCCGACCACTCGTTTTCGGCCATCGACTGATTGGTGACCCGGCCGTTATGCAGCACATTGGCCCAGGGCAGACAGCTGTAGGCCACCACATTGCTGATGATCGACTGCTGGGTGGCCGCCGGCAGCAGCGAGAACGGCACGCCGCGTGCGGTCAGGGCGGTGGCGATGCGGCCGATGGCCGCGGCGCTGATAGTGCCGTTGGGATCGAAATATGAGGCACAGCCAAGACCGCCGTTGGGGTTGGCATACTGCGAACGCAGATCCTTGGTTTCCCGGGTGTAACGCAGGCCCAGGGTGACATCCAGGCCTTCGCTGGCGTGCCAGGTGTTGTTGCTGAACAGCGCGCTGCTGCGCGCCGTCTGGCGGTAATGGTCGAGCGCCCCCAGCCCCGCAAACACCGTACCGAACGGACGCCCGGTGGCATCGGCAAGGAAGCTGGCCGCATTGGGCAGACTGGCCGAAGGCGGATTGATCAGCGACAACAGGCCAATCGACAGATAGGGCTCATACGCCGCCCCGATCCGGTAGCTTTCGGTGCGGCGGATCGTTTCATGGCTGTAGAACGCCCCTACCAGCCAGTCCACATGCTCGGTGCTGCCGGCCAGCCGCAACTCCTGGCTGAACGTGCGGAACTGGTTGTAGGACTCGTCCTTCTGCGGATTCATGTAAATGAGATCCGCCGCGCTGAAATCGAAGTCGCGGCCATTGATCGCCGACCAGTCCCGACTGGCCGTGACCGAGGTCAGGGTCGCCCCGCCCAACGCATCCATGCTGACCGTCACCGTGGCCTGCACGCCCTTGTCATCGATCTTCTGGGTGGTATCGCGGTTGCTGTAGGCCACCCGCGCCCACGGGTTGGCAGGAATGGCGATGGCATTGCCGCCGCCCAGCGCATTGATCAGCGGCGCACTGCTGCCGCTGACCAGCTGCACCGCAGTACAGCAATTTTCATTGCGGTGGGTGGCATCCGCCGCCAGCAGCACTTCCACGTTATCGGTGGCCAGCCACAGCAGCTTGGCACGGAAGGTGTCGTAGTTCTGGTCGTAGTCGCGGTGTTCACTCCGCGGGCCGGCGCCGGTGACGACGCGCATCCAGCCGTCGCGCTCACGATGCGCGGCATACAGCCGCAGCGCGGTACGGTCGGACATTGGCGCGTTCAACCAGGCGTTCGCACCACGTGCGTTGTAGTTGCCGATGCCAAGCTCGCCCCCGCCGGCCCACTCGAAATCCGGCTTGCGGGTGATGATGCTGATCACGCCTGCCGACGTGTTCTTGCCAAACAAGGTGCCTTGCGGGCCTTTCAACACCTCGATGCGATCCAGCTCGCCCAGATCGCCAAAGCCGACCGAGTTGCGCGGGCGGTACACATCATCGATCACGATCCCGACCGAGGATTCCAGACCAATGTTGTCGCCCACCGTCCCGATGCCGCGCAGGCGCGCGGTGGTGATGGCCTCGTTCTGGGTCGAGGTAACCGTCAGCCCCGGCACCAGGGTCTGCAGGTCCTTGATGTCGCGCACGTTGTTGTCCTGCAACAGTTGCTGCGGCAATGCGGTAACGGTGATCGGCACGTTCTGCATGATCTCCTCGCGCTTCTGCGCGGTGACCACCAGCGTGTCCAGGGTTTTCGGCTCGTTTTGGGCTTGCTCCCCGGCCGACCCGGCCGCAGGTGCCGTTTGCGCCACGGCCGGCAGCGCACCGGACCACAGCAGCGCCACGGCCACCGCAGTAGCCAACCGATTGGAATGAAGATGCTGGCACGACATGATCGACCCCTCCCTCAAGGATGATTGCGTTGATGGCAACGTAAACCGGCTCCCCAGCCGGTCACGGCATCACAACACACCTCCAGTGCACGAACAAGGCGCACGCAGACGAACGCACCCGCCAGACGGCGGGTGCGGGCGAGGCAATGAATGAAGGTGGCCGAGCGTCGTTCGGTAGCGCCGCCCGTTCTGGGACCGACGAGTTACCAGCAGCCCGATGTCGATGGTGTCTTGGTACCGGCCTGGTTGAGGGTCAAAGTGCCGCAACTGTCGCCGGCCTGCGGGCCTTTCGGAACGGCTGAAAGCGTATAGGTCTTGGCAGCGGTGGCGAGCGAAAACGTGTAGAAGTTTAAGGTATCCGGCTCACACGCCTGGGTCAGGGTGCCGATCGCTGGCGCACCGGCATAGCTGAGATCGGTGGTGTACACCCGCTCCAGCCGTTGCGCCATGGCCACCAGGCAGGCCTCGCCAGCCGCGCGCCGGGTCTTACGTTGGTGCTCGTTGTAAGAAGGCAGAGCAATACTGGCCAGAATCCCGATGATGGCCACCACCACCATCAGCTCGATCAGGCTGAAACCGGACTCATGGGAAGCGCGCATGGGATGTTCCCTCGAAGAATGGGCTCCATCGCGTCTGGTGTGGAACGGGCCGCCGGATGATGTCAGCCTTGGCGGATGCAAGAACAACTCTTCACCCAGGCTTTGGGGCTGACGCCGCCGTGGGCGGTAGACAGCGTGTCGTTTCGTCCGGATGAGGGGGCGATCCACTTCGAGGTGTCGTGCGATACGGCCCGGCTGGCCTGTCCGGTCTGCGGGGCGGCGG
>NZ_FQUK01000020.1 GCF_900129205.1 Thermomonas hydrothermalis | reverse complement strand
TATGCGATCAGCCTGCGGACGCGCGCCTGGATCGAAACGCACTTCGGATGGCTCAAGGCGGCTGCTGGAATGCGTCAGGTCAAGCAGCGCGGCCTTACGAAGGTCGAGGCGCTGTTTCAGCTGGCGATGGCGGCGAGCAACCTCGTCCGCCTGCCGAAGCTGATCGCCGCGGGGGCCGCGTGATGGCGGCCCCGGCGGGGAAGGTGCGCCCGGAAGCCCGAAATCGGGCTTATTCAGAGCGCGGGACGCGCTTGCGAAGCGCCTGAGCAGCGAGAAATCCGCGCTGCCGACCGAGTCGGGGGCTTCGCCGGGTCGAATTTCAACAGGCTGCTAGCGCCCTGCTGTGGTTGGCGCTGCTGTTTGCGGTTGCGCTTCATGGTGAGCGTCATCCGGGCGTCCTGGCGCGCCATTGGCAGCACGTTTATGCGCTGTCATTGGCGGTGCACTGCACGTCCTGGACGTTCTATGGCACGGTGACCCAGGCCGCCCGCTATGGTTGGCCGCTGCCGCCGACTTTTGTCGGCGCCATCCTGTTCTACCTGCTGATGGTGCGCTTCATGGTGCGGCTGGTTCGGCTGGCGCATGAAACCAACGCCACATCCCTGGCCGATCTGATCGCCACTCGACTTGGCAAGGACCCCTGGTTAGCCGCAACAGTCACGCTGGTCGCGGCGCTCGGGTTGATCCCATATATCGCCTTGCAGTTGCAAGCCATCACCATGAGCCTGGCAACCCTCACCGGAGGTGCCATTGGCAGTGTGGGGCGGATGGAACCCCCATGGCGGGATGGCGCGCTCGTGGTGGCGCTGGCGATGGCCGCCTTTGCCATCCTGTTCGGGACGCGTCGGGTCAGTGCCGCCGGACACAATCGAGGTCTGGTGCTGGCGCTGGCCTTTGAGTCGGTGTTCAAGCTGGTGGCCATGCTGGCGCTGGGGGCTTATGTCTGGTTGAAGCTGGATGTTGCAGAGGTGCCGATTCCGGCCCAGGCATCTGGCGGCGGCTTCATGCCGCTGGCGTTGCTGGGTGCGTTGGCCATGTTCGTCATGCCCCACCAATTTCACGTCGGTGTAGTGGAATGCCGAAGCGAGCGTGATATTGGCACTGCCCGTTGGCAGTTTCCGCTGTATCTGCTGCTGATTGCACTGCCAACCTTGCCGCTTGCGAAAGCGGGGCTTGCAGTGCTGGGCGATACCGTCCCGACTGACATGTATGCATTGGCCTTGCCGCTGTCGCAGGGCCACAGGGCACTGGCGCTGCTGGTCTTTCTCGGTGGGCTGAGCGCAGCTACGGGGATGGTCATTGTCAGTACCCTGACGCTGAGCCTGATGATCGGCAACCACTGGTTCGCCCCTGGATTGCTGCGCAGTACGTGGGGACAAGGACAGGCCAGTGACCGCAGTGGCGAGCTGCTACGCCTGCGGCGTGTCGGAATCGTGCTGCTGATGCTGCTGGGGTGGGCCTATAGCCGCCTGTTGAGCAGCAATCAGGCGTTAGCGGATGTCGGGGCGGTGTCGTTTTCGGCATTGGCAACATTGGCACCGGCGTTGGCGTTTGCAGTCTGGCGCCCGGCCACGCCGGCGTCGGCTGCCACGGCGGGTGTGCTGGCCGGCTTTGCCGGCTGGGTCTGGGTGATGCTGGTGCCCTTGCTGGCCACGGTGTCTGGTCATGCCCCGGACTGGCTGGTGGATGGACCTGGAGGCCTGACCTGGCTGGCGCCTGATGCCATGTTCGGGCTGACCGGCTGGAGCCGACTGGCGCGTGCGGTCGGGGTCAGTCTCTTCCTCGGTACCGTCGTTACCCTGGCCTGGGCCAGCCTGCGCCGGCCTGTCACGCAGCGGGCACAAGGTGATATCGACCGGCAGACTCTGCGTGCGGCCGCGCTGCGGTTCCTGCCGGTGACTCGTGTCGATTCCCTGCTGCAGGAAGCCCCATCCGAAGGCCCGGTTCCGGCCCAGGTGGTGGCGCGGATGGAGCGTGAGCTGGCAGCGGTACTCGGAACGGCGTCGGCCCGGTTGCTGCTGGATGCTGCGCGGCGTGCGTCCACCGGGGCCGATCTGGAGACAGTGGCCGCAATCGTCGGTGAGGCGTCGCAGGATCTGCGTTTCAACCAGCGTGTGCTGGAGGCCGCATTGGAAAACATGAGCCAGGGCATCAGCGTGGTCGATGCCCAGTTGCGCCTGGTGGCCTGGAACCGACGGTATGAGGAACTGTTTGACTACCCGCCGGGAATGCTACGGGTGGGGTTGCCCATTGAGCAGGCGGCACGCTGGGCGCTGCGCAAGGTGGCCGGTGTCGCGCCTGAGCATGAACTCGAGGCGCTGCAGCGCCGGCTTGCGCATATGCGGGCCGGTACGCCGCATTTGTCAGAACGGGTCTTTCCGGATGGAAGCATCGTCGAGATCCGCGGCAACCCCATGCCTGGTGGCGGGTTTGTGGCGACGTTCACCGATGTCACAGCGTTTCGACAGGCAGAGGCCAGTCTGTTACGCATCAATGAAACCTTAGAGCAGCGCGTGGCTGAGCGAACGGCGCTGCTGGAGAGCGCCAAGCGCGAAGCCGAACTGGCCAACGAGGCCAAAAGCCGATTCTTGGCGGCGATCGGTCATGATCTGATGCAGCCGTTGCACGCGGCGCATTTGTTTGCAGACGCCTTGCAGCAGCGCGGTGATGCCAAGCAGCGCGAACTGGCCGGGCAGATTGGTGCCGCACTGGATGCCACCATCGATCTTCTTGGCACCTTGCTCGATATGTCGCGTCTGGAAGCTGGCGGGCTGGTGCCTGAACCACGTGAGCTTCCACTGGCAGACGTGTTGGAACCGTTGGTGGCGCAGTTTCGAGTCCTGGCGGAAGAGAAAGGCCTGCAGCTGCACACAGTCGCGACACGGCAGTGGGTGTTCACCGATCCGCAGTTGCTACGGCGGGTGCTCCAGAACTTTCTTGCCAATGCGGTGCGCTATACCCCGCATGGGCGAATCCTGCTTGGTGTGCGCAGATGCGGTGACCGGCTGCGCATCGAGGTGCATGACACGGGCCCGGGCATCGATCCAGATCAGCAGGATCTTCTCTTCGAAGAGTTCCGGCGAGGTGAAGGTGCTCCTGGGCAGGGATTGGGGCTTGGGCTTGCGATTGCGCGCAGGATCGCCGGTCTGCTGGATAGCCCGCTCCACTTGCATTCACAGCCGGGGCGCGGGAGCTGTTTCTCAATTTCGGTGCCGCGGGTCGCAGTGGCCAACATTCCGTCGTTGCCACAGCGGCCTTTAGCCGGGCTGCAGGTGCTTGTGGTTGACAATGAGCCTGCTGCCCGCGAGGCGCTCTGTCAGCTGCTTGAGGGGTGGGGGTGTCTGCCGCAGGCGGTGGCCACGGGCCAGGATGCAGAACGATTGCTGTCGGGTAGGACGTTTGATGTCTGGCTGTTCGACTACCACCTCGATGATGGCGATGATGGGGTTGCCTTGTACACACGTCTGGCGGCGCACTATCCCGCTGCACCGTGCGTCGTGCTCAGTGCCGATCAGACCGATGTGGTCCGGCAGGCTGTCCATGAAGCCGGTCTTGCGCTGTTGGCCAAGCCGCTTCGACCCCTGGCGCTGAAATCCGTGCTCGATCGCTTGCGGGTGTCGCGCTCGCAGCGCTGATGGACGCGTCGTCTGGATCGGTGCAGACTTGCGCACGCTCATTCGAGGAGTGTCGTCATGACTGCTGTCAAAGCCCGCGGCGCTTATGCCGCTGATCAACCCGTCGTTCCGCTCACCATTCAGCGCCGTACACCTGGCCCCTGCGATGTCCAGATCGAGATCGCCTACTGCGGGATCTGCCACTCGGATCTGCACACGATTCGCTCAGAGTGGCCCGGCACTCTGTATCCCTGCGTGCCAGGTCACGAGATCGTCGGCTATGTGAGTGCGGTCGGTCAGAACGTCACCCGATTCAAGCCGGGCGACATCGTCGGTGTCGGCTGCATGGTCGGCAGTTGTCGGCAATGCGATGCATGCACGCATGGGCTTGAGCAGTATTGCGAGCACGGCATGATCGGAACCTACAACGGCCCGACGGCGGATCCGCCGGGGCATACTTTGGGTGGCTATTCCCAGCGCATTGTGGTGGATCAGGAGTTTGTCCTCCAGATTCGCCATCCGAAGGACATGCTGCCCGCGGTGGCACCGCTGCTGTGCGCTGGCATTACCACCTATTCACCGCTGCGGCATTGGCAGGTGGGGCCCGGCAAGAAAGTCGGAGTCGTGGGGATCGGCGGGCTTGGCCATATGGCCGTGAAGTTGGCGCATGCGATGGGCGCGCATGTGGTGGCCTTCACTACACAGGAATCCAAACGAGCCCAGGCGCATGCGCTGGGGGCGGATGACGTGGTGATTTCGAGTGATCCGGCGCAACGTGCCGCCCATCGCGGCAGCTTTGACTTCATTCTCGACACCGTGGCTGCACCGCATGTGCTCGATGACTACATCGGGCTGCTCAAGCGCGATGGCACGCTGTGTCTGGTCGGGGCGCCTGCCAGCCCGCACCCGAGTCCTTCGGTGTCGGGCCTGATCTTTGGCCGCAAGGCGATTGCCGGTTCCCTGATCGGCGGTATTGCCGAGACGCAGGAAATGCTCGATTTCTGCGCACAGCACGGGATCGTGGCGGATATCGAGCTGGTGCATGCCGATCAGATCGAGATGGCCTACGAGCGGATGCTGCGCGGTGATGTCAAGTACCGTTTCGTGATCGATGCGGCCACTTTTTGAGTCAGCCGTGAACTGGCGGGGGTGTTGTCATGAGCACCCTCGTCAGCCACCTGCGTTTCTCCACAGCATCTGTGGATGAGTTTCGGATAACGATGTGGACAACGCGCTGCGCGCCTTGCGTGGCGCGGCTGTCAAGCGGTTTGGTGATTTTTTCGCCAGGCCTCTGGGGCGGTTGTTGGCGATGGGCGACGCGTTCTCCACAGCATCTGTGGATGAGTTTCGGATAACGATGTGGACAACGTGCTGCGCGCCTTGCGTGATGCGGGTGTCAAGAGGTGTGGCGAAAAAATCGCCAGCCAGTTTTGGGGTGAGATAGCCTGATTCCGACGCGTTTCTCCACAGCATCTGTGGATGAGTTTCGGATAACGATGTGGACAACGTGCTGCGCGCCTTGCATGATGCGGCTGTCAAGAGGTGTGGCGAAAAAATCGCCAATGCTTCATGGCTCGGTGCGTCGGCTCGGATCCGGCAGCATCAATGCCCGCAGCACACCACTGGCTTGCGTGCGATTGCGTACGCCCAGCCGCTCGAAAATCGCGGTCAGGTGCGCCTTGACGGTGCGTTCCTGCACACCCAGGCGATCGGCGATCTGCTTGTTGAGTAGGCCCTCGGCTACCAGTGTGAGGACCCGGAACTGCTGCGGCGACAGGCTGGCTAACCGCGCTGCCAGTTCGGTGTCGGCCGGTGTGCTCTGGGCACGCGCGACACTGGCGCGCAGTGCCGGCGGCAGCCAGGTCTCGCAGGCCAGGACGGCCAGAATCGCCGCCCGTAGTTCATCCAGCCCGGCGCTCTTGGGCAGATAGCCGGCGGCACCGTGGTCGAGTGCGCGACGGACCACCCGTGGATCGTCATTGGCCGACACCACCACCACGGCCACGCCCGGGAACTGTGCACGGATCGCGGCAAGCCCGGCCAGGCCATGGTTGTCCGGCATGTGTAGATCAAGCAGGACGAGATCGATTTGAGGATGCTGCTCAAGCAGGCTGAGTGCCTGCTCCAGCGTGCCTGCTTCCAGCACATCCACCCCAGACAGTGCGTCGCGTGCGGTCTGACGCAGCGCGGCGCGGAACAGCGGGTGGTCGTCGGCAATCAGCAGGCAGGGCATGGCGTCATTGTGCAGTCCAGCCGCCGTCCACGGGCAGGGCGGCACCGGTGATGTTGTGCGCTTCACGGCGGCACAGGAATACGGCTAGCGCAGCGATTTCTTCCGGCAGGGTCATCCGCAGGCTGGGTTGCTTCTCTGCCAGCAGGGCGCGGATGCCATCGTCACGGCTGCCGCCGCCACGACGTGCTTCGATTTGCGGTTCGATCAGTGGTGTTTCCACCCATCCCGGGCAGATGCAGTTGACGGTGATGCCACCGCGGGCACGATCGCTTTCTGCCGCATATTCCAAGGCGGCGACCTTGCTCAGACCCACCAACCCGAACTTGCTGGCCACGTAAGGGGCTTTGTCGCGTGACGCCACCAGTCCATGCACGGATGCAATGTTGATGACCCGGCCATAGCCGCGTGCAGCCATGGCTGGCAGTGCCAGACGCATGGTGTGAAAGGCTGCCGACAGGTTGATGGCGAGGATGTCGTTCCATTTCTCCACCGGCATGTGCGCCAGCGGCACGGCGTGCTGGATGCCGGCATTGTTGACCAGGATATCGACGCCACCGTCCGACCAGTCGGCCAGCGCCGTCATCATTGCTGCGATGTCGGTCGGGTCGCGCAGATCGGCAGAGAAATGTTGGGTGCCGCCATTGCCGGCAGTATCGACCGCCTTGATTGCGGCGGAAATCTGTTCGTGACTGCCCAGCCCATTGATTGCGACCCGCGCACCGGCAGCCGCCAATGCCTGTGCAATCGCCAGGCCAATCCCGGACGTGCTGCCAGTGACCAGGGCAGTTCGGCCATGCAGGAAACGATCACTCATAAGGGTTCTCCGCGTTGGCGTGAATCCCAATACGCTAGCAGTCCGGCCTGCAGACTGGGGGGCGATCAGACCAAAGTACGATGCCTGCGGTTGCCACACACGCTATGGTCGGTGCATGCAAACTGTCAGACTCTGCGCCCTGATCGCGCTGATCCTGCTGCTGAGCGCCTGCGCCAGCATGTCCACCGCATCTCGGGAGGTGCCTGCCGTGTTCACTGCCGTGCGTGTGACCGAGCATCGGGGTCAGGACGATCTATTGACTGGCGGCCTGGGGCTGGCCGGCCTGCAGTCAATGCTGCCGCCTGCATTTGCTGATCCGGCCAACCCGACACCCGCAGAGCTGCGCCGGCGTGCGTTGTGGAGCAACTGGCGTGGCATCGCTGATCTCGCACCCGGCGGCGGATATGGCGCGGTGTACGGTTCGCTGGCGCCGGTGCCGGGCCGCGAGTTCAGTGCCTATGCCCGCCTGCCGGGGCGGCAGCAGCCGCATCGTGTGCTGGTGCAGGTGCCCGATACATTCGACACCCGCAAACGCTGCGTGGTGGTCACGGCGTCTTCCGGCTCACGTGGCATTTATGGCGCCATCGCGGTGGCCGGTGCCTGGGGGCTGCCGAAAGGCTGTGCAGTGGCCTATACCGACAAGGGGGCCGGCACCGATTATTTCGATCTGGACGCTGGTATCGGATTTGCTGCTGATGGTCGGCAGGCCACAGCCGATTCGGCGGCATTGGCCTTTGTCCCGACCCCGGCAAGCGGGCAGGGGGTGGCCTTCAAGCATGCGCACTCGCTGGATAACCCCGAGGCGGACTGGGGCCAGCATGTGCGTCAGGCTGCGGAGTTCGCACTGAAGATGCTGGAAGAGGCGTTCCCTGGCCAGGCCCCTTTCACGTTCGACAATACCCGCATCATCGCCGTCGGCATTTCCAATGGCGGTGGTGCGGTGTTGCGTGCGGCCGAAGACACGACCCCGTGGCTGGATGCGGTGGTTGCCGGCGAACCCAGCGTGCTGGCCGCGGCTGCCGGTGCCCGTCCGTTGTATGACTACGCCACCGAGGCTGCGCTTTGGATGCCCTGTGCCCTGCCAGCACTGGGGCTGCCACCGGCACCCGGAAGCGACCTGCGCTGCGCCGCCATGGCCGCGCGCGGCTTGCTTTCCGGCATGACCCCTGTGCAGTGGCAGCAGGACGCATTGGCGCGACTGCATGCAGCCGGCTGGACGGATGCCGCCTTGCGGGCGGGCGCGATCAGTGTCGGCTTTGATTTGTGGCGAACGGTGGCGGTGGCCTATGCCTCGGCCTATGGGCGTTACCCGCACGATGCCCATCCCTGCGGGTATCGCTACGCCGCGCTGAATCCCGATTTCAGTCCGCGTGCGGCCAGTGCGGTGGAACGGGCCGCCTGGTGGGCCGATGCCAGCGGCATCCCACCGGGGGGCGGGGTGGGGATCGTCGATCCGCAGCCGCTGGCTGATCTCGGCCTGACCGGTCTGCAATGCCTGCGTGCGCTGTGGGACGGGCAAAGCGCTGATGCCAGGCGGGTCCGGGATGGTATCGAGGCAACCCGGGCACGGCCGCCACGCCCAGGTCTGCCGGTGGTGGTGGTTCACGGCACCGATGACGGGCTGGTACCACCCGCCTTTTCCAGCGCCCCGTATGTGGCGATGGCGCGCCAGTCTGGACGCACGGTGAGGTATTGGCAGGTGCACCATGCGCAGCATTTCGATGCCTTCCTCGGGCTGCCGCAGCTGTCCTCTGCCTATGTGCCGCTGCTGCCATATGTGTATGCCGCGCTGGATCGGGTCGATGCCTGGTTGGACCACCGCGCCGCACTGCCCGATGATGCGGAGATCACCCCGACCTTGCGCGCACCAGGCGCGGTATTGAGCGCGGACAACCTCGCCATCCCACGCTGAACCCGGGTGTCTGATCGGGCTGTCATGGTCATGCCGCACCGGCATTGCTAGCATGCCGGGGCAATGGAGGCGACATGAGTACCCAAGACACCGACCCGATGGCGCTGGCGCGCCAGTACTGGACCCTCTGGCGCGATGCATTGCAGGCCGCGTTGCCCGGCCAGGATGCCAATGCCGCGACGGCAGGGCTTGAGCAGGCCCTCAATACCTGGCGGGCGCAACTCGATGCCCTGATGGCTGCACAACCGGCACTGGCTGCGTTGCGTCTGCCGTTGGCCGACTGGCTGGTCAAGATGCAGCAGGTGGCGCTCAGGGTCGGCAGTGGCGCGCATTCCACCCAGGACGTGGTGCAGGCCTGGCGCGAGATCGTGGGGGACAACCCGTTTGCCGCGATGATGCAGGGCATGCCGGGGTCTGGTTTGGACATGGCCGGACAGTGGAGCGCGCTGGCAGCACCGTGGACGCAGGCAATGCGTGAGCAGGCCGGGCTAACCCTGGGGCTGCCAGCGTTCGGTTTTACTCGTGAGCATCAGGCCCGCTGGCAGGCGTTGGGCCGTGCACAGTTGCGTGTCCAGGCGGCGCAGGAGGCATGGCTTGCGTTGCTGGGCCGGATTTCCCAGCAGGCCTTCCGTCGGTTCGAGGCAAAACTCAGTGAACATGAGGCGCCGGGTCAGCAGCTGACCAGCGTGCGGGCGCTGTTTGATGTCTGGGTGGATGCCGCCGAAGACGCCTGGAACGATGCCGCGTTGTCACTGGAGTTCCGGCAGGTATTGGGCGAGCTGATCAATGCCCAGATGCAGCTACGCAGTGCGGCGCAGGCGATTGGCGAGGCGCTGGCCACGCTTTTGGGCGTGCCCGGACGGACCGAGCTGGACAGTGCCTACCGCAAGATCGCCGATCTCGAACGCCGCTTGCGTCAGGGTGCCGGCACCGCTGCTTCCGCGCCTGCCGCCCCGGCCGAGGGCGCGCAGCCGGCCCGGTCCAAATCGCGGACAACGGCTGCCCGCGCCAACAAGACCCCTTCCAGCAAACGGGCTGCACCCGCCAAGGCCAAACGGCCGAGTGAGTCTGCCGCCCGCACCCGATCCTCCAAGGCCACGCCCAAAACCAGGAAGCGCTGACCTATGCCCAGCCCGCTTGCCATCACTCCCGAAACGCTGACGGAGGAGGCCCTCCGGCTGCAACGCAAACTGCTTGCGTCGATCAGCACCCTGCGCGAGCTTCAGGACGTGCAGGTGGGTGCCACCCCGCGCGAAGAGGTCTGGCGCGATGGCAAGGTCGTGCTGTATCGCTTCCGCGGCAAACAGCCGCCGACCGCACGTGTGCCGCTGCTGATCTGCTACGCGCTGGTCAACCGCCCCTACATGGTCGATTTGCAGGATGACCGCTCGCTGGTCAAAGGCCTGCTGGCACGCGGCGAAGACGTCTATGTGATCGACTGGGGGTACCCGGATCGCTCCGACCGCTATCTGACGCTGGACGACTATGTCGAGCGCTTCCTCGGCGGGGCGATCGACCATCTCTGTGCTCACCATCAGGTTCCCGCGATCAACCTGCTGGGCATCTGCCAGGGCGGGGTGTTCTCGCTGTGTCATGCGGCGCTGCGTCCCGAGCGGGTGCGTAATCTGATCACCATGGTCACGCCGGTGGATTTCCACACCCCGGACAACATGCTGTCGAACTGGAACCGCGCGGTTGACGTGGATCTTCTGGTTGACACCCTGGGGAACGTGCCGGCCGACCTGATGAACTTCACCTACCTGATGCTCAAGCCCTGGCGGCTGTTCGTGCAGAAGTACGTGGGGATGCTGGAGCAGCTGGACGATCGCAAGGCGATGGGGGATTTCCTGCGCATGGAGCAGTGGATCTTCGACTCGCCCGACCAAGCTGGTGAGGCATTCCGCCAGTTCAGCAAGCAGTTTTTCCAGGAAAACCGACTGGTCAAAGGCGGCGCGAAGATCGGTAGGCGAGAGGTGCATCTGGGCATGTTGGAGATGCCCATCCTCAACATCTATGCCGAGCAGGATCACTTGGTGCCGCCCGATGCTTCACGCGCACTGCGCAGGCTGTGCGGAAGCAGTGATTACACCGAGCTTTCGTTCAAGGGCGGTCACATCGGCATTTACGTGTCCTCGCGTGCCCAGCGCGAGGTGCCCGACACCATCCATGCCTGGCTGGCGAAACGCTGACGCCTGGCCGCGCCCGCTGGTGTGGCTGGCGCAGGGGCTGGGCATGGTGTGGGCGCTGCCGGTGAGCGTGCTGGGACTTGCGGTGGGGGCGCTGGCACTGACGGCGGGTGCCCAGGTGTACGTCAGCCGCCGGGCGCATGCGCTGGTGTTTTCCCGGGTGCCTTGGGGGCCGGGCGGGGCCCTGACCCTGGGAAATGTGATTCTGGATACCGGCGAGTGTCTTACCCGCCTATGCCATACCTATGCCCATGCCGCTGGGCATACACAGGATCCGCCCATCGTGCTGGCCGACCACGAACGCGCCCATGTCTACCAGACCATGCTACTGGGGCCGCTGATGCCGGTGCTGTATTGGCTGTCCGGCGGCGTGTCGGTGCACAACCCGTTCGAGCAAGCAGCTGACCGCTACGCCCTGAGTGGGCGTGGCTGGTGGCCATGGGCGTGACCTGCCACGGCACGCCGTGGACAGGTTGTGCGATCAATCGACGGCGTGCAGGTCGCGCAGCCGGGGCGGCACGCTCTGGAAATACGCGGCCAGGTCGGCGATCTGCTGGTCGCTCAAGGCCTTGGCCTGGGCTGCCATCACGTCGGCGGTGCCACCGGCGCGAGTGCCGTTGCGATAGGCCTGCAGGGCGTGTTCGATGTAGTCGGCATACTGGCCGCCGATCATCGGATACATGCCGTCGATTGGAGCATTGCCCTCGGCACCATGGCAGGAGGTGCAGGCCGCGATGCCGTTGCCGCCCTTGGTGGCCAGCTCCATGCCGGCCTGGGCGTTGCCCTTGGGCAGGCCGGCGGACGAGGAGGTGGTGGCCGGGGCGTGTTCGCCCTCGGCGGCCGTGGACGGCGTGGTTTCGGACGGGCCACCGCAGGCACTGACGGCCAGCGTGCAGGCCAGGGCCAGCAGAATCGGGGAACGCTTGGTCATGGTCGGCTCACTTCAGGCTGGACAGGTAGGCGGCGATGTCGGCGATATCCTGCTCGGAGAAGCTCTGCGCCTGCGCCTGCATGGTCGGATGCTTGCGGTTGCCGTTGCGGTATTCGTTCAGGGCATTGCGCAGGTAGGTTTCCGACTGCCCCCCGATCATCGGCACGTGATAACTGGGATAGGCATTCTTGTAACCGGTGATGCCGTGGCAGCCACGGCAGGTGTAGGTCAACCCCTTGCCACGCACCGGGTCCCCCTTGAGCGCGGCGGGGCTGCTGTCCGGCGTCGGGCTGGCAGCAGCAGGGGCAGGATCCTGGGCGATGGCGGTGGCAGCCACCATCAGCAGGGCGAGGCTTGCGGCAATCGACAGCGGTCGCATCATCGGGCGGTTCCCGTAGTCAGGTGTGTTGGGCGAACGGGCCCTCAGCGGGCGTTCATGTGGCGAGTATAACGACGAATGTTGCCTGTCACATGCGTCAGGGGGGCGCTTGCATCCAGCCGGCGGGAACGCCGGTATGCCACATCTGGTGCATACGCATCACTCGCTTGCGCTTCCTGCCTGTTTGGCTATCCGCCACTAACGGCAATCGTCCGTGTTGTTCGGAGAGTGCGGGTGCGGCAGGCTGGAATGCCGGCCTGTCAACCATGACCTTCGGCGGATGCGGGGTTGATGGAGTGGTGCAATACTTGACTACAACACCATCATCTGGTTTACGCATTCATCATGCATCGCCTTGTTCGCTCGATCCCGCATTCAGTTCGTCCCTTGCCGGTTATTCCGGCCTTGCTGGTGCTGGCGCTGCTGCCGGGCCTGTCGGCCTGCCGCGCCAGCGGCGGCCCGGACGCCCAGCCCGATGCGGCCAAGGCGCAGGCGCCGGAGGCGGTGCCTGTGGAGGTGGTCAACGCCCAGCGGCGGTCGATTTCGGCCAGTTACCACGGTAGTGCGCCGCTGGAGGCCCGCGCTGAGGCGCAGGTGGTGGCCAAGACGTCCGGTATCGCCTTGCAGGTGCTGGCCGATGTCGGTCAGCACGTGGCAGCGGGGCAGACCCTGGTCGTGATCGACCGTGATCGTGCCAAGTTGCAGGTCGCTCAGGCCGAGGCCCAGGTGCGCAAGCTGGAGGCGAACTACAACCGTGCCCTTCAGCTGGCTGAGCAGAAGATGGTCAGCGCCAGCGATTTGGATCAGTTGCGGTTCGATCTCGATAACGCCCGCGCAACTTTGCGTCTGGCCAAGCTCGAGCTGTCGTATGGCGAGGTGAAATCACCGATTTCCGGGGTCGTGGCCAGTCGTGAGATCAAGCCTGGCAACTTCGTGCAGATCAATACGCCGATCTTCACCGTGGTCGATACGTCGCGCCTGGAGGCCACGTTGAACGTGCCTGAGCGCGAAATCGCCACACTCAAGCCGGGCCAGAAAGTGGAGCTGACGGTCGATCCGCTGCCAGGCAAGACGTTCATTGGTCGTATTGACCGGGTGTCGCCGGTGGTCGATGCCGGCAGCGGGACGTTTCGGGTGGTGTGTGCATTCGAGTCCGAGGGCGGCCTGCAGCCGGGCATGTTCGGACGGATGCGCATCGATTACGACCAGCGTGCCGATGCCTTGGTGATTCCGCGGGCAGCCCTGCTGGAAGACAGCGGCCAGCCTGCGGTGTACGTGGTGCGCGACGGCAAGGCGCACCGGGTCACGCTGGAGCTTGGCTATGAGGATGGGCCCTGGGTCGAGGTGCGCAAGGGGCTCAAGGATGGCGACCAAGTGGTAGTCGCCGGCAAGGCGGCGCTGCGTGAAGGCAGTGCGGTGCGGGTGCTTCGATCCACGGCGGTGACAGCGCAGGCAGCCCAATGAGCACACCCTCATCGCACGTGTCGCCGCCCCGGCCCGACCGGGCCGGCAGTCTGGCCGAGTTTTCGACCCGCCGTCGCGTCACCATTGCCATGTTGACGCTGACGCTGGTGCTGTTCGGGTTGATCTCGCTGGGTAGCTTGAAAGTGAGCCTCTTGCCCGAGCTCAGTTATCCCACCCTGACGGTGCGCATCGACTACCCCGGTGCCGCGCCCGCCGAGGTGGAGACGTTGATCTCGCAACCCGCGGAAGAAGCGCTGGGCGTGGTCAAGGGTTTGCGCAAGCTCAAGTCGATTTCCCGCACCGGTCAGGCCGACGTGGTGCTGGAGTTTGCCTGGGGCACCAACATGGACCAGGCCAGCCTGGACGTGCGCGACAAGATGGAGTCGCTGCAGCTGCCGCTGGATGCCAAGCCGCCGGTTTTGCTGCGCTTCAATCCCTCCACCCAGCCGATCATGCGGCTGGCACTGACGCCGCGCCAGTCAGGCGAGGGGGCGGATGCTTTGCGCCAGTTGATGGAACTGCGTCGCTACGCCGACGAGGATCTCAAACGCCGTCTGGAACCCGTGGCGGGTGTTGCGGCCGTCAAGGTGGGCGGTGGTCTCGAGGATGAAATTCAGGTGGACGTGGACCAGCGCAAGCTGGCGCAGCTGGGGCTGTCCATTGACGCCGTGATTCAGCGTCTGCAGCAGGAGAACGTGAACCTCTCCGCCGGTCGACTGGAGGAGGGGACACAGCGGTTTCTGGTGCGCACGGTCAACCAGTTCGCCA
The DNA here is from genome assembly GCF_900129205.1 of Thermomonas hydrothermalis. Lineage (GTDB taxonomy): Bacteria > Pseudomonadota > Gammaproteobacteria > Xanthomonadales > Xanthomonadaceae > Thermomonas > Thermomonas hydrothermalis. Next base: position 31,833 of record NZ_FQUK01000020.1, on the reverse strand, counting down.
GTGTCGATGAAATCCGCAACTTGCTGCTGACCACGCGCCCGGCCACGACTGGCAATGCCGCCACCCAGGCAGCGATGCGGGTGGCCGCCGCCAGTGGCAATGCCAGCGTGATGGCGGCGCTGGCCCAGGGCGGTGGGAACGGCAACGCCGGTGCCGGCCCGCAAGCGCTGCGGCTGGGCGATGTGGCGGAGGTGCGCCAGGGGTACAAGGAGCGCGACACCATCATCCGTCTGAACGGCCGCGAGGCGGTGGAGTTGGCCATCTACAAGGAAGGCGACGCCAACACCGTGGCCACGGCCGATGCCGTGCAGGACAGGCTTGCCAAGATTCGCACGCAGCTGCCGCGGGATGTCGAACTGACCGTCATCGAAGACCAGTCGGTCTTCATTCGCAATGCCATCCGCGACGTGAAAGTGGATGGTGTGATCGGCGGTGTGCTGGCGATCCTGGTGATCTTCCTGTTCCTGCGCGATGGCTGGAGCACCTTTGTGATCAGCCTGTCGCTCCCGGTGTCGATCATCGCCACCTTCTTCGTCATGGGCCAGCTTGGGTTGAGCCTCAACGTGATGTCGCTGGGCGGCCTGGCCCTGGCCACCGGGCTGGTGGTGGACGACTCGATCGTGGTGCTGGAATCGATTGCCAAGGCGCGTGAGCGTGGGCTGGGCATCGTCGAGGCCGCGATCGAAGGGACCCGCGAAGTCAGCATGGCCGTGGTCGCCTCGACCCTGACCACCATCGCCGTGTTCCTGCCGCTGGTGTTCGTGCAGGGCATCGCCGGGCAGCTGTTCCGGGATCAGGCCTTGACCGTGGCGATTGCCATCGCGGTGTCGCTGCTGGTGGCCATGACCTTGATTCCGATGCTGAGCTCGCTCAAGGGCCGGCCACCGCTGGGCTTTCCCGAAGAACCCCCGGTGGTTTCAGCGCCACCCGTGCGCGGCTGGCAGGCCCCGCTGGTTCATGTCGGACGGCGACTGGGGGCGTTGCTGCGCGTTATGGTGTATGCCGTGGTGTGGCTCATCGTGCGTGCCTGGCGGGTCTTGGCGGCCCTGATCGGGCCGCTGATGCACCGGGCCAGCGAGCTGGCGATGCGGCCCTACGCGCGTGCCGAGCAGGCCTACCTGCGGCTATTGCCCAAGGCACTGGCAAGACCGGCGCCGGTGCTGCTGACCGCCGCCCTGGCCTTTGCCGCCACGCTGGCCGTCCTGCCGCTGCTGGGGACCGACCTGATCCCGCAGCTGGCGCAGGACCGCTTCGAGATGACCGCCAAACTGCCGCCTGGCACGCCATTGGCGCAGACCGATGCGCTGATTCAGACGGTGCAGACCACACATGCCCGCGATCCGGGCGTGCGGGTGCTGTACGGCGTATCCGGAACCGGCACCCGGCTGGATGCCAACCCGACCGAGAGCGGCGAAAACATCGGCCGTCTGTCGGTGGTGATGACCGACACCCGCCGCGAGGCACCGCTGATCGAGGCGCTGCGCCGCACCATGGCCGGTTATCCGGATGTGCAGGTCAACTTCAGCCGCCCCGAACTGTTCTCGCTGGCGCCGCCGCTGGAAATCGAAGTCGCCGGCCAAGATCTCGACGCCATCCGTGCGGCCGGCAACCGCCTGGCGGAGATGCTGCGCGCTAATCCGCACTATGCCGACGTCAAGTCGTCGGTGGAGCAGGGGTTTCCGGAAATCCAGATCGTGTTCGACCAGGAGCGTGCTGCGGCGCTGGGTCTGACCACCCGCCAGATCGCTGATGCGGTGACTCGCAAGATCGCCGGTGAAGTGGCCACTCGGTACAGCTTCCGCGACCGCAAGATCGACGTGCTGGTGCGGGTGCGCGAGGCCGATCGCGCCTCGGTGGAGGACATTCGCCGGCTGATCGTCAATCCCGGCAAGGGCGCACCAGTGGAGCTGGCGTCGGTGGCACAGGTGATCGCCACCTCCGGCCCCAGCGAGATCCATCGCGCCGATCATCGGCGGGTGGCGATCGTCTCGGCCAATCTGCGTGATATCGACCTGGGAACCGCGATCAAGGAGGTGCAAAGCATGGTGGCGGCCAATCCGCTTGGCACCGACATCAGCATTGCCATCGGCGGTCAGGGGCAGGAGTTGGGCGAGTCGATCCGCTCGTTGCTGTTTGCGTTCGCGCTTGCGGTGTTCCTGGTGTACCTGGTGATGGCCTCGCAGTTCGAATCGCTGCTGCACCCGTTCGTGATCCTGTTCACCATCCCGCTGGCGCTGGTCGGCGCGGTGGCGGCGCTTTTGCTGACCCGCTCGCCGGTATCGGTGGTGGTGTTCATCGGCTTGATTCTGCTGGTCGGGCTGGTGGTGAAGAACGCCATCATCCTGATCGACAAGGTCAACCAGCTGCGCGAGGCCGGCGTGCCGAAACGGCAGGCGCTGGTGGACGGCGCGCGTTCGCGTCTGCGGCCGATCATGATGACCACGCTGACGGCGGTGTTCGGTTTCCTGCCGCTGGCGCTGGCCATTGGTGATGGCGCTGAAGTGCGCAGTCCGATGGCGGTGACGGTCATTGGTGGCCTGCTGGTGTCCACCCTGCTGACGCTGGTGGTCATCCCGGTGATGTACGACCTGCTGGATCGCAAACCCGACGAGGCGTATGCCGAACGTGGCCGGCGCGTGCGTCGCGATGCGCAGGCGGTAGCCGAGGCGCTGGCGCACGAACAGGATCCGTTGGCCACGCCGGGTGGGCACGGAGCCGGGGGCTAAGCGCCGATGAACATCACCGAGCTGTCCATCCGCCGGCCGGTCACCACCATCATGCTGTTCGTATCGATGGTGGTGATCGGGTTGATCGCCGCATTCCGCCTGCCACTGGAGTCGCAGCCGGAGGTCTCGGCGCCGTTCATCTTCATCCAGCTGCCGTATCCAGGGTCGACCCCGGAAGAGGTCGAACGCACCCTGGTGCGCCCGGTCGAAGAAGCCTTGGCGACCATGACCGGCATCAAGTCGATGCGTTCCAATGCCGGCGCCGAAGGCGGTGGTGTGTTCGTGCAGTTCACCGACTGGGGGCGCAATGTGGCGGTGGCCGCCTCGGAAGCACGGGAACGCATCGATGCCATCCGCGACCAGCTGCCCACCGACTTCAAGCGGTATTTCGTTCGGCGCTGGAGCACGGGGGACCAGGAAGCGATCAGCCTGCGCCTGACCAGCCGCGACGATCTGACCGCACGCGGCGAGCTGATCGAGCAGAGCATCAAGCGCCGTCTGGAACGGCTGCCGGGTGTGGCGCGGGTGGAAGTGGAGGGCGTGCCGGTTCAGGAAGTGGTGGTGGCCATCGACCCCGACCGCCTGACCGCCAACGGCATCGTGCTCAACGAGCTGGTTGCGCGTCTGCAGGCGGCCAATTTTTCCGTCTCCGCCGGGCAAATCACCGACGCCGGCCGGCGTTTGCGCATCCAGCCCAAGGGTGAGCTGACCAGCTTGCAGCAGCTACGCGACCTGCCGGTCAACGCACGTGGTCTGCGGCTGGGCGACATTGCCGAGGTGGCACTGCAGCCGCAGCGCATGAACTACGTGCGCCAGATCGATGGTCGTCCCAGTGTCGGTGTCGATATCTACAAAGAACGGGCCGCCAATCTGGTTGATCTGTCGCGGGCAGTGCGGGCGGAGCTGGCCGAGTTGCAGCGCGACCCGGCGCTGGCCGGGATCAAGATCGACATCGTCGATGACCAGGGCGATGCGGTGGTCAGCTCACTGGCGGCGCTGGCCGAAGCGGGTGCAATCGGTCTGTTGCTGTCGCTGATCGTGCTGTATGCATTTTTGCGGCACTGGCCGTCCACCCTGATGGTCACGACCGCGATCCCGATCTGCTTCATCATGACCTTGGGGTTCATGTACTTCGCCGGCATCACCCTCAACGTGCTGTCGATGATGGGCCTGCTGCTGGCCGTGGGGATGCTGGTGGACAACGCGGTCGTGGTGGTGGAGAGCATCTATCAGGAGCGCGAGAAATATCCGGATAACCCGCGTCTGGCCTCGATCATCGGCACCCGCCACGTGGCAATCGCGCTGTCGGCCGGCACGTTGTGCCACTGCATCGTGTTCCTGCCGATGATGTTTGGCGAGAAAAACGTGCTGACCATCTACCTGACCCAGCTGGCGGTCACCATTTCCGTGTCGCTGCTGGCATCGTGGCTGGTGGCCATCAGCCTGATCCCGATGCTGTCGGCACGGCTGAAGACCCCACCGGCGGTCAAATCGCCCTTCATCACCCGCCTGCAGGCGCGGTACGCCCGTTTTCTGCGCTGGACCCTGCTGCATCGTGGCTGGGCGGTGGCGGGCATTCTGGCCATCAGTGCGGTCAGTCTGATTCCGATCCACTACTCCAAGGGCGATACCGGCGATGATCAGGAGCCGGGCAAGATCGCCCTGTTCTACCAGTGGAAAGGCTCGTATTCCAAAGAAGAAATGGGCCGCACCGTGGCCGCGGTGGAGCGCTATCTCAACGACAACCGGCAGCGGTTTGGCATCCGCCAGCTGTACTCGCGGTATGCCGAGCAGGGCTGGGCCATGACCGAGCTCACCCTCGACAGCAAAGATCCGGCGCGGGCCATGCAGGTTGAGGAAATCCTGCGCAAAGAGCTGCCGCCATCGGCGCGTGCCAACATTGGCATTGGCCGCCAGGGCGGGATGGGTGGCAACGAGAAGGGTATCGAGTTCAGCCTGGTCGGCGATTCCACGCAAACCCTGCGTGATATCGCCGATACCCTGGTTCCGGTGCTTGCGCGTAGCAAGACCCTGCGCGACGTGCGGGTGGACCTGGGCGATGCCAGCAGTGAGCTGAAAGTGCGGGTGGATCGTGAGCGTGCCGCCGCCTACGGGTTTTCCGCTCAGCAGGTGGCGCAGTTCGTCGGGTTGGCCTTGCGTGGCGCGCCGCTGCGCGAGTTTCAGCGCGGCGAGGTGCAGCTTCCGGTGACCGTGCGCTTCAAGGGCGCCGAGCACTTCGGTGCGCAGGATCTGCAATCGTTCATCGTGCGCACGCCGGACGGGCGCAGCGTGCCACTGCTGGCGATGGTGCAGGTGCAGACCACACCGTCTGCCAACACGATCCAGCGCGTCAATCGCCAAACCATGCTCAAGGTGCAGGCCAACCTGGCACCCGGTGCCACGCTTGAGCAGGCCCGCAAAGACATCGAAGCCACCGTGAAGTCGCTCGACCTGCCACCCGGCTATGGCATCACCTTCGAGGGCGGCGGCTTTGGCATGAACATCGACATGAACAAGCAGATGCTGCGCAACGTGGCGATTGCGCTGGTATTGATGTTCATCGTCATGGCCTCGGTGTTTGAGTCGCTGCTGTTTCCGCTGGCGATCATGAGCTGCGTGCTGTTTTCGGTCTTCGGCGTGTTCTGGCTGCTGTGGCTGACCGATACCCCGTTCAACATCATGGCCTTCATCGGCATCCTGGTGCTGATGGGCGTGGTGGTGAACAACGGCATCGTCATGATCGAACACATCAACAACCTGCGCCGGCGCGGCCTGTCGCGTGTCGATGCGTTGGTCGAAGGCAGCCGCGAGCGTTTGCGGCCGATCCTGATGACGATGGGCACGGCGATCCTGGCGATGATCCCGATCGCCCTGTCCAATACCCAGGTGGCCGGCGACGGCCCGCCGTACTACCCGATGGCGCGCGCCATCGCCGGTGGGCTGGCGTTTTCGACCGTCGTGACGCTGCTGTTCCTGCCGACCATCTACGCCCTGCTGGACGATCTGCGCGCCGGCATGGGGCGGCTGATCGCCAAAGCCCGCCAGTCGGGGCGTAGAGATCAGGTCGTTGTCGGGTGAGTGCGCCTAGAGAAGGCCTGACGACGGCTTTTCCCTAGGCGCGGCGTCTGGCGTGAGCACAGGGTCTAACCCAGCAGCTTGCCAAGGATGCGGGCGCCCGCCAGCCATTCGCCGGCCACGGTGCCCAGATTGGTCAGCATGAACACCAGCAGCACCCGCGTCACCCGGTTGCGATACCAGCCCTTCAGTGTTTGCGCGTCATCGCGCAGGGCCAGGAAATCCGGATAGGCGGGCCTGCGCAGATGGGTTTCCACCAGCGCGCTGAACATGCCCGAGGGTAGTCCGGGCCGGAATGGCTTGAACGGGGCGGCAATGGCACCCGCCAGCAGGCTGAACGGGTGCGCGCCGGCCAGCAGGGCGCCGAGCGCGGTCAAGCCGACGGTCCAGCCGACCCATTGCAGTAGCAGAGCGCGTCCAAGCGCCAAGCCGCCGTGGAGATAGCCCCAGACGATGCCGGCCGCAATCAGGGTGGTCAGGGTGAGGGTGATCCAGGGGATACGCCGCTTTGGGGTCACCTCAGACAGTTCCGCCAGCAGCGCCTCGGGGGCACGTGTGTCGTTAGCGAGATAGTGGGCCATGCCTTTGAGGTGGCCGGCACCGACCACCGCCAGCACGCGCCGCGCGCCGTCGTTGCGCTGGCGCAGCTTGGCGGCCATGTACTGATCGCGTTCGTCGATCAGGGTGACATAGAGCGAGGGGGTTTGACGGGCGAACTCGCCAAAACTGGATTCGAGCAGGTCACCTTCTTTCAGGCGCTCGATATCGTCCTCGGACACGTCAGCGCGTTCGAACAGGCCGGTAATGACGCTACTGACCAGTTTGAGCCGGTCCCAGAAGCGCAACCGTTGCAGGATGCGGCGGAAGGTGATGCCGACATCGCGGTCGATCAGTTGCAGCGGCAGCCCGCGTGCGGCTGCTTCGGTGGCAGCCGCCTTGAGTTCCGCACCCGGCTCGATGCCCAGCTGCTCGGCCAGCCGGCGCTGGTAGGCGGCCAGGGCGAGGTTGGCGGCAAACGGCGCGACTTTCTTTTCCCGGATGACCTTGACCAGATCCAGCTCGGCCATGGCATTGGGCTGGGTCAGCGCCTTGTGCCGCTGTGTGTCCAGCTCCACTGCCACTGCATCGAACTGGCCGCTGTCGATGGCCTGACACACCGCATCGACACTGGCACGCGAGACGTGCGCGGTGCCCAGCAGGGTGTAGTGAACGCCGTCGCGTTCGACTTCGATCACAGGCTGGCCGGCAAACCCCGCCGCCGGCATGGGCGTGGCGGTGTCAGTCACGGTAACGCTTCACCAGATCGCCATAGGCATCGATGCGGCGGTCGCGCAGGAACGGCCAGATCCGGCGGACCTGTTCGCTGCGCTGCATGTCCACCTCGGCCAGCAGCAGGGTGGGTGTGGTGCCAGCTTCGGCCAGGAGTTCACCCTGCGGGCCCAGCACGATGGAGTTGCCCCAGAAGTCGATGCCAGCGGTGCCCAGCGGCGAGGGTTCGTGCCCGACCCGGTTGCAAGCCAGCACGGGCAGGCCGTTGGCGACCGCGTGACCGCGATGCGACAACACCCAGGCGTCGCGCTGGCGGGTCTTCTCGTCCTGGGCATCGTCCGGATCCCAACCGATGGCGGTGGGATACAGCAGCAGCTCGGCACCGGCCAGCGCCATCAGGCGTGCGGCTTCCGGATACCACTGATCCCAGCACACCAGCACGCCCAGCCGGCCCACCGAGGTGTCGATCGGGGTAAAGCCCAGATCGCCCGGGGTGAAATAGAACTTCTCGTAGAAGCCGGGATCGTCCGGGATATGCATCTTGCGGTATTTGCCAGCGAGCGTACCGTCACTGTCAAACACCACCGCGGTGTTGTGGTACAGCCCGGCGGCGCGTTTTTCAAACAGCGAGCTGACCAGCACTACGCCGTGGCGCTTGGCCAGCGCCGATAGGCGCGTGGTGCTGGGGCCGGGGATGGGCTCGGCACGGTCGAACTCGGCCACCGACTCGTGCTGGCAGAAGTACGCGCCGTTGTGCAGTTCCTGCAGCAGCACCAGCCGGGCACCGGCGGCCGCGGCCTCGGCGACGCGGGTTTCGATCACTGCGAGGTTGGCGTCGGCATCGCCGTGATTGCGTTCCTGCACCAGCGCGACGGGGAGTGTTTTGAGCGTCATGGCAGCATGTCGATGAAAGGAATACCCGCGGACTCAGACCGCACCTTGCGGCAACTGCATGGTGATGCAGTGCAGGCTGCCGTTCTGCCAGATCAGCGGTCGGCAGGGCACCGGGATGATGTCCCGCCCTGGATAGGCCGCCGCCAGCACCGCAGCGGCCTGGGTGTCGGCTGGGTCACCATAGGCCGGCATCAGCACGGCGCCGTTGATGATCAGGTAGTTGGCATAGCTTGCGGCCAGGCGTCGACCCGCATCCAGAATCGGGCGTGGCCAGGGCAGGGGAAACAGCCGGTATGGCCGGCCATCGCGCGTGCGCAGGGCCGCCAGCTCCGCCGCCATCGCCTGCAGCGGGGCATGATGGCTGTCGGCCGGGTCATCGCAGGCCTGGTACACGATGGCATCGTCTGGCGCGAAGCGGGCCAGGGTGTCGATGTGGGCGTCGGTATCGTCGCCTTCCAGCGCGCCGTGCTCCAGCCACAGCACCCGATCCTGATGCAACCAGGTGCAGAGGGCCTCGGTCAGAGCCTGCCGTGAGGCATCTGGGTGGCGTTCGTGCAGGCACTGCCAGGTGGTGAGCAAGGTGCCGGCACCGTCGGTTTCAATGGCCCCGCCTTCCAGCGCGAAGTCGATGCGCCGGCGCTCGGCATTGCCAAACGCGCCTTGCGCATGCAGCACTTCCACCAGACGGTCGTCGCGGCTGGCCTGGAACTTGCCGCCCCAGGCCGTGAACCGGAAATCCAGCAGACAGAGCCGGCCATCCGCCGCACGCAGGGTGATCGGGCCGGAGTCGCGCAACCAGGTGTCGTCGTAGTCCACGCGCAGGAATTCGACCTGCGAGCGCGCGACGTTGGCCGCATCCAGCAGCGACCGTGCGCGAGTTTCGACAGTCGCATCCGGCACGCAGATGCGCAGGCGCTGGTGCCGGGTCACGGCGGCCGCCAGCGCCACGTAGGTGGTTTCGACCTCATCCAGACGGTCTGCCCAGTCAGTACCGGCGTGCGGCCAGGCAATCAGCACCGCCGACTGGGGCTCCCACTCGGCGGGGAAACGGAAGGAATCTCGAGACATTCGATGTGTGTTGGATCAGTCGGATGGCCGCGGGTATCAGCGGCTGGCTGGCTTCGGGCCGAGCTCGTCCGGGCTGGCCTTGTTGGCCACCGCATCGACCACCCGGTTCTTTTCGAAATACACGGTGAACTGCGGATAGACCCAGCGTTCGATCACCGGCCACGCACGCTTCTGGCCGCCGACCGGCTGCAGACGCTGCGCGGGTGCGCCGTAGCGTGCCTCGACCTGGGGTGCGGTCATCCCGCGTGCCGGCAGATTGGCCGGTTCCTGGCGGATGCGCTGGATCAAAAGCACATCCCCGGTCTGGGTGTCTTGTGCCAGGGCATGGCTGGCAGGCGCCAGCAGGGCGGAAGCGAGGACAAAGCGCAACAGGCGATCCATGACAGTGCTCCGTGACGATGCGGGTGTGGAAGCCGCGATTCTATGTCGATCTGCCCAGGATACGAAAAAGCCGCCTTGCGGCGGCCTTTCCGAACACGACAGGCAGTCGGCGGATCAGCGCTGACGGGCCTTGAAACGCGGGTTGGACTTGCAGATCACGAAGACCTTGCCGCGACGGCGAACCACCTTGCAGTCGCGGTGACGGGTCTTCGCCGACTTCAGGGAGGACAGGACCTTCATGACGAAACCTCGGCAATTGAAAAATGGGTGGAACGCGAAGCCGCGCATTCTAACGGCTTGGCTGCCCTGCAAGCAACACCTCGTATGCGTCCATCTTCTTTTGGCGCTCGGGTTGGTATGGGTGGAGGACGTGTAACGGGGCATTCGCCAAGGGCTGGGTGCGGGATTGGCTGTCGCCGGCCATAATGGCCGACATGAATGCCTCGGTTCCCGTTCTCACCATCGATGGCCCGTCCGGCTCCGGCAAGGGCACGGTCAGCCGCCTCGTTGCTGCCCGCCTGGGTTGGCATTATCTCGATTCCGGTGCGCTGTACCGCGCCGTCGGCATTGCCGCCGGCTGGTCTGACATCGACTTGTCAGACGCGTCTGCCCTGGTGCGCTGCGCGTTCGACACCGATATCGCCTTTCGGGACGATGGCAGCGGCGAGCTGCGGGTGATCGTCAACGGCACCGACGCCACCGATGAGCTGCGAACCGAAACCGCAGGCGCCGCCGCTTCGGCCATTGCCGCCATCCCCGAGGTCAGGGCGGCGCTGAAGGAGCGTCAGCGCGCTTTTCGCAGGCCGCCTGGGTTGGTGGCCGACGGGCGCGACATGGGGACGGTCATCTTCCCGGATGCGCCTTATAAGGTGTTTTTGACCGCCAGCGCCGAGGAGCGTGCGGAAAGGCGCTATAAGCAGTTGAAAGAAAAAGGGGTTTCGGTAACAATGGATGGTCTGCTGCGAGAGATCCTCGCCCGCGACGCCCGCGACGCCAGTCGTGCGGTGGCGCCGTTGCGGCCGGCCAGCGATGCCGTCCTCATCGACACCACCGGGCTGCCCGTCGAGGCGGTGGTCGCCCGGGTGCTGGACCTGGTGTCCCGTCCCACGGCCTGACGGTCGCGGTTCCCTCGTTGGCAGATTCAAGGCCCCGCTGGCACATCCGTGCCTGCGGTTTCCCATCCACCACACATGGCAAAGGTGCGTTCTGCACTGGCGCCAACCCACCCGGTGGGCAGCATCACGGTCTCGTGCGCTGCCTGTGTATTCCACCCGAGATTTTTCATGAACTCCGCAGCTACCGAATCCTTCGCCGAACTGTTCGAAGCCAGCCAGGCTGATCTGGCCAAGCTCAAGCCCGGCGCCATCGTCAAGGGCACCGTGGTCGACATCCGTAACGATGTTGTGGTCATCAATGCTGGGCTGAAGTCGGAAGGCGTCGTGCCGATCGAGCAGTTCCGCAACGAGGCCGGCGAAATCGACGTCAAGATTGGTGACGAGGTCAAGGTCGCGCTCGATGCAATCGAGAACGGCTTTGGCGAAACCGTGCTCTCCCGTGAGAAGGCCAAGCGTGCGATGGTCTGGGACGAGCTCGAGGAAGCCCTCGAGAAGAACGCCACCGTGGTTGGCCGCATCAGCGGCAAGGTCAAGGGTGGTTTCACCGTCGATATCAAGGACGTCCGCGCGTTCCTGCCGGGTTCGCTGGTCGATGTGCGCCCGGTGCGCGATCCGGCCTACCTGGAAGGCAAGGAGCTGGAGTTCAAGCTCATCAAGCTCGACCGCAAGCGCAACAATGTCGTGGTCTCGCGTCGTGCGGTGGTCGAGAGCGAGTATTCCGAGGAGCGCGAGGCGCTGCAGGAGAAGCTGGTCGAAGGCGCCGTGCTCAAGGGCGTGGTCAAGAACCTGACCGATTACGGTGCGTTCGTCGACCTCGGCGGCATCGACGGTCTGCTGCACATTACCGATATGGCGTGGAAGCGCGTGCGCCATCCGTCCGAAGTGGTCGAGGTCGGGCAGGAGCTGGAAGTGCGCGTGCTCAAGTACGACCGCGAGCGCAACCGTGTCTCGCTGGGCCTCAAACAGCTGGGCGAGGATCCGTGGGACAACATCGCCCGCCGCTATCCGCCGAACAGCCGCGTGTTCGGCAAGGTCTCCAACGTCACCGAATACGGTGCGTTCGTCGAGATCGAGCCGGGCGTGGAAGGCCTGGTGCACGTCTCCGAGATGGACTGGACCAACAAGAACGTCAACCCCGCCAAGGTGGTGCAGGTGGGTGACGAAGTCGAGGTCATGATCCTTGATGTGGACGAGGAGCGCCGCCGCATCTCGCTGGGCATGAAGCAGTGCACCCAGAACCCGTGGGAAGTGTTTGCGGCAACCCACAAGAAGGGTGACAAGGTGTCCGGCCAGATCAAGTCGATCACTGACTTCGGCATCTTCATCGGCCTGGAGGGCGGGATCGACGGTCTGGTGCACCTGTCCGATCTCAGCTGGAATTCCAATGCCGAAGACCTCGCCCGCAACTACAAGAAGGGTGACACCTTGGAAGCCGTGGTGCTGGCGGTGGATCCGGAGCGCGAGCGGATCAGCCTGGGCGTGAAGCAGCTTGAGCAGAACCCGCTGGGTCAGTTCGTGGCCGCCCATCCCAAGGGCAGCAAGGTGACCGGCACCGTCAAGGAAGTGGACGCCAAGGGCGCGGTGATCGATCTCGGCGACGGTGTCGAGGGCTATGTCATGGCCCGCGACATCAGCGACGAGCGTGTCGAGGACGCAAGCCAGGTGCTCAAGGTCGGTCAGCAGATCGAGGCCAAGTTCGTTGGCATGGATCGCAAGGGCCGCACCCTGCAGCTGTCGATCAAGGCCAAGGACGAAGCCGAGACCGCCGAGGCCATTGCCGAGTACAACAAGGCCAATGCCGAAGCGGCCAGCGGAACCACCCGGCTGGGTGCGCTGCTGCGTGAGCAGCTGAATAAGGCCGAGTGATCCGCGGTCGTCCGTAGGAAGTAGAAAAGGTCTGAACAACGCCATCTGGGCGTTGTCAGTCCGCCGCCGAGCCCGGGCCGTGCCTGGGCTCGGCACACCCGAATCCGTCGCTTGCGCGGTGGATTCGTGGTCGGCCATCAGAAGCCGACGGGGGATCTTCGACGTATTCGGAGATTCCTGAGCAGCGGCCCGGCATTCAGCCGGGCCGTCTGCATGGATGGACATCAAGCCTTTGTCATGAACAAGTCCGAACTCATCGAACTGCTTGCGCAGCAGCAACCACATCTGAAGGCTGAGGATGTTGACCTTGCGGTCAAGACCCTGCTGCAGATGATGAGCAGCGCGCTGGCTCAGGGGCAGCGCATCGAAGTGCGTGGGTTTGGCAGTTTTTCGCTGCATTACCGCCCGCCGCGGACTGGCCGCAACCCCAAGACCGGGGAGGCGGTGGCGCTGCCGGGCAAGTACGTTCCGCACTTCAAGCCGGGCAAAGAGCTGCGCGAACGCGTGGCGGATGTCGTCCCACTGACAGACAGCGAGTGAGCGCCGGCACCTGCGGGTGCGGGCCGCACGATGGTCGTACCGGGACGGGAAAGTTCGCTACTCTTTAAGGTGCGCGAAAACACCCACGTACGTAAGCGTTTTCGCGGGCCGATGACACTTGGCCTTGGCGCACACGCAGACCGCTGCCGGTATGGCAGCCCCAACCAGAACGTTCAGGCGGGCTATGGAGCTACTCGACCAGTGGATGTGGTTCATCATCGCGGTGCCACTGGCGGCGCTGGCGGGCTGGGTGATCGGGCGCCGGGGTGGTGAACGCCATAGCGGCCATCAGGTCAGCAAACTCTCCACCACCTATTTCCGCGGTCTGAACTATCTGTTGAACGAACAGCCCGACAAGGCGATCGAGCTGTTCCTGCACGTGGCCGAACTCGACCGGGATACGTTCGAAACCCAGGTGGCACTGGGGCATCTGTTCCGTCGTCGGGGCGAGGTCGATCGCGCCATTCGTCTGCATCAGGCCCTGGCACAGCGTCAGGATCTGACTGATACCCAGAAAATCCAGGCGCTGTCGGCACTGGGCGAGGATTACATGCGCGCCGGTCTGCTGGACCGTGCCGAAACCGTGTTCAACGATCTGGCCCAGCTGGATCAGCGCGCCCCGCAGGCATTGCGGCATCTGATCGAGATCTACCAGTCCGAGCGTGACTGGGAGAAAGCCATTGCCAATGCCATCCGGTATGAAGAAGTCACCGGCCAGCCGATGGGCAAGCTGATTGCCCATTTCGAATGTGAACTGGCCGAACGGCATCGGAGTAATGGCGATGTCGAGGCCGCCCGTGCGGCCATCGTGCGCGCCTATGCGGCGGATCCCACGTCAGTGCGGGCGGGCATCGCCGAAGGGCGCCTGGAAGCCGAGGCTGGCAACACCCATGCCGCCATCCGTGCGCTGGAGCGGGCCGCACGCCATGACCCCGACTTTCTGCCGGTGATCCTGCCGATGCTGCTTGCGCAGTACGAGAAAATCGGTGAGCGCACCGGCGCCCGCGCCTTTCTGTCGGCCATGTGCGAACACTATCGCGGGATTGCCCCAGTGCTGGCGTTGGCGCGAATGGTGGAGGCCGAGGAGGGCATTGCCGCTGCCCGTCAGTATCTGGCCGAACAGTTGAAAGATCGCCCCTCGGTGCGTGGAGAGGCGGCGCTGATCGATCTGAGCCTGGCCGCAGGCGCGGATGCACTGGCCACCCTGCACGACCTCAAACACATCACCGACCAACTGTTGGTGCGCAACCCCAGCTACCGCTGCAATCGGTGCGGTTTTGGCGCCCGCAGTCACCACTGGCAATGCCCGAGCTGCAAAGAGTGGGGCTCGGTCAAGCCGCTGCTCAACTATGCGGTGGTCTGATCTGCTGATGGGTGCCGCGCAGGGGCGGTGTACAGTCTCGACATGGGGCCTGCGGTTTCCATCCTATACCGGAGGCCAGCACTGCAACCGGGCTGCTGCGCGTCGATGCATATGATGGCAGGCCGAACGATGCCGGGCTTCTGGCCATACTCGCGCGTCTGCGGCAGGCCGTGGCCGCATATGACTTGCCGACCTTGCGGGACTGCCTGCACGATGCCGTTCCTGACTATGCATCGCAGACCGGGCCGGCAGTGTCGCCGCCAGGGTGTTCCCTTTCATTGCACGTAGAGGATGTCAACGGATGACCGTGTCGTTTCCAAGAATCCGCAAGGCCGTTTTTCCCGTCGCCGGACTCGGTACCCGGTTCCTGCCGGCCACCAAGACCGTGCCCAAGGAGATGCTGCCAATCGTCGATCGGCCGCTGATCCAGTACGCGGTGGACGAGGCCATCGCGGCCGGCTGCGACACGCTGGTGTTTGTCACCAACCGCTACAAGCATGCGGTCGCCGACTACTTCGACAAGGCCTACGAGCTTGAGCAGAAGCTGGAAAGGTCGGGCAAGCAAGAGCAACTGGCACTGGTCCGCAACGTGTTGCCCGAGGGCGTGCGGGCGGTGTTCGTGACTCAAGCCGAGGCACTGGGGCTGGGCCATGCGGTGTTGTGCGCCCGGCCGGTGGTGGGGAATGAGCCCTTTGCCGTGCTGCTGCCGGATGATCTGATCTGGAGTCGCGGCGATGGTGCGCTCAAGCAGATGGCCGACCATGCCCAGGCCACCGGTGCCAGTGTGGTGGCGGTGCAGGACGTGCCGCGCGAGCAGACTGGAAGCTACGGCATCGTAGCGACCGACGGGTTCGCCGGGCAGGCCGGGCGGATCCGCCAAATCGTCGAAAAGCCCAAGCCCGAGCAGGCCCCCAGCACGCTGGCGGTGGTCGGGCGCTATGTGCTGTCGCCGACGATTTTCGATCTACTGGAAAGCACTCCCAAAGGCGCCGGCGGCGAGATTCAGCTGACCGATGCCATCGCCGCACTGCTGGATCGCGAGCGTGTGGATGCCTTCCGTTTCCACGGCACCCGGTTCGACTGCGGTACCCATCTTGGCCTGGTCGAGGCCACCATCCGCTATGCGCTGGACAACGAGAAACTCAGCGACGCGGCGCGCCGACTGATGCAGGATGCACTGGGCGAAATGGGTGTGGTCGAAACGTAAGCCAGCGCGCACCCTGTCAACGAAAACGGCGCCTTGACGGCGCCGTTTTCGTTTCTGGCACTTCGCTCAAAGCGCCTCAAAGATACCGGCGGCGCCCATGCCGGTACCGATGCACATGGTCACCATGCCGTACTTCTGCTTGCGCCGGCGCAGGCCATGCACCAGGGTGGCGGTGCGGATGGCCCCGGTGGCCCCCAGCGGATGGCCGAGCGCGATGGCGCCGCCCAGCGGATTGACCCGGGTCGGATCCAGGCCGAGGCTGCGGATCACCGCCAGCGCCTGCGCGGCAAAGGCCTCGTTGAGCTCGATCCAGTCCAGCTGATCCTGGCGCAGGCCGGCCTGCGCCAGCGCCTTGGGAATGGCCGCCACCGGGCCGATGCCCATCACTTCCGGACGCACGCCGGCCACCGAGAAACTGACGAAGCGGGCCAGCGGAGTCAGCCCGTAATCCTTGATCGCCTGTTCGGACGCCAGCAGCACCGCGCCGGCGCCATCGCTCATCTGCGAGGCGTTGCCAGCGGTGACGGTGCCGCCGAACTGGCCGTTACGGAACACCGGGCGCAGTTTGGCCAGGCTTTCCAGCGAGGTGTCGGCACGCGGGCCTTCGTCGTTTTCCACCCGCACCTGCTTCACCTGCACGGTGTTGCCGGCAAGATCGGGCAGCCGGGCGACCACATCGTACGGGGTGATCTCGTCGCGGAACTCGCCAGCCGCCTGTGCCGCCAGCGCTTTCTGGTGTGAGGCCAAGGCAAAGGCGTCCTGATCCTCACGCGAGACTTTCCACTCTTCGGCGACCTTCTCGGCGGTAATGCCCATGCCGTAGGCAATCGCCACGTGATCGTCACGGAACACCTTGGGCGACAGCGCCACCTTGTTGCCCATCATCGGCACCATGCTCATCGATTCAGTGCCGCCGGCCAGCATCAGGTCGGCATGGCCCAGCTGGATCTGCTGGGCGGCCAGGGCCACCGCCTGCAAACCGGACGAGCAGAAACGATTGATGGTCTGCGCGGCAATGGTATTGGGCAGGCCGGCCAGCAGCACGCCGATGCGCGCCACGTTCATGCCTTGCTCGGCTTCCGGCATGGCGCAACCGATGATGGCATCGTCGATGCGGTTGACGTCGATGCCCGGTGCCTGTGCGACGACGGCTTTCAGCACGTGCGCCAGCATGTCGTCCGGGCGGGTATTACGGAACACGCCTTTGGGCGCCTTGCCAACCGGGGTGCGGGTGGCGGCGACGATGTAGGCGTCCTGAATCTGCTTGCTCATGGATGAACTCCGATGTCTGGAAAGGAGACGGCACACGGCTGTGCCGCCGCGGCAACGCACCCGGTGCCGCGCAGGCGGGGGCAATCCGCATCGGTTGCCTGCCGCGGAAATGCCTGAGTGCGCTGCCTGGTCTGTTGCATGTCAGTTACGCAGCGGTTTGCCGGTCTTGAGCATGTGAGCGATGCGGGCCTGGGTTTTTTCCTGCTGTGCCAGCTCGACGAAGTGCTTGCGCTCGAGCTTGAGCAGCCAGTCCTCGTCCACGATGGCGCCGCGATCAATGTCACCGCCGCACAGGACGGTGGCGATGCGGTCGGCGATCTCGTAGTCGTACTCACTGATGAAGCGGCCTTCCAGCATGTTGACGAGCAGCATCCGGAAGGTGGCGATGCCGACATCGCCTGCCACCTGGATACGGCGTGCCGGCAGCGGCGGCCGATAACCCGCCTCGGCCAGGGCGCGTGCCTCCGACTTGGCGATATGCAGCAGCTCGTAGGCGTTGAAGGCGACCGTGTCGCCTGCGCGCAGCAGCCCAAGCTCCTTGGCGTTGACCGCCGAGTTGGAAACCTTGGCCATGGCCACGGTCTCGAACACTTTCTTCAGTTCGGCGAACACGTCACCACCCGGGCCGACCGCTTGCGAAGCGCGCACTGCCAGTTCCTTCAGGCCGCCACCGGCCGGCAGCAGGCCAACCCCAGCTTCGACCAGACCGATGTAGCTTTCCAGATGGGCCACGGTCTTGGCACTGTGCATCTGGAACTCGCAGCCACCGCCCAGCGCCAGGCCGCGGACTGCTGCCACCACCGGCACCAGCGAATACTTGATCCGCTGGCTGGTGGCCTGGAAGTTGGCCACCATGGCCTCGAACTCGGCCAGCTTGCCGGCCTGCAGCGCACCCAGCGCGCCGGCCAGGTCGGCACCGGCCGAGAACGGTTCTTTCGGCTGCCAGATCACCAGGCCGGCGAAGTCACGCTCGGCGCGGGTGATGGCCTCCTGCAGCCCGTCCAGCACGGCGCCGGAAACGGTATGTATCTTGGTCTTGAAGCTGACCACGGCGATATCGTCGCCGTCGTGCCACATGCGCACGCCGTCGTTCTCGAACACGGTCTCGCCCGGCGCGAACCGCTCGCCCAGCACCGGGTCGGGGAAGCGCTGGCGGCGATAGACCGGCAGCGACGAACGCGGCAGCACGGCGTTCCGGGACGGGCTGTAGCTGCCCTCTGCCGTATGCACGCCATCGCGTGCAGACACCCAGGCCGGTAGTGCGGCACTGCTCATCGCCTTGCCGGCGGCGATGTCTTCACTGATCCACTGCGCCACCTGCGACCAGCCCGCCGATTGCCAGGTCTCGAACGGGCCTTGCGCCCAGCCATAGCCCCAGCGGATGGCCAGATCCACGTCGCGCGCGGTGTCGGCGATGTCGGCCAGATGGTAGGCGCTGTAATGGAACAGATCGCGGAAGCAGGCCCACAGGAACTGCGCCTGCGGATGGGGGCTCTCGCGCAGCTTGGCGAACTTCTCGGCTGGGTTCTTCAGCTTCAGGATCTCCACCACCTCCGGCGTGGCGCCACGATCGGCCACGCGGTAGTCCTGCTTGTCGAGGTCAAGGACCAGGATGTCCTTACCCACTTTGCGGAAGATGCCGGCGCCAGTCTTCTGGCCCAGCGCGCCCTTGGCGATCAGCGCCTGCAGCCAATCCGGCGACTGGAAGTAGCCATGCCAGGGGTCCTGGGGCAGGGTGTCGGCCATGGTCTTGATGACGTGCGCCATGGTGTCCAGGCCGACCACGTCGGACGTGCGGTAGGTGGCCGATTTGGGCCGGCCCAGCAGCGGCCCGGTCAGCGCATCCACCTCGTCAAACCCCAGCCCGAACTGGCGGGTGTGGTGGATCACCGACAGGATCGAGAACACGCCGATGCGATTGCCGATGAAGTTGGGCGTGTCCTTGGCACGCACCACGCCTTTGCCCAGTTGGGTGGTCAGGAAGGCTTCCAGCTGATCCAGCACCGCCGGCTCGGTGGTGCTGGCCGGGATCAGCTCGGCCAGATGCATGTAGCGCGGCGGGTTGAAGAAGTGCACGCCGCAGAAGCGGTGGCGCAGTTCTTCCGGCAGCACCGAGGCCAGCGCATCGATGCCAAGGCCAGAGGTGTTGGACGCCAGAATCGCATGCGCCGGCACGTGTGGAGCGATTTTCTTGTAGAGGTCCTGTTTCCAGTCCATGCGCTCGGCAATCGCCTCGATGATCAGGTCGCAACCTGCAAGCAGCGTCAGATCCTGGTCGTAGTTCGCCGGAGTGATGGCGTCGGCCAGCGTCTTGCTGGCCAGTGGCGCGGGGCTGAGCTTGCCCAGGTTGGCGATGGCCTTGCGCACGATCCCATTGGGGTCGCCGTCCTTGGCCGGCAGGTCGAACAGCACGGTGTCGATGCCGGCATTGGTCAGGTGGGCGGCGATCTGGGCGCCCATCACACCGGCACCGAGCACAGCGGCACGGCGTACTAGCAGTTTCTGAGACATATTCTCCATCTCCTTGAAAAATCAGGCTTCTTCCGCACGGAAGCCGGCCGCCGCGAAGCGGATCAGCATGTGCGCGGCATGCCTGCGGTGGGTCGCCTCGGGGACATTGAGGGGACGTTTAATCAGGCCGAAATCGGCCATGGCATAGGTCAGCGCGCCAGACAGAAAATCCAGGCGCCAGTACAGCGTTTCTTTACTCAGGCCGGGCAGGCAGTCGGCCAGCGCATGAGCGAACTCGCGCAGCACATGGCCGTACTGGTCGGACAGGAACTTACGCAGCTTTTCGTTGTTTTCCGCATAGGTGCGGGCAATCACCCGGATGAAGGCGCCGCCGCCATGACGATCCTGCGCCATCGCCAGCGCCGGCTCGATGAAGGCCGCCAGGATCGGCTCCAGCTGGCCCGGTGCGGTTTCCACCGCCTGCCGCAGCGCCGCCAGCCGCTCGGCGCTCATCACGTCCATGCGGCGACGGAACACCTCGTTGATCAGGTTGTCCTTGCCGCCGAAGTGGTAGTTGACCGCGGCGATGTTGACGTCGGCCAGGCTGGTCACCTGGCGCAGCGAGGTGGCAGCAAACCCTTGCCGGGCAAACAGCGTCTCGGCGGCCTGCAGGATGCGGTCCTTGGTCGAGAAGTTCGGCAGGGTCATGATGACGCGCTCCGGCGCGGATCAAACAACTGTTTGAGATTACGACCGTACGCACCCGTACGTCAATCGCGGAGCGCACGTCCTGGCTGACGCGGCGCAGCAAATCCGCTAGAATCTTCCGCAGCCTTGCAGGCCAAACCCGCGCCAGATCGCGGGTTTTTTCTGTTATCCTCGGGCGCTTCCGGCAGGGACGCCCGCTCACACATTCGGAGGTTCCCATGGCGCTGGAGCGCACCCTTTCCATCATCAAGCCCGATGCCGTTGCCAAGAACGTCATCGGCCAGATCTACACCCGTTTCGAGCAGGCTGGCCTGAAGATCGTGGCGGCCCGGATGAAGCACCTGTCGCGCGCCGAAGCCGAAGGCTTCTATGCGGTGCACCGTGAGCGGCCGTTCTTCAATGCGCTGGTCGAGTTCATGATTTCCGGCCCGGTGATGATCCAGGTGCTGGAAGGTGAGGACGCGGTGCGTAAGAACCGCGAACTGATGGGCGCCACCAACCCGAAGGAAGCCGCCCCGGGCACCATTCGCGCCGACTTCGCCGAGAGCATCGACGCCAACGCCGTGCATGGCTCCGATTCGCTGGAGAACGCTGCGATCGAGATCGCCTACTTCTTCCCGGCAACCGACGTCTATTCGCGTTGACGAGGCCGTTGCCATGACGCACCCGCGCTCCTCCGCTCTCGACATCGCTCTGGTGGGCGAGGGCGGGGGTGCGTCTGCCGTCACGCCGGTCGAGGCCGGCGCGGACGGCCGCACCAACATCTTTGATTTCGATCGCCCCCGCCTGGAGCGTTTCTTCGAAGAGGTGCTGGGCGAAAAGAAATTCCGTGCGCATCAGGTGATGAAGTGGATCCACCACCGCTACGTCACCGACTTTTCCCAGATGACCGACCTCGGCAAGGCGCTGCGGGCAAAGCTCGAATCGCATGCCGTGGTCCGCGCACCGCAGGTGGTGTTCGATAAAGCCTCCGCCGACGGCACCCACAAGTGGCTGCTGGGCATGGATGCCAAGAACGCCATTGAGACGGTGTATATCCCGGACAAGGGGCGCGGCACCCTGTGTGTCTCCTCGCAGGTGGGCTGTGCGCTCAACTGCATGTTCTGCTCCACTGCGACCCAGGGCTTCAACCGCAACCTCACTACCGCCGAAATCATCGGTCAGGTCTGGGTGGCGGCGCGCCATCTCGGCAATGTCCCGCATCAGCAGCGCCGTCTCACCAATGTGGTGATGATGGGCATGGGTGAGCCGCTGGCCAACTTCGACAATGTCGTGCGGGCGATGAGCATCATGCGCGACGACCTTGGCTACGGCCTGGCTAATAAGCGGGTGACGCTCTCCACCGCCGGCATGGTGCCGATGATCGACCGGCTGGCGCAGGAAAGCGATGTGTCGCTGGCGGTGTCGCTGCATGCGCCGTTCGATGAGCTGCGCGACCAGCTGGTGCCACTCAACCGCAAGTATCCGATCGCTGAACTGATGGATGCCTGCGTGCGCTATGCGTTGCGCAAGAAAGGCGAGTCCGTCACGTTCGAATACACCCTGATGAAGGGGGTCAACGACCAGCCCGAGCATGCCCGGGCCTTGATCGCGCTGATGCGCGATTTCGATCGCCGGGTGCAGATGAAAGATGCCGCCAAGGTCAACCTGATCCCATTCAATCCATTCCCAGGCACCCGGTTCGAACGGCCGGACGAACAGGCTATCCGCGCGTTCCAAAAGCTGCTGAACAACGCCGGCATGATCGCGCCAGTGCGCCGCACACGGGGCGATGACATCGATGCCGCCTGCGGCCAACTGAAAGGGCAGGTGCTGGATCGCACCCGGCGGTCGGCTGAACACCGTAAACGGTTGCAAGCCCAAGGAGACGTGCATGCGGCATAGCGGAGGAAGGTGGGCGCGGACGGTTGCACTGGTGTTGGCAGCGGGCTGGCTGCTCGCCGGCTGTCAACAGATGGAGCGCTTCACCTTCATCCGGCCCAGCGCGCAGCCGCGCGGGTATACCCAGGTGGCGCCTACCTACGATGTCAGCGGCAAGAAAGGGCGCGCAGAAAACGATCCCGTTCTGTTGCTGCTTTCCGCCAACGCCCAGTACCAGCTCGGTGAGTACGCCAAGGCCGAGTCGCTGGCACGGCGGGCGCTCAAATTGCAACCCGAGTCCGGCGATGCGCTGACGTTGCTCGGCATGATCGCCACTGCCCGTGGTGATACGGTCGCAGCCGGCAAGGCCTACCAGGAAGCGGCCATGCGGGCGCCTGCAAACGGCGTCTATGCCAACAACTACGGCAGTTGGCTGTGTGCAAACGGCAAGGCGGCCGAGTCGCTGGACTGGTTCGATCGCGCCCTAGCCGATCCGGCCTATCCAACGCCGCTGGCTGCCCTGATCAATGCCGGAACCTGTGCGCTTGCTGCCGGCGCACCGGAACGCGCCGAACCGCGGCTACGCAAAGTGCTGGAGCTGGATCCGCAGAACCTGCCGGCGTTGTCGGGCATGGCTCGGCTGGAGAATGGCCGAGGCAACTTCCTGGAAGCCCGGGCGTTCGTTGAACGCTGGCTCGCCGTGGCGCCTGAGGATCCCGCCGGATTGCAGCTGGCGGCCGAGGTCGAGCAAAAACTGGGCGACAACGCGGCCGCTTCGCGCTATCTTTCACGTTTTAAAGCCCTTTCTTCTGGCCAACCTTCGGTCCCGCGCCCGCAATGACCACGTCCCAGGCCCAGGATCCCACCCACGCAGCGCTGTCTGGTTGCGGTGCGCGCCTGCGTGCCGCCCGCGAAGCCGCCGGCCTTCGCATCGAAGATGTGGCTGCACGTCTGCACATGCCGGTGCGGGTCGTGCGGTGGCTGGAAGAGGAGGACTGGGACCGGCTGGGCGCGCCGGTGTTCGTTCGCGGCCAGGTACGTAGCTATGCCCGCCTGCTGGGCCTGGGCACGACCACCATGATGGAGGCGCTGGATGTTGCGCCGGTGGAGCCCACTCGGCTGGTCAGTCGGACCCATATTCCCAAGCTGCAGTGGTGGACCGAGCAGATCGGTCGGCGTCTGGTCTATATCGTGCTGACCTTGTCGCTGGCGGTTCCGGCCTGGGTGGCGACCCGCCATCATTTCGCGGCCGCACCGGCGGTCGCGGCACTGGATGGCCGCCCGACGGTTCCCAGCAAGCCGCACGACCAGATTCAAGATCAGGCCCAAGATCAGACCGAGCCACGCACCGTGGTGGCATCGCTGGCCCCGTTGCCCGCACCCACTGTGGCCCATCCGTCCGCGTCGGAGTCTTCCTCCGCTGCGGACATCCTGTTGCGCACGCATGGCAAGACCTGGCTGAAGGTGACCGATCGCTCGGGTGCGACGCTCGAGCAAGCCTTGCTGTCCGCCGGCGAGCAGCGGCGTTTCAGCACGGCTCAGGTCGGGCAGCTGATCATCGGCGATGCCCAGGCCGTGCAACTTGAAGTGGGCGGCCAGCCCGTGGATGTCAGTGCGCATGCACGGGCGAATGTCGCCCGCTTTGCGGTATCCTCCGACGGCTCGCTGGTAGCGGCCGATTGAGCCCCGTGACGGGGCCGATGCTGGCACCGCTGGCGTTCCACCTTTGACCTTACGCAATGACGCCCACCGGGATGGCGGGCGAGAGACGAGCATGGCGATCGACGAAATTCTTCTCAACGAACACGAACAAAGTGAACGCGTCCGTTCGTGGCTGCGCAGCAACGCCCCGGGCATCATTGGGGGCATCGCGCTCGGGCTGGCGGCGATCGCCGGCTGGAACTGGTGGCAGGGTCAGCGCGAACAGGCAGCGCAGGCCACCAGTCAGACTTACATGCAAGCGGTACAGGCGTTTGAAGCAGGCAAGCTGCCCGCTGACCAGGGGCGTGCCATCTTGAGTCAGCTGCAGCAGGGCAATCCGGCGTTGGCTACGCTGGCCGGGTTGCAACTGGCCAAAGCGCAGCTGGAGGCAGGCAAGCGGGACGAGGCGATTGCCACGCTGCGCGGTTTGCGCGATATCCCGGCGGATCTGCAACCGCTCTGGCAGGAGCGGCTGGCACGTCTGCTGATCGATGCCGGCAAGCCGCGTGAGGCCTTGCCGTTGCTTGGCAATGAGCGCGAACCGGCGATCCTGGATGCCCTTGGCGATGCCCGTTTTGCCTTGGGCGACAAAACCGGCGCCCAGGCGGCCTACCGCAAGGCGCTGGCACTGCTGGATGTGGCCGCGCCGCAGCATCGTCTGCTGGAAATGAAACTGATCGAAGCCGGTGGTACGCCGCCGCATACCGAGGACAAGTCCTGATGACCCTGCGCCAACCTCGCGCCCTGCCTTTCATCGCTGCCGCTCTGATTGCGGCCGTGGCCCTGTCCGGTTGCAGCAGCGTCAAGCACCTGTTCGGCGGGCGTTCCAAAGACAAGACCGGCGAACCGGCCAAACTGGTCGAGTTCACGCCTACGGTCACGGTGCGCCAGCTGTGGACCGCCCAGATTGGTAAGGGTGAGAAAAATCTCGGTCTTGGCCAGCATCCGGTCATCGTCAATGGCGTGGTCTATGCGGCTGCCGTGGATGGGGGCGTCACCGCGCTTGACCTGACCAGCGGGAAAACCCTCTGGCATTACGACTCGAAGTCACGTCTGAGTGGCGGCCCCGGGGCCGGTGATGGACTGGTGGTGGTGGGTGGCCTGAAAGGCGAGGTCATCGCCCTGGACGCTGGCACCGGCCAGGAAAAGTGGACGGCCAAGGTCAACAATGAAGTCATCTCGGCGCCGGCGATCGGTGGCGGCATGGTATTCGTGCATGCCAACGATGGTCGCGTCACCGCCTTTGATGCCAACACCGGCGAGCGGCGCTGGTTCTACAGTGCCGACGTGCCGCCGCTGACCGTGCGCGGCAACGGTGGCATCACCCTGGGGCCGGGCCTGCTGTTCGTGCCGGGCGATGATGGCAGCGTGGTGGCGCTCGGTATGGCGGATGGCAGTGAACGCTGGCGGGTGGCCGTGGCCGAGCCCGAGGGGCGCAGCGAACTCGAGCGAATGGCCGACGTGGATGGCGACGTGGTGCTGGAAGGCATCGTGCTGTTTGCCACCAGTTACAAGAATCACACCGTGGCCATCGACGGGCCGCGTGGACAGGTATTGTGGGATAGCGAACACGGCGGCCCGCGTGGCCTGGGCGTGAGCAATTCCGCAGTCGTTGTCACCGACCGCAACGGCAATGTGATTGGTCTCGACAAAAACACCGGCGGCAGCCTCTGGCAGCAGTCCGGCCTGCTCAATCGCAACGTCACCGCACCGACAGTGCAGGGCGACTATGTGGTGGTGGGCGATTACGAGGGCGTCGTGCACTGGATCCGTCTGATCGATGGCGCCTTTGCTGCCCGCAGCAAGGCCGGCAAGGCGGTCACCGGCAAGCCGGTCGAGTCCGATGGCATCGTGGTGGTGCAAAGCGTCGATGGCAAGCTGACCGCGTTTTCGCTGCAACCCTGATCTGGCCCGGACGGGCGGATACGCGTGTCGCATGCGGCTCCGGCGAATGCCGGGGCCGCCACTGTCTCCGCATGCCGGTGCCGGGCTGTTTTCCTCTTTCTGAAGGTGTCTTTCATGCTTCCCCTTGTCGCCCTGGTCGGGCGTCCCAATGTCGGCAAATCCACGTTGTTCAACGCGCTGACCCGCAGCCGTGACGCGCTGGTGCACGACGCGCCGGGCGTCACCCGCGACCGCCATTACGGCGTGTGCCGGCTGAATGCCGAGCGCCCGTTCGTGGTGGTGGACACAGGCGGTATTGCGGGCGAGGACGAGGGGCTGGCCGGCGCCACCGCGCGGCAGGCCCGTGCGGCCGCCGAGGAAGCCGACCTGGTGCTGATGATCGTCGATGGCCGCGAAGGCACCTCCGGGCTGGACGATGACATCCTGCGTTGGCTGCGCAAGCTAGCCAAACCCACCCTGCTGGTGGTGAACAAGACCGATGGCATCGACGTGCGGGCGGCACTGGCCGACTTTGCCCGCTACGGAATCGACCCGATGCTGCCGGTTTCCAGCGCCCACCGCACCGGCCTGGACACGCTGCTGGCCAATGTCCTTGCCAGGCTGCCGGAACACGGCCAGGCCAGCCTGCCGGACGACGATCCCGAGCGCATTCGGATTGCCTTCGTCGGGCGTCCCAATGTCGGCAAGTCCACGCTGGTCAACCGCATCCTCGGCGAGGAACGGGTGATTGCATCCGACGTGCCGGGCACCACCCGCGATTCCATTGCCATCGATCTGGAACGCGATGGTCGTAAGTACCGGCTGATCGACACCGCCGGTCTGCGCCGCCGGTCACGGGTCGAGGAGGTGGTGGAGAAGTTCTCTGCGGTCAAGACCCTGCAGGCGATTGAACAGTGCCAGGTGGCGGTGTTGATGCTGGATGCCAGCGAAGGCGTGACCGACCAGGACGCCACCGTGCTTGGAGCGATCCTGGATGCGGGCAGGGCGCTGGTGATCGCGCTCAACAAGTGGGATGGCCGCAGCGAGTACGAACGTCAGCAGGCTGAGGCGCTGGCTGATCGCAAGCTGGCCTTCGTGGACTGGGCCGAACGGGTGCGGATTTCCGCCCTGCATGGCTCGGGCCTGCGCGAGCTGTTTCGCGCCATTCACCACGCGCACGCATCTGCGACCCGCGAGTTCGGCACAGCCGAGGTGACTCGTGCGCTGGAGGCCGCCTATGCCGCCAACCCGCCGCCGGTGGTGCGCGGCCATGTCGCCAAACTGCGGTTTGCCCATCCCGGCGGCAGCAGTCCACCGACCTTCGTCGTGCATGGCACCCGTCTGCGCACGCTCAGCCAGAGCTACCAGCGCTATCTGGAAAACTTTTTCCGCAAGCGGTTCAAGCTGGTCGGTACGCCGATCCGGTTCGTGTTCAAGGAAGGCAGCAACCCCTTCGAGGGGCGCAAAAATGAACTGACCGAGCGCCAGATCGCCCGGCGCCGGCGTCTGCTGCGCCACGTCAAGCGCGGCAAGTAACTGGCCTGACGACGGGCAAGGCCGTTTCAGGCGCTTGACTTGGCCGCTGTTCGCCGCGGACGTGGCTTGGCCCGGCTGTCGAGCTGTACGCCGAGCACGGCGTGACAGTGAATGCAGCTGAGGCTGATGCAACGAGCCTTGCTGACCCCGTCAACGATGCCCACGATCTGCTCGACGTTCACGTGTAGCAGGCGTTTGCCGCACTGCGGACAGGTGCCCTGGATCGTCATATCGAACCTCGCTTCGGACAGGCAAGACCACGCGTGTTGACGTCTGCAACGTCGCCGGGGGCCGCAAGCGGCCAGACAAGGGGATCGCCGCACGCTTCGGGGATTGGCGTTCCCTGGGCGATAATACGCGCCCGTTTGCTGCCACGTTCCCGCCAGATGAGCGCCAGGATCCTTGATGGAAAACGCATTGCCGACGAATTGCTGGACGGGCTGAAAGGCCGGGTCGAAGCGCGCCTGGCGGCTGGCAAGCCGCGGCCTGGGCTGGCGGTCGTGCTGGTGGGGGACGACCCCGCCTCGACGGTCTATGTGCGCAACAAGAAGCGGGCGGCGGAAAAGGTCGGCATCCGTACCTTCGACTATGACCTGCCGGCGGGCACTACCGAAGCGGAACTGCTCGCCCTGATCGACCGGCTGAATGCCGATCCGCAGGTTCATGGCATTCTGATCCAGTTGCCGCTGCCGGGCATTCGCGACGCCAGCGCCCTGATCGAGCGCATCCATCCGGCCAAGGATGTGGACGGATTCCACCCGCAGAACGTCGGCCATCTGGCCCTGCGCCAGTTCGGCTTGCGCCCGTGCACACCACGCGGCATCACCACGCTGCTGGCCTGGACCGATCGCCCGGTACGCGGACAAAGCGCCACCATTGTCGGTGTGTCCAATCACGTCGGTCGGCCGATGGCGCTGGAGCTGTTGATTGCCGGCTGCACGGTGACCTGCTGCCATAAATTCACCCCGCCCGACGTGCTGCGTCGCCATGTCGGTGAGGCCGACATCCTGGTGGTGGCCGTTGGCAAGCCCGGGCTGATTCCCGGCGACTGGGTGAAGCCGGGGGCCGTGGTCATCGACGTCGGCATCAACCGCCTGGACGATGGTCGTCTGGTGGGCGATGTCGGCTTTGAGGAGGCCGCAAAGCGCGCCAGCTGGATCACCCCAGTGCCGGGCGGGGTGGGGCCGATGACCGTGGCCACGTTGATGCAAAACACCCTGGAAGCCGCAGAACTGGCAGAACACGCATAGTCCAGGGGAAAACGCTGCGGCTGGTGCGGCGGACGGGGCAGGCTGCATCAGTTCACACACCTTTGGCGCTCCCTCGAAGCGGAAGGATCGCCGCGGGTGCAGACAGCCTGGCCCGGATAGGCGAGAAAAACGGTAGAATGAAGCGCTTCCCCACCTCCGCATGGGTTTGCCGATGCTCCGCATCCAGGCTGAAGCACTGACCTACGACGACGTCTCGCTCGTCCCGGCGCACTCCACTGTCCTGCCCAAGGACGTCTCCCTCGACACCCGTCTCACCCGCGACCTGCGCATCCGTCTGCCGATCGTCTCGGCCGCGATGGACACGGTCAGCGAGGCGCGCCTGGCCATCGCCCTGGCGCAGCTCGGCGGTATCGCGATCCTGCACAAGAACATGTCGGTGCAGGCGCAGGCCGCCGAAGTCACCAAGGTCAAGACCTTCGAGGCTGGTGTGATTCGAGATCCGTTGACCGTCGGCCCCAACACCACGATCGGTGAGGTGCTACGGTTGACCCGTGCCCGCAACATTTCCGGTGTGCCGGTGGTGGATGCGCAGGGCCAGCTGGTCGGGATCGTCACCGGTCGTGACATGCGCTTCGAGAAGAAGCTGGATGACCCGGTACGCAACATCATGACCCGCCGGGACAAGCTGGTCACGGTCAAGGAAGGCGCCAGCGATAGCGAGGTGTTGGAGCTGCTGCACAAGCACCGGATCGAGAAAGTGCTGGTGGTCAACGATGCCTTCGAACTGCGCGGGCTGATCACCGTCAAGGACATCCAGAAAAAGTCGGACAACCCCAATGCGGCCTATGACGCCAGCGGCCGATTGCTGGTGGGCGCTGCCGTGGGCGTGGGAGGCGATACCGAACAGCGCGTCGAGGCGCTGGTCGAGGCCGGGGTGGACGTGATCGTGGTCGATACCGCGCACGGCCACTCGCAGGGTGTGCTGGATCGGGTGGCCTGGATCAAGAAGCACTACCCGAGCATGCAGGTGATCGGTGGCAACATCGTCACCGGTGATGCAGCGCTGGCCTTGATGGATGCCGGCGCCGATGCGGTGAAGGTGGGCGTGGGGCCTGGTTCGATCTGCACCACTCGGGTGGTGGCCGGTGTGGGCGTGCCGCAGATCACCGCCATCGACATGGTGGCCTCGGCGCTGCAGGACCGCATTCCGCTGATCGCCGACGGTGGCATCCGCTACTCCGGTGACATTGGCAAGGCGATTGCCGCCGGCGCGTCATCGGTCATGATCGGCGGGCTGTTTGCCGGCACCGAGGAAAGCCCGGGCGAGATCGAGCTGTACCAGGGGCGCAGCTACAAGAGCTACCGCGGCATGGGCTCGCTGGGGGCGATGGAAAAAGGCTCGAAGGACCGGTATTTCCAGGACGCTTCCGACGCCGACAAACTGGTGCCGGAAGGCATCGAAGGCCGGGTGCCCTACCGCGGCCCGCTGAGTGCGGTGGTGCACCATCTGGTCGGCGGCCTGCGCGCCACCATGGGGTATGTGGGGTGCGCCACCATTGAGGAAATGCGCCATAAGCCGAGCTTCGTCAAGATCACCGGCGCCGGCCAGCGCGAAAGCCACGTCCACGACGTGCAGATCACCAAGGAACCGCCGAACTACCGCGCGGGTTGAACCAGGCATGCCACGGAAGGGAGACGCGAGTTTCCCTTCTTCGTTTCGGAAACACGCACAGCACTCCCATGACCCCATCGGCACACGGCGACATCCATTCCGACAAAATCCTCATCCTCGACTTCGGCGCGCAGTACACCCAGCTGATTGCCCGCCGTATCCGCGAGATCGGCGTGTATTGCGAGATCTGGGCCTGGGATCATGACCCCGACGAGATCGCCGCATTCGGTGCCAAAGGCATCATCCTGTCGGGCGGCCCGGAATCCACCACGCAGCCCGGCTGCCCGACGGCGCCGGCGCAGGTATTTTCGGCTGGTGTGCCGATCCTGGGCATCTGCTACGGAATGCAGACATTGGCCAAGCAGCTGGGGGGGCAGACCGAAGCGGGCGATCAACGCGAGTTCGGGCACGCCACCCTTGAGATCATCGGCAACGATGCCCTGCTGGCACCGGTGATCACCACACCCGAGTTGCGCAACGTCTGGATGAGCCATGGCGATCACGTCTCGGTGGCGCCGCCGGGGTTCGTCGTTACTGCCCGTACCGATCGCCTGGGCATTGCTGCCTTCGCGGATGACACGCGGAAGATCTACGGTGTGCAGTTCCATCCGGAGGTCACCCATACCGCGGCTGGCGAGGCACTGCTGCGCCGCTTCGTGGTGGACATCTGCGGCTGCGCCACCTTGTGGACGCCCGCCAATATCATCGACGACCAGATCGCACGTATCCGTGCCCAGGTGGGCAGCGATGAGGTGATCCTGGGCTTGTCCGGTGGGGTGGACTCTTCTGTGGTCGCGGCACTGTTGCACCGCGCCATTGGCGATCAGCTCACCTGTGTGTTCGTAGATACCGGCTTGCTGCGCTGGCGCGAAGGCGATCAGGTCATGGCCATGTTTGCCGAGCACATGGGCGTCAAGGTGATCCGGGTGGATGCCGCTGCGCGTTACTTTCAGGCGTTGGCCGGGGTGACCGACCCGGAAGCCAAGCGCAAGATCATCGGGCGGCTGTTCGTCGAGATCTTTGAGGAAGAGTCGGCCCGACTGAAAAACGCCAAATGGCTGGCACAGGGCACCATCTACCCGGATGTCATCGAGTCGGCCGGCAGCAAGACCGGCAAAGCCCACGTCATCAAGAGCCACCACAACGTCGGCGGCCTGCCCGAGCATATGAAGCTGGGGCTGGTGGAGCCGCTGCGCGAGCTGTTCAAGGATGAAGTGCGTCGGTTGGGTGTGGCGCTCGGCCTACCGCATGAAATGGTCTATCGCCATCCGTTCCCAGGGCCGGGCCTGGGGGTGCGCATCCTCGGTGAGGTGAAGCCGGAATATGCCGAGCTGCTGGCACGGGCCGATGCCATTTTCATCGATGAATTGCGCAAGGCCGGCCTGTATGACAAGGTGAGTCAGGCATTTGCGGTATTCCTGCCGGTCAAGTCGGTGGGCGTGGTGGGCGACGCGCGCGCCTATGAGTGGGTGATCGCCTTGCGGGCGGTCGAAACGGTGGATTTCATGACAGCCCACTGGGCGCACCTGCCGTATGACTTCCTCGGCACGGTGTCCAACCGCATCATCAACGAACTGCGCGGCGTCTCGCGTGTGGTGTATGACATTTCCGGCAAGCCGCCGGCTACGATCGAGTGGGAATGATTCCGCGTCCGGCGGCGGCCGGCAGGATCAGGCACCAGACACACCCAAGCCCGCGTCACTGCGGGCTTTTTTGAGCTTCTTGGCCGGCCCGGAGAAGAGGGAGGCCCTGAGGGTACCGTAGCGGGTTGTGGTAGCACTGCAGTCATTTTGATATATTTGCTGTCAACACCCTGATGGAGGTGTTTGGTCATGGCTGTCCTGACGATCAGAAATGTGCCTGAAGACGTGCACCGGGCCTTGCGGGTGCGGGCCGCGCAGCATGGCCGCAGCACGGAGGCCGAGGTGCGCGAGATCCTGGCGGCGGCGGTCAAGCCCGAAAGCCGCGTGCGCATGGGCGATGCCCTGGCTGCCATCGGGCGGAAGATTGGCTTGACCGACGAAGACTTTGCCG
>NZ_FQUK01000038.1 GCF_900129205.1 Thermomonas hydrothermalis | reverse complement strand
CATCTACGAGATGGCATCGGATCGCCCCACCGCCGAACCGCTGCTCCGAAAGTGGGTCTCTTGGGCACGACGGTGTCGGCTGACGCCCTTCAAGAAGCTCGGTGCCACCATCCGCGACCACCTCACCGGCATCCTGCGGCATTTCGACACCGGCCTGTCCAACGGCCAGGTCGAGGCCTTCAACGCCCAGATCCAGGCCGCCAAGGCCCGCGCCAAGGGCTATCGCACTGACGCCAACCTGATCGCCATCAGCTACCTGCTGTGCGCCAAGCTCAGGCATCTACCCCGTCACCCTTGGCTCCATGCTCCCCATCAGACATGAACCGTTTCCACTGGAATCGCGATTGAGCCCCTGATGCCCGTTGCGTTCCAGCAACTGGATCATCACCGCGGCTTCGGTCGGCGAATCCTCGATCAGCAGAATGCGTGCCATGTAAGCCTTACCCCCCGGTCAGGCATTGACGTAAGTACGGATGGCCCCGAGCAGCTCCTCGCGCGTGAACGGCTTGGTCAGGTACTGCTCGGAGCCCACGATACGGCCTCGCGCCTTGTCGAACAATCCGTCTTTCGACGAAAGCATGATGACCGGCACATTCTTGAAACTTTGGTTGTTCTTGATCAGCGCGCAGGTCTGATAGCCGTCCAGCCGCGGCATCATGATGTCGACGAAGATGATCTGCGGCTTGTGGTCGGCGATCTTGGCCAGCGCCTCGAAGCCATCGGAGGCGGTCACCACGTCGCAGCCCTCGCGCGCAAGCAACGTCTCCGCCGTCCGGCGGATCGTTCGGGAATCGTCGATCACCATCACCCTCAACCCCTTGAGGGTGACGTCTGTATTGTCCTGCTGCGCCATGGAATCCCCTTGCGCGTTGATCTGACCTCGCGCCACCGGCGCGCTCTGGCATCTTTATCCAAGTCTGCGCGGGCGCTGTCAAGCCAAACCTGACACTGCCCACCTGTTACCATCCCGGCTCCCCCGCCTGCGAGGCTGTCATGCCGCACTTCGCCCCGCTCGACGTGGTGGTCGTGATGGATCCGATCAGCACCATCAAGATCGCCAAGGACACCACCTTCGCCCTGCTGCTGGAAGCCCAGCGCCGCGGCCATCGGCTGCATTACGTGCGCCCCGGCGGACTTGCCATCCAGGACGGGCGCGCTTGCGCCACCGTCGCGCCGCTGCAGGTGCGCGACGTGGCAGGCGATCACTACACCCTGGGCGACTGGAGCACGTTGTCGTTCGGCTCCGGCCAGGTGGTGCTGATGCGCACCGATCCCCCGGTGGATGCCGATTACCTGCACGACACCCAGATCCTGAGCCTGGCGCAGGCCCAGGGCGCACGGGTGGTGAACGACCCGCAAGGCCTGCGCGATTTCAACGAGAAACTGGCGGCACTGCTGTTTCCGCAGTGCTGTCCACCGACCCTGGTCAGCCGCGATGCCGCCGCGCTCAAAGCCTTCGTGGCGGCCCACGGCGAGGCGGTACTGAAACCGCTGGACGGCATGGGCGGGCGCTCGATCTTCCGCGCCCGCGCCGGCGAAGCAAACCTGAACGTGATTCTGGAGACGCTGACCGCCGGCGGCCGCCACCTGGCCCTGGCCCAGCGCTACCTGCCGGAGATCGCAGACGGCGACAAGCGCATCCTGCTGATCGATGGCGAGCCGGTTGAGTACTGCCTGGCGCGGATCCCGCAGGGCGACGAATTCCGCGGCAATCTGGCCGCCGGCGGTCGCGGCGAAGGCCGCCCGCTGACCCCGCGTGACCGCTGGATCGCCGCGCAAGTGGGCCCGGAGATGCGGCGGCGCGGCATGCTGCTGGTCGGGCTGGACGTGATCGGCGACTATCTGACCGAAGTCAACGTCACCAGCCCCACCTGCATCCGCGAGCTGGACGCCCAGTTCGGCCTGAATATCGCCGGGCGTCTGTTCGAACGCATCGAGCAACTTGCCTTCCCGCAATGACCTCCGCCTCTGCCGCCACTCACCCGCCGGTTGCCCGCATCGGCGAGGCCGAGCGGCTGCGCGCGACCCTGGTGCTGTCGCTGCTGGTGCATGCCCTGGTCATCCTGGGTGTTGGCTTCGTGGTGGAAGACGACGCCCCGCTGGTGCCGACCCTGGACGTGATCCAGACCCGAGTGCAGACCCCGCTCACGCCCGTCCAGGCCGATTTTCTGGCCCAGGCCAACAACCAGGGCGGTGGCGAACACGACCGCAGCAGCCGCCCCGGCGCCACCGCCTCCGGGCCGCTGTTACAGGCGCAGGACGGGCCGGCACCGCACCCCCTGCAACGACAGGCACCCGCCCCACACCCGCCAGCGCAGACGCCGGTGGTGACATCGACGCAAGGCGAGCCGCCGCTGCCAACCCCCCGCCCGCACCCGCACGCAACGCCAGAGCCGTTACCACTGGATCGGGCCAAGGTGGAACGCGACATGGAAATGGCTCGACTGGCGGCAGAGATTCAGCTCCGCTCGACCGAGTACGCCAAACGGCCCAAGCGCAAGTTCGTCTCTGCCAGCACCCGCGAGTACGCTTGGGCGGAGTACCTGCGCCGCTGGGTGGATCGGGTGGAGCGGGTGGGCAATCTCAACTATCCGGACGAGGCCCGCCGGCGTCACATCGGCGGGGTGGTGGTGATCAGCGTCGGGGTGCGCCGGGATGGCAGCGTGGAAAGCATCCGCATCGTCCGCTCCAGCCACATTCCGATGCTGGACGCCGCCGCCGAACGCATCGTCAAGCTGGCCGAACCGTTCCCGCCACTGCCCAAGACCGCCGAAGACCCGGACATTCTGCACGTCACCCGCACCTGGCAATTCCTGCCGGGCGGAACACTGGTGGATCAATGAAGAACCCCGCAACACGTCGCGCCGGGACGTGTCAGCCTGGCTCAGCGCCGGTACATGCAATCTACCAGGGCGTCTTCGTGCTTGATGAGCGCGTCCAGTGCCTTTTCCCAGGGCATGCCAGACTGCAGCAACGGGCGAAACCCTTCTTCCTCGGAGCGGGCCAGTTCCAGGCCGCTGTCGGTGAGCTGGAACGAATCCTCGCCCACCTCCAGCCGCAGCCGGCTGCGCAGCGTCTGGTTGGCGAAACTGGCGCGGAACCCTGACAGCAATTGCGCCTCGATGCGGCCCTGCACCGGATCCGCCGCCACATCGCTGGCGCCGTCCAATCCGGCCAGGCAGCCCTGGGCTTTGGCCAGCAGCGCATCCGGGCTACCCGGCACCACGTAGCGGGTGCCTTCCACCCGCTCGATCGGGCCGCCCTCTTGGTCACCGACCACGACCGTGCGCCCCTTGTACATGACGTCCCCGGCCCACACCGCACCGGTGGTCACGACCGCCACCATGCCGAGCAGACATGCACTCCTCATGCGTCCCCCTTTTGTAAGCGCAACCAGATGCGATGAATCCTGCAAGATGCAGGCCATTGCATCTGATCCAATACCATTCGGGAGCGCATTGATCAACCGCGCCGGGCCTGCTGCTGGGCCAGGGTGAGCGCCACGTCGTTGCGCAGATAGGCCGGCTCCAGCCGTTCCGGGGCGATCCCCTCGCCGCGCGCCAGCGCCGGTGCCGCCAGTCGGGCGACATCGGCGGCATGCGGCAAGGCGGCGGCATCCACCTGGCGCAGACGGCCTGCCCAGCGTTGCACGAGGACGCCCTGGCCGGCCGCAAAGCCGGTACCCAGCGCCACCCAACTGCCATCCCCCGCTGGCAGCTGTGCCTGCGCCGGTGGCAATACGACCTCAGGTGCGAGTGGCACCAGCCCGTCAGAATCCGCCGCAAACGCGCCCAGATAGACCTCGCCCATGCGGGCGTCGATGGCAGCCAGCCGACGCGGCCCATCGCCCTGCCAGGCTAATGCTGCCAGGGTGGACACCGGTAGTAGCGGCAGATCCAGTGCCAGCGCGATGCCTTGGGCGATCGACGCGGCCAACCGCACCCCGGTAAAGGCGCCCGGCCCACGCCCGAGCGCGATGGCATCCAGCTGACGCCGGGTGATCCCGGCCTCGGCCAGCAGCGCATCCGCCCAGGGCAGCACCAGCCCGGCATGCTGACGCGGCGCCACCGCGAACGTCTCGCGGATTGCACCATCGACATACAAAGCCACCGAGCAGGCCTCGGTGGCGGTTTCCAGCGCCAGCAGTTTCATGGGTCGGGATTATCGGCGAAGAACGCCCGCACCTGTTCCAGTGCGCGGGTTTTCGGCAGCGGCGGCAACGAATCCAGGAAGATCCGCCCATAGGCCCGGCTGAGCAGGCGCGGATCGCACAGCACCAGCACCCCGCGGTCACTTTCGGTGCGAATCAACCGACCAACCCCCTGCTTGAGCGCGATCACCGCCTGCGGGATCTGTTCGTCGAAAAATGGTCGCCCGCCAGCGCGCCGCACTGCCTCCAGCCGCGCCTGCAAGACCGGATCATCCGGCGCGGCAAACGGCAGTTTGTCGATCACCACCACGCTCAGCGCTTCGCCCGCCACGTCCACGCCTTCACGGAAGCTGGCAGTCCCCAGCAGGACGCCGTTGCCGGAGGCACGGAAGCGCTCCAGCAGCTCATGCCGCGGTGCGCTGCCCTGCACGAACAGCGGCCACGGCCCGCCGGCCAGCGCCTCGGCCGCCTCGCGCAGGGCCCGATGCGAGGCAAACAGCAAAAACGCGCGGCCACCGGAGGCCTCCAGCACCGGCCGCACCGCCGCCAGCACGGCCTGGCCGTAGTCGCGCGCGGCCGGGGCCGGCAGCCCCGGTGGCAGGTAGCACAGCGCCTGCCGCGCCCAGTCGAACGGGCTGGCCTCGATCAGCTCCTCGGCGGTCTCGATGCCCAGCCGCTGGCGGATGTGATCGAAGTGCCCGTCCACCGCCAATGTCGCCGAGGTGAACACCCAGGCGGCGTGCGACTGCTCGCGGTGTGCCCGCAAGGGCCCGGCGACATCGAGCGGGGTGCGCTGCAGGCGGAACCCGCGTGGCGACAGCTCATACCAACGCACCGCCTGATCGACACCGCCTGCATCAGACGCCTCCTCCCCCGCCCCAGCCAGCCCTTGCCAACGCAGCAGGACGGCGTGCTGCTGGCGGGCACGGGCATGGCAGGCATCGAGCCCGGCGGCGGCCTCGGCCAGCGGTTGCAAGGCGTCTGCCAGCGCCTTTAGGGCTGCCTCCAGCGCGGCCAGACCTGCAGCCACTGCCGGCAGGGCCAGCGCCTGTCCGACCGTGCCGCGTACTGGCAGCCCCTCCATCGCCTCACGCAGGGCCCGGGTGGCGGCATCCAGCTGGCGCGCCGGTGCCTGCACGGCCGCCAGCGTCCCCGGCACGTTCGCGCATTCGGCGACCGCGTCCCGGGCCAGTTCGACCAGCGCACGTGCGCCCAAGCCTTCGCCGAAGAACTGAGACGCCAACTCGGGCAACTGGTGCGCCTCGTCGATGATGAACGCCTGCGCCCCCGGCAGGATTTCGCCGAAGCCTTCCTGACGCAGCGCCAGATCGGCCAGCAGCAGATGATGATTGACCACCACCAGATCGGCGGCCTGCGCCCGCTGGCGCGCCTGCACCACGAAGCAGTCCTCCCAGAACGGGCACTCACCGCCGAGGCAGTTGTCGACAGTGGAGGTGACCAGCGGCAGGATCGGCGAATCCTCCGGCAGGCCGTCCAGCTCGGCCAGATCACCGCTGCGGGTACGCCCGCTCCAGGCCACCACACGCTGGAACTGCGCCACCTGCTCGCGGCTGGTCAGGCGCGGCTCGCCCTTGGCCTGCTCCAGCCGGTAGCGACACAGGTAGTTGGCGCGCCCTTTGAGCAACGCGGTCTTCAGGCCGACGCCCAGCGCCTGCCGCACCCGCGGCAGATCGCGCTGATACAGCTGATCCTGCAGGGCCCGGGTACCGGTGGAGATGATGGTCTTGCGCCCGGACAGCAGTGCCGGCACCAGATACGCAAAGGTTTTGCCCGTGCCGGTGCCGGCTTCGGCCAGCAGCACCGAGCGCGCTTCCAGCGCCTCAGCCACCGCTGCGGCCAACCGTTGCTGCGCCGGCCGCGGCCGGAACCCGGGCAATGCATCGGCCAGGGCGGCCTGCGGCCCCAACGCTGCAACGGCTGCGTGGGCCAGTGACGACGACGTGGCAGTCACGGCAGTGGCCGGGTCGGGGCCGGTGGGGGCGGCGGCGCTGCCGGTGCCGGCACAGCTTTACCCGAATCATCGCCGCCGAAGAAGCGGCGAATCGCCTCCCCGGCCCGCTGCAGCAACCCGCCCTCTTCGACTGGCGGCACCGGATTGCCGAACTCGTCCAACACTGCCGGCGGGCTGGGACACGGCTGATACGCAGGTGCATAGCCCGCCACGAACGGGAAGCGACGCGCGCCGGGGCACTCGGGATCGGTGCTCAGCCCGTCCAGCACCCAACGCCACTCGATCCCGGCATCGGATAGCCGCAATGGCGCGCTGGGCAGGCGCCGGAATGTGTCCGCCCAGACCCGCATGCCACCGGTCGCGCCGTACAACCCGGTCGGCAGGTTCTGGTCGTTGCCCACCCAGACCACCAGCAGGTGATCGCCGGTGTAACCCGCAAACCAACTGTCCCGGCTGTCATTGCTGGTGCCGGTCTTGCCGGCTGGCGACAGGCCACCCAACCCCTGCGCCAGCAAGGCACGGGCGGTGCCGCTGGTGACCACGGCCTGCAGGGCGTGACCGGTCAGGCGTGCCGCCACCGCATCTCCTGGCTGTGCCGGCGGGGCCGGTTTGTCGTAGCGCTTGAGCGGACGCCCCTTGGCATCCAGTACCCCTCGCACCGCATGTAGGGGCTGAACCTGCCCCTCGGCGGCGAGGAACTGATAAAGCTGGGCCATCGCATACGGGCTCTGGTCAATCGCCCCGAGCAGCAGCGACGGCTGCGGTTCGGCCTCGATCCCGGCCAGCGTGTGCAGCAGCCCGGCCAGTCGCGGCAGCCCCACCTGCATGCCCAGCCGCACGGTGGCCTGGTTGTAGCTTTGCGCAAGCGCGTCCAGCAGGGTGACCTCACCATGGCTGCGCCCGTCGGAGTTGCTTGGGGTCCATTGCCGGCCACCGCCCAGCCCGACGGTCACCGGGGCATCGCTGATCGTGCTGGCCAGCGACCAACGCTCGGGCTGCGCCAGCGCCAGCAGATAGACGAATGGCTTGAGCAGCGAGCCCACCGGCCGGCGGGCATCGATGGCGCGGTTGAAACCCGGCTCGGTGTAATCACGACTGCCGACCACCGCCAGCACGTCGCCATTGTGGGCATCGGTCATCACCAGCCCGACCTGAAGCGGCGGCCGATTGCGGGTTTGCAGGGCATCGAGCGTGCCCGCCACCGCCTGCTCCGCCGCCCGTTGCGCCGACGGCGCCATGCCGGTCATCACGGTCAGGCCGGCCCCGGAGATGGAATCGGCCGGATAGTCGCGCGCCAGCTGCTTGCGCACCAGATCCACATAGGCCGGATAGCGGTTGGCGGCGAGGTTGCCGGCGCTGGCCGTCACCCCCAGCGGTGCCTGCCGGGCGCGCTGGTACTCGGCTGCGCTGATCAGCCCGGTCTGCCACATCTGTTCCAGCACGACGTTGCGCCGCTGCAGGGCGCGCTCGGGGTTGCGCCGCGGGTTGTACCAGGACGGCCCCTTGACCATGCCGATCAACAGGGCGATCTGCTCGGTGGACAGATCCTTGAGATCGCGCCCGAACCAGAACTCGGCAGCGGCGGCCACGCCACGGATCGACTGCGCCCCACGCTGTCCGAGATCGACCTGATTGAGGTAGGCCTCCAGGATGGTGCGCTTGTCGTAGTGCGCCTCCAGCAGCAAGGCGAACAGAATCTCCTTGAACTTGCGGCTGAAGGTCTGTTCCTTGCCGATGCCCAGCAGGCCGCTGCGCGCCAGCTGCTGGGTCAGGGTGCTGCCACCTTGGCGGGTGTCACCGGATGTGACATTGACCAGCGCCGCCCGCAGCATGCCGCTGACATCGATGCCGATGTGGTGATTGAAGTCGCGGTCTTCCACCGCCTGCAAGCCGGTGATCAAAAGCTCGGGCACTTCCTCCAGCCTCACCAGCCGACGCTCTTCCTGGCTCTGCCCGTACAGGGTGGCGATCCGCGCCGGGTCCAGGCGGGCGCTGCGCAGGGCGTGCCCGCTGCTCAGATCGCGCAAGGCAACCACCTGTCCGCCGGAAAGCACCGCCTCGATGCGCGACGGCGGCACCCGCCCGTCCACGTCGGCATAGCCCCGGCTGGCGATCCGCCAACGCTCGCCCACGTGGACATAACCGCCTGGGCGCAGGCTGGGATCGGGACGGTAGGCAGCGGCGTTGAGCTCGTACTGCAGGGTCGGCGCATCCAGCGCCATGCCCGGCCGTAGCACCAGCGGGCGCGCATAGACGCGGGTTGGAACCTGCCAGCGCAGCTTGCCAAAGCGCTCGGTGACCTGATGGTCGAGGTAGATCAGATACGGGATCAAGAACCCCAGCAGCAGCGCCAGCGCCACCAGTGCAGCACGCAGCAGCACCCGCCAGGCACCGCCTTGCCCGCTGCCCTCGCCGCCATCGTCGTCGTGGAGGTCGTCGGCTTCGTCGTCTTGGATGCGTGGCATGGACAGTTGGAAAGATCGCCGGATGCGACAATGAACGTTGGTTCTGCAGTCTACCCCAGCCGCCGCGATCGGCAGTGACCTGGTGCGGCGGTGTCTCCCGGAGTTGCCGCATGCGTTTGCCCACCGAGGCGCATTTCCAGCTGCTGCGCACGCTCGGGCTGGCCCGGCGCGGCTGGCTCAGCCTGCGCACG
This sequence comes from Thermomonas hydrothermalis, assembly GCF_900129205.1. GTDB lineage: Bacteria > Pseudomonadota > Gammaproteobacteria > Xanthomonadales > Xanthomonadaceae > Thermomonas > Thermomonas hydrothermalis. The sequence continues at coordinate 10,905 of NZ_FQUK01000038.1, read as the reverse complement.
CGCGGGCTTGCCGGCACCTGGCAGCGCCTGCGCCAGCATCTGCAGGGCAGCCCACTGCCGATGCCAAGCGTCTGGCTGCCGCCGCCTGCGCCATTTGCGCCGTTCTCCCTGCCAACCTCGGAGCATCCGCGCGCAGGGCCGGGCACACCTGCTGCGACATTTCTCGGTGGACGCGGCCAGACCGACCCTCCGTCGTCTGCTGCTGGACTGAAAGACAAATCCAGGCCGGAAGCCCACATGAGGCCCGACACATGTCCGGGCGGCTTACTTCAGCGCTTGCGGCAGCCGCTGCAGCCGTTGCGCCAGAGCGTCGATCCCGGGCACGTCGGCATCCGCCTGCCGGGCCCGTTCCAGCGCCTGCCGGGCGCCCGCCACATCGCCGCCGCGCAAGCGTTCATCACCGATTTCCAGCCAGCGCGCTGCCAGCCGGCGCCGGGCCGACACCAGCGCCGGGTCGGTAGGCGCCAGCTGCTGCCAGAGATCCAGACACACCCGCGCCCGGCCCAAGTCGTTGTCGCGCAGGGCTTCGGCATGACAGGTCTTGGCCTGTGTCTGCAGCCGTTGCGCCGCTGCGCGAACCTCGGCCGCCGCCGGCGCCAGCGCGCGCGCCTGCTGGAGCAGGTCCCAGGCGCTGCGGCCGGGTGGCGTCAACCAGTGCCCACGCGCCTGCGCCTGCGCCGCATCCCGCAACAGCCGGTGCAACCGGGCCCGGGCCGCCGGGCTCAATGCCGCCGGGGTTGGCGGCCGCTGGGTGGCCAGCGCCTGCCGTAACGGCTGCAGACGATCCTCCGCCACCCCGACCTCGGCCGCCAGGGCCAGCCAGTGTTCGGCCATCTGCCGGCGCCCTTGGGCAATCGCCTGCCGGCTGGCGTGCAGCAGGGCTTGCTCGAGCGCATGGGTACATGGCTCCGGCAGCGGCGCCGGCAATGCTGCGCGCAACCCAGCGCAATGACGCGCCGCCACCGCCAGCCGATCACGGGCCAGCTGCGTGCGCGCCTGCTCCAGCCGGCGTTCGACCGCACGCGAAAACTGCGCATGCAGTGCTGGCAGTGCAGCAAAGCCTGGGTCGAACCGTTCGGCCCGGCGGATCAGCGCCGCCACCTCGGCCAGATCGCCGCGCGCCAGCGCCGCCGGTGCCGGGCGCAACAGCTCGGTCAGTGCGTCCTCGCGTCCCTCCAGGGCATGCTGGCTGCGCGGATCCCGCTCGAGCACCTGCGCGTACAGCGGCAGGGCCGCCTCCGGGCCATCGTCCAGATGCCCTGCGGCCAGGGCCTGGGCGGCACGCGCCAGCAGCGTGCGCAGCGATTCTGACTGCTGCATGGCCTGCAGCCGCGCCTGCAACGGGTTCAGCGCCAGCGCTGGTGCCTGCAATGCCCGCGCCAACTGCAACGCCGCCTCGGCCGCGTTGACGTCGCCGGCGTCGAGCCGGTTGCGGGCACGCGCCAGCGCCGCCTGCGCCACCCGATCCAGCCCCTCGCGCGCCGCCAGCTGATCCGGCTGCAGGGCCAGGGCCGCCTCAAACAGCGCTCGCGCACGCTCCAGCTGCCCGTCCTGCAACGCCTGCTCGCCGCGCTGGCGCAGGGCCTCATAGCGCGGGTCCGGCCACAACCAGCGGCCCAATGGCTCACGCAGGATCACCAGCAGGGCCAGGATCAGGGCAATCCCGGCCAGCCCAAGCCAGGCCCGGCGCGCCCGGGCTGGCAGGCGCCGCCAGCGGTCGCGCCAGCCTGACAGCCTCGTACCCGGCAACGGCCTGCTCATGCCCGGCGTGCCGACTCCACACCAGGCAGCGACTCCAGCCGCGCCAGCAGCAAGCCAAACTGCTCGAAATCCGCCACCCGCACCTGCCCGCGGATCCGCACCCGGCCGCTACCCTGCCTGACCGGCTCGGTGTTGAGCGCAATCAGATGCACCCCGAGCTGGGCCAGCAGGGTGGTGATGTCCTTCAGCAGCCACTTGCGGTCCACCGCCTCGATCAGCAGCGCCACATCCTGCGCGACGTGCGCACGCCCCCATTCGACCGGCAGCACCCGGGCCGGCTCGCGCCCGGCCAGCCGAAGAAATGCCGGGCAGTCCGGACGGTGCACGCTGACCCCGCGTGTGCGGGTGAGATAGCCGACGATCGGCTCACCCGGCAGCGGCTGACAACAGCGGGCCAACTGCACCAGCAGGTTGTCCACGCCTTGCACGGTGACCACCCCGGCCCCGGTCGCAGGTGGCGCCGCCGGTCGTGGCGGTGGCGCCGCAACAGCCGGTTCGGCTGGCGGTGCCGGTGGCCGTTCCAGATCCTGCAGGGCACGCCCGACCTGCGCCGGAGTGACATCGCCCAACGCCACCGCCACCAGCAGGTCATCGACGGTCTGGACGTTGAACTTGGGCAGCACCGGGGTCAGATCGGCGTGCAACAGCCCCAGGCGGCGCAGGTCGCGCTCCAGCAGGGCGCGGCCTTCCTGCAGGTTGTGGGCGCGGTCGAGCTTGTTGAACCAGGCCCGCACCTTCTCGCGCGAGCGGCTGCTGGCCAGGAACCCGGCGGATGGCAACAACCAGTCGCGGCGCGGTTCGGCGGTCTTGCCGGTGAGGATCTCCACCCGTTCGCCGGTCTTGAGCACATGGGTCAGCGGCACGATCCGGCCGTCCACCTTGGCGCCCCGGCAACGGTGCCCGACAATGGTGTGGATGGCATAGGCGAAATCGAGCACGGTGGCTCCCTGCGGCAGATCCACCACCTCGCCCTTGGGGGTCAGCGCATAGACCCGGTCTTCGGTCAGCTCGCTGTCCAGGCCTTGGAGCGGGCTGGACTCGCCTTCGCCAGCCGCCTCGGCGGCCTGCTCCAGCAGCTTGCGCATCCAGGCGATACGCCGATCCATTGCCGCACCGCCGCCCTGGCCGCCTTCCTTGTAGCGCCAGTGCGCGGCCACGCCCAGCTCCGACTGGGCGTGCATCTCGCGGGTGCGGATCTGCACCTCCAGGGTCTTGCCCTGCGGCCCGATCACGGCCGTGTGCAGTGAGCGGTAACCGTTCGGCTTGGGCCGGGCGATGTAGTCGTCGAACTCACTGGGGATCGGCACCCACAAGGCATGCACCAGCCCCAGCACCGCGTAGCAGGCCGGAATGTCCTCGACCAGCACGCGTACCGCGCGCAGGTCGTACAACTCCTCGATCGGCAGCCCCTTGCGCTGCATCTTCCGCCAGATGCTGTAGATGTGCTTGGGCCGCCCGGCGACATCGGCGTGGATGCCATGCCCGGCCAGCGCCTGCCGCAGCTGGGCGATGACCGCCTCGATGTAGCGTTCGCGGCCGCTGCGGTTGTCGTCCAGCGACCGGGCGATGCGCTGGTAGTCGTCCGGCTGCAGGATGCGGAACGCCAGATCCTCCAGCTCCCATTTGAGCTGCCAGATGCCCAGCCGGTTGGCCAGCGGCGCGTGAATGTCGCGGGTCATCTTCGCCAGCGCCTGCTGCTCGGCCAGCGGCAAGCGCCCGGCATCGCGCATGCGGGCCAGCTGGCGCGCCAGCACGATCAGCACCACCCGCAGGTCCCGCACCAGCGCCAGCAGCAGCCGGCGCATTCCTTCCGGATTCCGTCCGCCGCCATGATCGCGGTGCAATGCCCAGACCCGGCTGGCGGCGCGCTGGCCTTCCAGCAATACCTGCAGCCGCTCGGGCAGGACGATGCCGGCCTTCGCCACGGCGGTCTGTACGTCCACCAGCGCATCCAGCAGGGTGGCGGCCAGCACCTCGGCATCGACATTCAGCCGCCCAAGAATGGACAAGGTATCGGCCAGCACCTCCAGCCGGTCACGCAGCGGTGCGCCTGCCTGCGCCTGCTGCTGCCACAGGGTCGCCAACGGCGCCGGCAAGGCATCGGCCGGCACGCGGGACAGCACCTCGGCAGGTGTCAACGATGGAATGGCAGCACTCGACATGCGCCTACAGTAGCGAGCACGCTCGGCGCAGACCAGCGGGGGCTTGCTGCGCTCACCATCGCTCACTGGCGACGCAGCATCTCCACCCGCGCCGCCAGCCGCTTGGGCGAAATCGCGCCTTTCACGCCCAGTTCCTGCGCGAACAGCTGCACCCGCAGTTCTTCCAGTTCCCAGCGCAGGGCCTGGGCATTCGGATCGTCCGGATCGGCCTCGGCCAGCGCACGCTGGAAGGGAGCCAGCGTCAGCATTCGTTGCTGGTCACGCAAGGGATCGCGCAGGCCACGCTCGGCTCGCAGCGCCAGCGCCTTGAGATAGCGTGGGTATTCGGCCAATGCGGAGGCGGGAACGCTGCGCAGGAATCCCGGTGGCACCAACGCCTCCAGCTGGGCGCGCATGTCGTCAAGATTGGCGCGTGCCCAGCCCAGCAACGGCTGCTCCAGCCGGGCGCGCACCTCGGCCACCTGCGCCAGGATGGTTTCCGCCTGGCGCAGCCGGGTCATCGCTTCAGCGAACAGGGCCTTGCCGATGGCGTCACGGCGCTGCTCGAAGGCGTGGGCATCGCGCACCTCGGCCAAGCCCTCTGCGGTCAGTGCCGACAGCGCGCCATCGACCAGATCGGCGCGCAGATGATCGGTCTGCGCCTGCCCGTCGCGCGCCGGCGCACCCAGTGCGGCGTACAGCAAGGCCAGTTTGGGCTGAACCGGCAACTGCTTGAGGGCCTGTTTCCTGCGGTCGGCAAGCGCCAGCAGCAACAGCCGGCGCACGCCTTTGGCATGGCTGCGCTCGGCGGTCTCGCGCTGGGCATGCAGCACCAGCGCCACGCTGTCGCCGCGATCTTCCAGCGCCGGATAGGCCGGCACCCCGCCCGCGCCCGGCACCGATACCGGCACAGGCGTGTCCGGAAAGGTGGTCAACCCGCTGCGTGCCAGGCCCTGTGCAGCCTTCTGTGCGAAGGCTGCCGCCGCACGGGCGCCGAAGCGGGCGCGCAGATCGTCCAGATCGCGTGATTCGGCCAGGACCGTCTGCCCCTCGACCAGCTGCAGATTGGCCTGCAGATGCACCGGCAGGGCGGCAAGATCGAATGCAGTGGCATCGATCTCCACGCCCGTCAGGTTGTGCAGAAACCGGGCCAGGGTGCCTTCCAGGCTGTCGGCCTGGGCATCCGGATAGGCTTCGGCGAAGGCACGGGCAAACTCCGGCACGGGCACGAAGTTGCGCCGCAGCGATTTGGGCAGGCTGCGGATCAGCGCCGCCGCCTTTTCCTCGACGAACCCCGGCGCCAGCCAGGACAGCCGGGCCGGATCCAGCGCCCCGAGCAAGTGCAGCGGCACCCGGATCGTCATGCCGTCGTCCGGCTCGCCGGGCGCGAAGCGGTAACGCACCGCCAGCCGGGTATCGCCCAGCGGCAGATAGGCGGGGAAGCGTGCGGCATCGCTCTGGTCGGCCACCAGCAGGTCTTCGCGCGTCCACTCCAGGGCTGCCCGCTGCTCGGGCGTCAATGTCTTGTACCAGGCCTCCAGCGCCTGGGTGTTGTGGACGTGCGGTGGCAGCCGGTCCAGGTACCACCGCGCCTGCCAGTCCTCGTCCACCACCAGCCCGACCCGGCGCTGCTTGGCTTCTTCCTCGCGCGCCTGGGCGAGGGTGCGCAGGTTGCGGGCGAGAAAACCGCAGCGGGTGTCGATCTCGCCGGTCACCAAGGCATCGCGCACGAAAATCTCCCGGCTTTCCTCGGGGAACAGCGCGCCGTAGTGAATCGGTCGCTTGGGCGCCAGCACCAGCCCGAACAGGCTGATCTGCTCGCTGCCCACCACCCGCCCCTGCCGGCGCGACCAGTGCGGATCATGCGGTCGCCGCGCCAGCAAATGCGGCAGCTCGGCGATCACCCACTCCGGCTCGATGGCGGCATTGGTGATGGCCCAGACTTTCTCGGTATCCAGCAGGGTGGCCGACAGCACCCACGGCGGTGGCCGGCTGGCCAGTTTGGAACCAGGGAACAGCTGGAACTTACGGCCGCGCGGGCCTTCGTACAGGCCGCGGTCACTGCGGTGGCCGATCTGGGTCGGAAGGCCGGCAATCAGGGCGCGATGCAGCCGCGCATACGGGGCATGCGCCGTTTGCGCACGGGGCTTGTCATCGACTGAGGCCGTGTCAGAGCCAGCCAGCACCGTGGCCGTCTCGCACTCCCAGCCCAGTTCCTGGCATTGCAGTTTGAGCTGGCGATGCAGTTCCCACCATTCGCGCAGCCGCAAAAATCCCAGGTAGTGCCGCTCGGCCCATTTGCGCAGCTGCGACTGGGTCAGCGCCTCGTGCGCGGCGTGGTAGGCCTGCCACAGCTTGAGGATGCCAATGAACTCGGACTTGGGGTCGGCAAACACCGCATGGGCGGCATCAGCGGCGCCGCGCGCATCCGCCGGGCGCTCCCGCGGATCCTGGATCCCGAGAAAACTGGCGATCACCAGCATATCGGCCAGCACCCCGTGCGCCTGCGCCGCCACCAGCATGCGGGCCAGTTTCACGTCCACCGGCAGCTTCGCCATCACCTTGCCGATCGGCGTCAGCCGACGCTGGCCATCGATGGCCCCCAGCTCGCTCAGTTGCTGCCAGCCATCGGCGATCGCCCGTGGATCCGGGGGCTCCAGGAACGGGAAGCGGTCGATCTCGCCCAACCCCAACGCCAGCATGCGCAGGATCACCCCGGCCAGGGAGGCGCGCCGGATCTCGGGGTCGGTATACACCGGCCGCGCCGCAAACTCGGCCTCCGAATACAAGCGGATGCAGATGCCGGGCGCAGTCCGTCCGCAGCGGCCAGCCCGCTGATTGGCACTGGCCTGGCTGATCGGCTCCACGTGCAGCCGGTCCAGCTTCTGACGCGGGCTGTAGCGCTTGACCCGGGCCAGCCCAGGATCGACCACGGCATGGATGCGCGGCACCGTCAGCGAGGTTTCCGCCACGTTGGTCGCCAGCACGATCCGGCGCTGCGGGCCTGGGTGAAACACTCGATCCTGGTCACGCGCCGACAGCCGTGCATACAGCGGCAGGATCTCGACATGGCGGTAGCGGCGCTGCTCCAGCGCCCGGTGCGCATCGCGGATTTCCCGCTCACCCGGCAGAAAGACCAGCACATCGCCGCCCGCCGGCTCGCGCAACAACTCATCGCAGGCGGCCACGATCCCATCCAGCACGGTGCGTTCGCCATCGCAATCCGCCTCACCTTCCAGCGGGCGGTAACGAATCTCCACCGGATAGCCACGCCCTTCCACCTGCACCACCGGCGCATCGCCGAAATGCGCGGCGAACCGGGCGGTGTCGATGGTGGCCGAGGTGACGATCAGCTTCAGATCCGGGCGCCGCGGCAGCAGCTGCTTGAGATACCCCAGCAGAAAGTCGATGTTGAGGCTGCGCTCGTGCGCCTCGTCGATGATCAGGGTGTCGTACTTCGACAGCCAGCGGTCGGCCTGGATTTCCGCCAGCAGGATGCCGTCGGTCATGAACTTGATGGCGGTCTGCTCACCCACGGTGTCGCTGAAACGCACCTGGTAGCCCACCCCCCCGCCCAGCGGCACCTGCAACTCCTCGGCCACCCGCCGCGCCACCGCCCGCGCCGCCAGCCGCCGCGGCTGGGTACAACCGATCAGGCCAGCCGCACCGCGCCCGGCGCGCAGACACAGACGGGGCAACTGGGTGGTCTTGCCACTGCCGGTTTCGCCGGCCACCACCACGACCTGATGCGCCTGGATCAGCGCCACCAGCGCATCGGCATGGGCCGCGATCGGCAAGGCCGGATCCACCGTGCCTGCCTCCGGTAGCGTGGCCGCACGCTGCGCACGCGCATTCACCGATGCCTGTAGCGCGGTGTAGAACGCCTCACGGCGTGCAGCATCGTCGGGCCGCGCCTGCCAACGCCCCAGCAACCCCAATAACCGGCCACGATCACGGCTCAACGCGCCGTCGAGCGCACGCCGCGCCTGCCGCAACGCCTCCGGCGCACGCAACGCAGAGGCCGGATGTGACGGGTGCCGTTCGATCACCATCTTCTATCAAAGCCCAAGGAATTTGCGATTTCTATCGTTCACATGTCTGGCGTATTGTCAGGGCAATGTATCCTCGCCGCACAGCCGACCACAGAAGGAGTTCCGCCATGGGTAAGCACAAAGCAGACAAAAAAGCCGCCACGATCGCCCCGCATGCCGACGCCAGCCCGCGCATCGACATCGGCATCGCCGCCGATGACCGCCGCAAGATCGCCGAGGGGCTCAGCCACGTCCTTGCCGACGCCTTCACCCTGTACCTGAAGACCCACAACTTCCACTGGAACGTCAGCGGGCCGATGTTCAACAGCCTGCATCTGATGTTCGAAACCCAATACACCGAACAGTGGAACGCACTCGACGACATCGCCGAGCGCATCCGGGCACTGGGCTACCACGCGCCCGGCACCTATCACGCCTTCCTCCAGCTCAGCTCGATCAAGGAAGACCCTGACCTGATCGCCCCGCCGGCCTGGCATGACATGGTGGCGCAGCTGGTGGATGGCAACGAAGCCGTCTGCCGCACTGCCCGCCGGGTACTGAAGCTGGCCGACAAGGCTGGCGACGACCCCACGGTGGATCTGTTGACCCAGCGCCTGCAAACCCACGAAAAGTACGCCTGGATGCTGCGCGCGCTGCTGGAGTGAGCGCGGGCAATTACAAAAACGGCGGGCCCGAAGGCCCGCCGTGAGTGCCGCTTCACTGGCAATCGGCTGTTAGAAGCGCAGCGTCATGCTGGTGAAGAAGAAGCGGCCCGCCTGGTCATACCCGCCCGGCGAGTTGGCATTGCTGACCAGAGTATTGCCGGTGATCGGCGGTTCCTTGTCAGCAATGTTGTTCACGCCCACGGTGAGCTCGACCAACTGACCCACCTGGAAGGTCCCGGACAGGTCAAACCAGTTGTAGGACGGCAGGCGGTTGCCGCGCGCCACCACCAACTGATCCGTGGTTCCCGGGGTGCCATCGGTCTTGCGATAGTCCATCGAACCGTAATAACGCCAGCGCAGGTTCACGCTCCACCAGTCACGCGAGTAACGCATGTTGGCGATGTGGCGCCACTTCGGATTCTGGCAGGACTCGTTGATCAGCCCGTTGCAGTCGTAAGCTGCGGCATCGTTCACGCCCGGCAGCGGCTCGACCTTGTACTGCAGCGAACGGGTCCCCACCAGCGAGGCCGTGGCCCGACCACCGAACATATCCCAGCTGTAACGGGCATTCAGGTCGATCCCGCGCACCCGCAGCTTGCCAAAGTTCTGGGTCAGGTTGGTCACGTAACCCGAGGTGCTCGGGTCACTTCCAATCCACAGATCACCGGACCCCGGACGACGGTGCACCAGGCTGCACAGCGCGGCACTCCCGGTCTGGCCGCAGAGCCGCAGGATGGTGCTGGCACCGATGGTGCCAATCCGATCCTTCAGCCGGATGTCGTAGTAGTCCGCCGCGACCTCCAGATCCTTGATCGGGGTCGCCGCGAAGCCGAAGGTGTAGGTGTCGGCCTGCTCCGGCTTGAGGTTCTGGTTACCGCCAACGAACTGGTTGTACTGACCGGCCGGACTATCGGTGATATTGCCGTACTGGGCCGGTGTCACGCCGGTATTGGCGCACTGGGCCGCAGTGAACTCCGGGGTCGGCCCGGCACAGGGATCAGAACCATCCCACAACGCGATCTGTTGCAGCGAGAACAGCTCGCTGATGTTGGGGGCGCGGATGGCGCGGTTGTAACCACCGCGGATGCGGTAGTTGTCCATCATCTGCATACCAAACCCGAGCTTATAGGTATTGGTGCTGCCGGACAGCTTGTAGTCCGAATAGCGGTAACCCAGATCCAGGTTCAGGTTATTGATGACGCCATAGTCCTTCAGCAGCGGCACAGCAGACTCGAGGTACAGCTCCTTGACCTCGGTGGAACCCGACAGCGGCAGCGACGGACCACCTGAACCGGTGAAGTTCCCCGCCTGGGTGTTGGAGTCGGCAATGAAGCTGTACTGCTCCTTGCGCCATTCGGCACCTGCCACCAGCGAAACCGGTTCGCCACCGGCGCTGGGCAGACCAATGCCCAGGTTGCCGCTCACATAACCATTGATGCTGGTCAGCTTGGTGGTGGTATTGGTCATGCTGGTGCCGGCAAGCGCATCCGCTGCCGCTTTGGTCACCCCGTTGGGCACCCACACGTTGTAGGGAATGCAGCCCGCGAAGGAGCCCGGCGGGCAACCCAACAGTGCCGCCTGCACACGATCAGACAGCAGGTCGTTGATACCGGTCGTCGAGCTGTCGGTCCGGCCCAGAATCCCCGCCACGTTGTAGGACCAGACATCGTTGATGCTGCCTTCCACACCAAACACGGCGCGATAGGAGTTGTCCTTGGTATCGAAGTAGCGCGGGCCACCCTCGACGTTACGCTTGCCCACCAGCACCGTCAGCGGGCCGGTCAGACCGAGGTCCGAGCACATGGTGCCCACCAGCGGATCGTTGCAATCGAGGTTCAGCGTTTGACCGAAGAACGTGCCCGATTCGGCAATCTGGGTCGAGTTGGAGCGGTTGGTGAACATCACGTCCAGGAACGGGCGGACGTGTTCGTTGATCTCATACTTCAGCGAGGCGCCGAAGTTCACCCGGTTTTCCGGACGCTGGTAGTAATTGATTGGGGCGTAGTTATAAAACGGCCCTGTTGAATTTCAAGTGGGTTGCCGGGCATGAGGGTTGATCACTGCGAAGTCGAGCTTGCCGGCGATCAGGAAGATGACGGTTCTGATAGTGGTGAAGCGGGTGAAGCCGCGAGCGCGGCGCTTGGCGGCCTGGAACAGGCCGTTGAGCGCTTCGAGGAAGCCGTTGGTCTGGCGGGTCTGGGCCCAGGCGACGATGCCCTCGAGGTGGCGACGGACCATGGCGGCGACCTCCTTCATGGGTTCGACCTTGGAACGCATGACGCAGGTGCACCAGTGCTTGAGCATGTC
>NZ_FQUK01000008.1 GCF_900129205.1 Thermomonas hydrothermalis | reverse complement strand
GCCCACGGCACCGGCGCCTGCGAGGTCTTGCCGCACTCGCGGCAGGCCACGCGCGGCACCCGGCAGTGGATGAAGGCCTTGAACTGGAAGAAGTGCAGATGCTGCCAGGTGCGCTCCACCCGGTCGTGCACCGGCTGGTCCGCCGCCCCGCAGACCGGACAGGCCAGCCGGGCCGTATCGCACGACACCTCGAAGTGGATCGCCCCCTCATCCGGACGAAACGACACGCTGTCTACCGCCCACGGCGGCGTCAGCCCCAAAGCCTGGGTGAAGAGTTGTTCTTGCATCCGCCAAGGCTGACATCATCCGGCGGCCCGTTCCACACCAGACGCGATGGAGCCGAGAAAAAGCGCCTGGAACAGCTGATGCAGGAGCTGCAAGAGGCGATCGCCAAGAGCCAGGCGCTGGAGCCGTTCAAAGACCAGTTACTACTGGACATCACGCCTGAAGGTCTGCGCATCCAGATCGTGGACAAACAGAACCGCCCAATGTTCGATCTCGGTGGCGCAAAGCTGATGCCCTATACCGTCGGCATCCTGCGTGAGCTTGCCCAGTACATCAACCGGGTGCCCAACCACATCACCATCACCGGCCACACCGATACTGCTCAATATGCGTCCAGAATCGGTTACAGCAACTGGGAGCTGAGTACGGACCGGGCCAATGCTGCGCGTCGCACCCTGCTGGAAGGCGGCATGGCACCGGATAAGGTGTTGCGGATCGTGGGCTATGGGCCTGCGGTGCTGTTCGACAAGCAAAACCCGCTCAACCCGATCAACCGGCGTATCAGGGGTCGTCTCAGAAAACGGAAAATAAAGCACGCTAAGCGTGCGTGGAGGCTGGCACCCAGCGGTACAGCGTCGGAATGGACACGCCGAGGTTCTTGGCCACGTCCTTGGGCGGCACCCCGCTGGCCAGCAGCTTCTTGGCCGACTCGATCTTGCTGTCGGTCATCTTCGGCTTGCGGCCGCCTTTGCGGCCGAGCTGCTTGGCGACTTCCAGCCCGGCGCGGGTGCGCTCGACGGTCAGCTCGCGCTCCATTTCGGCAAGGCTCGCCATGACGTGGAAGAAGAACCGCCCGGATGGTGTGCCGGTGTCGATGGAGTCGGTGAGGCTCCTGAACTGGACACCGTGCTTGTGCAGATCGCCGACCAGATCGACCAGTTGCTTGACCGACCGGCCCAGCCGGTCGAGCTTCCAGACGACCAAAGTATCGCCTTCGCGCAGCATTTCGAGCGTCTTGGCCAAGCCAGGCCGGTCTGCCCGCGTGCCACTCACCTTGTCCTCGAAGACCTTTTTACATCCGGCCTTGCTCAAGGCTTCGCGTTGCAGCTCCAGGTTCTGATCCTGCGTCGAGACGCGCGCATAGCCAATCAACATGGCTTGTCTCGCGCCCGGTCGATGCGTTCCTGCATCGCCTGCATCACTTCTTCGTGGGTGTACGATCTGGCGTTGGCGTCGGTGGCTTGCCGCAGGGCTTCCTCAACCTCGCGCGTCATCCGCTCGTAATCCTCCGGCCACAGCGCTTGCTCCATGCGCAGCGACGCCTGACCCAGCAGGTGCAGCAGGCTGAACAGCCGCATGTCGTTGGTGGCGACGATGCGCTCCCGAATCTGCTCCTGAATAGCTTCGCTAGCCCGATGCGCTTGTGGTGTGGCAGTCCCCTCGTAGTCAGCGGGGAATTCCGCTTCCTCGGCAATCCTTGCCCAGGCGCTGGCCAGCGCCTCGATGGTTGACGTGCTCATTTCCGCCGCTCCTGTGCTCTTTGGCGAATCAACCGGCCAAGGGGCCTCGACGCGAAAACCAGCAGCATCACGCCTATCGGATACCAGGTCGAGAAGACCACCAAGGCATCGAAGGCTGGCCGTCCGGTGTTGGTAGGCAGTACGGCGGTCACAGCCATCAACCCGCCGACCGTCCAGATGATGCGCCACACGTAGGGCATCACGCGGGGCACGTAGCCGTCATCGAAAGCGGTCTGGTAGTAGCGGCGCAGGCCGCGCTCGGCAAGCGCCTGGCGCTGCCGCTCCGACAGCGCATCCGTCCGGCCATACCAGCGCCGGAATGGTGGACAGCGCAGCAGCAAAGGGGTGAAGAGGATCATCACCGCCACGATCGCGACACCCCACGCCATGACGGCGCCGGCATCGGGCCGCTTGGCGTTCTCGATCACGGGCGCGAAGACGCCCGGAGCACCGATCATCCAGAACAGCGCAATGTGCTGATGGAAGGAGAGCTTCATTTGCTCATCCACTTGCGCAGCAGGCGCTTTTTCAGGGAGGCGCGTTCTTGCGGGTTGCGTCCCTTGTGATTGGCGATGCGATCCGCCGTGGCGGCCTGGCGCTTGACGGGCCAGTAGGAGCGGCCATCCTTGCCCATCGACCAGACGCTGCTGGCCTGGTTTTCCAGCAGGGGCAGATGGGCGCTCAGGGCTTCGGGCGACGCGCTGGTCAGCGCCGTGCGCTCACGGGTGCGCCAGCGCTGATGCCAGAGCTTCTTGTCCTCGCGCTCGCTGCCGCAGGTCGTGTGCCCGACGATGGGTGTTTTGCGGCGGCTGCGGCTCATAACGTAGTGGTCTCCAAGAACATTCAGGACTGATCCCAGGCGTCGATGGTCAAGACCTGATCGGCAGGACAGGCGGCTACGCGGTCGGGAACTGGATGGTGTTCAGTCTCATGCCGACCCCATTCGATTGATCGCGTCGCTTGCGGCACGCTGCGACGCAAGGAGGTTTGCGACCTGGTTTAGCAGCCGTGTCCGCTGCATGTCTGTTACCTATCTCCCCGACCGCTCATTGGACCAACTCCAGAGATTGGGCTCTATCGCTCAGCCAATACGAAACCGGCATTGGCTGATGCCACAACCGAGACGAACACAAATGGCTCGGTACCTGTATTTCGCGCCCCGTGCACTTGGCCCGGTCTTGCCACGGCTATCTCACCTTCCCTGAGGGCACGAACAATCCCATTGCCCTGAAAGTAATCAGCCATTCCCGACAAAACAATCCACGTGTCTTGGCCGTGAGGATGAATGTGAGCCGCAATTTCCTGCCCGGGATGGACATGCCAAACCACGATAATTGAGTCTCGGGTTTCAAGCACAACGGAACGAATAGGCTCGCCTTCGGACGGCTGAACATACTCGGCTACAGAAAATATTCTCGATTCAACAGTCATCGGAGATCCCTCTTTCACAGTGCCCCCAGACAGGCTGGATATGAGTTCTAACTCGAATTTGAACGGGAGGCTGGTCGTGCGGTCGTGCAGTTGCCGATGAGCGTGTCGGCTGCTGCCTCCTTGCCCACCAGCGAACTCACGTCCGTTGCGGCCATCCAGAAGGTCTTGCCCGAGCGCGGCTCATAGGTCGCGGGATCGAACACGCCAGAGGGGCCGAACATCGGCGGCTTGATTGGTCATGGCTCCATGCCTTTGTCGTTACGGTCTTCATCGTCGGCATCCTGACGCACGGCGGGCAATTGCTGGAGCAACGCCGGCAGCCATTCCTGTACCGTCTCCCACACCACATCGAGGTTGATGTCGAAATAGCCGTGAGCCATGCGATTACGCATATTGCGCATGCTGCGCCACGGCACGTCGGCATGCGCCTGGGTGAACTCGACGTAGCCATCCATCACCTTTGTGGCCGCCTCGCCGATGACGATCAGGCTCATGATGACGGCCTGCTGGGTGCGCTTGTCGGCCAAGAAGTCGTCCTTGGCCATCCCTTCCACGAAGCTGCGCGCATCGGTTGCGGCCTGCTGAATGTGGTCGAGGTAATCGGGCAGGCGGTTCTCGCTCATATCGGTTGCGCCTCCGCGAGCACCTTGGCCCGGAACTTCGGCGGCAGGTCGCCGGGAGTCAGCAGATCGACGTCAACGCCGAGCAGCGATTTCAGTTCTTCTTCCAAATCGCCCAAGTCCAACAACGTGGCACCGGGCAGCGCATCGACCAACAGGTCGAGGTCGCTGCCATCCCGGTCGGTGCCATGCAGCACCGAGCCGAAGACGCGCGGGTTCGCGGCGCGAAAGCGGCCTACCGCTTCACGCACTGCGCTTCGCTTCATGTCAAGCACAACAGACGGTCGCATGCGCATCCTTTCTTATCGAAACTCGTTGAGATGATATGCAATCAAGAATAGAATTTCAAAAACTATTTTCGAGAATCGCAATGCCTTGATTCCCGTGCCGCGCCGGTTGCCTTGGCGGGCTTGTCACAAACCTACGTTTTCAAGAAGAAGGAAACCGCATGCCCCGCCGTTCGATCCTCTCCGCCGCCGAGCGCGAAAGCCTGCTGGCGTTGCCGGACACCAAGGATGAGTTGATCCGTCACTACACGTTCAGCGAAAGCGACCTCTCCATCATCCGGCAGCGGCGCGGCCCGGCCAATCGGCTGGGCTTCGCGGTGCAGCTCTGCTACCTGCGCTTTCCCGGCGTCATCCTTGGCGCTGATGAGCCACCGTTCCCGCCATTGCTGAGACTGGTCGCCAACCAGCTCAAGGTCGGCATCGAAAGCTGGGACGAGTACGGGCAGCGTGAGCAGACCCGACGCGAGCACCTGGTCGAGCTGCAAACGGTGTTCGGCTTCCAGCCGTTCACGATTGGCCACTACCGGCAGGCTGTCCAGTTGCTGACCGAGCTGGCCATGCAAACCGACAAGGGCATCGTGCTGGCCAGAGCCTTGATCGAGCACCTGCGGCGGCAGTCGGTCATTGTGCCCGCCCTCAACGCCGTCGAGCGGGCGAGCGCCGAAGCGATTACCCGCGCCAACCGGCGTCTCTACGACGCCTTGGCTGAGCCGCTGACGGACGTGCATCGCCGTCGCCTCGACGATCTGCTCAAGCGCCGCGACAACGGCAAGACGACGTGGCTGGCCTGGCTGCGGCAATCCCCGGTCAAACCGAACTCGCGGCACATGCTGGAACACATCGAACGCCTCAAGGCGTGGCAGGCGCTCGACCTGCCCTCCGGCATCGAGCGGCTGGTTCACCAGAACCGGCTGCTCAAGATCGCCCGCGAGGGCGGCCAGATGACGCCCGCCGACCTGGCGAAGTTCGAGCCGCAGCGGCGTTACGCGACCCTGGTGGCGCTCGCCATCGAGGGCATGGCCACCGTCACCGACGAAATCATCGACCTGCATGACCGCATCCTGGGCAAGCTGTTCAATGCCGCCAAGAACAAGCATCAGCAGCAGTTCCAGGCATCCGGCAAGGCGATCAATGCCAAGGTGCGGCTGTTCGGGCGCATCGGCCAGGCGCTGATCGAGGCCAAGCAAGCGGGCCGCGATCCGTTCGCCGCCATCGAGGCCGTCATGTCCTGGGATGCTTTCGCCGAGAGCGTCACCGAAGCGCAGCGGCTCGCGCAACCCGAGGACTTCGATTTCCTGCACCGCATCGGCGAGAGCTACGCCACGCTGCGCCGCTACGCGCCGGAATTTCTCGACGTGCTCAAGTTGCGGGCCGCGCCCGCCGCCAAGGACGTACTCGACGCCATCGAGGTGCTGCGCAGCATGAACAGCGACAACGCCCGCAAGGTGCCCACCGACGCGCCGACCGAGTTCATCAAGCCGCGCTGGCAGAAGCTGGTGATGACCGACACCGGCATCGACCGGCGCTACTACGAACTGTGCGCGCTGTCGGAGCTGAAGAACGCGCTGCGCTCCGGCGACATCTGGGTGCAAGGCTCGCGCCAGTTCAAGGACTTCGAGGACTACCTGGTGCCGCCCGCGAAATTCGCCAGCCTCAAGCAGGCCAGCGAATTGCCGCTGGCCGTGGCCACCGATTGCGACCAGTACCTGCATGACCGGCTGACGCTGCTGGAAACGCAGCTCGCCACCGTCAACCGCATGGCGCTGGCCAACGAGCTGCCGGACGCCATCATCACGGAGTCGGGCCTGAAGATCACGCCGCTCGATGCGGCGGTGCCCGATACCGCACAGGCCCTGATCGACCAGACGGCGATGATCCTACCGCACGTCAAGATCACCGAATTGCTGCTGGAGGTAGACGAATGGACGGGCTTCACCCGGCACTTCGCCCACCTGAAGTCAGGCGACCTGGCCAAGGACAAAAACCTGTTGCTGACCACGATCCTCGCCGACGCGATCAACCTGGGCCTGACCAAGATGGCGGAATCGTGCCCCGGCACGACCTACGCCAAGCTGGCCTGGCTGCAAGCCTGGCACATCCGCGACGAAACCTACGGGGCGGCACTGGCCGAGCTGGTCAACGCGCAGTTCCGACATCCCTTCGCCGAGCATTGGGGCGACGGCACCACGTCATCGTCGGACGGCCAGAACTTCCGCACCGGCAGCAAGGCCGAGAGCACCGGCCACATCAATCCGAAATACGGCAGCAGCCCAGGGCGGACGTTCTACACCCATATCTCCGACCAGTACGCGCCGTTCCACACCAAGGTCGTGAACGTCGGCGTGCGCGACTCGACCTACGTGCTCGACGGCCTGCTGTATCACGAATCCGACCTGCGGATCGAGGAGCACTACACCGACACGGCAGGGTTCACGGACCACGTCTTCGCGTTGATGCACCTGCTGGGCTTCCGCTTCGCCCCGCGCATTCGTGACCTGGGCGACACCAAGCTCTACATCCCGAAGGGCGATGCCACCTACGAGGCGTTGAAACCGATGATCGGCGGCACGCTCAACATCAAGCACGTCCGCGCCCATTGGGATGAAATCCTGCGGATGGCCACCTCGATCAAGCAGGGCACGGCGACGGCCTCGCTGATGCTCAGGAAGCTTGGCAGCTACCCGCGCCAGAACGGCCTGGCCGTCGCCCTGCGTGAGCTGGGACGCATCGAGCGCACACTGTTCATCCTGGACTGGCTGCAAAGCGTCGAGCTGCGCCGCCGCGTGCATGCCGGGCTGAACAAAGGCGAGGCGCGCAACGCGCTGGCCCGCGCCGTGTTCTTCAACCGCCTGGGGGAAATCCGCGACCGCAGCTTCGAGCAGCAGCGCTACCGGGCCAGCGGCCTCAACCTGGTGACGGCGGCCATCGTGCTATGGAACACGGTCTATCTGGAGCGGGCCGCGAACGCCTTGCGTGGCCACGGTCAAGCCGTCGATGACGGCCTGTTGCAGTACCTGTCGCCGCTCGGCTGGGAGCACATCAACCTGACCGGCGATTACCTCTGGCGCAGCAGCGCCAAGATCGGCGCGGGCAAGTTCAGGCCGCTACGGCCGCTGCAACCGGCTTAGCGTGCTTTATTTTCCGTTTTCTGAGACGACCCCTATCAGCATCGTGGTCATGACCAAGGCCGCGGAAGAGGAAGCCCTGGGCCAGACAGCCTCCGTCCAGGTGCCAGTCGCCGGCTCGACGCCCACTGCATCCACTGCATCTGCCCCGCTTCCTGGCACGTCCGCTACCAGTTCCGGCGCTCCCTGAGCTTGCGCTGCATCCAAACTGGGCGTCACTCCGGCAGTGCCTGCCAGCGGGCGCGCAACACATCGAGCCGCAGCTCGGCCGCAGCCCCCGGCGACGTGCGTGCTGCCAGTGAGCCTTCCGGCGTTCGACCTTGCCCAGCATTGTCGACCTGTTCGGCCGCAGTGCGGTAAGCCTCGCGGAACGGCACCCCGGCGATTGCCGCCTCCACTGCCACGTCGGTGGCGTACATGCCCGAGTCGATGGCGGCACGCAGCCGATCCTCGCGCCATTCTAGGTTCGCCAAAAGCGCCGGCAATAAATCCAGCGCGGCCAAGCCGCGCCCAAAGCCGTGGACGATTGCGCCCTTCGATGCCTGCAGGTCACGGTGATAGCCCGATGGCAACGAGAGTAGCTGTTCGATTTCCGTCCGCGCTGCTGCCACGCTGGCGTGGGTGGCACGCATCAGCTCGATCACGTCCGGGTTGCGCTTGTTCGGCATGATTGAGCTGCCGGTGGTGTACTGCGCCGGCAGGGCGACGAAGCCAAACTCTGCGCTGGTGAACAGCGACAAATCCCAGGCAATTCGGCGCAGGTCGAGGGTGACACTGCCCAATGCCTCCAGCGCGGCCAGCTCGAACTTGCCGCGTGATAGCTGGGCATAGACCGGATTGATCTGCAGCCGGGCAAACCCTAACGCATGCGTGGTGTGATCGCGCGCAAGCGGGAGGTTGACGCCATAGCCGGCGGCAGTGCCGAGCGGGTTGGCATCGATCCACGCCAATGTATCGCGGGCACGCACGGCATCATCGATGAAAGCCTCGGCCCACCCGGCCCACCACATCCCCGCCGAGGACACCACGGCGCGCTGCAGATGGGTATAGCCCGGCATGGGCAGCGCCTGCTCGGCATCGGCACGGGCCAACGCCACCCCAGCAATCTCGCGCAGGCGTGCCCCAAGGCAGGCGAGTTTTTCTTTCAGCCACAACCGCGTGGCCACCAGGATCTGGTCGTTGCGACTGCGGCCGGTGTGGATTTTTCTGCCGGCATCGCCCAGACGTTCGGTCAGGCGCGCCTCGATCGCCGAGTGCCCATCCTCGTAGCGTGCATCCAGCACGAAGACGCCCGCGCGGAAGTCCTCCGCCAGCTGTGCCAGCTCGCGTGTGATTGCCGTCAGCTCGTCGGCGGACAGAATGCCGATCTGCTGCAGCCCCTGGGCATGGGCCAGACTGGCGCCGATGTCATACAGGAAGAACTCGCGATCCAGCTGCACATCGTCCGCAGCCAGAAAGCGCTGGATTTGCGCGTCCACGGTGACACCGGGCTTCTGCCACAACAACGTGCTCATCACATGGCCTCCATCGGGATCCCCGTCCATTCCTCCAGCCCGAACGCCAGGTTGAGGTTCTGCAATGCCTGGGTCGCCGCCCCTTTGAGTAGATTGTCCAGCGTGGCCACCACCACCAGCCGTCGGCCGTCTTCCGAGAGGGAAAATCCGCCAATGGCCACGTGATGCCGCCCGGCAATGCGACTGACCCAGGGCGCAGCTTCCTGCACCTGCACCAATGGTTCGTCGGCATAGCGACGTTGATACCGGGCCAGCACCGCCTCGCGTCCGAATGCCTCGGTCAGATGCAGATTGGCGGTGATGGTCAGCCCGCGAAAATGCGGTGCCACATGCGGCATGAACTCCACCGGGTGCCCGAGGTGATGACTGACTTCGCGTTCATGCACGTGCCCGGTCAGGGCATAGGGCATCAGGTTGTCGCGCAGCAACTCGACGTCATTCCTGTCGGATGGCGAGGTGCCGGCACCGGAATACCCGCTGACGCCGAAACACTGCACCGGCCCGTTCAGCACATCGCGCATCGGTGCGATCACAAGTTGCATGGCCGTGGCATAGCAGCCTGGGTTACTGATCCGGCGTTGGCCGGCATAGGTGGTGCGGGTCAGTTCCGGCAGGCCGTAGTACCAGCCATCGTCGAAGCGGAAGTCCGCCGACAGGTCCAGCAGCACCGCGTCGGTGCCGGCAGCATCGAATTGCTGGACGATATGCCCGGCCTTGCCGTTGGGCAGCGCCAGCACCACCGCATCCGCGCCCAGCTCCGGCAGCGTGTCATACGCTGGCGAGGTGTAGGCCAGGTCGCCCACATAGCCGGGGATATGGTCGGCCAGCGCGCGCCCCGCTCGCTCGCGCGAGGTGACAAACGCCAGCTCGAAGTCTGGATGCCCGGCCAACAGACGAATCAGCTCGCCGCCGGTGTGGCCGCGTGCGCCGACGATACCGACCCGAAACTGCGTCATACCGGCGCCTCCAGCGTTGCCGGACGGGCATTGCAGGCCTGGACATAGCGTTCGATGCGGTCGAACCCGGCATCGCCATACCAGTACACCTTCCAGACCGGCTGTTTGATGCAGCCGTCGGCTTCGGCGTCGTAGAACACGTTGATCGGATTGTCCAGTCGCGAGCGCCAGAACAGAGCCGGCGTCTGTGCGCGCATTTCCTGCCAGACAGCGCGCCCCAACCCTTCGCCCTGGGCTTCATCGAGCACTGCGAACTTGTCGAGATAGATGCCCGCATCCTCGGCGGTGAGGATCACCGCCGCACGGTAATGCTCGCTGACGTAGGCGCGATGCAGCCGGGTGCGCTCGAAATACTCTGGCACCAGCCGCCGCCCGAATGCAGACTCGATCAGCCCACGCAGGCGCGGCAGGTCGAATGCCTCCCAGCGATCTCCCTGCAGCACGCGCTCACCGCGCCGTACCAGGGTGCCGGACCCCTTGTGAGTAAACAGCTCCTTGGCCAGCTCCGATGGCCGCGTGATCGACACCGAAGACGCACGCGGCAGGCCGTCTAGCAGCTGCTTGATCTGTTCGAGCTTCAGGCGCATGCCGCCTTCCACCCAGGGCTGACGCATCAGCTGGTCGTACTCGCTGGACAGGTTGATCGAATCGATGATCCGCCCTTGGGCATCCAGCAATCCGCCGGTCCCCGTCAGAAAGACGATCTTGTACGGCTGGAGCACCTGCACCAGCGCATTGGCGGCCACGTCGGCATTGATGTTGAGGATTTGCCCCTCGACGGTCTCGCCCAACGAAGCGATCACCGGGATCGACCCCGCCTGCAGGCTGGCCTGGATCGGAGCCAGCTCGACCCGCCGCACCTGTCCGACCAGGCCATAGCGTTCCCGATCCAGCAGATCGGCTTCGAACACGCCGGACACGATGCTGGTGGCGCGCGCATCGGCCGACTGCAGGGCTTCCACCAGCTTCAGGTTCTGCGCATGGAACACCCGCCGCACGATAGCCAGCGCTTCCGGCGAAGTCACACGCAGGCCGTCGATGGTGCGTTTTTCGATGCCCGCTTCGGCCAACTCGACGTCCAGTTGTGGCCCGGCGCCATGGATGACGATAGGCGTCAGACCGACATCCTGTAAAAAGGCCAGCGACGAGACCAGCGCGTCCAGATCGTCACGCAGCACCGCGCCGCCCACCTTCACCACGGCGAAGCGGGCCGCGTCGAGCTGGGAGAAACGCTTGAGATACTGGCTGATCTCCTTGGCACTGGCCATGCTGGACAGCAGGCGCACGATGGTCTGACGGGTCTGCGGTGCATGCACCGCGTGCGGGCGAAGTATCGGTGTCACGTGTGTTCAATCCCCGATCATGCGGATGATGGATGCGGTGTAGCGTTCGAGCTGATCGAGCGCCACCCATTCGTCGGCGCAATGCGCCTGGGCGATGTCGCCCGGGCCATAGACGAAGGCAGTCAGGCCTGCCTGCGAGAACAGCGAGGCCTCGGTCCAGAAATCGACCGCGTTGCCAATCGGCAGGCCCAATGCATCGGCGAGGTCGCGCGTGGCCAGCCGTCGCGCTTCGGCCATCGCGGTATCGCCAGCCGGCAGTGACGGCCCACGGAACGTCTCCTCGTAGCGCTCCAGCGCGCCCGGCGCGGCGCAAGCGGCAAACCGTGCATGCAGCGCGTCGAGGTCGTGCGATGGCAACGGCCGGAAGCCAAACCGCACCTCCGCGCTGGGCGCGATCACGTTGGCTTTGATCCCACCCTCGACGCGACCAATGTTGAAGCGCAACCCGGTCAAGCCATCGAAGCAGGCAGCCGCCTCGGCCTCGACCAGCGCCAGTGCATTCGCACCCCAACGCATCGCCTGGTGCAGTGCATTGGCCTGCAGCGCGTTTGCGCCAGAGGCATGGCCTGCTTCGCCCTTGAACTTCAGCAGCACCGAACTGATGCCTCGGTGCGCCAGCACTGCGTGGCAGCCGGTGGGTTCGGCCACGATCGCCTCGACAAACCCGTGATCCTGGGCGAGAAAGGCGGCGATGCAGCGGGCATCGTTGGCCTCTTCGTCGGTGGTAAACAAAAACGCCGCATCGCCGCGGGTGACCGCCGCCGCAGCCAGCAGCCCGGCCGCCGCGCCCTTGATGTCGCAGGCGCCAAGACCGATGGCGCGATCCTGCGTCACCCGCAACTGCAACGGGTCGGCGCTCCAGTCGGCCGAGGCCGGTACCGTGTCCAGATGGACATTGAAAACGCGCTGCGGGGTTCCGCGCACGGCCAGCAGCGACACCGCACCGTCGCCGTGGTCGGTCAGATCAAGACGAAAGCCCGGCAACTGCGCGCGCAGGTAATCGAAGATGCCGTCGGTGCCAATCTGACGCGGCGGATTGCGGGTGTCGAAGGACACCAGCGCTTCCAGGTGCCGCAGGGCTGCGTCGAGCATGTCAGCCACCGCCCTGCCCGCCGTTGACCTCGGCCCACAGCGTGCTGCTCATGCCGAACAGCTTGATGAACCCTTCCGCCTCCTCCACGCCCCAGTCGGCCGATTGGGCATAGGTGGCTCCTTTACTGGTGAGCAGATGCGGCGAACGCACGGCGACGGCATCCACTCGGCCACCACGGGTGCGCAGCACCACCTCGCCATTGACCATGCGTTGACTGGAGGCCAGGAACGCCTCCAGGTCGGCCTTCAGCGGATCGTGGAAGAAGCCCTCGTACACCAGTTCCACCCACTTGCGGGCAACGTCCGGCTTGAAGCGATTCTGCTGTTTGGTCAGCACCGCTTCCTCCAGCGCGCGATGTGCCACCAGCAGCGCGGTCAGGCCCGGCGCCTCGAACACGATCCGGCCCTTCAGGCCGATGGTGGTGTCGCCGGTGTACAGGCCGCGGCCGACACCGTACTGGGCGAACATGGTGTTGAGCTTGGCCAGAATCTTCTCGCCCGGCAGATCAACGCCGTCCAGCGCCACCGCTTCGCCCTGAACGAAGCGCAGCGTCACCTCCAGCGGCTCAAGCGGCCAGTGTTCACGGCGTGCGCACCAGCCGCGCGCGCCGTCACCCGGGGCTTCCCAGGCATCGATCTCGCCGCCGGACAGGGTCACCCCCAGCAGGTTCTCATTGATGGTGTAGGCCTTCTGGCGGGCGCGCACGGAAAACCCCCGCGCCTCCAGATAGGCCTGCTCATACGCACGCGTCTGTGGGTGCGCCTTCTGGATCTCGCGGATCGGCGCCACGATGCGGTAGTCGCCCTGCGCTTTCACCGCCAGATCAAAGCGCACCTGGTCGTTGCCCATACCCGTGCAACCATGGGCGATCGCATTAGTGCCAAGCGCTTTTGCCCGCGCCAGCGCGGCATCGACGATCAGATAGCGGTCGGAAACCAGCAACGGGTACTGGCCCTGGTAACCCTCGCCCGCCCATACGAACGGCTTGACGAAGCCGTTCCAGATGGCCGGGCCGCCGTCGATGGTGACGTGCGAAGCCACACCCAGCTCGGCAGCGCGCGCCTCGATGGCGGCACGTTCCTCGGCATCCACGCCGCCGGTATCGGCAAACACGGTATGCACGGTCCAGCCCTGCTCTTTCAGGTAGGGCACGCAGAAGCTGGTATCGAGACCGCCGGAAAAGGCCAGGACGATGTCGCGGGAGTCGTTGGGGTTCATGGGAGACGTGTCGGCAGTGAGGAGGAATGAAAAGCGATAGGTGTCACAAACCACGAATCAGGGCCGTCATCACCGCTTTTTGGACGTGCAGGCGGTTTTCGGCCTCAGCAATGGCGATGCAGCGCGGGGAATCCATCACGCCGTCGGTGGCCTTGACGTTGCGGCGCAGCGGCAGACAGTGGCTGAACACACCATCGTTGGTCAGTGCCATCTTGGCCTCGTCAACGATGAAATGACGGAAGCGCTCGCGCAGCGGCTTTTCCGCTTCCCAGTTGCCAAAGAACGGCAGCGCGCCCCAGCTCTTGGCATAGACCACGTCGGCACCGGCATAGGCGCTTTCGATGTCATGGCTGACCTGAAGCGAACCACCGCTTTCGGCCACGTTCTGCGCTGCCCAGCCCATGTAGCGCTCGTCCAGGATGTACTCCGACGTCGGACACAGCAGGGTCACATCCATGCCCATGCGGGTGGCAATCGTCAGCGCCGAGTTGGCCACCGCGGTGTTCAGCGGCTTGGGGTGATAAGTCCAGGTCAACACGAACTTCTTGCCGCGCAGGTCGGTGGTGCCGAAGTGCTCTTGCAGCGCCAGCACGTGGGCCAGCTCCTGGCAGGGATGGGTGATGGTCTCCATGTTGATGACCGGCACCGTGGAGTACTTCGCAAACGCCTTGAGCACCCGGTCTTCACGATCCTGCGACCAGTCGATGAACTTGGGGAAGGCCCGCACGCCGATCAGATCGACATAGCGCGCCAGCACCCGCGCCACTTCGGCGATGTGCTCCTCGGCTTCGCCATCCATGACCGTGCCCAGATCGAACTCGATCGGCCAGGCGTCCTTGCCCGGCTGCAGCACCACGGCATGCCCACCGAGCTGGAACGCGCCCACCTCAAAACTGGTGCGGGTTCGCATCGAAGGGTTGAAGAACACCAATGCGATCGCCCGCCCTTTGAGGGCGTCGCCCAACGGCTGCCGCTTGTAGTGGGCAGCCAGCGCCAGCAAGGCATCGAGGTCGGCGCGGGACCAGTCCTGGGTGTTGAGGAAATGCGGCATGGTGGGTTGTTCCTGTCGAACGTGAAAACAAAAAACCCGGCATCACTGCCGGGTCTTCGGAAAAAACGCAGAAAAAACGCTCCGGTTACCCAGCAGGATGGCGGGGCTCCGGTCGGCGCGCACGCGAGGTCATGCCGGAGGCCATCCGGGCGGCATCGGCATAGCGCGTGGCGAGGTGGGCGTTCATGTCGGGTAGCATGCTCGCATGGCGGCTGCCGCGATGCAAGCGCAGGGGCACAGGCGCGTTCTGGTCAGTCGTCCGGATGCGGCATGATCGAGATGCGAATGCGCAGGCGATAGCCCGGGTCATTCTCCATGCGGGTGCGGAACTTGTTGCCGCGGTACATGTAATCGACGTCGTAGGCCACCACCCGGCGGGATTCCTTGGTCACCGGCTGCATCCGGCAGTCGGTGGCCTGCTCCGGCGTTGCCGTCGAGAGGCGGTCGCGGACCGCGTTGACCACCCGCGACAGCGGGTTGGGCTTGTCCGGACCCAGGCGCTCACAGACCTTTTCCATCTGGGTGGTCTTGATCGTCTCATAGACCGGGCGCACCGCCAGCACCTGGGCATAGTCGTAGCGCACGTTCTCAACCGGCGCCGACCGTGCCGGCGCCTGGTCTTTGCCCTGATCCTGGGCTTGGGCAGCCGGCGTGGCCAGCAACGCCACGGCGAGGCTCATTGTCGGAACGAAGGGGAATACCGGCATGCCCGAAGTGTATCGAACGCACGTCCGGGCATCTGAATCGCTGCTGTCACGGGTGCCCAATCGAGCGGCCGCTGGTGCGTGCACGCACCGGCCAGCGGGGATGACGCCATTCACCACTGCCGCCGCCGGGACCCCGGACGGGCCGCTACAATGCGCGCTCACGTCTGCGCACTGCCATGCAACTGAACCTTTACAACAGCCTGACCCGCCGGGTCGAACCGTTCGTACCGCAGGACCCGTCCTGCCCGACGATGTATGTCTGCGGCCCGACCGTCTACAACTACGTTCACATCGGCAACGCCCGCGGGCCGGTGGTGTTCGGCGTGCTGGCCGCACTGCTGCGGCGCCGCTACGGCACGCTGCGCTATGCCCGCAACATCACTGACGTGGACGACAAGATCAACGCGGCCGCCCGTGAACTGGGCGTGCCGATCTCGGTCATCACCGCACGCTACGCCGACGCCTACCGGCAGGACATGGCGGCGCTGGGTGTCACCGGCGCGTTCGCACCGGACATCGAGCCAGCCGCCACCGCGCACATCCCGCAAATGATTGCGATGATCGAGCGGCTGATCGCCCAAGGCCATGCCTATGCCGCCGAGGGCCATGTGCTGTTTTCCGTGGCAAGTTTTGACGGCTACGGCAAACTCTCGCGCCGCGACACCGAAGAAATGCTGGCCGGGGCGCGGGTCGAAGTGGCGCCGTATAAGCGCGATCCCGGCGATTTCGTCCTGTGGAAACCCTCCAGCGATGATCTTCCTGGCTGGGAGTCGCCCTGGGGACGCGGTCGCCCCGGCTGGCATATCGAATGCTCGGCGATGGCGGAAACCCACCTGGGCACCACCATCGACATCCATGCCGGCGGCGTCGATCTGCAGTTTCCGCATCACGAAAACGAAATCGCCCAGAGCGAGTGCGCGCATGGCGGCCAGACCTTCGCCAAGTTCTGGCTGCACAATGGCATGCTCACCTTCGGTGGCGCCAAGATGGCCAAATCCGTGGGCAACATCCAGCGCGTCCACGACCTGGTCAAGCAGTACCCGCCGGAAGCCTTGCGCCACGCCCTGCTCACGGCGCACTACCGGCAACCGCTGGAATGGTCGGATGGGCTGATCGAGCAAAGCATCCGCACCCTCGACCGGCTCTACGGCACCCTGCGCGACTTGGACGGCATCACCGCCTCTGCCCGTATTCCGGACAGCATCGAAGCCGCCCTGTGCGACGACCTCAACACCCCGGCCGCACTGGCCGAACTGGCGCGCATCGCGGCCGAGGCCCGCAAGGCCACGACCGACACGGAAAAAGCAGCACGCAAAAGCGAGCTGCTGGGGGCTGGTGCGGCGCTCGGCCTGCTCCAGCAGACGCCGCAGGCGTGGTTTGCGGGCGGCGCCGATGACGACGATGCCCGCATCCAGGCCCTGGTGGACGAACGCAGCGCCGCCAAGCGCGCGCGTGACTTTGCCCGTGCCGATGCCATCCGCGACCAGCTGGCCGCCGAGGGCATTCTGCTGGAGGACACGCCGCAGGGCGTGCGCTGGGTGAGAAAGCGCGTCTGAGTCCTGGCTCGCCCGGCCCTGACCAGCGCCGCCGCTGGCGTTGCCGAGGTTCAGACGCAAGCCAGCGTGGCCACAGAGGCACCGCATGCATGTTCCGCAGGACATCCGATGACTGAAGCCCCCTTCCCGCTCGAACCCACCGCCGCCGATGCCCAGGCGGCCATCGCCGAGGAGTTCGGATTTTTCTCCGACTGGGCCGAACGCTATCAGTACCTGATCGACCTGGGCCGCAAGCTGCCTCCGTTTCCGGAGGCCTGGAAAACCGAGGCCAACCGGTTGCACGGCTGCCAGTCGCTGGTCTGGATCGTGGCCGAAGGGGATGCCCACCGGCTCGACTTCCACGCCATCAGCGATTCTTCGATCGTCTCCGGGCTGATCTATCTGGTGCTGCGTGTCTATTCCGGGCGCAGTGCCCACGAGATTCTGGCCACCCAACCCGAGTTCATTTCCGCCATCGGTTTGGCCAAACACCTATCGCCCACCCGCAGCAATGGGCTGGCGGCGCTGCTGGCCTTCATTCGCGAACGCGCCCAGACCGCCCTGCAGCAGGCATGAACCACCCGACCGATGCGCCCACGGCCAGCCCCTCGCCGCTGGCCAGCGCCGGTTTCCGCTGGCTGATGCTGTACCGCATCTGCACCCTGATGTCCTATCAGGTGGTGGCGGTTGCAGTCGGCTGGCATCTCTACCTGCTCACCCGCGACACCCTGGCACTCGGGTTGGTGGGGCTGGCAGAAGTGATCCCGTTCTTCTGCATCGCGCCGTTTTCCGGCTACCTGGTCGATCACCTGCCGCGCCGCACGCTAGGTGCTGCGGCCTGCACCCTGCTGGCTGTCAATGCGGCTGTGCTGGCGGCGATGAGCGCGGGGCTGCTGCCCCTGCGCGGCCCCTGGCCGATCTATCTCGCCGTGGCCGTGGGTGGTATCGGCCGCACCTTCCTGGGGCCGATCTATAACGCCCTGTTCGCACGCGTGCTGGCGCGGCCACAGTTTGCCCGCGGCGCCAGCCTCGGTAGCGTCGTGTTCCAGACCGGGCTGGTGCTGGGCCCGGCGCTGGGGGGCGTGCTGGTGGGCACGCTGGGAACGGCAGCGGCATTCAGCACCGGCACCGCGCTGGCCCTGCTGGCGGCTGTCACGCTGCTGCGGATGCCGGTCAGCGAACCACCACCGCCGACGCAGCGTGGACCGATCCTGGCCAGCATCGCCGAAGGGGCGCGCTTCGTCGCCGGCAACCAAATCCTGCTTGGCGCCATGGCCCTGGACATGTTTTCGGTGCTGCTGGGCGGCGCGGTGTCCATGCTGCCCGCCTTCATCCACGACATTCTGCACGCAGGGCCGCAAGCGCTGGGGCTGCTGCGGGCCGCGCCGGCAATTGGCTCGATCCTGGTCGCGCTGTGGTTGAGCCGGCACCCCTTGCAGCGCCATGCCGGCCGGGTATTGCTCCTGGCAGTGGCTGGCTTTGGGCTGTGCACGATCGCCTTCGCACTGTCGCGACAGCTTTGGCTGTCCACCTTGCTGCTGGTGCTGTACGGGATGTGCGACGGCGTTTCGGTGGTGCTGCGCTCGACCATCATGCAGCTGGTGACCCCGGATGCGATGCGCGGCCGAGTGTCGTCCATCAATGGCCTGTTCATCAGCTCATCGAACGAGCTGGGCGCGTTTTACGACGGGGTCATGGCACGCCTGCTGGGGCTGGTGCCGGCGATGCTGGTCGGCGGCGGCGTCACCCTGGCGGTGGTGGCCATCACCGCCCGGCTGGCTCCCCGCCTGCGCCGGCTGGATCTGCGCGAACTGCACTGACACCGCCAACGCGGCGTTCCTGTGTCCTAAGCAGTCTCCGAATACTTGCAAGATTCCTTGGGACACAGATGGCCGGCCATGCAGCCATCGCACACGCGATTGCTACGCGTGAGCCGAACCGGGACATCTGCCGGGCTCAGTGCGGTTGACACCACCAGGATGGCGTTGTTCAGGCCTTCCCTAAAAACCAAATGCCCCGCCGAAGCGGGGCTGAAATCTGGTGCGGCGAATGCGAGGCCGGGCTTACTCGCCCATCATCTTCTGCTGGTGCTCCCAGCGTTCCTGGGCATCGACCGTACGTTCTGCGGTCAGACGCGCTTCCATCCGCTCCAGTCCAATCTCCTCGCCGGTATCGACGCAGTAGCCGTAGTCGCCACTGTCGATGCGCTTGAGGGTGGAGTCGATCTTGGCGATGAGTTTGCGGTAGCGGTCGCGGGTGCGCAGCTCCAGCGAGTTCTCCGTCTCGCGGGTGGCGCGCTCGGCCTCATCGCCGATGTCACGCACTTCCTCGCGTAGGTTTTCGATGGTCTGCTTGGACTCCTCCACGAGCTCGGCCCGCCACTGCAGCAGACGCTGGCGGAAATACTCCAGCATCAGCGGGTTCATGTACTCCTCGTCCGGCGAAGGCTTATAGCCGGGCGGGACGATCGGCCGGCCGGTGGCCTCGTCCACTTCATACGGCACGACCTTGAACGTGCGCTTGGGTTCAGTTGCCGGCTTTAGCGCTGCGTTTTTGGTGGCAATCACGACTTTTCCAGGTGGTTTTTCTTTCGACTGCTCCGGCGTGTTTGCCGGCGGCGTCGGGGTAGCAGTGTTCTTACGTTCCGTCACAGGTGCCTGACCCACGCTGTTCGGGGTGGCCGGTGGCGAAGAGACGTCCTTGGTCTTGCGGTCTCCTGCGGTGGTTGTGCCCTTCTTTCCCGTTTTCTTGCTGGATTCAACCTGGACGTCGGTCGCGGGGATGACCCGCTTGACCACCTTCTCCGCGCTGGGCTTGGTCGCTTTGTCCTTGCCGGGCGCTTGCTTGGTGGGCGCAGCTTTGCTGCCCGCCGCAGGCTTCTTGGTCGGCGCTGCTTTCTGCTTGGCCTGGGCCGACTGCCGTGTGGCCGCCTTCTTGACCGTGCTGTCCTTCTTGGCTGGCGCGGCTTTCTTGACTGACGCCGTCTTGCTGGCTGGCACAGCCTTCTTGGCAGCCTCGGTCTTCTTGGCTGGGACCGCTTTCTTTTTTGCGGCCGCAGTGCTCTTCGCCACCGGTTTTGCCGCTGGCGCCGGCTTCTTCACCGAGGTGGCCTGTTTGGCCGGCTTGGCGGCCTTCTTGGCGGTTTTTTTCGCTGCCACGTCCGGACTCCTCTCATTTCCCTTGAGGCGGGAAGGCGCGCTGTTATACCCTGCCTTGCGCGATGCGGCAACCGCACCGCGACCTACCGCCCAATCATCGTGCTCTCCCGCATCCTGCTCTTTCTGCTGCGTCTCTACAAGCGCTGGATCAGCCCGCTCCTGGGGCCACGCTGCCGGTTCGTCCCCACCTGCTCGGACTACGCCGTGGAGGCCATCACCCGCTTCGGTCCATTCAAGGGCAGTTGGCTGGCCATGCGTCGCATCGCCCGCTGCCATCCCCTGCACCCCGGTGGCCATGACCCCGTCCCACCGCACTGACCGACGCCTCCTGCTGGCATTGCTCGCATCCGCGCTTCTGTACACCTGTACGCCGGTATGGGCAGGCGCCGTGGGCGCAACGCCGGCCACGACCGAAGCTGGACCCGCCACAGCGACGGCGGGCATCCGGTTCCCCCATACCGCCCTTCAAGGGGCCATGGTCATCGGCAAGGTACCCGCCGGCAGCCAGGTGACTTACGCCGGACGCACCCTGCGACCGACGCCGTATGGCTCGGTGGTGTTGGGGATCGGCCGCGATCAGAGCGGAACGATCGCCCTGACCGTGACCCCACCTGGGGCGGCCACACAGACGATCCTGATCACGATCCTTCCACGCGACTGGCCGGTGGAACAGGTGCGTGGCGTACCGCCGGCGACGGTCACGCCACCGCCGGAGCTTGCCCGTCGTATCGAGGCCGAACAGGCACAGGTGGCCGCCGCACGTCAGCGCGATGGCGACGAGACCGGCTTTGCCCAGCGTTTCTTCTGGCCCGTGCAGGGCCGGATCAGCGGCCGCTTCGGCCATCAGCGCGTGTATGACGGGGTCCCCGGTGCGCCGCACTCGGGGATGGACATCGCCGCACCCGCAGGCACTCCGGTGCGCGCTCCTGCCAGCGGGGTGGTGACCTTCGCCGCACCCGATCTGTATCTCACCGGCGGCACGGTGCTGTTGGATCACGGCCACGGCATCAGCAGCAACTTCCTGCATCTGTCGCGGATCGACGTACAGGTCGGGCAACCCGTGCGGCAAGGCGAGATCATCGGCGCCGTCGGTGCCACTGGCCGCGCCAGCGGGCCGCATCTGCACTGGGGCATGAACTGGTTCGACGTGCGCATCGACCCGCTGCTGGTGCTACAGCGCACGCCTTAACGCGGCAACGCGCTCAGGCGTGCGGGCGTGTCGTGCGCACGCGGGAACACACGCGTGCAGCTGCTTGCGCAGCCGTCGAATCGGGCGATGCGCCGAGTGTTTTAGACCTTGCCTAGCGGTCGTTGCGGCCGCTCACGCTGGCCACGGCGTCATGGGCGTGCAGGCTCTCCAGATGCGCCACCCGCACCTGCCAGGCCAAGATCCGGGCCTCAGCCGCCAGCACCGCGGCCAACCGGCGCGCCGCATCCTCGCAAAACATCAGATTGGCGGCATTGGCTTCGGCAAAGGCCTGCTCGTCTTCACGCTTGACCGCTGTCTGCACCGGCGTGCCAAGCGCAGCTTCCAGGGCGTCGATCAGGTTGACCAGTGGCAGTTCATCGAGACTGGGCCGCAGCTCTAGACGAAATTCGGCCCGACTGCGCTGGGCATGGGGCGTGGCGGCCAGCCCCTGTTCGCTCTCCAGCCACGCGCACACATCGGCCACGGCAACATCCGAACTCGCGCCAAACATGCGGGCAAAGCGCTCGGCATTGGCCTGCCGCGACAGCGCGGCCGAGGCCGGGCAGGTACTGGAATATTCCAGTGCCAGTTCCAGCGTCAGCTGCAGATGCCCGTCGGCCAGGACCGCCTCCAGCATGACCGGATAGCGTTTCCAGCCGGCATGGCCACTGCGCAGTGCCGTCCGCAGCAGCAGCTGGTCATAGCGAAGACGCAGCCGCGCGCGGGTGGCCAGCCCCTGTTGCGAGGCAATGCAGTCGTCCAGCAGACGGCGCAGTGCCGGCCCGGTCAGCAGCGTATCCGCCAACCCCTGCTGCAGTTGCAGATACAAACGCGACATGTGGATGCCGCGGGCGCCCGCTGCGTGCAGATCGACCGCCACATCGACACTGGCTGGCACACGCAGCGTCGCACCGTTGCCATCCGGCAGCCGGATCGGCAGGGCGATGCCCTCCATCCCCACCCAGTCCAGGGCGCGGGCCTGGGGCACGCGATCGAAGGCCACATCCGGCAAGGCCGGCGAAGTCAGGGGCTTGTGCATCGCGACATTGTACCGGCAGTGACGTGATCGGCCGCGGAACGCTCTGGTTCACCCACGCGCGGCACGCCAGGCCGCCAGCAGCACGCGGGGTGCTCCTAGCGGAGCCTGGCCGTCCTGCCGGCGCAGGCGCAGACGCACCAGCGCCGCCTGGATGCGCTCCACCCGCGGCCCCTCGCGCAAGGCCGGCAGTGCCAATACGCTGGCCAGATCGGTGCCAGCGGCCGGTACCCCGCGTCGGGGCAGCAACAGCCGCCATTCGGCCAGCAGCGCCTGCGCCATCGCATCTCCCGATGGGGCGGGCGCACAAAACAACGCCGCCGACACCGTCGCCAGGCCTTGCGCGTATCCGGCCAAGCCGGCCAGTGTCTGTGCTTGATCGCCTTCCGGCTGTCGGCGAAGACGCAATGCAGGGATTCCGTCAGCGAGCCGAGCCCAATCCACCGGCTGCCGTTGCAGAGCCAGCCCCAGCGGATGCCGGCGGGCACCACGCGCCCAACCGCGCAGCTCTTCTTCCCACCAGCCCAGCTTGGCCGCCCCGGGTGTCGGGTCCTCACCCCCCCAGGCGGCTTCCGCCAGCTCACCGCGCAGCGCCAGCCAGGCCTGCGCCAACGGGCGCTGCGATGCCGGCACGAACGCTTCGGCGATGGCCCATTCCGGCCAGCGTGTGCGCCATTTCTGCAGGAATGTGTCGAGGGCGGCTGAATCGGTCATGGCAACGGCCAGTCGAGCAGCGCCTGTGGGGTGGGCGACAAGGCATCTCCGCCCCAGTCCTGCGGGTTCTCATCCGGCAGCCGATAGCCCCACAGCGCCACCACCGAGCGCATGCCGGCCGCCCGCGCCGCTTCGATGTCGCGGCGGTCATCACCGACATAGGCGCAGTCCTGGCAGGACACGCCCAACTGCCCGGCCGCATGCAACAGCGGCAACGGATGCGGCTTGCGCTCGGGCAGGCTGTCACCGCCCACCAAAATGGCGCAACGCGCATCCCAGCCCAACCCCGGCAGCAACTGCCGGGCCAGAGATTCCGGCTTGTTGGTCACGATGCCCCAGCGGCTACCGGCCGCCTCGAGTGCCGCCAGCAGTTCGACCACCCCATCGAAAGGCGCGCCGTGCTGCCCCAAGACCTGTGCGTAGATGTCGAGAAACTCTCGAACCATCTCCGCCGGCACCTCGCCGCCCAGCGCCGGAAAGGATGCCGCAATCATCGCCCGCGCGCCGCGGGAGACGTGCGGACGCAGTGCGTCCAGCGCCATCGGAGCATCACCGCGCATGGCGCGCATGCGGTTGACCGTGACCAGCATATCCGGGGCGCTGTCGAGCAGGGTGCCGTCAAGATCGAACAGCACCAGCGGCGGGAAGCGACGCGCACTCATTCCGGTTTACGCGCGCAGGCCAGGTAGTTGACCCGAGGCGCCCCACCCACCCAGGCCCGTTGACCAAGCGGGTCATAGTGCAGACCGCTGATGTCGTCCAGCACCAGCCCGGCCGCACGCAGCATCTGCGCCAGTTCGGCCGGGCGGATGAAATCCCGGTACTGGTGGGTTCCAGGCGGCAGCAGCCGAGCGATGTATTCGGCGCCGACAATGGCCAATGCAAACGCCGCCAGCGTGCGGTTGAGGGTGGACAGGAACAGGTATCCGCCGGGCTTGAGCAGGGTGGCACAGGCCTGCACCACCGATGCCGGATCGGGGACATGCTCGAGCATTTCCATGCAGGTCACGACATCGAACTGGCCCGGCTGTGTGTGCGCCAGCGCCTCGGCGCTGATCTGCCGATACTCGACCCGCACGCCGGATTCCAACCCGTGCAGGCGGGCGACCTTGAGCAGATTCGACGCCAGATCGATTCCCGTCACCGCGGCACCGGCCCTGGCCATCGCCTCGCTGAGCAGACCACCACCGCAGCCAACATCGAGCACGGCCGCCCCTGGCAGGCGAACACGGCTGGCGACGTACGCAAGCCGCGCCGGATTGAGCGCGTGCAGGGCCCGCTGCGGCCCGTCCGGATCCCACCAGCGCTGGGCCAGCGCATCGAACTTGTCGAGTTCGGCCTGCGAGACGTTGTCGGGGATCGCGCTCATCGCCTGCTCCGCATGTCGATCAGTGTGCCCGCACCTGGGCAATGCGCGCCTGCCAGTGGCCAACCTTGGCCAGCAGCGCCTCGGTATCCATGTCCACCAGCTCGCGCTGGCGCAGCTTGGGTTGACCGGCGATCCAGACATCGCTGACCTGATGGCGGCCGGCGGCATACACCAGCTGCGAGACGATGTGATGCAGCGGTTGGGTTTCCAGCGGGGCCAGATCGACGCACACCAGATCCGCCTGCTTGCCGGGCTCGATACTGCCAATCAGGTGCTCAAACCCCAGTGCGCGGGCGCCACCCAGGGTGGCGGCATGCAGAGCCTCGAAGGCGGAGAAGCCGGCAGCGTCGTGGGCTACCGCCTTGCCCAGCAGGGCGGCGGTCCGGGTTTCGCCGAACATGTCGAGATCGTTGTTGCTGGCGCAGCCGTCGGTGCCGATCGCCAGATTCACCCCCGCCTTCAGCAGCGCGCAGGCCGGGCAGAAACCCGAGGCCAGCTTGAGATTGGATTCCGGGCAGTGCACGACGCTGACGCCGCGTTCGGCACACAGGCGGATCTCGGCGTCGGTGAGCTGGGTCATGTGCACCGCAATCAGGCGGTCGTTGACCAGGCCCAGCCGATCCAGCCGCGCCAACGGCCGCAGGCCATACTGCTTCAGGGAGTCCTCGATCTCCTGCGCAGTTTCATGGGTATGCAGATGCACCGGCAGATCAAGCTGATCGGCCAGCATCCGCACGCGCTCGAAGTTGGCGTCGCTCACCGAATAGGGCGCATGCGGCGCAAATGCCATTGCGACCAGCGGATCGTCACGCCAGGTGTCGTGCACTTCGATGGCGCGAGCGAAGTATTCATCGTCGCTGGCCGCCCAGGCGGTCGGGAAATCGATCACCGGCAGGCCCACCCGCGCCCGGAATCCGTGCTTGCTGTACACGGCGGCCTGCACGTCTGGGAAGAAATAGTTTTCGTTGGCGCAGGTGGTGCCACCACGCAGCATCTCGGCGATCGCCAAGGTCACGCCGTCGGCCACGAACTCCGGCCCCACCAGCGCGCCTTCGACCGGCCAGATGTGCTCGCGCAGCCAGGTCATCAGCGGCAGATCATCGGCCACGCCGCGCAGCAGCGTCATCGGATTGTGGGTGTGAGCGTTGACCAGCCCCGGGATCAGCGCCGCCTGCGGACGCGCCACCGTCTGCGCCGGCGCAAAGCGTGCCCGTGCCTGCGCCCGCGGCAGCACCGCCACGATGCGAGAACCGGAAACGGCAACGGCGTGATCTGGAAGGATCACGCCGTGCGGGACGACCGGCACCACCCAGCCGGCCTCGATGAGAAGGTCGCAGGGCTGCGGCGCGTGCTCGGTCATGTCGTTCCTTTCCAAAGCGTCACCCGTCCACGCCCGGCGTGGACGGGGCATGGCTCACTTCACGCGCGAGACGTACTCGCCGCTGCGGGTATCGACCTTGATGACCTCATCCTGGGCGACGAACAGCGGCACCCGCACCACCGCGCCGGTTTCCAGGGTGGCGGGCTTGCCACCACCACCGGAGGTGTCGCCACGCACGCCGGGATCGGTTTCGACGATCTTCAGCTCGACGAAGTTGGGCGGCGTCACCTGGATCGGCACGCCATTGAACAGGGTGACGATGCACATCTCCTCGCCCTTGATCCACTTGGCGGCATCGCCCACACCCGCCTTATCGGCCTGGATCTGCTCGAAGGTTTCCGGGTTCATGAAGTGCCAGTACTCGCCATCGCTGTACAGGAACTGCATGTCGGTATCGACGACGTCGGCCGCTTCCACCGAGTCGGTGGACTTCATGGTCAGCTCCTGCACCCGGCCGGTGCGGATCTGGCGATAGCGCACGCGGGTGAAGGCCTGGCCCTTGCCGGGCTTGACGTAATCGGTTTCGGTGATGATGCAGGGTTCGTTGTTGACCAGGATCTTCTGTCCGGCCTTGACGTCGTTCATGCCGAGAGCGGCCATGGGCACTCCTTGGGCCACCCAGCGTGGGCGGCTACACTGTGGGGTTTCGATGATGGGTTCCGGACAACACCGGAAACCGTGGACTTGTAGCCCGACATGATACCCGCAGCCCCCGCTTCCGTGCAGCACACCCCACCCTCGCGCTGGCAGACCGCCTGGCGCGATGCCGTGCGCGACCCGCGCCAGTTGCTTGCAATGCTTGGGCTGGAGCAGTTGGCGGCACAGCTCTCTGATCACGCCGCCCAGCAGTTCCCGCTACGGGTGCCACGCGGGTTCATCGCCCGCATGCGCCCGGGCGATCCGGCCGACCCCCTGCTGCGGCAGGTGCTGCCGGTACTGGACGAAGACCGCATCGTGCCCGGCTTTGCCCTGGATGCGGTCGGCGACGGCCTCGCCCGGCGCGGCGGTGGGCTGATCCACAAGTACCAGGGCCGGGCATTGCTGATCGCCACCGGCAGCTGTGCGGTGCACTGCCGCTACTGCTTTCGCCGGCATTACCCCTACGCCGAAGACACCGCCGCCGCGGGCGGCTGGCGTCAGGCGTTGGCGCTGCTGGCCGCCGATACCTCGATCCACGAAGTGATCCTCTCCGGCGGCGACCCGCTCTCGCTGGCCGACCACAAACTGGCCGAACTGACCGATGTCCTGCGCACGCTGCCGCACATCCGCCGCCTGCGCATCCATACCCGGCTGCCGGTGGTACTGCCCGAGCGCGTCGATACCGGGCTTCTCGACTGGCTGGGCACCCTCCCCTGGCCGCTGACCGTGGTGATCCATGCCAACCATGCCCACGAGTTCGATGCCTCGGTGGATCGGGCACTGGCCGCCCTGCGCGCCACCGGCGCGGTTCTGCTCAACCAGGCCGTGCTGCTGCGCGGGGTGAACGACACCGTGGACGCGCTGGCCGCGTTGTGCGAACGCGGTTTTGCTGCCGGCGTGCTGCCCTATTACCTGCACCAACTCGATCGTGTGGCCGGGGCTGCCCACTTCGAAGTGGACGACGCCACCGCCCTAGCGCTGCACGCGGCGCTATCCGCCCGCCTGTCCGGCTACCTGGTGCCCAGGCTGGTGCGCGAAATCCCTGGACACCCCGGCAAGACTG
Organism: Thermomonas hydrothermalis; assembly: GCF_900129205.1. Classification (GTDB taxonomy): domain Bacteria; phylum Pseudomonadota; class Gammaproteobacteria; order Xanthomonadales; family Xanthomonadaceae; genus Thermomonas; species Thermomonas hydrothermalis. The sequence continues at coordinate 53,745 of NZ_FQUK01000008.1, read as the reverse complement.
CGCTGCACAGGCTTTGACCTGCATCACATTCACGGCTAGGTTAGCGCGCACACACTTGTACGCACCACGCTCCGGAATTCCCCCGTCATGGCAGCTGGCAAAGACACCGCTCTGCGATTGATCCTTGTAACCGACCTGGTGAACGAAGCCGAGGCGCTGGTCAGCCGCCTGCGGAATGCCGGCACCGCGGTGCGTCCGTTGCGCCCGGAATCTCTGGACGAACTGACCGACATGCTGGCCCGGCAGCCGGTGGACATGGTGCTGGCCGACTATGGCGCGACCCTGCTGCCCTTCGAGCAGGTCGCCAAAGCGGTGCTGGGCTGCGGCCGCGACGTGTCGCTTCTGGCCGTACTGGACGGGATTGATGACGACACCCTGGAGCAGGCCCTGACCCTCGGCGCCCAGGCCGTGGCACTGCGCGAGCGTGCGGCGCAGTTCCTGAAAGTGGTTCATGCCGAATGGCAGGCGCTGGAATCCCGCCGCAGCCAGCGTCGCCTGGAAGCGCAGATGCGCGAAACCCAGCGCCGCTGCGACATGCTGATCGACTCCTCGCGCGAACCCATCGCCTACATCCATGAAGGCATGCACATCCGGGCCAACCAGGCCTACCTGGACATGTTCGGGTTCGAGACCTTCGAAGACATCGAAGGCATGTCCCTGCTGGATCTGGTCGCGCCAGCCGACGTGGCGCCGCTGAAAGAGCTGCTCAAGCATCTGGCCAAGGGCGAGGACGCGCCCTCGCGCCACGAGCTGACCGCACGCGATGCCGAAGGCCACAGCTTCCCGGCGGTGATGGAGTTCACTCCCGCCGAGTATCAAGGCGAGCCCTGCCTGCAACTGATCTTCCGCCGTCAGACCGTTGAGGTGGACCCCGAACTGGCACGCCAGTTGGAAGACCTCAAACAGCGCGACCCGGCGACCGGCCTGCTCAACCGCCCTACCTTCCTTGGCCTGCTGGATGCCGCGGTGGCCGAGGCCGCTGCTGGCGGTGCCGGACATGGCCTGCTGCTGGTGGAGCCGGATCACTACGTCCAGCTGCTGGATGTGATCGGCCTGGACGCCGCCGACGAGCTGCTGGCTGCGCTGGGCCAACGCCTGACGGAAACCGCCCCGCAGGCCCAGATTGGCCGCTTCGGCGAGCATCAGCTGGCCATTCTGATCCCCAACAGTGACTACTACGCCACAAAGGCACTGGCAGACGCCCTGCGTGCAGCGGTGGCCGATGCGGTGCTGGTGGTGGGAAGCAACTCGCTCAACGCCACCATCAGCATCGGTGGCGTGCAGATTGGCGAGAAGATCGCCAGCACCAGCCAAGTGCTGGCCAAGGCCAACCAGTCCCTGGCCGCCACAGTCGGCTCCGGCGGCAATCGGGCGGATGTGTTCGATCCTGGCGCCCAGGATCGTGCCGAACAGGAACGCATCGCCGCCTGGCTGGGCCGCATCCGTGAGGCGCTGGACGGACAGGGCTTCCAACTCGGCTTCCAGCCAGTGGTGTCCCTGCACGGCGAAACCGAGGAAGCCTACGAGATGCGCCTGCATCTGCTCGGCAGTGACGGCGTGCCGGTTCCGGCCGACACGTTCCTGCCGATTGCCGAGGAGCACGGCCTGCTGGGCGAAATCGACCGCTGGGCGGTGGCGCGCGCGATCACCCTGATCGGCGAACGCCAGCGCATTGGCAAATCCACCCGCCTCCTGCTGTCGGTGTCGCAGGATGCCGTGCTTGATCCAGCAATGCCTGAGTTCATCCGTAAGGCCCTGGCCAGCGCCGGTGTGCCGGGGCAGCTGCTCAGCCTGGCGGTGGCCGAAACCAAGGTCTTCGTCAATCTCAATGCGACCCAGGCCTTTGCTGATGCCCTGGCCGCGCTGGGCGTGACGCTGACCCTGGAACGGTTCGGTGCCGGGCTCAACTCGCTACAGATCCTGCAGCACGTCACCCCGACGCTGCTCAAGATCGACCCGCAGTTCATGGACGACCTGCCCAAGAACACCACAGCCCAAGCCAAACTGCGGGAAATCGCGCAGAAGGCACACGAACTGGGGATCCGCACCATGGCTCCGAATGTGCAGGATGCCGCCAGCATGACCCTGTTGTTCTCGACCGGCATCCATTACGTACAAGGAGATTTCCTGGCCCCGGTCAGCCCCGACATGAACTACGACTTCAGCCTCTGACGCCAAGGCCGCACCCCGGCAGGCCGCTTTGGGCTGCCGAGACAGGGGTCAGCCGCACATGGCGGGCTGGCAGCGGGCACGCAACGCGCTGTCAACCGCCAGGGTTGGCCGGTCTGGGATGACCGGCCACACAACAGGCATCTACGGCTGGTTTGATCAGTCGGCCAAGCCTTCGCGCAAGGCTTCTGGTGGCGCATTGCGCAAGGCTTCGATCCGCTCCTCGATGGGCGGATGGCTCATCAGCAGGCGCGCAAGCCCATGCCCCATGCCGCCACTGATCCCGAATGCGGCGATCTGCTTGGGCAACGTGCTGGCGCCGTGCATCTCCGCCAGCCGTTCCAGCGCGGCGATCATCTTGTGGCGGCCCGCCAGCGCCGCGCCACCGGCGTCGGCACGGAACTCGCGGTAGCGCGAGAACCACATGGCGATCATCGAGGCCAACAGGCCAAACACCATCTCCAGCACAAACACGACCAGGTAATACCCCAACCCGGGCCGGTCGTCACGGCCACCGCTGAGTGCGGCATCGATGAACCGGCCCACCACCCGCGCCAGCACGATCACGAACGTGTTGAGCACCCCTTGCAGCAAGGCCATGGTGATCATGTCGCCATTGGCGACATGGCTGACCTCATGACCCAGCACAGCCTCGGCCTCATCCCGGGTCATCGCCCGCAACAAACCGGTGGACACCGCCACTAGGGCATGATTGCGATTGGCACCGGTGGCGAACGCGTTGATTTCCGGGGCATCGTAGATGGCCACATCCGGCATGCCGATCCCGGCCGCCTGCGCCTGACGCTGCACGGTGGCCAGCAGCCATTGCTCGACCTCATTGCGCGGCTGGGTGATGATGTGCGCGCCCGTCGCGTTGATCGCAACCCACTTGGACATCAGCAGGGAGATGATCGACCCGCCAAACCCGAACAGGGCGGCCATCACCAGCAACCCGCTGGCCTGCTGGGGATTCACGCCCAGGATCGACATGACGATGCTCACCAACGCCAGCACCGCCAGGTTGGTCAGCAGAAACAGGAACATGCGCTTGAACATGGGATCAGCTCTCCTTGCGTGTCCGATACACGCGACGCTGCGTTAGTGTGGCCCATTCTGGTGAAATTCAACCCGGCTTGCTGAACACCATGTTCAACTTTGTGGCCTGTGGCCGTTTTGCTCCCTCCCCGACCGGCCCGCTACATGCCGGATCGCTGCTGACGGCGCTGGCAAGCTGGCTGCAGGCGCGCCAGGCCGGCGGGGTGTGGCGGGTGCGGATCGAAGATCTCGACCCGCCCCGCGAAGTCCCCGGCGCCGCGCAACGCCAGCTAGCCACGCTGGCGGCCTTCGGCCTGCATCCGGACGGTGAGGTGGTCTATCAAAGCCAGCGCCATCATCTCTATGCCGCCGCGCTTGATCGGCTCATGGCGGACGGGCTGGCCTTCGAATGCCATTGCAGCCGCAGCGATCTGGCCGCAAGCGGCGGCATCCATCGCCGCTGCCGACCGGATCGCCGGCGCCCTGACCCGGCAATCCGGCTGCGTGTCCCAGACGGCTGCACGATCGCCGTCGAAGATGCCATCCACGGCCGCATCGAGCAGCGGGTGGATCTGGCCGTGGGCGATTTCGTGCTGCGTCGCAGCGACGGCCTGTGGGCCTATCAGTTGGCGGTGGTGGTGGACGATGCCGCCCAGGGCGTGACCACGGTGGTGCGCGGCGCTGATCTGCTCGACTCCACCCCGCGCCAGATCCTGCTGCAACGTCTGCTCGGGCTGCCCACCCCAGCCTATGCGCACGTGCCGCTGCTGCTCGGCGCCGATGGCCGCAAGCTGTCCAAGTCGGATGCTGCCTTGCCAGTGGATGGCACCTCGCCACTCCCAACCCTGATTCGGCTCTGGGAACTGCTCGGGCAGGCGCCCCTGCCAGCCTCGGCACTGCGCTGCCCGAAGGCATTTCTGGACGCCGCCGTGCCGGCGTTCCGGCTGGATCACATTCCACGCACCTTGGCCTGTCTCGACAGCGGGCGCGGATCAGCACATCCCGGTGGGGCGCGCTGAGATCCTCCGGCAACAAAGATTGCCTAGAATCGGAATGCCCCCACCCTCTCCACCCAACTGCACGAGGAGCACGGCATGACGTCCAGAGTTGCACTGGTCACCGGCGGCACTGGCGGTATCGGCACCGCCATCGTCAAACGACTGGCCCAGATGGGGCACAAGGTCGCCACCAACTACCGCAATGAGGAAAAGGCCCGCGCTTGGCAGGCCCGGATGCGCGAGGACGGCATCGAGGTGTTTCTGACCCGCGGGGACGTCACCTCGCCGGAGGAGGCCGCGGCCATGGTGCATGCGGTGGAAGCCGCGCTGGGGCCGATCGAGATCCTGATCAACAACGCTGGCATCACCCGCGACACGCCGTTCCACCGGATGCGGCCGGACCAGTGGATGGAGGTGATCAACACCAACCTCAATTCCTGCTTCAACGTCACCCGACCGGTTATCGAGGGCATGCGTGAACGCAAGTGGGGCCGGATCATCCAGATCAGTTCGATCAACGGCCTCAAGGGCCAGTACGGCCAGGCCAACTATGCCGCCTCCAAGGCCGGCATGCATGGTTTCACCATCTCGCTGGCGCGGGAAAATGCCCGCTACGGGATCACCGTCAACACCATCTCGCCGGGCTACATCGCCACTGACATGGTGATGGCGGTGCCCGAGGAGGTACGCGCCAAGATCATCGCCGACATCCCCACCGGGCGCCTGGGCACCCCCGAGGAAATCGCCCATGGCGTGGCCTTTCTGGTGGACGAGCAGGCCGGCTGGATCACCGGTTCCAATCTTGATATCAATGGCGGCCATCACATGGGCTGGTGATGCCGGCACGGTGCGGTTCACACCGCCAATGTGCCACCATGCCCTTACCGACCATGATCACCTCCAAGGAGACACGCCATGTCCACCCCTGATCCTGCTGCCCCCGCTGGTCGCCGTCCAGGCAATGCCGGTCGCTATCTGTTCCTGCTGATTCTTGGCCTGGTGATTGGCGCAGTGGCCACGGTGATGATTCTGCGCGCCCTGAATGCCCGCAAAGATCATTTCCCAGAAGCCCTCATGGAAGTGCATGCTTGGCACATGGGGCAGCTCAAGATGGCGCTGGAGCAAAACCGCTGCACGCCCAACGACGTGCTGCCGCATCTGCAGGCATTGCGCACGATGGGTACTGATCTCGAGGCCGCATTCCCTGACCTGCGCGATGACGAGCGCTTCCGGACCGCCGCCGCTGGCATGCGCTCTGCCGCCGACAAGGCACTCAATGCCCCGCCGATGAGCTGCGAAAGCCTGGCTGGCACCCTGAAGTCGCTCGGCGACGGCTGCAAGACCTGTCATCGCGACTTCAAGAACTAAAAACCCACCAAAGCCATTCGGCACCTGCAGGCACTGCCATGACGCTGACGGTGGCGCTTTACCTGCTGGCGGGGTTGCTCGTGCTGATCGGTCTTGCCGGCACTGTGCTGCCGGTTCTGCCGGGTGCACCGCTGATCTTTGCCGGCCTCGTGCTGGCGGCCTGGGCCGACGGGTTTACCCATGTCGGCCTGTGGCCGCTTGTGATCCTGGGCCTGCTCACCCTGTTGTCGCTTGCGGTCGATCTGTGGGCCAGCGCCCACGGCGCGCGCCGGGTCGGCGCCAGCCGATGGGCCATGCTGGGGGCCGTTCTCGGCACCATCGTCGGGCTTGCGTTCGGAGTGCCAGGCCTGTTGCTGGGGCCATTTGTCGGAGCACTGGCTGGCGAACTGCTACACCGCCGCAGCCTGCACCCGCAAGCCCTGGCGGCGGCCGGACGGGTCGGCGCCGGCACCTGGCTGGGGCTGGCCCTGGGCGCCGCCTTCAAGCTGGCACTGGCGCTGGCGATGCTGGGCGTATTCGCCCTGGCCTGGTGGTTGTAACCGACTCGAAAAGCCCAGCCTGACCCTACCCCCATCTGGACGGGTCAGTCACAGGCCTGCCCCACGTCCAGAGACCACGCGGGCGAATGCCGCTGCCGCGACGATTTGCGCGGGCGGATGCGCTGCGCGGGGCAGCGGTTGCGTCACTGGCCGTAGAGCAGCCAGTGGCGGGCCGCCTGTTCATCGTTGAAGGTGCGGATGGTGATGCCCCGCTCACGGCAGAGGATCTCGCCGTATTCGCTGCCTTCAAGATCGTCCAGCAGCTCGACGAACGCGATGCGAACGGCTTGCAGGCCGGACGCCACCATCGCGTCGATCACCGGCTGGATTTCAGTCAGCTCAACGGTGTCCTGCAAGGTTTCCACCACCAGCAGGCGGGTCGTTCCGGTTTCGCGACACAGATTGCCCAGCAGCGTCCAGTACGCCACCGAAACCGCCTGCGAATCGCAACCGTCACCCACCTGCGCACGCAGGTAGCCGGCTTCCTGGCTCAGGTAGATCCTGAAACCCTCACCCTCGAGGATGCGCGGAAGTGTCAAGCCAGCACCTCCAGCGGGATCCGACCGATCTTCTCGCGCCACAATCGCGGCCCGGTCTGATGCACCGAGGTGCCCCTGCTGTCCACCGCCACGGTGACCGGCATGTCCTTGACCTCGAACTCGTAGATCGCCTCCATGCCGAGATCCTCGAAGGCCACCACCCGCGCCGCCCGGATGGCTTTCGAAACCAGGTAGGCCGCACCGCCCACCGCCATCAGGTACACCGCCTTGTGGTCGCGGATCGCCTCGATCGCCGCCGGGCCACGTTCGGCCTTGCCGATCATCCCCAGCAACCCCGTCTGCGCCAGCATCTGCCGGGTGAACTTGTCCATCCGGGTGGCGGTGGTGGGGCCGGCCGGCCCCACCACTTCATCGCGCACCGGATCGACCGGACCGACGTAGTAGATGAAGCGACCATTGAAATCCACCGGCAACGGCTCGCCGCGGTCGAGCATGTCCACCATGCGCTTGTGCGCCGCATCGCGGCCGGTGAGCAGTTTGCCGCTCAACAGCAGCACCTCGCCGGGCGTCCAGGTCGCCACCTCGTCACGGGTCACCGTGTCCAGATTCACCCGGCGTGCGTTCTGCGGGCTGTAGGTGAGCGTTGGCCAGTCCTCCAGCGCGGGCGGTTCCAGCGCCACCGGGCCGGAGCCGTCCAAGGTGAAATGGGCGTGGCGGGTGGCGGCACAGTTGGGGATCATCGCCACCGGCAGATTGGCGGCGTGGGTCGGATAATCCTTGATCTTGACGTCCAGCACCGTGGTCAGCCCGCCCAGCCCCTGGGCGCCGATGCCGAGCGCATTGACCTTTTCATACAGCTCGATGCGTAGCTCTTCGATCCGGTTGGACGGGCCACGCGCCATCAATGCCTGGATGTCGATCGGCTCCATCAGCGCTTCCTTGGCCAGCAGCATCGCTTTCTCCGCAGTGCCGCCAATCCCGATCCCCAGCATCCCGGGCGGACACCAGCCGGCCCCCATGGTGGGCACGGTCTTGAGCACCCAATCGACGATCGAGTCGGACGGATTGAGCATCACGAACTTGCTCTTGGCCTCGCTGCCGCCCCCCTTGGCCGCCACGATCACATCGACCTTGTCGCCGGGCACGATCGAGACGTTGATCACCGCCGGGGTGTTGTCTCGCGTGTTCTGACGCTTGCCAGCCGGGTCGGCCAGCACGCTGGCACGGAGCTTGTTGTCCGGGTGGTTGTAGGCGCGGCGAACGCCTTCGTTGACGGCGTCCTCCAGCGAGCCGGTGAACCCCTCCCAGCGCACGTCCATGCCCACCTTCAGGAACACGGTGACGATGCCGGTGTCCTGGCAGATCGGGCGGTGGCCCTCCGCGCACATGCGCGAATTGATGAGGATCTGCGCCATCGCATCGCGGGCCGCAGGCGATTGCTCGCGTTCATAGGCGGCGGCCAGACTCTTGATGTAGTCAACCGGGTGGTAGTAGCTGATGTACTGCAGCGCGTCCGCGATGGACTGGATCAGATCGTCCTGTTTGATGGTGGTCACGGCAAATCACCGGCATGGGAGAGCGTGGAATTTTACCCTCCTGACCCACTGGCCGATGCCATCCGGGTCGCCGATTTGCCCTGGATCAAATCCGTTGCTGCGCCGCATCGTAAAATGCGCGTCCACTTCGCACATCCAGCGTACCCATGGCCTCTCCCTTCGGGACCGAAACGGTGCTCGACGTCCGTCACTGGACCGACGCCTATTTCAGCTTCACCACCACCCGCGATGACGGCTTTCGCTTCGACAACGGCCAGTTCGTGATGATCGGCCTAGAAGTCGAGGGCCGGCCGCTGCTGCGCGCCTACTCCATCGCCAGTGCCAACTGGGAGGAGGAACTAGAGTTCTTCAGCATCAAGGTGCCGAACGGGCCGCTGACCTCGCGCCTGCAGCACATCAAGCCCGGCGACACCTTACTGATCAGCCGCAAGCCGACCGGCACCCTGCTGATCTCCGACCTGCACCCGGGCCGCAATCTGTATCTGCTGGGCACCGGCACCGGGCTTGCGCCCTGGCTGTCCATCATCAAGGACCCGCAGACCTATGAGCGCTTCGAGAAGGTGATCGTGGTGCACGGGGTGCGGACCGAACAGGATCTGGCCTACCGCGACTACCTCACCCGCGGGCTGCAATGCCATGAATACCTGGGTGAGCAGATCCGCGCCCAGCTGCTGTACTACCCGGCCGTCAGCCGCGAGGACTTCTACTGGCACGGCCGGCTGCAGCGCGGCCGAATCACCGACCTGCTCGACAGCGGGCGAATCACCGCCGATCTTGGCCTGCCAGCCCTGGATCCAGCCCATGATCGCGCCATGCTATGCGGCAGCCCGCAGATGCTGGCCGACTTCCGTGCCATCCTCGACCGGCGCGGTTTCACCGCTTCGCCACGCATCGGCAGCCCCGGCGAATACGTATTCGAACGCGCGTTCGTGGAGAAGTGACACCGGCGCCGCCCGAACACACGGCCACGCCTGCCGCTCAAAATAGTTTCGAGCACGCCGCACCCGGCCTGCGCTCACACCTGCCCGTACCGCAACCAGAGCATGGCCTCGGCCTCGGTGCCAAAGGTACGCACCCGGTAACCGCGCTCCTGCGCCAGCACCTGCGCGTATTCGATCCGCGGGATCTGGTCCACCCGGGCCTCGACATAGGCGATCTGGACGTTTTCCAACCCAAGCCCGGCCAGGCTGTCGAAAAACCGTTCCAGCTCGGCATCGGTCATGACTTCGCCCGGCATTTCGTCCAGCACCAGCAGCTGGGCGGCCCCAGCCTCGGTGACGGCGCGGGCGATCTTGCGCCAGTACTCGGTGGTGACCGCCAGATTCTCCTCCGGCCCCACCTGCCCCTGCAGCCGCACGCTCAACAGGGGCGGCTGGAACTCAAACAGCAGGCGGTAGCGATCACCTTGCTCATTCCAGGCCCGCATCACAGGGCCGCCTCGATCCGGGAGGCCAGCGACTCCGGCGCCTCGGTGGGCGCATGCCGCGAAATCACCTGACCGTCACGCCCAACCAGGAACTTGGTGAAGTTCCACTTGATCGCATTGATCCCGAGCAGACCGCCCTTCTGGGTTTTCAGCCAGGCCCAGAGCGGGTGGGCATTCGGGCCGTTGACCTCGACCTTGGCAAACATCGGGAAGGTGACGTCATAGGTCAACGTGCAGAAATTGCGGATCTCCTCGGCATCACCCGGCTCCTGATGGCCGAACTGATCGCACGGGAACCCCAGCACCACCAGCTCCTGCGGGCCGTACTTGCGCCACAGCGCCTCCAACCCCTGGTATTGCGGGGTGAAGCCGCACTTGCTGGCGGTGTTGACGATCAGCAGCACCTTGCCACGCCACTGCGACAACGGCTGCACCTTGCCGTCCAGATCGACGGCGGAAAAATCGAACGCGGTCGGCATGACCCGACTCCTGTGTGTGACCCCTGCCAGCATTGTGCGCATATTTTCCGGCCAATGACAGCCCCCGGCCGGGACACACCGGCATCGTCTAGAATGGCGGCTTCCATCGTTCATGCAGGAACCTACATGTCCCGTCCGATCACCTGCGCACTCGTATTGGCCGTTGCCACTGCCTTGACCGGCTACGCCCACCCTGTCCACGCCGCCAAGCCGCACGCCAAGAAATCGACGTCCACGCGCCAGGAGGCCCCGATGGCTGCCACTGCCTACAGCGGCCCGTTCGCCGCCCCCAGCCCGCTGCCGATGCACTATCCGCAGTTCGACAAGATCAAAGACAGCGACTTCGCCCCGGCCTTCGACGCCGGCATGGCCATCCAGCTGCGCGAGATCGAGGCGATCGCCAACAACCCTGCACCGCCCACCTTCGAAAACACCATCGTCGCGATGGAAAAGACCGGCCAGGTGCTCAACCGCGCAACCAGCGTGTTCTTCAACCTGGTCGCCACCGACAAGAACCCGGCCCGGGAAAAGCTGGAAACCGAATACGCGCCGAAGTTCTCCGCGCACGCTGACGCCATCGCGCTGAACCCCAAGCTGTTCGCCCGAATCAAGGCGCTGTACGAACAGCGTGACCAGCTTGGTCTGGATCCGGTGGATCGGCGCCTCCTGGAAAAGCGCTACCAGGACTTCGTGCGCGCTGGTGCCGCTTTGGACGAAACCCAGAAGGCGCGTATCCGTGCCATCAATACTGAGCTGGCCCAGCTCAACACCCGCTTCGACCAGAACGTGCTGGCTGAGGTGAATGCGTCCGCCGTGGTGGTGGACGACCGCGCCCAGCTGGCCGGTCTGCGTGACGAACAGATCGCAGCCGCCGAGGAAGCGGCCAAAGCCCGCAATCTGCCGGGCAAATATGTGATCGCCCTGGTCAACACCACCGGCCAGCCGGTGCTGGCCCAGCTGGAAGACCGCGCCCTGCGTCAGCGCATTCACGAAGCCTCGGTGGCGCGCGGCAGCCGCGGCAACCAGTGGGACAACACCGGGGTGATCGCGCAGGTGCTCAAGCTGCGTGCCGAACGCGCGCGCCTGCTCGGCTACGACACCTACGCCAACTATGTGCTGGCCGATGAAACTGCCCGCAACCAGGACAACGTCAACGCCATGCTGCGCCAGCTGGCGCCCAAGGCGGTGGCCAATGCCCGCCGCGAAGGTGCCGACCTGCAGGCGATGATCGACGCCGAACAGAACGCCAAGGGCCAGCCGAGCTTCACCCTGCAGCCCTGGGACTGGGCGTACTACAGCGAGAAGGTGCGCAAAGCGAAGTTCAGCTTTGATGAAAGCCAGCTCAAGCCGTATTTCGAGATGCGCAACGTGCTGGAAAACGGCGTGTTCTATGCCGCTAACCGCCTGTATGGCCTGACCTTCAAGGAACGCACCGACCTGCCCAAGTACCACCCCGACACCTGGACCTACGAGGTGTTCGACCGCGACGGCAAACCGCTGGCCATCTTCATCTGGGACCCGTATGCCCGCGCCTCCAAGCGCGGCGGTGCCTGGATGAACACCTACGTGGCCCAGAACAAACTGCTGGGCGAGCAGCCGGTGGTGGCCAACCACCTCAACATCCCCAAACCCGCCCCTGGCAAGCCCACCCTGCTGACCTGGGATGAAGTCACCACCGCCTTCCACGAGTTCGGCCACGCTCTGCACGGTTTCTTCCAGGACGTGCGCTACCCGTATTTCTCGATGAACGTCCCGCGTGACTTCGTCGAGTACCCGTCCCAGGTCAACGAAATGTGGGCCGACTGGCCGGAGGTGCTGGCCCATTACGCCAAGCACTACCAGACCGGCGAGCCAATGCCCAAGGCGCTGCTGGACAAGGTAATCGCGGCATCGAAGTTCAACCAGGGCTTTGCCACTACCGAGTACCTGGAAGCGGCGATGCTGGACCAGCGCTGGCACCAGCTGCCACTGGAACAGATCCCGGACGGCAAGGACGTGATGGCGTTCGAAGCACAGGCACTGAAGGCCGATGGCTTTGACTATGCCCCGGTGCCGCCGCGCTACCGCACGCCTTATTTCAGCCACATCATGGGAGGCTACGCGGCCGGCTATTACGCTTACATCTGGTCGGAAGTGCTGGCCGCCAACACCTCGAAGTGGATCCGCGATCACGGCGGCCTGACCCGCGAAAACGGCGACCAGGTCCGCGCCAAGGTGCTGGCACCCGGCGGCGAGATCGCACCCGACCGGCTGTTCCCCAACCTGGCCGGCTACGAGCCTGCGATCGAACCCCTGCTCGAGCAGCGCGGTCTGGACAGTCACTGACAGACGGCCTAGGACGCTTCGCCTCCACACACGCCGCCTTCGGGCGGCGTGTGTGTATTGGGGCAGATGCAATCAACCTGACCCTTGCGAGCGCGTTCGCGGCGCAGGACCAAACAGCGCGCGGTAGGCGGGCGCAACATTCGGCAGCAACATCCGCGCTGGCACGTCCACGGTCTGGGTGCCGTCGGCATACGGACCCACCTGGTACGGCGGAAACACGAAGCGTATTGCGCGAATGCTGCCATCGGCATTGATCACCGGCTCAAACAGCGCGAAATGGCGGGCATCGGGCTGGGTCCCCTGCTCGATCATCGCCATCCGCAGGCGTCGCGCCGCCTCCCGCGCTTCTCCCTGCACGCCCGCCTCATCCAGACTCTGCTCCATTCGGTCGCGCAACACGCCACGCACGTAGTCCGAGACCGGCCGCCACCCTTGCGCATCCGGGATCAACTGCTCGGCTGCCAGCATCTGCTGCTGTGCCACCAGCCAGACGAACCGCTGCTCCAGCGGCTCGCCATGGGCGCCCCCCAGATAGCTGCTGCCGCTGGCCGCCACCGCCACCAGCCGCGGGGTTTCCGCCACCATGCTGAACTGCAGGCTGAGGTCGTATGGCATCGCCGGCTTGCGCCCCTGCAACGCCTGCACCGCCCGCATCAACCGCTCCCGGCACGCGGCGGCATACGCCTGCAGGGCATCGGCCAGAGGCGGATACTTGGCCGCTGCCTGCGGATAGCTGATCCCGATCAGGTACGCCGGTGTGGTTTCGATGACATCGTGCAAGCCGGCTGCCTGCGCACTGGCATTGGCCAGCGGATGCGCGACCTCGTCGTCCTGGGCAACCGGCTGATTCTGCTGGCAACCTGCGACGACCGTCAGAGCAACGCAGATGGCCAACAGGCGAGGCATCAGGTGATCGGCAACAGGTAACGACATGGACACAACAGGCTGAGTCGGCTGAAGACACCGGCAGCGCTGCCGGCGGCATCATTTTGACATGCCCCCAAACGGAAGAAGCCCGGCCTGGGCCGGGCTTCTTCGGATGCGCGATGCGCGTGCGGCGGCTTACAGCGCCTGTACTTCGTCGGCCTGCAGGCCCTTCTGGCCCTGCACCACCTTGAAGGAGACCTTCTGGCCTTCCTGCAGGGACTTAAAGCCCGTGCCCACGATCGAGCGGAAGTGGACGAAAACGTCCGGGCCCGACTCCGGGGTGATGAAGCCAAAGCCCTTGGCATCGTTGAACCACTTAACGGTACCGGTCTGACGATCCGACATGTTGCAAACTCCTGAATAACAGTTGGAAATGAAAACACGGCAGGCAAACCAGCCGCGACTGTCGAGCAAGGGTCAACGCACACGATGTAGCGGATCGCGATGGATCTACCGCATCGGGTCACGATGTACCGTGATCCCGCTTGGAACAGTGAGCGCACATTACCCTGTTTTTGCTGTCATGTGTGTATCCGGCACAAGAATTTTTTGCGGATACCCCAGCGCCACTCACCAGTCGGTCTGCTCCGGCAGCAGCCCGCGCAGCTCTGCATCGGTCAGATTGCGCCACTGACCGGGCTTGAGATGTCCAAGCCGGACATTGCCGATCCGTACCCGGACCAGCTGCTTGACCCGGTAGCCGAAATGCGCCGCCATCAGCCGGATCTGCCGGTTCAACCCCTGCACCAGGACAATGCGAAAGCCATAGCGCCCCAGCTTCCCGGTTCGACAGGGCAAGGTGGGCACGCCATGCACCGGCACCCCGCCCCGGGCCATGCCACGCAGGAACTCGTCGGTCACCGGGTGGTTCACCGCCACCAGATATTCCTTCTCCAGCTTGTTCTCGGCGCGCAGGATGCGGTTGACGATGTCACCGTTGCTGGTCAGCAGGATCAGCCCCTCGGAGTCCTTGTCCAGGCGCCCGATCGGGAAGATGCGCTGCTCATGACCGACGAAATCGACGATGTTGTCCTTGACCGTGGACTCGGTGGTACAGACGATCCCGACCGGCTTGTGCAGGGCGATGTACACATGCCGTCGCTTGCCTTTGGCCGCCGTACGCACAGCCAGTGGCCTGCCGTCGATCTGAACACGATCCCCCTCGGCGACTTCAGCGCCGATGCGGGCCCGTACCCCGTTGACGGTGACCCGGCCTTCGGCAATCAGGCGATCGGCTTCGCGGCGCGAGCAGTGGCCGCTGTCTGCAATATGTCGGTTCAGGCGCATGATGGACGCATTCTACCGGCTGCCCCATCACGCCATGCCGTTTTGCGCGCACTCATGCGCACGGCTACCCTGATCCAACCCGCTGTCTCTGCAACATGATGCCGTGAACGCACCCCACCACCCACTGGCCGCCCTCTGGCGCCCCACCGCCCTGCTTGGAGTGCTGCTGGGCGGCGAAGCGCTGGCGGCGATCCTGGCCTTGGCCCCCATGCAGGACGACAACCGGCTGGTGCACTTCGGGCTGGCCTCACTGGGAATCCAGTGGGTGACGATTGCAACCTTATGCGCGCTTTTTCTTCTGCGCCGGCCGCTCTCACGCCTGTCCGGACTTCGGCTGGCCTGGGTGTGTCTGGCACTGTTTCTGTTGATGAGCCTGCTGGTGGCAACCGCCGCCTGGCACATCCTGCAGATGACCGACAGCGCTAGCGGCACGCAGGCGGCATTCCTGCTGCGCCAGATGGGGCTGGCGACCGTGGTCGGGCTGGTCGGGCTATTGGCCTACCGCAACTATGCGCAAGCACGGCACCTGGCTGTGCATGCCAAACAGCGCGAGCTGGAAGCCCTGCAGGCCAGGATTCGGCCGCATTTTCTGTTCAATACACTCAACACCGGTGCCGCGCTGGTGCACGCACAACCAGACGTGGCCGAACGGGTGCTGCTGGATCTGGCCGATCTGTTCCGCAGCGCGCTGCGTGGCCCGCAACGCATCCCATTGGCCGAGGAACTGGCGCTGACCCGCCGCTACCTGGACATCGAAGCCCTACGGCTCGGACCGCGGCTGACGCTCGATTGGGACGTCCCCGACCCGGTGCCCACCGTGCAGGTCCCCTCGCTGTCGATCCAGCCGCTGGCCGAAAACGCGATCCGCCATGGCATCGAACCGCTGCCCCAGGGCGGCCGGGTGGAAATCCGTGTCCGCACTAATGACCGACAGATCGAAGTCACGATCACCAACGACCTACCGCCAGACCGAGCCAAGACACAGGGCCACGCCCTTGGCCAAGCCGCCAGCCGGCAGCGGATCGAAGCGCTGACCGGCAACCGCGGCCGGCTCGACACCGCGATCGAGCAGGGCCGCTACGTGGCACGCCTGGTGCTGCCCCTGGACAACTGAGGCGGCGGCTTACCGCACCACTCGGTAACAGGGCCGATAATCACCCGCGATCTTCATCCGGCGCTGCTGCACGAACGCCTGCAACAGCCCATCCAGCGCCTGCATGATGTCGGCATCGCCGTGAATCTCGAACGGGCCATGCGCTTCGATGCGGCGCATACCCTCCTCCTTCACATTGCCCGCAACGATGCCGGAAAAGGCACGGCGCAGATCCGCCGCCAACTCATATGGCTTGCGACCGTGGTGCAGGTCCAGCGCGGCCATCGCCTCGTGGCTGGGCACGAACGGCTGCTGGAACGGCAACGGCACGTGCAGTTTCCAGTTGAAGAAGAAGGAATCCTGCTGGGCGATGCGCTGTTCCTTGACCTTGCGGATCCCTGCGGTCATCCGTTTGGCCACCAGCTCAGGGTCGGCCACGATGATTTCATAGCGTGCAGCGGCGGCCTCGCCCAGCGTGAGCCGGATGAACCGGTCGATCTGCTCGAAATACGGCGCGGCTCCGGTCGGTCCGGTGAGGATCAGCGGGAAGTGCAGGCCTTCGTTTTCCTCGCGCAGCAGAATGCCAAGCAGATACAGGATTTCCTCTGCCGTGCCCACGCCGCCCGGGAACACAATGATGCCGTGCGCCATGCGGACGAACGCCTCCAGGCGCTTTTCGATGTCCGGCATGATCACCAGGTGGTTGACGATGGGGTTGGGCGATTCCGCAGCGATGATCCCGGGCTCGGTGATCCCGATGTAACGGCTACGCCGGTGCCGCTGTTTGGCATGGGCGATGGTCGCCCCCTTCATCGGCCCCTTCATCGCCCCTGGGCCGCAGCCGGTGCAGATGTCCATTCCGCGCAGCCCAAGCTGATACCCCACATGCTTGGTGTACTCGTACTCTTCGCGCCCGATCGAATGGCCGCCCCAGCAAACCACCAGGTTGGGATCGCCCGGATGCAGGACACGGGCATTGCGCAGCAGGCGGAACACCGCATCGGTGATGCTGGCCGAGGTTTCCAGGCACGTGCCGATGTTCAGATCGATCGCGGTATAGGCCAGGTCACGCACCACTGCAAACAGCAGCTCCGCCACACCAGCGATGATCTGGCCATCGACGAACGCCATCGCCGGCGCATTGCAAAGCTCGATACGCACGCCGCGATCCTGCTGGCGCACCTGGATGTCGAAATCGGGATACAGCTCCTGGGCAGCCCGCGGGTCGTCGGATGCGCTGCCGGACGTCAGCACCGCCAGCGCACAGCGACGCAGCAACTCATGCATGCCGCCATCGGCAGAGGCATCGCGCAGTCGCGCGACTTCCTCGCGCGAGAGCACATCCAGCCCGCCGCGGGGATAGATGTGGGTGGAGACAGTAGGTAGGGTCGTGGACGATTGGGTGTGAGTGTCGTTGCTCTTGTTCATGCAGCCACTTTAGCGCAGTTGCCCGCACTTCTTGCAGATAAAAAAACGCCCGGGTTGCCCCGGGCGTTGCAGTCAGGATGCGTCAGGTGCGATCAGAACTTGTACTTGACCGTCAGCAGCGCCTGCCAGCGCGAGATCACGCGGGCCGGGTTGCTGTAGGTGTCGTACACGCCAAAGTTCTGCCAGGCCGGGTTGGTCGGCGTACCGATGTCGTAGACGTACTGGCAGTTGCCCGGGCTTGGGCAAACCACGTCGGCGACATTCGCCAGACGCCGGGTGGCAAAGAACCCAAGTCCGTTCTGCTGCCCCCAGTTCTTGTTGAGCAGGTTCAGGAAGTTGTAGATGTCCAGACGGACCACGAACTTGTTGCCCTTGAAGAACCCGGGCAGTTCCTGCTGAATGCCGACATCGAGCTGGTTGATCCAGGGCTGATGCGAGGCATTGCGCTCGGCGATCTGACCACGACGAGAGTTCAGGTACGGGTCACTGCTGATAAACGCCTGGAAGGCATCGATCTGTGCCTGGGTGGTGCCGGCCTTGTAAGTCACCTTCGGGTCATTGAGGGTCGGGATATAGGCCAAATCGACGTTGCTGATGCCGTCGCCGTTGACATCGGTGCCAAACACCCAGCTGTAAGGCAGACCGTTGCGGCCGTTGTAGTACACCGACAGCGTGGTCTTGTTGTCACCGAAGAAAGCGTGATCCCAGTTGAGCGAGACCTTCACCGACAGCGGCACTTCGAAGCGCGAGGTCGCCTCCACCGAATCGTTCGGGTTCACCCGCGCCACGTAGTTGTAGTTGGAAAACGCCTGCGAGGCAGTGCCAGGATTGACCTCGGTGCTGCGGGTCTGGGTCACGCTGAAGCTGCCACGGAAGCCGTTGGCCATGACCTTGGAGAAGGTCAGGGTCAGCGAATCGGTATGCCCCTTGTTGGTATTGGTCAGCAGCGTCGAGTTGGTCGTGATCTCCTTAAAACTGCCGTTATTGGTCCCGGTGCCGATCGAGGTCGTGCTGCTGTTCGGATAGGTCTGCCAATAGGAATAGCGGCCATCCGGTAGCACACCGTTGGGCGTACCCAGGTTCGGGGCCTTGTAGTCAATCGCGTTCTTGGCCTGCAGATGCTGGTATTCCACGCTGGTGGTGATCCCCCACAGCCACGGCAGCTCAGCATCCCAGCCCAGGCTGAACTTCCAGGCGGTCGGCAGCTTGAAGTTGGGATCGATCACGTCGATCTGGCATGCCGCAGTGGTCGAGCACACACCGGCCGCCGCCGCCGTCGGACCCGGCTGGTTATAGGGGTCCGGACTGAACGGATCGGTACTCGGGCTGGTGGAGGTGTACTGCTTGGCGGACACCACCCCGTTATTGGTGTAGGGGTTGGTCATCCACACGTACGGCGGCACGGTCTGGAACAGGCCGGCACCACCGCGCAGCTGCATCCGGGTTTCGGTCGGGAAGGTGTAGTTGAAGGCGATACGCGGCTCGATCACCTTGTTTTTGGCGCTCAGCGTCGTGTTGCTCGGATAGCCGAAGCGGCTTTCCCACACCGGCGCACCCGGGGTAGCCCCCGGCGCAGTGTTGGTCGCGCTCTCCAGCGCCACCGGCGGCGCATGGTCGGCCTTCGGGATATTGACGCGCACGCCATATACCACGGACAGATTGTCGGTCACCTGCCAGGTGTCCTGCAGGAACGGGCTGATCTGGGTGTACTTCCAGGTCCCTGCGCTATCCGCCAGGGTCACCCCAGTCGGCAGATAGAACTTGACGAACGAGTAGTAATCCTTGTTCTGGATTTCATCCAGAACCGAACCATTACCATTCTTGTCGTAGAAGCTGTAGGAACCGTGCAGCAGGCGACCGAAAATATTGGCCACCTTGTTGCTGAGGAAGTCCACGCCACCCTTGATCACGTGATCGCCGACATAGTAGGTGCCGGAGAAGGTGCCGCTGATACGCTTGCTGTCGATCGAGTTCTCGTGGCGGAAACGATCTTCGCCACCGATCACACGCGGCGCCGAGCCATTGACCGCACTGGAGTTGGTGGAATTGCTGCACTGACTGGGGGTTGCCGTGAAGCAGGCATACACCTCGGGCTGATTGATGGCAGCACCGTTGTTGGCCTGGTAGTGCTGATAGCCCAGCTTGAACTCGGTGCTGAAGTTTTCGGTCCAGTCGCTGAACAGCTGCACAGAATAGTTGTCGGTCTTATTCGCCACCGTGTACCAGTTACTCGGCAGGATGGCGATGTAATCGCGCACATACGAACCGTACGGGGTGGGCCGCTTCTCGTCGGTGCGCTGGAAGGTGAAGCTGGCGCGGTGGTTGTCGTTGATGTTCCAGTCCAGCTTGGCCAGGGTGCGCTTGTTATCCAGCGCTGCGGCAATGGCATCACCATAGCGGCCGACCTTGAGACCGATCGCATCGAAGGCCGCGGCGACGTCATTGACCTGCTGCTGGGTGAGCTTGTTGCTGGTCACGGCATCGGTACCGACGCCGGCCAGACCGCTGATCTTCTGTTCCTCGTACGAAGTAAAGAAGAACAGCCGGTCCTTGATGATCGGGCCACCGAAGGTAAAGCCCGTGGTTTCGTTCTTGTCAAAGCCCTTGTAGGCCGGGCCACCGCGGCGACCAACCATGCTGCTGGCATCGGTCAACGCGTAGTACAGCGAACCACGGAAATTGTTGGTACCGGACTTGGTCACCGCATTGATGCTGGCGCCCACCGCATCGTTGGTGACGTCGAAGCCGGTGATCTTGATGTCATAGGCGGCGATGGTGTCCGGCGAGATCGGCGAACCGGTAAAGCCCAGGCCGTTGGCATTCAGGCCGAACGGGTCGTTCACCGACAGGCCGTCCACGCTGATGCTGTTGTAGCGGTTGTTCTGGCCGCTGGCGGAGATCGAGCCGTCGTTCTGGTCGGTCACCGTCACCCGCGGATCAAGGCGGGCGATGTCGTCCAGCGAGCGGTTGCCGCTCACCGCGGTTTCCAGCTGGCGACCGCTGATCGAAGTGCCCATGCCGCGGTTGGCAGGGTCAAACAGATAGTTGCCGGCATCACCGACCACAACCACCTTGTCCAGTTCGGCCGACACCGGCGCCAGCGAGGCGTTGACGGTGGTCACCTGGTTCAGTTCCAGATAGACGCCGTCTTCGGTCTTGGTGCCCTCACCTGGCTTGCTGATGACGATCTGGTACGGGCCGCCCACACGCAGGCCGCGGGCGTTGTAGCGCCCGTTGGCGTCGGTGACGGTACGGCTGACCGTGCCGGACTCGACATGGACGATGGTGACCTCGGCGCCGGCAACGGGCTGCCCCTTGGCACCGACGACCTGGCCGGCCAGACCAGCGGAAGTGCTCTGCGCAAACACGGGCGCCGCGGCAAGGGCGACCATCAGGCCCAGCGACAGCCGGGACAGGCGGACGCGGTTTCGGTGGTTCATGACGAATGACCTCTGCGTGATAGAAAAAATGACGTCGGGCGTAAAAAAACTGCCCCGGATCGCCGCCCCCTACGGTTTCCGGGCCATGACTTGTGGGGGTTCCCGCCGCCATCCCTTGACGCACGGGCTCACCAAAGTTTAACACAGGCTAAAGGGCGTTCGTGACTCCTTTGTGACAACCAGGTGCATCAGGGCATGGCGCGCAGATAGGCGGCCACGCCGTCCAAGAACATCTGCACCGACAGCGCCACGATGACCATCCCCATCAGCCGCTCCAGCGCGATCAGGGCGCGTGTCCCCAGCAACCGCTTCAGCCAGGTCGCCGAAAACAGGATGACGGCAGTGGCAGCCCAGGCCAGGGTCAATGCCAGCATCCAATCCCCCATGCGATCCGGATACTGACTGCCCAGCAGCATCACCGCTGCCATGCAGGAGGGACCGGCGATCATCGGGATGGCCAACGGGACGATGAACGGCTCCCCGCCCGGAACATCCCCCATCACCCCGTCGGCGGTTGGAAAGATCATCCGCAGACCGATCAGGAACAGCACGATGCCGCCTGCGATGGACACCGACTCTCGCCGCAGGTGCATCAGATCCAGCACGTACTGACCGCCCCACAAAAACAGCATCAGCACCACC
Organism: Thermomonas hydrothermalis; assembly: GCF_900129205.1. GTDB lineage: Bacteria > Pseudomonadota > Gammaproteobacteria > Xanthomonadales > Xanthomonadaceae > Thermomonas > Thermomonas hydrothermalis. Next base: position 32,533 of record NZ_FQUK01000008.1, on the reverse strand, counting down.
AGCGCGATCAGCAACTCGCGCAGCAGGACTTTGCGCTGACGCGCAACCGGCACGTGCCGAAACAGGCTGAGCAGCACCGGGATGTTGCCCAGCGGGTCGAGAATGAAAAACAGCAACAGGGCGGCGGAGGCGATGGTCATGGCAGGCGGATCTCCCGGATCTTGCCGCGCCATGGGGCGCCGGCTGGCGACAGCAGCTCGACGCAGGCCGCCGCATAGGCATCGACCGGCCGGGCGGCATGATCGGCATTGGCCTGATACGCACGGGCCCGCAACCCGGTGCGCATCGGTCCCGGGCGCAACCCGCTGATGCGCACCCCGCCTTCGCCCAGCTCGGCCTGCAGCATGGAAATCAACGCCGCTTGACCGGCCTGGGCCAGGCCGTAACCGCCCCAGAACGCACCGCTGGAGCGCACCGGATCGTCCACCACGAACACGACCGCCGCATCTTTTGTCTGCCCCAATAGCGGCAGGCAGGCCTGGGTCAGCCACCAGCGCGCGGTCAGATCGACATGGATGGCGCGAGCGAAATCGGCCGGGTCGGTGTGCTGCAACGGGGTCAGGCCCTTGAACTCGGCCGCGCAGTGCAGCACCCCGTCCAGTCGTCCATACGCCTCGCCGATGCGATCGACCAGCGTCAGGTAGTCGTCCGGGCTGGCGCCCTCCAGGTCGAGCGGATACAGCGCCGCCTGTCCGCCCGCTGCCTCGATGGCGTCATACACCCGGTTGAGTGGAGCCACCTTGCGCCCGAGCAGGACGACCGTGGCGCCGGCACGGGCGCACGCTTGGGCAGCGGCGCTGCCCAACCCGCCCGCGGCACCGGTGACGAGAATGACCGAGCCCTGCAAGGGTGCCGTCACGTTCAATCCTTCTTCAGTGCGTCGGCGACCAGTCGGGCCAGCTCACCGGATTCGGCCAGCTCGACGGTGATGTCGCAGCCACCGATCAACTCGCCCTTGATGAACAGCTGGGGAAAGGTCGGCCAGTCGGAGTAGCGCGGCAGGTTGGCGCGGATCTCCGGCTCTTCCAGCACGTTGACGGTGTAGAGCGCATCACCGGCACCGGCGGCCTTTAAGGCCTGCACGGCGCGGCTGGAAAAGCCGCACATCGGAAACTGCGGGGTTCCTTTCATGAACAGCACGATGGGATGATCTTCGATGATCGTGCGGATGCGTTCTTCCACGGTCGTCATACTGCAAGCTCCTGCAAGGATTCTTCGCCACGCCCAACCCGTATCGCGGACACGGATGCCGGCATACTTCACAGGCACGCCGCTGCACGCGGCTTCACCTGCTTTAGAACGGTGATGGCGGCTACAATGGAGGCGCATTGTATGCCCTCTGCGCGGCTATCGCCGCACGCTCACCCCTCTCTCAAGGAGATTTGTCATGGCGATTGAACTGCCCCCCCTGCCTTACGACCGCACCGCACTGGAGCCGCACATCTCGGCCGAGACGATCGATTACCACTACGGCAAGCATCACCAGGCCTATGTGACCAACCTCAACACCCTGATCGCCGGCACCGAGTTTGCCGACATGCCGCTGGAGGACATCATCCGCAAGTCCCAGGGCGGCATCTTCAACAACGCCGCGCAGGTGTGGAACCACACGTTCTACTGGAATTGCCTCAAGCCCAACGGCGGCGGCGAGCCCACCGGCAAGCTGGCCGAGGCCATCAATACCGCCTTCGGCAGCTTTGCCAAGTTCAAGGAGGAGTTCACCAAGACCGCGGTCGGCACGTTCGGCTCCGGCTGGGCCTGGCTGGTGCAGCGCCCGAACGGCAGCCTGGCCCTGGTCAGCACCTCCAATGCCGCCACCCCGCTCACTGGCGAGGACACCCCGCTGCTGACCTGCGATGTGTGGGAGCACGCCTATTACATCGACTACCGCAACGCCCGTCCGAAGTACGTCGAGGCGTTCTGGAACCTGGTCAACTGGGACTTCGTGGCGTCCCGCATGAAGTAAGTCGCACGTGCGGATGCCCCATCCTGCAAACGGCCGGGAAGACCCGGCCGTTTTTCTTGCTGGCACACGCTCGCACCCGCCGTCGCGCCGTCGCAGTCCGAATTGTGCGCGTTCAGCCCAGTCGGGCAATCACCGGCGCCACCTGCGCCTGCCGGCCCAGCGCCTCGCCAACGCGGCGCAACGCGTCGGCAAGGGCCTGCCGGGAATCGGCGCGCAGCGTGGCATGCCCCACTTTGCGACCAGGACGCGGCGATTTGCCGTAATCGTGCCAATGCCCGCCCGCCTCGCGCAGCACCGCCGTCGCATCGGGCAGATCACCGATCCAGTTGAGCATGCAGGCATGACCAATCGGACGCGTGGCGCCCAACGGCAGCCCCAGCACCGCCCGCAGATGGTTCTCGAACTGGCTGGTCTCGCTGCCTTCGATGGTCCAGTGCCCAGAGTTGTGCACGCGCGGGGCCATCTCGTTGGCCAGCAGCTCACCATCGCGGCAGAACAGCTCCAGCGCAAACACGCCCACGTAGTCCAGGGCCTCGGCCAGCTTGCGCGCATGCGCCAGCGCACCGTCGCGCAGCGCCTCGTCCACCGGGGCTGGTGCCAGACTGGCCGATAGCACGCCATCGACGTGCCAGTTCTCGGTCAGCGGCCAGGCGCGGAATTCGCCGTCGCGGCCGCGCACGGCAACCACCGAAAGCTCACGCTGGAAGGCGACGAAGCCTTCGAGAATCAGCCCCACGCTGGCAGCCTGCGGCCCCAGCGCGGCCCAGGCCGCGTCGATATCGGCCGGCGTTTTGAGACGGAACTGGCCCTTGCCGTCATACCCCAGCCGGCGCGTCTTGAGGATGCAGGGCGTGCCGATCGCGGCCACTGCCTCACAGAGCTGCGCATGGGTCTCGACCGCGGCAAACGGAGGGACCGGAATCCCCAGATCGCGGAACAAGGTTTTTTCGGCAAGCCGGTCCTGGGCCGTGGCCAGGGCGCGTGGATTGGGAAACACCGGCACTCGCCCGGTCAGCCACTGCGCCGCCTCCGCCGGGACGTTCTCGAAATCGAACGTCGCAACATCGATACGTTCGGCAAACTGGGCCAGTGCCGCAGGATCGCTGTAATCGCCCAACAGCATCGGCGCACACTGCCCCGCGCAGGCGTCGGGGACATGATCGAGAACCAGAAACCGCAGCCCCAGCGGTGCACCCGCCAGCGCCATCATCCGGGCCAGCTGCCCGCCCCCCAGAATCCCGACCGTGGTCATGCCCGCCCCTTCAGTGCCGTGGATCGCCATGCGCCAGCACGTCCTCGGTCTGACGGGCACGGAATGCCGCCAGCGCCTCACCGATGGCGGGGTGGTCGGCGGCCAGCATTGCCGCGGCAAACAGCGCCGCGTTGGCGGCCCCGGCACTGCCGATGGCGAACGTGGCCACCGGAATCCCGGCCGGCATCTGCACGATCGACAACAGGGAATCCAGCCCGTTCAACGCCTTGCTCTGCACCGGTACCCCCAGCACCGGCACTGCCGTCTTGGCCGCCAGCATGCCGGGCAAATGCGCCGCCCCACCGGCCCCCGCGATGATGGCACGCAAGCCACGTCCGGCCGCACGCTCGGCATACTCAAACAGCAAGTCCGGCGTGCGATGCGCGGAAACCACCCGCACCTCGTGCGGCACGCCCAGCGCCTCCAGTCGGGCAGCGGCGTGCTGCATGGTGTCCCAGTCGGAACGCGATCCCATCACGATGCCGACCAGCGGCCCGTTGTCGTTGGCGGTGGACATGATCCTTCCCCTGCACGCAAAGGATTATTCTAGCGGGCCCACCTGGCCAATGCCCGCCCCGAATGGACCGCAAACTGCTCGACCTGCTCGTCTGCCCCACCACCCGCCAGCCGCTGACGCTGCTGGATGCCGCCGGACTTGCGGCACTCAATCGCGCCATCACCGCAGGTGGCGTGACCCGCCAGGACGGCAGCCCACAGCGTGAGACGCTACAACAGGCCTTGTTGACGCGTGACCGCCAGTGGATCTACCGGATCGACGACGGCATTCCGGTGCTGCTGGCGGAGGAGGCCATCGCCACGGCCCAGCTCGCCGATTTCCCGACCGCATGACCCCCAGCGCCCTCCCGCCCGATCCGGCTGTCGTGGCCGCCAATGTGGCAGCCGCCCTGTGTGAAGACTTAGGCCCCGGCGATGTCACCGGCATGCTGCTGGACGATGCCCCCGACTGCGCCTATCTGCTGTGCAAGGAAGACTGCATCGTCGCCGGTCGGCCCTGGTTCGATGCCTGCCTGCGCACCCTGGATCCCGAAATACGGATCGACTGGCGCTGTGCCGAAGGCGACCGCATCGCCGCCGGAACGGTGATCGCCACGCTCCAGGGCCGCCGCCGCGCCCTGGTGGGCGGCGAGCGTGCCGCGCTCAACTTCCTGCAAACCTTGAGTGGCACTGCGACCACCACCGCCCGCTACGTGGACGCCGTACGCGGCACTGGGACAGTCATCCTGGACACCCGCAAGACCTTGCCCGGGCTACGCCTGGCGCAGAAATACGCCGTGCGCATCGGCGGCGGCATGAACCACCGGTTTGCCCTGTTCGATGCGGTCATGCTGAAAGAAAACCACATCCGCGCCTTCGGCTCGGTGACCGCCGCAATCACCCGCGCGCGTGCCTTGCACCCAACCCTGCCGCTGATCGTCGAAGTGGAAACGCTGGACGAACTGCGGCAAGCACTCGATACCGGCTGCACGCGGATCCTGATCGACGATTTCGACAGCCCAACGCGCCGCGAGGCGGTGCGCATCGCCCGCGCCGCGCCCTATCATGGCCGCATTCCGCTGGAAGTGTCGGGTGGTGTGGATCTGGCGACGGTGCGCGCGATCGCGGAAGACGGCGTGGACTGCATCTCGATCGGCGGCCTGACCAAACACCTGCACGCCATTGATTTCTCGCTGAAACTCGGCCCACCACCCACCTGTTGACCGCATGCCCAGCCTGTTGCTCCTGCTGCTGATCGGCGTCGCCGGTTTTTTTGCCTTCACCCGCGCTCGCGCCGCGGCCGAACGCGCCGCCGAAATCAGCCGCGACGCCTGCCAGGCCGCTGGCGTGCAGTGGCTGGATCACTCGGTCGCCGCCACCGGCGTGCGGCTGCGCCGCACGCCTGACGGTTGGCTGGGGCTGGAGCGGCGTTACCGCTTCGAGTACTCCGAGGACGGCCAGGATCGCCATGTCGGCCAGATCGTCCTGCTGGCGGGCCGGCTGGTCGGCTTCAGCGGCCCAACCCGCGCCGCACAGGCGGTGGTGCGCCCGCTGGCATCCTCGCAATCGTGAGGTGTCGTCAGGACGCCATGCTGCACCGCAGCATACAGCGGCAGGGCACACCAAGGCAAGACCTTACTTGACGATACGCAGATGCGGCCCACGCGGCGGGCGATCGGGCGGGCCGTCGGTCGATGTAGATCCCGCCGGCGCATCTTCTGGCGGCGAGGCCGCCTCGTCGATGCCATTGCTCAACGCCGGTTCCGGCGGCAAGGCCATGCCCTGCCCGGTCTCCCGCGCGTAAATCGCGATCACTGCCGCCACCGGCACGACCACCTGATGACTGACGCCGCCAAAGCGTGCCGAAAAACGCAAGGCGTCATTACCCATCTGCAGATTGCCGACGGCGCGCTCGGCGATGTTGAGCACCACCTGCCCGTCCTTGATGACATGCGGCGGCACCCGCACACCCGGCACGCCAGCATCGACCAGCAGATGCGGGGTCATGCCGTTATCGGCGATCCATTCGTACAACGCCCGCAACAGATAGGGGCGCTGGCTGGTCATGGGTTGCATCGGTGCGGAGGTCATCAATCGGGGATCGCGCGCAGGCGCTTTTCCTGCTCGGTCAGGCTGCGGGTAAAGCCGGGGTTACGGAAGATGCGATTGCCGTATTCCTCGATCACCTTGCCATCTTTGGGCAACGGCACGCCGAGCGCTTCCAGACGCCAGATGATCGGCGCCATCGCACAGTCGGCCAGGCTCATTTCCGGGTTGAGGAAGAACTTGCTGGCCTTGAATAGCGGCAGTGCCGCGGTCAGCAACTCTTTGAGCCGCTTGCGACCGGCCTCGGCCTGCTGCTTGTTGCCGTACTGGATTGCCTGAACCTGTGGCACCCAGTCGTGCTCGATGCGCAGCATGGCCAGCCGCAGACGGGCACGCGACAGCGGATCCACCGGCATCAGCGGCGGGTGCGGATAGCGTTCGTCCAGATACTCGCTGACCACGCTGGCGGCATACAGCACCACGTCGCGTTCGACCAGGGTCGGCACGGAATGGTAGGGATTGAGATCGATCAAGTCTTCCGGCGGATTCTGCGGATCCACCGGCACCAGATCGTAGGTCACCCCTTTGGCCGCCAACACCAGCCGGACACGGTGGCAAAGCACATCATCGACAGCAGAGTACAGGGTCAGGGCGTTACGCATGCGCGGACTCACAGCCATCATCAGCACCACTCCCACGCGTCCGACCCACGCCGGACGCACCGATGCCACCCGTCAGAGCCGGGCGACGGTCAAGCGTCGTTCGCTGCAGCGGGCGTCCGTGCCGAAGATGCCCCGTCAGTGAACGTCCCGCCAGTATTCGTTCTTCAACAGCCAGGCCATGAAGGCAAAGAACACCAAGAACAGCACCGCCCACACCCCGACCCGTTCCCGTTCGAGCGCGACTGGCTCGCCCACGTACTCCAGGAAAGCGGTGATGTCGCGTACCGTCCGGTCAAACTGCTCCGGGGTCTGGCGACCCGGCTGACTAAGGGTGAAGCCTTCCACCGGAAGCTCCCCGGACTCGGTCTTCTTGCCATACACCGGCTGCTGGATGCCCTGCAGCGACCACAGCGGGTTGGGCATCGAGGCATTCGGGAACAACGTGTTGTTCCAGCCAACCGGGCGGCTCTCGTCGACGTAGAAGGACTTCAGATAGGTGTAGATCCAGTCGCTGCCGCGCACGCGGGCGATCAGGCTGAGATCCGGCGGCGCCTTGCCGAAGGCTTCCTTGGCCAGCTCCGGCGGCATCGCCGACAGCACGTGATCGCCGATTTTGGCCCCGGTGAAGTTGAGGTTGTTCATCACCTCGTCTTCGCTCAGGCCAAGATCCTGCGCGATCCGCGCATAGCGCACGTACTTCAGCGAGTGGCAGCCGCTGCAGTAGTTCATGAACAGAGCAGCGCCACGTTGCAGTGAAGCGCGGTCATTGAGGTCCACGCCAGCCTGCTGAAGATTGCCTTCCTCACTGGCCAGTGCTGCCGCCGACAGCAGCATCGTGGCCACACCCAGGATCAGGCGGGGCAGCAGCCCGCGCTTGCGAACAATGGAATCAGTCATGCATCGTCACCCGTTCCGGGACCGGCTTGGTCTTGTCGAGCCTGGACCAGACCGGCATGGTGATGAAGAACGCGAAATAGAGGAAGGTCAGCACACGGCCGATGATGGTTTCCACCGGATCCGTACCCGGGCCGGCACCGATCTTGGCCAACCACAGGAAGCACACCGCAAACATCAGCAGCATGGTCCAGCTCAGCCAACCACGGTAGCGGTACGACTTCACCGGCGACTTGTCCAGCCACGGCACCAAAAACAGCATGACGATGGCGCCGAACATCACCAGCACACCCCACAACTTGATGCCGAAGAACGACGGCACCACCCGCAGCATCGCGTAGTACGGTGTGAAATACCACACCGGCTTGATGTGCGCTGGCGTCACCAGCGGATTGGCTTCGGTGAAGTTGTCATGCTCCAGGAACCAGCCACCGAAGGTGGGCGCGAAGAAGATGATGAAAGCGGCAATGACCAGGAAGGCGCCGACGTAGAACGTGTCCTTGACCGTGTAGTACGGGTGGAACGGAATGCCGTCGGCCGGCGCGTTGGGCGACCAGCGGTTGCCCTTGGGCCCCTTCTTGATTTCAACACCGTCCGGATTGTTGGAACCGACTTCGTGCAAGGCGAAGATGTGCAGCACCACCAGCAACAGCAACACCAGCGGCAGCGCGATCACGTGCAGGGCGAAAAACCGATTCAGGGTGGCATCGCCCGGGTTGTAGTCACCCATGATCCACTCGGTCAGCCCGCCGCCGATCACCGGGATGGCGCCAAACAACGAGATGATCACCTTGGCGCCCCAGTAGGACATCTGGCCCCAGGGCAGCACATAGCCCATGAAGGCCTCCGCCATCAGCACCAGATAAATGACCATGCCCAGCAGCCAGACCAGCTCACGCGGCTTGCGGTAGCTGCCGTACATCAGGCCGCGGAACATGTGCAGATAGACGACGATGAAGAACAGTGAGGCGCCGGTGGAGTGCATGTAGCGGATCAGCCAGCCCCACTCCACGTCGCGCATGATGTACTCGACCGAGCCAAAGGCCTCCGCCGCGCTCGGTTTGTACTGCATGGTCAGGAAGATGCCGGTCAGGATCTGGTTGGCCAGCACCACGATCGACAGCACACCGAAGATGTACCAGATGTTGAAATTCTTCGGCGCGTAGTACTCGCTCATGTGCTTGCGGTACACCGGCATCAGGCCGGGCGCGCGCTCATTGACCCAGTCCATCAGGCCTTGCGCGGTGCGGGTGAAGATGTTGGCCATGGCTTACGCGGCTCCCTTCGGATCGACACCGATGACGACAACGTTGTCGCCCTCGAAGTGATACGGCGGCACCGGCAGGTTCAGCGGCGCCGGCTGCGCCTTGTACACCCGGCCAGCCAAGTCATAGCGCGACTTGTGGCACGGACAGAAGTAACCGCCCTTCCAGTTGGGATCGAACGGCTCCGGCTTGATTTCGGGCTTGAACTCGGGCGCACACCCCAAGTGGGTGCAGACCCCGACCAGCACGGCGATCTCGGGCCGGATCGAACGGGTCTCGTTCTTGGCATACGACGGCTGGCTGGACGCCTCCGAATGTGGATCGGCCACCAGCGGATCCATCTCCGGCAAGGTCGCCAGCATGGCCTTGGAGCGCTTGGCGATATAGATGGGCTGACCGCGCCAGTTGAGCACCAGCTGCTGGCCTTCTTCCAGGGCGCTGATGTCCTGACTGACCGGGGCCCCGGCAAACCGCGCCCGTGCGCTCGGGCTCCAGGACTTGATGAACGGCACCGCTGCAAACCCGGCACCCACCGCCCCCACCACCGCGGTCGTCGCGGTGAGGAACCGGCGTCGACCGGTATTGACCTCTTCGTTCGCCATCCCGCACTCCGTGCAAGAAATCTTCTGTAGGCCTTGCCGCCGACAGGCGCAAGGGACGCTGAAGTGTATATGAACGATCAACGGGCCGACAATCCGCCCCGCAGCGGGCTTCCCCCCTCACGCAAAGCGCCGCGATAGCGCTCCACCAGCACCCCGACCCGCTGCACATAGCGCTGGGTTTCATCGTAAGGCGGCACCCCGCCGTAGCGATCCACTGCCCCCTCGCCGGCGTTGTAACCGGCTGCGGCCAGGGTGAGGTTGCCGCCGTAGCGCTTGAGCAGCCAGGCCAGGTACTGCACCCCGCCACGAATGTTCTGCTCGGCATCGAAGGGGTCGCTGACCCCGAACCGGCGGGCGGTATCGGGCATCAACTGCATCAGCCCCAGCGCCCCCGCCCGCGACACCGCCCGTGGATTGAAGGCGGACTCGGCATGAATGACGGCACGTACGATCGCCTCTTCCACGCCTGCTTCGCGGGCGATCGCGGCGATCTGACCTGAATAGGCGTCGGTATTGAGGCGAACCCGGTGGAAATCCACCCCCGGCAAGACCCCGCAGGCGTAACAACGCTCGATATAGGAATACGCGATCGTGCGAACCGCTGCCGCCGGCACCCCTGCCGGCCGCACGCTGGTGTAATTGCGCACCCCGTTCCGATCGACGAACGAATACAGCTGCCCACGCACCAACCGCGGCCCCGGGGTGACGGGTGCCGGTGCTGGCGCCGATGCCGGTACGGCATTTCCGGGCGGGGTTGCAGGTGCTACGACACCTTCCGGCAGCGATGGCAGCTCAGCCAGCGGCGGCGCGGACGGCACGGCCTTGGGCGCCTTGGAGGACGCCACCGCGCCGGCGCGAAACTGCCCCAACAGCCGGCAGGTGGTGCCGGGTGGGCGTTTGCTGACGTAGCTCACCGCGCCATCGCCACTTTCGCAACGATAGACGCGACCCGCCCAGACCGGCCCGGCTGACGCCAGCAACAGCAGAACAATGACCGTACGCCCCCACATACCGGCGAGTCTGTCCCGGCACCGGCCCGCTTGGCAAGGCCCAGGCCGGGTGGCAACGCCCCGGGGGAAACCTGAACGCCGCCATCGGCATCTTGCCCGCCCTCGCCCCCGTCACCGATGGAAAGCTCCGAAGTGTTCGCAGATTCCCTAGAATGGTCGTTTCTTCTCTAACTTGTCCGGCCCGGACTCACCGCCGCGCCCCGGAGTCTGCCATGACCGATCTACACCCCCTGCCCACGCTGCCTGCTGCCGCCCCGTCACCGCGTCCGGGCGCCAAGAAGCTGTTCATCCAGACCCACGGCTGTCAGATGAACGAATACGACTCGGCCCGCATGGCCGACGTGCTCAATGCCGCCGAAGGCATGGAGCTGACCCACAATGCCGAGGAAGCCGACGTCATCCTGATCAACACCTGCTCGATCCGCGAAAAGGCGCAGGAAAAAGTCTTCAGCCAGCTGGGCCGCTGGAAGCACCTCAAGCAGGGTGAGCGACCGGTGATCATTGGGGTTGGCGGCTGCGTCGCCTCACAGGAAGGCGCGGCGATCCTGGAACGGGCGCCCTACGTGGATCTGGTGTTCGGCCCGCAGACCCTGCACCGGCTACCGGAGCTGATCCGCGCCCGCCGCGAGCAGAACACCCCGCAGGTGGACATCAGCTTCCCGGAAATCGAGAAGTTCGACCGCCTGCCCGAACCGCGCGCCGAAGGCCCCACCGCCTTCGTCTCGATCATGGAAGGCTGCTCGAAATACTGCTCGTACTGCGTGGTGCCCTACACCCGCGGTGAGGAAATCAGCCGCCCGTTCGAGTCGGTGCTGACCGAGGTGGCCGAGCTGGCCGCCCAAGGCGTGCGCGAGGTCACCCTGCTGGGCCAGAACGTCAATGCCTACCGGGGCGCCCTGGGCGATGCCGGCGAAACGGCGGATCTGGCGCTGCTGATCCGCGCCATCGCCGAGATTGACGGGATCGGCCGGATCCGGTTCACCACCTCGCATCCGCTGGAGTTCTCCGATTCGCTGATCGAGGCCTACCGCGACGTTCCCAAGCTGGCCAACTACCTGCATCTGCCGGTGCAGTCCGGCAGCGACCGCATCCTGGCGGCGATGAAACGCGGCTACACGGCACTTGAGTTCAAGCAGAAGATCCGCAAGCTGCGCGCGGTACGGCCGGATATTTCGGTGTCCACCGATTTCATCGTCGGCTTCCCCGGCGAGACCGCGGCGGATTTTGAAAAGACCATGAAGCTGATCGAAGACGTCGGCTTTGACCAGAGCTTCTCGTTCATCTATTCCCGCCGCCCGGGCACCCCGGCTGCCGACCTGGAAGACACCACCTCCAGCGAGGAAAAGCACGCCCGCCTGGAACGTCTGCAGGCCGCGATCAATGCCAATGCCCGGCGCATCAGCGAGGCCATGGTCGGCAGCGTACAGACCGTGCTGGTGGAAGGGCCGTCGAAGAAAAACCCGGACGAGCTCACCGGCAAAACCGAGAACATGCGCTCGGTGAACTTCCCGGCGCCGAAGCGGCTGATCGGCCAGTTCGTGGATGTCCGCATCACCGCCGCCCTCAGCAACTCCCTGCGCGGCGAAGTGCTGACCCGTGTCGACTGATCCAATGGCCTTCCGCGATTTCACCCTCGACCCTGCCGACAGCGAGCGGCTGGCCAACCTGGTCGGCCCGCTGGATGCCCACCTGCGCCTGATCGAGCTGCGACTGGGCGTGCAGATCGCCAACCGTGGCCATGTCTTCCGGGTGAGCGCCGAGGACGCCGAGACTGCCCGTCAGGCCGAACGCTTCCTGCAACATCTGTACGCCGACACCGAAACCGAGCTGCTGGACGAGCAGGCCATTCATCTGCGCCTGGGCGCCCACGGCGGCACCGGCGCCAGCGGGGCGGGCGATCAGGACATCGCCATCCCCGTCAGGCGCGGCCAGCTCCGCGGCCGCAGCCCCAACCAGCGCAAGTACCTGCAGGCCATCGCCCGGCACGACATCAACTTTGGCATCGGCCCGGCCGGTACCGGCAAAACCTATCTGGCGGTGGCGATGGCGGTGGATGCGCTCAACCAGTCGCGGGTGCAGCGACTGGTGCTGGTGCGGCCGGCGGTGGAAGCCGGCGAGAAGCTGGGGTTTCTGCCCGGCGATCTCAGCCAGAAAGTGGATCCGTACCTGCGCCCGCTGTATGACGCGCTCTACGAAATGCTGGGCGTGGAAAAAGTCGCCCGTCTGCTGGAACGCAACGTGATCGAGGTCGCCCCGCTGGCGTTCATGCGTGGGCGCACGCTCAACGACGCCTTCGTGATCCTCGACGAGGCGCAAAACACCAGCGTCGAGCAGATGAAGATGTTCTTGACCCGGCTGGGCTTCGGCAGCACCGCGGTCATCACCGGCGACCTCACCCAGATCGACCTGCCGCGCCATCAGACCTCCGGCCTCAAGGATGCACTTGAGGTGCTGCGCGGGGTGGAGGGGGTCAGTTTCACCTTCTTCGAAGCCCATGACGTAGTGCGGCACCCGTTGGTGGCGCGGATCGTCAATGCCTATCAGGCCCGTGACGCTGCTCGGGAAGGGAATGCCGGCTAGGCAAGTTCATCGCACCGGGCCGGCCAATCAGTAGAATGCGCGCATGACCCGTGGACCGGTGCATCTGGAAGTGACGGTGGGATACGCGGTGCCACGCGCGGGCATCCCGTCTGCCGTCAGCTTCCGCAAATGGGTGGCGGCGGCGCTGGCCGGACGCATCCGCGAAGCCAATCTGGCGATTCGCATCGTCGGCACCCGCGAAGGCCGCGCCTTGAACCGGCACTACCGCGGCAAGGACTACGCCACCAACGTGCTCAGCTTCCCGGCGGAGTTGCCTGAAGGGCTGCCTGATGACATCCGCCTGCCGCTGCTGGGCGATCTGGTGTTGTGCGCCCCGGTGATCGCCCGCGAGGCCAGAGAACAGGGCAAGGCGCTCAATGCCCATTACGCCCACCTGACCGTGCACGGCTGTCTGCATCTGCTCGGCTGGGATCACGAGGATCCACGCGAAGCCGAGGCGATGGAGCAGCTGGAACGCGAGATCCTGGCCGGCCTCGGCATTCCGGATCCGTATCTGGACGCATGACACCGCGGCCCGCCCACGCCCGGCGGCGGATTCGCTAGACTTTTCCCGTTCCACCTTTCCCCCGTCGCAACAAGGCTTCCCATGTCCGAGGATGACAGTAGTCGGCCGCACGATGACGCCGACGACCACACATCAGAAAAACCCCATCGTTCCTGGCTGGATCGCATCAGCGCCCTGCTCTCCGGCGAACCGACCAGCCGCGAAGACCTGATCGAACTTCTGCGCGACGCCCAGGCCGATGGCCTGATCGGCCCGGACACCCTGCGCATGATGGAAGGCGCGATCAATATCGCCGACATGACCGTTGCCGACGTCATGGTGTCACGCGCGCAAATGGTGGCGCTGCCTGTTGATGCCCCCCTGATGGACATCGTCCGCCAGGTGATCGAGTCCGGCCATTCACGCTTCCCCGTCCACGGCGAGGACAAGGACGAAATCCTGGGCATCCTGCTGGCCAAGGATCTGCTGCGCGCAGTGGTCAATCAGGAGACCCCGGCAAGCCTGCACTCGCTGCTGCGGCCGGCGGTCTTGATCCCGGAATCGAAAAATCTCAACGTGCTGCTGCGTGAGTTCCGGCAGTCGCGCAACCACATGGCCATCGTCATCGACGAATACGGTGGCGTGGCCGGGCTGGTCACCATCGAGGACGTGCTGGAGCAGATCGTCGGCGAGATCGACGATGAGCACGACGAGGCCGCCGACGAGGGCGTGCTGATCGCCGCCCAGGCCGACGGCCAGTTCGTGGTCGATGCGCTCACCCCCATCGCCGATTTCAACGAACGCTTCGGTGCCGACTTCGCCGATGACGAGTACGACACCATCGGCGGGCTGGTGACCGCGGCCATCGGTCACTTGCCGGAAGCGGGCGAGGAACTGACCCTGGGCCGGTTTACCTTCCGGGTCGCCCGCGCCGACGCCCGCCGTCTGCATGCCCTGCACGTGAGCGTCCATGCCGACGAGTAAGGCGCTGCGGCACACCCTGGCCCTGCTGCTGGCACTGCTGGCCAGTATTGCCTGGGCCAGCCCGGCGCAGACCGTCACCGCCACGGCGCCTGACACGCCGCGGATTGGCGTGATCACGATGGGACCAGGTGCGATCTTCTGGGAACGCTTCGGCCACGATGCCATCGTGGTCGAAGACCCACGCAGCGGCACCCGCACCAGCTACAACTTCGGCTTCTTTGATCCGGACGAGCCGGACTTTCTATCCCGGTTCATCGCCGGCCAGATGCGCTACCGGCTGGTTGCGCTGCCGCTGCAGGAAGATCTGGCGTATTACCGCCAAGCCGGCCGCGGCGCTAAGCTGCAGTGGCTTGCTCTCACCCCCGCACAGGCGCGCACACTGGCACAGGCACTGGCCATCAATGCCCGCCCGGAAAACGCCCGCTACCACTACGACTATTTCACCGACAACTGCGCCACCCGGGTCCGTGACGCGCTCGACCGCACCCTGGACGGCGCTCTGCGGCGGCAACTGCAAGGCCGTTCCAGTGGCGACACCTACCGTAGCGAAGCGTTGCGGCTGGCCGCGCCGGCCCCCTGGATGTGGTTGGCCTTCGACATCGGGCTGGGGCCGTATGCCGACCAGCCGTTGAGCCGCTGGCAGCAGGCGTTCCTGCCGCGCCGGCTGGCCGATGACCTGCGCAAGGTCAACGGCACCACCGGACGCCCGCTGGTTGCCGCCGAAGAGACCCTGCTGCTACAGCGGCTGGCACCGGAACCGGCCGAACGCGACTGGCCGGTCTGGCCCTGGCTGCTCACCGGCGTCCTGCTGGCCGGGCTGGTGCTGGCCACCGGCGACCGTCATCGGCGCACGCTCGGGGCACTGGCCGGGCTGCTGTGGCTGATCTGCGGCCTGGTTGGGCTGGTGCTGGCCCTCGGCTGGGCCTTGACCGAACACCAGGCGATGTGGGCCAACCGCAACCTGCTGTTGTTCAACCCGCTGTGCCTGCTGCTGTTGCCCGCAGCCTGGACGCTGCTGCGCGGACGCACGCCGCCACGCCACACCTGGGGCGTGTTGCTGAGTGTGGCGGTTCTGGCCGCACTCGCCTGCCTGCCCCTGTGGCTGCAGGTCCACCCGCAGCGCAACGGCCACTGGATCGCCCTGCTGCTGCCGCTGCATGCCGCACTGGCGCGCCTGTGGCCACGTCTTTCGGCTTGATACGGGCGCTCCGCTCGGTCAGGATGCCCTGATGACTCACCACATCGCGCCCTCCGATGGCGTCGTCAACTGCGCCCTGTATGACCGCAGTGGCCAGCGCCACGACATCGCCCTGACCCAGATCAGCGAAGCCCTGGCCGCGGATGACGGCGGGTTTGTATGGGTTGGCTTGTACGAACCGGATGCGGCCATCCTGGACACCCTGCAAGCCGAGTTCGGCCTGCATGAGCTGGCCATCGAGGATGCCCACAAGGCGCACCAGCGCCCCAAGATCGAAGCCTACGGCCACAACCTGTTCATCGCTGTGCACACCGCCCAGCGAATCAACGATACGGTGCGATTTGGGGAAACTCAGATTTTCGTCGGCCCGCGTTTTCTGGTGACCGTGCGGCATGGCGCTTCGTTGAGCTATGCCCCGGTCCGCAAGCGTCTGGAACAGGACCCGGCGCTTCTGGCACAAGGCCCCAGCGTGGCACTGCACGGCGTCCTGGATTTCGTGGTCGATCACTACCGTCCGATCGTCGCCGACTATGCCGAAGTGCTGGATGCCCTGGAGCAGGACGTCCTGGCCGAAAGTTACCGGCGCTCGACCATGCAGCGTCTGTACCGGCTGCGCAAGGATCTGACCCGGATGCGGCTGGCGGTGCTGCCGATGCTGGACATCCTGGCCCAGCTTCTGCGCACCCCGGTGCTTGAGATCCCGGATGGGATCAAGCCCTATTTCCGCGACATCCAGGATCACGCCGCCCGCGAAGCCGACACCATCGACGTACTGCGCGAAATGGCGGCCGCCGCCATGAACACCAATCTGGCACTGGTGACCGTGACCCAGGGCGAGATCGTGAAAAAACTCGCCGGCTGGGCCGGGCTGCTGGCCGCACCTACCCTGATCGCCAGCTGGTACGGGATGAACTTCGAGCACATGCCGGAGTTGCATCATCCCTACGCCTACCCGCTGCTGACCGCCTTTGTCCTGCTGTTCTGCATCGGGTTGTACCGCTACCTGCGCCGCATCCACTGGCTGTAAGGGCCTTGCCGCTTTAGCGCAGCCCGAACACCACCCAGACCAGCACCAGCAGCACGGCCGCCACCCCCACCCACCACCACAGCGGCATGCGAACGCGTTGCTGCGGCTTCGGGGCGAGCTGTTCCAGCTCCGAGCGATTGGCGTCCAGCAGACGGAAACGCAAGGTGTCGAAGGCGATCTCATCGCCGCCCTTGGCCAGTGCCGACCGGATCCGCCGGCCATTGACGAACGTGCCGTTGGTCGAACTCAGATCCTCAACCTGCACCCCGTCAGGCCCCGGGATCAGGCGAGCGTGCTGGCGTGACAGCCCGGCATCATCCAGGTGCAGCATACATTCGGCGGCACGACCGACGGTGGCCGTGCCGGCCAGCGGAAAACTGCGCCCAAGCACCGTACCGGACACGCCACGCAACACAAAGCGCGGCAACGCCGGCCGCACCCGGGTCAGGCCCGGATCGGATGCCTCGGACGGCTCCTCGTCGTGCATGGATGCTGCAGCCGTTGCCGACGTCGCCGGCACCGCCGCTGGCAGTGCCACCAACCGCATCCGCACGGACGCGATCGACAGGGTATCGCCAGCACGCAGGGCGATCAGCCCCTGCACCGGCCGCTCATTGACCTCGACCGCCGCCCCATCGCTCACGTGCAGCATCGCTCGTCCGGCCGCCAGACGCAGCTCGCAGTGAACCGCCTCCACACCGGGCTGGGTCAGCGCGATGGCACAGCCGGGATCCGTGCCAATGGTGTGATTGCCCTGATCCAGAAGCACCGGGGCGTGCTCGCCCCCCGGAAATACCAGCTTCAGCATCCAGTCTCCCCTTCCGTCCTGACCATCTCCTGCGGCGACTGCCCCCCAGCAGCCGCCGCGCTCACGTCTTACTTACTGCGATCCGATGTGTTCGCGCAACCAGGCATTGACGGTCTCATGCCACTGCACACTGTTCTGCGGCTTGAGCACCCAGTGGTTCTCATCCGGGAAATACAGGAACTTCGACTCGATCCCGCGCCGCTGTGCCGCCGTGAAGGCCGCGATGCCCTGCTCGACCGGAATCCGGAAATCCTGCTGGCCGTGGATGATCAGGATCGGCACCCGCCAGTCCTTGACATGGTTGGCCGGATTGAAGCGCTGGTAGCCTTCTGGGTTGTCATAGGGGGTGCCGCCGTTTTCCCACTCGGAGAACCACAGCTCCTCGGTGGCATAGCCCATCATGAAGTTGTCGAACACACCATCGTGGGCGACGATGCACTTCCATGGCTGGTTCCAGTTGCCGGCAATCCAGAACGCCATGAAGCCGCCGTAACTGGCCCCAAGCGCACAGGCGTTGTCACCGTCCAGGAACGGGTACTGCTGCAAGGCCGCGGCCCAGCCCTTCTGCAGATCCTCCAGCGGACGATCGCCCCAGTGCCCGGAGATCGCATCGGTAAACGCCTGGCCGTAGCCGGTGCTGCCGTGGAAATCGATCATCACCACCGCATAGCCTTGGCCCGCGTAGGTCTGCGGGTTCCAGCGGTAGCTCCAGCCATTGCCGAAACTGCCCTGCGGCCCGCCGTGAATCAGGAAGGCGACTGGATATTTCCGGCCCGGCTGATAGTTCCAGGGCTTGACCACGTAGCCGTACACGGTCTCGTCGTTCCAACCCGTGAAGCGGAACTGCTCATACTGCCCCCAGGCCACATCCGGCAACATCTGCGATGCCGTCGGGGTGATGGCACGCAGCGGAGCCTTGCCATCGGTGCTGGTGGTGTAAATCACATCGCCAGTGGTCATGCTGTTGCGCGCCAGCGCCAGCGTCGGGCCAGCCAGGTCGAAGGCGGACACGCTGCCATCCTTCACCACGGTCTCCACTTTGCCGCTGCCCAAAGAGACCCGGAACAGCGGATGCTGCCCCAGGTGCTGGGCGGTGGTGTAGATCCACTTGCCATCGGCAGACAGGGTGATGCCGTCGGCGGAGGCGTCCCAGCGCGGCGCGATTTCCCTGGTCTTGCCGGACGCCAGATCCATTGCCATCAGGGCAAAGCGATCGGCTTCAAAGCCAGGCCGCCGCATCGCCCGGTAATACAGGGTCTTGCCATCGCGGGAAAACACCGGGCCGGCATCCCAGGCCTTGTTGGCCGCGGTGAGGTTGCGGGCACCGCTGCCGTCGGCATTGACCAGCCAGATGTCGAAATTGGTGCTCCATGGCTCCTCGCGGTTGGCCAGACGCACACTCATCGCCACCGTCTTGCCATCCGGCGACCAGGCGAAATCGGACAGATCCCCGAACGGCTTGGATGGAATATCGCCATGGATGGCGCCGCTGAGCAGGGTGGCCGAGGTGAGCATGCCCGTCCCGTCCAGGGGGGCGGCAAACACCCGGTTCAGCCGGCCGTCGTTCCAGGCATCCCAGTGCCGGATGAACAGGCGGTCGAACACCACCCCGGTGTTCTTGCGCGCAGCCGCTTCATCCAGCTTGTGCTTGGTGCACGCCAGATCCGCCTTGCACTCGGGAAACACCGCCAGTGCCAGCGCCACCTGCTTGCCGTCCGGCGAGAGCTTGTAGGCATCGACATCGATCGGGAAGTCGGTCAGCCGCCGCGGCTCACCCCCTTGGACAGGCATCGCATACAACTGCATCGAGCCGGACTTGGCACTGAGGAAATACAGGGTTCGACCATCCGGCGAGAACGCCGGTGAATTCACGCTCCAGCCATCCGGCGACACCTGCCTGGGCGGCGTCATGTCGCGGCTGACCAGGTTGCGCATCCACAGGGTGGTGGTGGCCTTGTTGCTGTCCTTGTTGACGCTGCGCTTGGCAAACACCAGCACGCGCCCATCCGGCGACAGCGTCGGGGAGGAATAGCGATCCATGTAGGCCAGATCCTGCACGGTAAATCCGCGCGGAGCCGGCTGCGCGGCCCCCGCCGGCACGGCCAGGGCGAGCAGCAGTGGAAGCAGTGCATGTCGAAGCATCGTTAAGTCTCCATCGAGGAAGGCCATCCGTGGCCGCCTAAAAAAACCATCGCCTTGCCCCAAAAGGGCGCAACACCAGCCGGGATTACCCGCTCGCTGTCAGGTTGGCGCGGGCGCCGGTGCGGTAGATCAGCACGCTGATCAGCGCCAGCACCGCAAGCCCGACGCCTTGCCCGAAATGAAACTGCGCAGGCAACGCGAGCACGTCGGCACGCCCGCTGGATACGATCGGAATCGCAATCAGGATGCCCATCAGCGCCTCGCCGGTGATCAGGCCGGCGGCAAACAGCGTCCCCGGGCGATGCAGGCGGTCGCGCGCAGCCTCGTCGAGGCTTCCGGCCAGGCCGTGCCGACGCTCCACCAGATGCGCCAGCAGACCGCCGAGGAAAATCGGCACCATCAGTTCCAGCGGCAGATAAATGCCGATCGCCGCCGCCAGTACCGGCACACGGAAATGGCTGCCGCGCGCCTTGAGGATCTCGTCGATGGCGATGATCACCGCCCCGATTCCGGCACCGACGGCGATGATGGTCCACGGCAACTGCTTGCCGCCGAACATGCCCCCCGCCACCGACGCCATCAGCGTGGCCTGGGGCGCCGCCAACGCATTGGGATGGGCGGGCGTGGGCGCGCCGATGCCGTAGGCATGGGCCAGCAGGTTCAGCACCGGCGCCATGATCAGCGCACAGGAAAACGCGCCGATGCCCAGCATCAACTGCTGCTTCCATGGCGTGGCCCCGACCAGATAACCAGCCTTGAGATCCTGCAGGTTGTCGCCACCGACCGCTGCCGCGCAGCACACCACCGCGCCGATCATGATCGCGGCCACCGCCCCCAGCGGAGCACCGCCGACCCCGACCGCAGTCCGACCGGCCTCGCCCAGCAGCACCATCAGCACCACCGATGCAAACAGGATGGTGGCGATGGTGATGCCCGACACCGGATTGTTGGACGAGCCCACCAACCCGGCCAGGTACGCCGACACCGACACGAACAGGAACCCGGCGACGATCATGATGATCGCCATCGGGATACTGACGTGCCACATACCGACGATGGCCTGATAGAGCAGCAACAACGGCAGCACGAACACCACCAGCGCGATCAGCATCCACTTCATCGGCAGGTCGCGCTCGGTGTCAGCCAGCTCGGCACCCGCCCCGGCGCGCGCGGCGGCAATGCCGCTCTTGATGCCAGACAGCAACGACCTGCGGAGTGAGAACAGCGTCCAGGCACCGCCGATCAGCATGGCCCCCACGCCCAGGTAGCGGATCTTGGCCGACCAGATCGCTCCGGCGATCTCCGCTGCGTCCTTGCCGGCAAGCGTGGCGGCCAGCGCGGGGTCGCTGTCAAGAAAGAGCATGTGGTACAGCGGGATGGCCACATGCCAGGACAGGATCGAACCCGACAACACCACGATGCCGATGTTGAGCCCGACGATGTAGCCCACACCCAGCAGCGCCGGCGACAGGTTGGTGCCCAGATACCCCAGGTATTTGCCGAAGAACCCGGCACCGGTGGCGCTGTCCGGGATCAGCTTCAGCCCACTTTCGGCAGCCAGCTTGACCAGCCCGCCGATCGCCGCCGACAGGCCGAGAATCTTCAGCCCAGGGCCGGGGTTCTCGCCTGCTTTCAGCACCTCGGCCGCCGCCTTGCCTTCGGGAAACGGCAGCGGCTCCTCGACGATCATCGAACGCCGCAGCGGCACCGAAAACAACACGCCCAGCAAACCACCCAGCCCGGCGATCGCCAACACCCAGGAATATTTAAAATCCTGCCAGTAGCCCAGGATGACCAACGCCGGGATCGTAAAGATCACCCCGGCGGCGATCGACGAGCCGGCGGAGGCGCCGGTCTGGACGATGTTGTTCTCCAGGATGGTCCCGCCGCCCAGCAGGCGCAGCACGCCCATCGAAACAACGGCGGCCGGGATCGCGGTGGCGATAGTCAAGCCGGCGAACAGGCCAAGATAAGCATTGGCGGCGGACAGGATCACCGCCAGGATCACGGCAAGCAGGACGGCGCGAACGGTGAGTTGCGGAACCGGCTGGGCGGGTGTGGACATCGGCATTTCCGGGAAAGTGGCAACCGGCGAACCGTAACGGCTGCCGGCAGGCAAGTCCAGCGCCGGCCCCGTCTCAACCCGACATCTGCCCGCAGGCCGCTGCCGCGTCACGCCGCAGCACGCGGCATACTTGCCCGCTGCCTTTCGGAGCCTGCGCATGTCCGGACACCCTCACACCGCCCCCCGCCACGACGACTTCCTCGGCCACCCCAAAGGGGTCTATGTCTGCTTTTTCACCGAGATGTGGGAGCGTTTCTCGTTCTACGGAATGAAGGCGCTGCTGCTGCTTTATCTCACCAAGTACCACCTGTTCGGCGACAAGGCTGGGCTGGACCTGCTGGGGGCTTATGGCGGGCTGGTGTACTGCATCCCGGTGATCGGCGGCGTGCTGGCCGACCGCTGGCTGGGGATGCGCAAGGCGGTCACCTTCGGCGGTGTGCTGCTGGTGCTGGGGCATGTCGGCATGGCGTTCGAAGGCCACGCCGCCACGCTGCAGGCCGGCAGCGTGGTGCGCGATGAAGCGGCACTGAGGGTGATGTACCTGTCGCTGGCGCTGATCATCATGGGCGTGGGGTTTCTCAAGCCCAACATCTCGACCATCGTCGGCAAGCTCTACCCCGCCAATGATCCACGCCGCGATTCCGGCTTTTCGCTGTTCTACGCCGGCATCAATCTAGGGGCACTGTTTGCCTCGCTGGTCTGCGGCTACATCGGCGAAGCCTGGGGCTGGAAGTACGGCTTCGGGGCGGCCGGGATCGGCATGCTGGCCGGCCTGATGATGTTTTTGTGGGGCCAGCGCTACCTGCACGGGCACGCCGAACCGGCCGATCCCGCAGCGCTGTGCCAGCGCGTTGCCGGCATCCCACGCGAATGGCTGATCTATGCACTGGCCGTGCTCGGAGTGCTACCGGTGGCCTGGCTGATGTGGGCCGCCGCCAACGGCGCCTTCGCGCTCGGTGGCGAGGTGTCGCTGGCGCTGCTGCTGATGCTGGTCGTGCTGGGTGTGGTGCTGGTGTGGTTTGCCTGGTTCACCGGCACCCGCTGCACGCCGGTCGAACGCCAGCAGATGCTGGCGCTGATGGCGCTGATCTTCATGGCGCTGGTGTTTTTCACCCTGTACGAACAGACCTACGGCTCCTGGGTGACCTTCACCGACCGCCTGCTGACCAAAGACATCATCCCCGCGCTGGTGGTGCGCGACGGCACGCCCTGGCCGTGGTCCACCCTGTCGCTGCTGCTGGCGCCCCTGACGTTCTTCGTGGCGGCGCGGATGTCCGACCGCACCCCGACATCCCGTGCGCCGCGCGTGCTGTTCCTGGCGGTGAGCGCGCTGATCATCGTCCTGCTGGTGCGCGACTGCGTGGCGCTGCCGCAGACCGCCGGCTCGCTCACCTACCTGGGTGCTTTCTTCCTGGTCGCACTGGCGCCGCTGTTTTCTGCCCTGTGGGGTTGGCTGGACCGGCGCGGCCTGGACCCGTCCAAACCGGTGAAATCGGCGCTGGGTCTGTTGCTGGCCGGGCTGTCGTTCATCCCACTGGCGCTGGCCGCCGCCCAGGTGGGCGTCACCGGCACGCAGGCCAGCGTGTGGTGGCTGGTGTTGGCCTACCTGATTCTGGAAACCGGCGAAATGTGTCTGTCGCCGGTTGGTCTGTCGGCGGTGACCCAGCTGGCAGTGCCGCGGGTGGTCAGCCTGATGATGGGCACCTGGTTTCTGGCCACCGCGTTTTCGGAAACCCTGGCCGCCCTGTTTGGCAAGCTGGCCGCCATCGACATTCCACAGGGCGAAACCTTGGATCTGACCATGGCCGCCGCAAAGTACGCCCACCTGTTCTGGCTGCTGATGTGGATCGGCACAGGCTGCGCAGTTGCGGCACTGCTGGCCGCACCAAAGCTTCGGCGCATGATGCATGGGGTGAAATGAGCCGCGCCATGCCATCCTGAAGACGCGCAACTGGCTGCTACACTCCCCTGCCCGACCGCACGGAGACCCGCCGCATGCCGACCCTGCGCCCGCTTGCCTGCGCCCTGCTCGTCGCACTCACGGCCAGCCTGACCTCACCCGTAAGCCTTGCCGCCAAAAAGAAGCCTGCGGCCAGAAAGCCCGCCGCCACTGCTGCCGCAGCAGCCTGCAAGGATCTTTACGCTGATGCCAACAAGGGCTGGCTGACGGCCAACCCCATGCCGGAAAGCGGCGCCATCTCCGCCCTCGGTCAGCTCAATGCCCGCGCGCTCGAACAGCAGCGCACCCTGCTCGACGGCTTCATGCGCGCCCCGCAAAACGAGGCGCAAAAACTGCTGGGCGATTTCTGGGCCAGCGGCCTGGACGAGGCCGCGGTGGAGGCCGATGGCGCCGCCCCGATCGCCCCGCTGCTCAAGCGCATCGACGCGATCCGGTCGAGCAAGGACATCGCACCGGCCATCGCGGCCCTGCATCAGGTCGGCATCCCGGTGGTGTTCGGCTTCAACGCCGATCTCGACCTGCGCGATTTGGACCGTCACCTCGGCTACTTCGTCCAGGGCGGGCTGGGACTGCCCGATCCGGCCTACTACACCCGCACCGATGCCGACACCCGCGCCCTGATGGCGCGCTATGCCGACTACATGCGCAAGATCCTGCGCCTGACCGGAGTGCCGGATGCCGAGATCGAAACCCAGACTGCCTTCGCCCTGGATGTGGAAAAGCGCATCGCCGAGGCATCGCGCCCACTGAGCGAACTGCGCGACCCACGCCGCAACTTCGCCCCAGTGGCCACCGCCGGGCTGGGCAAGCAATACCGCAACCTGCAGCTCGACGCCTTCCTCAAGGCCCAGGGCGTCAGCGATGACACCGTGTCAATCGCCGACCCGGCGCTGTTTAGCCGTCTCGATGCCATGCTCGGCCAACTCAAGCCGGCACAATGGCAGGCCTATCTGCGCTGGCGGGTCGGTGACGCCATGGCGCCGTATCTCTCCCGGCCTTGGCGCGAGACGGCATTCGAGTTCCGCAACAACGTGCTGCTGGGGCAACATGCTGCACCGCCGCGCTGGCAACAGGTGCTGGATGCGATCAACCTGGCCGCCGGCCCGATGCTGGGCCGGCAATACACCGCGGCCTACCTCCCCGATGCCACACGCGCTCAGGCCGGCCAGATTGCCGATCAGGTCCGGCAGGCGCTGCGTCAGGCCATCGAACAGGGTGAGCTACTGCAGGGCAGCGCCAAGGCGGAAGCCCTGAAGAAACTCGACGCCTTGACGATCGAGATCGGCGCCCCCGCACGCGAGCCCGAAGTCAGCCTGCAACCGATGGGACGCGGCAGCTTTGGCAGCAACATGCTGATCGCGGCCACTTGGCGGCATCGTCTGGAGATGCGCCGGATCGGCAAGGGCAACGCCGGACGTCGCTGGGACGTGCTGCCACAACAACCGGCACTGGCCTATGACCTGGCCCATAACCGGCTCATCGTCACCGCCGCCATGCTGCAACTGCCGGTCTTCGACCCGTCGATGCCGGCTGGCCACCCGTATGGCGCCTTTGGCGCCCTGGTCGGGCATGAGCTCAGCCACGCGATCGACGCGATCGGCCGCCATGTCGATGCCGACGGCACCGTGCGCGACTGGTGGAGCCGCGAGGATGCCGAGCGCTGGCAACGCAAGGCCGATGCGGTCGCCGCATTCTATGACCGTCTGCCCTACCCCGGCCTGCCCGATACTCGGGTGAACGGCACCCTGACCCGGGACGAAAACATGGCCGACATGGCCGGTCTGACCATGGCCCATGCCGCCCTGAAATCACACGTCACACCCCTGGAAAACGCCACCCTGCGCAGCTTCTACATCGGCTGGGCGCAACTGTGGGCGCAGCAGGTGAGCAGCGACGAGGCACGTCTGCGCGCCGCCCAGGACGTGCGCGCACCAGGACTCTGGCGCGCCAACGCCCCGGCCATGCAGCAGGCCGACTTCGCAACTGCGTTTGGCTGTAAGCCCGGTGCCCCGATGGTGCTCAAACCAGACGCGCGGATCGAGATTTTCTGACCAAGGTCAGCGCACGATCCGCATGCCCGGACCGCCGCCGCGGCGCCCACCGAACGGCGGCTGGCCGCGCCAGTGCCGGATCAACAGCCAGCCAAACAGCATTCCCCCCAGGTGGGCAAAGTGCGCCACCCCGGGTTGCAGGCCGGTGACGCCCAGCCCCAGTTCGAACAGGCCGTAGATGATCACCAGCGTGCGGGCACGCATCGGGATCGGTGGAAACAGCAACATCACCCGCTGGTTCGGGAACAGCATGCCGTAGGCCAGCAGCAGCCCAAACACCCCGCCAGAGGCGCCCAGGGTGGGATAGGGGTCGCCCCCCTGGGCCAGCGCATACGACCCCACCAGCAGCTGACACAGCCCGGCCCCGACCACACAGACCAGGTAATAGAGCAGGAACCGCCGCTCGCCCCAGACGTATTCCAGCGGCGCGCCAAACATCACCAGGGCCAGCATGTTGAAGGCCAGATGCAGCAGCCCGCCATGCAGAAAGGCATAGGTCAGCAACTGCCAGGGCATGAAGGCCGGCGCCAGCGCATACGAATCGTCGGCAACCTCACCCCACGGCCACAGCATCAGGTCGATCAGGCGATCATTGCCCAGCAGGGCCTGCAGGACAAAGCCGATCAGATTGGCGATCAATAGGGATTTGGTGATTCTGGGCAGGTTGAATGGCATCCGTGCGGCATCCCGGTTCGTTGCAGCGCATCATAACGGCTCAGCGCGGCCGCCACAGCAGGGCGTCGAGCGTTTCGTCATCGCCAGCCAAGCGCCGGATCCGACCGTGCTGCACCTGCACACCTTCGGCTCGCAGGCGGCGGCACTGTGTTCTGAACTCAGGCGACGCCGGCGGGAACGCAATCCGTCCATCGGCACGGACGATGCGATGCCAGGGCAACGCCGGGTCGTCACTTGACGCCAACACCCTGGCCACCCAGCGGGCCCGCCCGGGCAACCCGGCGCGACTGGCGATGACGCCATAGCTGGCCACCTGCCCTGGCGGTACCGCACGCACTGCCGCCAGGATGCGCTGCTCGGGCGACAGCTGCGACGCGGGCGACTCGGAAAGGGCTGTATCGGCCATGATCCGAGTTAGCATAGCGGCAGCCCCGTCGTCATCGCGAGCGCCATGGACAACTTCGAACAGATCCGCCGCCACCTGATCGCCGCCGGCTACCGTCTGAGCGTGCAGGAGCCCTACTTGATCTGCGTGGAACTGTCGCTGGCCAAAGGCAAACGACACCAGGCGATCTTCCTCACCGAGCTGGAAGACGACGATGGCCGCAGCTACCTGCGGGTCAGCACCGCGATCGGCCCGACCACCGGCATGGATCCCAAGCGGGCACTGCGCTTCAACTTCGAAAGCCGGGTCGGCTATCTGGCCATCAGCGAACTGGACGGCGTGCCCTACCTGCACCTGTGTGAGAACCGACCGTATGCCGGCCTCACGGCCGCCGAGATCGATCGCCTGGTGCTGGAAATCGGCGGCATCGGCGATGCCATGGAGCATCGCCTGTCGGCCGGCGGCGACCTGCTCTGATCGCGCGACCTTTCATCCCGCCGGCAGGCAGCAGGCGTCAGGCCCAGCCCAACCGTTCCAACAGCGCGAACAGCCCGTAGGCCACCCCACCCGCAGCCGGAATGGTCAGGATCCAGGCCCAGATGATGCGCTCGACCACGGTCAGCTTCAGGGCACGCGGGTTCTTGGCAAATCCCACGCCCATGATCGCGGTGGAGATACTGTGGGTGGTGGACACCGGCATGCCGTAGTGGGCCGCCAAGGTGAGAATGGTGGCCGAGCTGGTTTCTGCCGCAAAGCCGTTGATCGGATGCAGCCGCACCATCTTGTGACCCAGCGTCTTGATGATGCGCCAGCCGCCGGCGGCAGTCCCAAGCGCCATCACCACCGCACAGGTCACCACGATCCAGCCGGCGATGCCTTTGGGATCACTGCTGGCTGGATGCATGAAGCCAAGCCAATGCGGCAGCCCATCCAGCGCCCCGGTGGTCTGCGCGCCAAACAGGGTCAGCGCGATGATGCCCATGGTCTTCTGAGCATCGTTCTGCCCGTGCGCATAGCCCATGTAGGCCGCCGACAGAATCTGCACCTTGCCGAAGAAGCGGTTGACCGCATGCGGCCGCGCCAGCCGGGCCAGCAGCCCTCCAGCGCGAGCCATTGCAGAGATCGCCGCCCACAGCAGCAGCATGACCAGAATGCCCAGCAAAAAGCCGGCCAGTGGGGAGGTCACCATCGGCAGGATCACCTTCCACAGCAGCCCCTTGTTTTTTGTCCAGTCACCAACCGTCTGCGACCAGACCAGCGCATCGAAGTTGCCATGCGCCGCAGCCAGCGCCGCCCCGCACAAACCGCCGATCAGCGCATGCGAGGACGAAGACGGCAGGCCCTTCCACCAGGTGATCAGGTTCCAGACGATGCCGCCTGCCAGGGCGCACAGGATCACCTGCGAGGTGACCTCGACCACATCGGTATTGACCAGGCCGGAGGCGATGGTCTTGGCCACCGCCGTTCCCATCAGGGCGCCGACCAGGTTCATGACCGCAGCCAGCATCACCGCCTGCCAGGGCGACAGCACCTTGGTCGCCACCACCGTGGCGATCGAGTTGGCGGTGTCATGAAAGCCGTTGATGAACTCAAAGACCAGCGCGGCCAGCACCACCACGAGCACGAGCGTCAGCATGGCGCCAGCCCCGTCAGCTGTTCTTGAGCACGATCTGGTACGCCACCACACCCGCCTCACGGCAGCGGTCGATGGCTTTTTCCAGAATCTCGAAGAACTCCTTGAGCAGGAACATCTGCAGGCTGTCGAGCTTGCCGGAATAGATCTCCCGGTACAGTTCGAGCATCAGCCGGTCGGCCTCGTTTTCGATCGCACGCAGCTTCTCGTTGAGCATGGTCATGCGATCGAGGTTCATCTTGCGCAGCTCGCTCACCATCTGCACCACCACCGCAGCGGCCTGCTCCAGCATGGCCGCCCGCGGGGCGAAGTCGATATGCGCAAGGTGCTGGATGGCCAGCGCGTAGCGATCGGCAAACTTCTCGATCTGCTTGGGGATCTTGTGCAGGGCCGAGCCCAGCGCCTCGATGTCCTCCCGCTCGATCGGCGTGATGTAGCTGTCCACCAGCGCCCGGCTGATCTTGTCGGCCGCGGCGCGCTCACGCACGCGGGCCAGCTTGAAGGCATCCAGCGCCGGCTGCCGATCGGCCGCTTTCATCATCTCGTGCAGCGCCTTGGCGCTGTCATACGCGGCCGCAGCGGCCTCGTCCAGCAGCGCATAGAACTGCACGCCGGAACCAAAAATCGTTTGCAGTGAGAACATGAGGCGGGATTGACCAGTCCAAAGTTGCGGAATTATGACATTTCCGCTCACCTCGCAACATACGCGGCAGGCACACCGCGCCCGCAGACCGGGTTAGCCCGGCGTGCCGAACCGTCCCAGCGGCGCCCCCGCCAGCAGGTGCAAATGGATCTGGTACACGGTCTGGCCGGCATCGGCATTGCAGTTCATGACCAACCGATAGCCGGACTCGGCAAACCCTTGCGCCTTGGCATAACGGGCCGCCGCGGTCATCAACCGGCCCAGCACCAGGGCCTCCTCTTCCGGCACGTCGTTGAGGGTGGCGAAGTCACGCTTGGGCACAAACAACACATGCACCGGGGCCTGCGGCGCGATGTCGCGGAAGGCGATCAGATGCTCGTCTTCATAGACGATGTCGGCCGGCAGTTCGCGGCGCATGATGCGGTGAAAGATGGTGTCAGGCATGGCAGCAACAGGGGGCAGAAAGGGCAGAACAGATGGGGCTTCAGTTTACTCGCGGATCTCCACCCGGCCACCGAAGGCATGCGAGAGGGTGCCGCGATCGACGTACTCCAGCTCCCCGCCCAGCGGCACGCCGTGCGCAAGACGGGTGGGCCGCACGCCACGCGCGCGCGCAAGCTGAGCCAGATAGTGGGCGGTGGCCTCGCCTTCCACGGTCGGGTTGGTGGCCACGATCAGCTCGTGCACCTCACCTTCCTCCAGCCGCTGCGCAAGCAGATCCAGCCCCAGCTCGCGTGGCCCGATGCCATCCAGCGGACTCAGCCGCCCCTGCAACACGAAATACAAGCCACGAAAGCCCGTGGCCTGCTCAATCGCCAGCCGGTCGGCCGGAGTTTCCACCACACACAGCAGGTGGCGGTCGCGTGAAGGGCTGGCGCACAGCGCGCACAGCGGGGTTTCGCTGAAGTCCCGGCAACGCTGGCAATGGTCAATCTGCGCCATCGCCTGCGCCAGCACCTCGGCCAGCCGGCGCCCGCCATCGCGTTGCCGCTCCAGCAGGTGGTAGGCCATGCGCTGGGCCGATTTGGCCCCCACCCCCGGTAGCACCTTGAGGGCGTCGATCAACTGTTCCAGCAGCGGCGTGCTCATGCTCGTTGCCCGTCTGGCGTCTGACTGCTGACCGACAGACGCATCAGAACGGCAGCTTCATGCCTGGCGGCAGCGGCAGACCGGCGGTAGCCGCTGCCATTTTTTCCTGCGAGGCAGCCTGGATCCGGTTGACCGCATCATTGAACGCCGCCGCAATCAGGTCTTCAGCCATTTCCGGATCGGCCAGCGCCGCCGGGTCGATGCGCACCTTGCGGCAATCCATCCGGCCGCCCAGTGTCACGCTGACCATGCCGCCACCGGCAGTGCCGGTCACTTCCAGCGCGGCCACTTCTTCCTGCACGCGCTGCATGTTCTCCTGGAGCTTCTGCGCCTGCTGCATCAGCTGGGCAATGTTTCCACGCATGGGGATCGTTCCGTCGTTGTGTGGGGAAAGAGAAAGCTTGGGAATGATGGTGCGATGTGGGCGTCGTCACTGACCATCGAGTGGGCGGATCGAGTCCGGCACGATCTGGGCACCGTAGCCCTGAACCAGGCGCTGGATCGCCGGATCAACCACGAAATCGCGCTCGGCCTCGGCCTGCCGCGCATCGCGCACACGCGCATTGCGGACATGTGCGGTCTCGCCCGCGGGCGCACCGATCTCGAACCGCACCCGCACCGGGCCACCCAGGCGCTCGCTCAGCGCCTCTTCCAGTTGCAGCACCAGGCGCGACGACTGCAAATGTTCATCGTCCTGCGCCAGCGACAGCCGCAAAACGCCGCCACTGTGGGCGATGAACCCGGCGTGCTCGGCCAGCACCCTGACGGGCCCCTTCAGGGCACCACTGCTGGCCAGTTCCGCAACCAGCGTCAACCAGTGTTCGGAGTCGGTGACCAGCAACGCACTGATGGCAGGCACAACCGGTGGGGTCGCAGGCAGAGCCGCAGACACAGGCTCTGACTGCGTGACCGTTGCCGGCTGCGGCGCAGGCGGCACACGTGTTTCAGGGTGTGACGCCGGCGGCAAATCCAACACCGCGCGGGCGCGCGCCATGGCTTCGCTGCGGGCCGCGGGAGTGGCAGGCGCCCGTCCGGTCGTCGCTGCCTCAGCGCTGGCCGCCTCCGTGCCGGCAGGCCTGAACGCCAGCATCCGCAGCAGGGTCATCTCGAAGCCGCTGCGCGGGCTGGGAGCCAGATCGAGATCGCGGCGCCCATGCAAGGCCATCTGATACCACAGCTGCACCAGCTCGGGCCGCAGACGGGCGGCCAGCCCCTCGACATCGACAGCATCGCTGCCGACGTCCACCGCCGGCACCAGTTGCTTGACCTGAATCCGGTGCAGCGCCTGGGCCAGCGCATCCAGCACCCCACCCCAGTCCGGCGCGAACTCCGCCAGCTGCGCCACCTCGTGCAGCAAACGCGCGCCATCAGCATCGGCCAAGGACTCCAGCATGGCCTGTACGCGCTTGCGATCAACCGTGCCCAGCATCGCCGCCACGGTGGCGCCATCCAGCTTGCCGCCGGCATACGCGATCGCCTGATCGAGCAGCGACAGGCCATCGCGCAGGCTGCCATCGGCGGCACGCGCCAGCTGGACAATCGCATCCTCATCGGCGCTGATGCCCTCGGCCGCCAGGATCCTGCGCAGCTGGCCGGCGATCTGCCCCTCGTCCAACCGCTTGAGATTGAACTGCAGACAGCGGCTGAGCACCGTCACCAGCAACTTTTCCGGGTCGGTGGTGGCAAACAGGAACTTGACGTGCTCGGGCGGCTCCTCCAGCGTCTTGAGCAGCGCATTGAAGGCCGCCTTCGACAGCATGTGCACTTCGTCGATCAGATAGACCTTGTAGCGCCCGCGCGTCGGCAGGTATTGCGCGTTTTCGATCAACTCACGGACGTTGTCCACGCCAGTGTTGGACGCGGCGTCGATCTCCAGCAGATCGATGTAACGGCCAGCGTCGATCGCCAGGCAGGTTTCGCACTCACCGCACGGCTCGGCGCTGGTGCCGCGCTCGCAGTTCAGCGACTTGGCAAAAATCCGCGCAATGGTGGTCTTGCCCACCCCGCGGGTACCGGTGAACAGAAAAGCATGATGGACGCGGCCGCTTTGCAAGGCATTGGTCAGCGCACGCACGACGTGCTCCTGACCGACCAGCTCGGAGAACCGCTTGGGGCGCCACTTGCGGGCAAGCACGAGATAGGACATGCCACGCATTGTGGCATGGACTGCCCCGCCGGCGGGCACGGCCAGCGTCTCCCGTTCCACGTCCTCTTCCAACACCCACCTGAGTGCCAACGGTAGTGGACGCATACGGCGTGTGCATAAGTTCAAACACCTTTGGCACTCCTTCGAAGCAGGAGGAGCGCCATGCAAGTGCACCATGCCGGGTACCGAATCCGGGGGTTCTATCGAATAGCCGCCTTGGGTCATCTTTGGGCAATGACCCCCAAAGACGCTCAACGAAGGCTGCACATCCTGCGCTTCTGGGACACACACGGCCTCGAAGCCACCCAAGACGCCTTCGACGTGTCCCGGCGCACGCTCTACCGGTGGAAGCAGGCCCTGCGCGAACAGGGCGGCAATCCCGCCGCCTTGGCCGCTCGATCCTGCGCGCCCAAACGCCGGCGCACGCCCAAGACCGACCCACGGCTGGTG
>NZ_FQUK01000042.1 GCF_900129205.1 Thermomonas hydrothermalis | reverse complement strand
TGCGCCGATCGCGATGGAAGAGGGTCTGCGGTTTGCGATCCGCGAGGGTGGCCGCACCGTCGGCGCCGGCGTGGTGTCGAAGATCCTGAAGTAAGCCCCTGCGTTTCCCCCGTTCCTGCCCATGGGAACGGGTCGGGGTCGAGGCAGGCGGCGCAAGCCGCCGTTGCCTTTTTCGGAAAATGTGAAGTTTCGATACGCCAGTAGCTCAATTGGCAGAGCAGCGGTCTCCAAAACCGCAGGTTGGGGGTTCGAGTCCCTCCTGGCGTGCCATTCGTCGAGCGCATCAAGTCGCTCCGTAAACAGGTAGAGAGAGTCTCGCCTTGACCAGCAAGTCGCTGCCCAACCCCTCTGTCGGGTCTTCCGCGGATAAAGTCAAATACGTGCTGGCCGCGCTGCTGATGCTGGGTGGTGCGGTTGTTTACACCTGGTTTGAAAACACCTTGAGTGGCGTCATTCGGGTGTTGGTGGTCGTGGCTGGGCTGGTGTTGGGCTTGGGGCTGCTGCTCACGACTGCGTTCGGTCAGCGGGCGCGGGAATATCTGTCGGAGTCGAGCTTTGAGTTGCGTAAGGTGGTCTGGCCGACCCGGCAAGAGGCGACCCGCACGATGTGGATCGTCGTCATCGCGGTGGTGACGATCAGCCTGATCCTGGCGGCGATTGACTGGCTCATCCAGCTCAGCGTCCAGGCGCTGCTTGGTTCCTGAGGGAGAACGTCGTGAATAATCCAGAAGTCCAGAAGCGCTGGTACGTGGTGCATGCCTATTCCGGCTTCGAGAAGTCGGTGGCGCAGGCCTTGCGCGACCGCATCGTGCGGATGGGGATGCAGGATCGCTTCGGCGATGTCCTGGTGCCGACCGAAGAGGTCGTGGAAATGCGCGGCGGCCAAAAGCGCCGTTCGGAGCGTAAGTTCTTCCCGGGCTACGTGCTGGTGCAGATCGCCACCCACATGCAGGATGGTGTGCCGCAGATCGACAGTGAGTGCTGGCACCTGGTCAAGGAAACGCCCAAGGTGATGGGCTTTATCGGCGGCACGGCCGATCGCCCGCTGCCGATTCGTGATGAGGAGGCCGATGCCATCCTGCAGCGCGTGCAGGATGGGGTCGAGAAGCCGCGGCCGAAAGTCCTGTTCGAGCCGGGTCAGATGGTTCGCGTCATCGATGGCCCGTTCAACGATTTCAATGGCGTGGTTGAAGAGATCAACTACGAGAAGAATCGGCTGCGCGTGGCGGTGCTGATTTTTGGTCGTTCCACCCCGGTCGAGCTGGAGTTCGGGCAGGTGGAGAAGGCTTGACCGGCTAGACGGTCGGCTCGATAGGCAGTTATACTTTCCGGCTCCCCCGCCTGTCGGGGGAGCTGATTTGTGTCCAGGTCAGGCAGGTTCTGGCTGGGCGTTGTGAAGCTAAGCCGCGCGATGCCGGGACGCGTGGCGGTTCAAGTGAAGCGTTCCCGGTCCGATGGGGAGCCTGCCTCGCAGGCGCTCGTACCCGGAGATCATTGCAATGGCAAAGAAAGTTGTCGGCTATATCAAGCTGCAGGTCAAGGCCGGTCAGGCCAACCCCAGCCCGCCGGTCGGTCCTGCGCTGGGTCAGCGCGGCCTGAACATCATGGAGTTCTGCAAGGCGTTCAATGCGGCCACGCAGAAGATGGAGCCGGGGCTGCCGATTCCGGTGGTCATTACCGCCTACTCCGACCGTACCTTCACCTTCGTGACCAAGACGCCGCCGGCGTCGATTCTGCTGAAGAAGGCGGCCGGCATTACCTCCGGCTCCAAGCGGCCGAATACCGAGAAGGTCGGTAAGGTGACCCGCAAGCAGCTCGAAGAGATCGCCAAGATGAAGGAGCCGGATCTGACGGCGGCTGATCTGGAGGCCGCGGTGCGGACGATTGCGGGCTCGGCCCGCTCCATGGGTCTGGTGGTGGAGGGTTGAGGCAATGGCACTGAGCAAGCGACAGAAGGCGATCCGTGCGGCGGTGGTGCCGGGTAAGGCCTATCCGATCGACGAGGCGATCAAGATCGTCAAGCAAAACAGCACCGCCAAGTTCGTCGAGGCGGTCGATGTGGCGGTCCGGCTCGGCGTGGATGCCAAGAAGTCCGACCAGCAGGTTCGTGGCTCCACCGTGCTGCCTGCCGGTACCGGCAAGACCGTTCGCGTGGCGGTGTTCTGCCCGCCCGGCGCCAAGGCGGATGAGGCGCTGGCGGCTGGCGCTGACGTGGTGGGGATGGACGATCTGGCCGAAAAGATGCAGGCCGGTGATCTCAACTACGACGTGGTCATTGCCACCCCCGATGCGATGCGCGTGGTGGGTAAGCTCGGCCAGGTGCTGGGTCCGCGCGGCCTGATGCCCAACCCCAAGGTGGGTACCGTGTCGCCGAATCCGGCCGAGGCGGTGCGCAATGCCAAGGCGGGTCAGGTGCGTTACCGTACCGACAAGGCTGGCATCATCCACTGCACCATCGGTAAGGCCAACTTCGACGAGGAGGCGCTCAAGGGTAACCTGCAGGCGCTGTTGCTGGACCTGCTCAAGGCCAAGCCGGCGAACTCCAAGGGAACCTACCTGCAGAAGATCTCGCTGAGCTCCACCATGGGGCCTGGCGTGACTGTCGATCAGGCTTCGCTGAATCTGAAGTGATGATGTTTGGGGTGGCGGGTGCGGGCCGTTGGGCTCACTAACACTCCGCCGCCTGCTGAGTTTGAAGGCTTCCGTCGCGGTTGATCGCGGCGGACGCCGTCAAAGACCGCAGGTGCGGTCTGCGCGCGGCAGCGACGGGCAGGGATGCTCTCATGGCATGGATTCGCCGTTGCCGTAGGCGGGGTCGCTTAATCCGCACCCGATCGGGTGCCGGCCTGCGTAGATGGTGATGCCTTTCTGGGATGTTTTGATTCAAGACAGCTCTGGATGGCCACCACCGGGATGACCGTTCATCCCCGATGCCACGGAGGGCATCGCCCAGGACCGCCGGCGGCAGGAGTCGCGGGCGGCGTTCAAACGAGGAGTGACTA
This sequence comes from Thermomonas hydrothermalis, assembly GCF_900129205.1. GTDB lineage: Bacteria > Pseudomonadota > Gammaproteobacteria > Xanthomonadales > Xanthomonadaceae > Thermomonas > Thermomonas hydrothermalis. Next base: position 13,594 of record NZ_FQUK01000042.1, on the reverse strand, counting down.
TGGCTCTCAATCTGTCCCAGAAACAGGATGTCGTCGCACAGGTGGCGAAAATCGCCGCCACGGCGCACTCCCTGGTTGCGGCCGAGTATGCCGGCACCACGGTCGAGCAGATGACCGCGATGCGCAAGAAGGCGCGTGAGACGGGCGTGTTCCTGAAAGTGATCAAGAACACGCTGGCGGCGCGCGCGGTTGTCGGCACCGAGTACGAGGTAGCAAAGGATTCCCTGGTGGGTCCGCTGCTGTATGCGTTCTCGCTCGAGGAGCCCGGTGCAGCCGGCCGCCTGATCAAGGAGTTCGCCAAGGGGAACGACAAGCTGCAACCCAAGGTCGTCGTCGTCGGTGGTCAGCAGTATCCGGCCAGCCACGTCGAGGTGCTTGCGTCGTTGCCCACCCGCGATCAGGCGCTGGCCATGCTGGCCCGCGTGCTGGCCGAGCCGGCAGCCATGCTGGCCCGTGCGGTCAAGGCGGTGGCCGACAAGCAGGGTGGTGCTGATGCCGCGCCTGCTGAGGCCCAGGCCGAAACGGCCTGATGCGCATGCGATCCTGACCTTGCCTTTCTTTCAAATAAAACATTTCCAGAGGTAATCACAATGTCCCTGACCAACGAGCAGATCGTCGATGCCATCGCCGCCAAGTCGCTGATGGAAGTGATGGAGCTGGTGAAGGCCATCGAAGAGAAGTTTGGTGTCTCCGCTGCCGCTCCGGTGGTGGCTGTTGCTGGCCCGGCGGCTGCCGGCCCGGCGGTTGAAGAGCAGACCGAGTTCAACGTCATCCTGAAGTCGGCCGGCGACAAGAAGGTCGAAGTCATCAAGGCCGTCCGCGCCATCACGGGCCTGGGCCTGAAGGAAGCCAAGGACCTGACCGAAGCCGGCGGCGTGGTGAAGGAAGGCGTGTCCAAGGAAGAGGCCGAAAAGATGAAGAAGGACCTCGAGGCCGCTGGCGCGACCGTCGAGATCAAGTAATCGGTCCTTGCGTCGCCGGGCTGCACCTGCTGGCGACCACCGAAGGCTGGGGACGCAAGTCCCCGGCCTTTGGCCGTTGTAAGACATCGCTGTAAAAACGCACGAGTTGACAGTCGGAAGTAGCGGGAGAGGGCGTGCTGGTGCCGGCAATACCAGCAACTTCCCACTGTCAGTTCCCGAACATCCCGTTGGCCGCAACAGCCGGCCGCACAAGACGAGGCGCACGCGACATGACCACCGCCAAGAAATACTCCCTCACCGAAAAGAAGCGCATCCGCAAGGATTTTGGCAAGCAGCGCTCGATCCTGGAGGTGCCCTATCTGCTGGCCATCCAGGTGGACTCCTACCGTGAGTTCCTGCAGGCCGACGTGGAGCCGGCCAAGCGTGAGGACAAAGGCCTGCATGCGGCACTGAAATCGGTGTTCCCGATTGTCAGCTTCAGCGGCAATGCCGCGCTGGAGTATGTCAGCTACAAGCTCGGCGAGCCGCCGTTCGACGAGCGGGAATGCCGCACCCGTGGCCTGTCGTATGGGGCGCCGCTGCGCGTCACCGTGCGTCTGGTGATCTACGACCGCGAGTCGTCCACCAAGGCGATCAAGTATGTGAAGGAGCAGGAAGTCTACATGGGCGAAATTCCGCTCATGACCGACAACGGCACCTTCATCGTCAATGGTACCGAGCGGGTCATCGTCTCCCAGCTGCATCGCAGCCCGGGTGTGTTCTTCGACCATGACCGCGGCAAGACCCACAGTTCGGGCAAGCTGCTGTTCTCGGCGCGGGTGATCCCCTACCGCGGGTCCTGGTTGGACTTCGAGTTCGACCCCAAGGACGCGGTGTTCTGCCGTATCGACCGCCGTCGCAAGCTGCCGGTCTCGGTGCTGCTGCGCGCACTGGGCTACAGCAATGAAGAAATGCTGCGTGAGTTCCATGAGCTCAACACCTTCCACATCAATGCCGACGGCGTGATGCTGGATCTGGTGCCGGAGCGGCTGCGCGGCGAAACCGTCGATTTCGACCTCAGCGATGGCGAGAAGGTGATTGTCGAGGCGGGCAAGCGGATTACCGCCCGTCACATCAAGCAGCTGGAGGCGGCCGGGGTGACGGCGCTGGCGGTGCCGGACGAGTACATCTACGGGCGCATTCTGGCGCACGACGTGGTTGATCCCAAGACCGGCGAGTTGCTGGCCAACGCCAACGACGAGATCAATCCGGACATCCTGGCCAAGCTGCGCAAGGCCGGAATCGAGAAGGTCGAGACGCTGTGGGTCAACGACCTCGACCGTGGCCCTTACATCTCCAACACCCTGCGCATCGATCCGACCCGCACCCAGCTGGATGCGCTGGTCGAGATCTACCGGATGATGCGTCCGGGCGAACCGCCGACCAAGGACGCCGCCCAGAACCTGTTCCACAACCTGTTCTTCACCTTCGAGCGCTACGACCTCTCTGCGGTCGGCCGCATGAAGTTCAATCGCCGTCTGGGTCGCAAGGACGTCACCGGCGCGCCGGTGCTGTACGACGCCCGTTATTTCGCCGATCGCAAGGACGAAGAGTCCGTGCGTATGCGCGAAATGTGCGGCGACAGCTCCGACATCCTCGACGTGATCCGCGTGCTGTGCGAGATCCGCAATGGTCGTGGTTCGGTCGATGACATCGACCATCTGGGCAACCGCCGTGTGCGTTCGGTCGGTGAAATGGCCGAAAACACTTTCCGCGTCGGCCTGGTGCGCGTCGAGCGCGCCGTGAAGGAGCGCCTGTCGATGGCCGAGTCCGAAGGGCTCACCCCGCAGGAGCTGATCAACGTCAAGCCGGTGGCGGCTGCGATGAAGGAGTTCTTCGGCTCCTCGCAGCTGTCGCAGTTCATGGATCAGAACAACCCGCTGTCCGAGGTCACCCACAAGCGCCGTGTCTCGGCGCTGGGCCCGGGTGGTCTGACCCGTGAGCGCGCCGGCTTCGAAGTGCGCGACGTCCATCCCACTCACTACGGCCGCGTCTGCACCATTGAGACGCCGGAAGGCCCGAACATCGGTCTGATCAACTCGCTGGCAGTGTTTGCCCGCACCAACAAGTACGGGTTCCTGGAGACGCCGTACCGAAAGGTGATCAACGGTCGCGTCACCGATGAAGTCGAGTATCTGTCGGCGATCGAGGAAAACGAATACGTGATCGCCCAGGCCAATGCGCCGCGCGACGAGCAGGGCAACATCACCGCCCAGTTCGTGGCCTGCCGCTACCAGGGCGAAAACCTGCTCAAGCCGCCGAGCGAGATCCACTACATGGACGTCTCGCCGATGCAGACCGTGTCGGTGGCGGCTGCGCTGGTGCCGTTCCTCGAGCACGACGACGCCAACCGTGCCTTGATGGGCGCCAACATGCAGCGTCAGGCCGTACCCACCCTGCGCGCCCAGAAGCCGCTGGTCGGAACCGGGATCGAGCGCGCGGTGGCGCGTGACTCCGGTGTGACCGTGATCGCCCGCCGCGGTGGTGTGATCGAGCAGGTCGATGCTGCCCGCATCGTGGTCAAGGTCAACGAGAACGAGATCGCTGGCGAAGCGGATGCCGGCGTGGATATCTACTCGCTGGTCAAGTACACCCGTTCCAACCAGAACACCTGTATCAATCAGCGCCCGCTGGTCAAGGTGGGGGATCGGGTGGAGTGCGGCGACGTGCTGGCCGATGGTCCTTCGACCGATATCGGTGAGCTGGCGCTAGGTCAGAACGTGCTGGTCGCGTTCATGCCGTGGAATGGCTACAACTTCGAGGACTCGATCCTGCTTTCCGAGCGACTGGTCCAGGAAGACCGCTACACCACGATCCACATTGAAGAGCTGACCGTCCAGGCGCGCGATACCAAGCTGGGGCCGGAAGAAATCACCGCTGACATCCCCAACGTCTCCGAGCAGGCGCTGTCGCGGCTGGATGAGTCCGGCATCGTTTATATCGGTGCCGAGGTGCGCGCCGGCGACATCCTGGTCGGCAAGGTCACGCCGAAGGGTGAAAGCCAGCTGACCCCGGAAGAGAAGCTGCTGCGCGCAATCTTTGGCGAGAAGGCCTCGGACGTGAAGGACAGCTCGCTGCGCGTGCCGCCGGGCATGGATGGCGTGGTGATCGATGTGCAGGTGTTTACCCGCGATGGCATCGAGAAGGACAAGCGCGCGCGCCAGATTGAGGAAAACGAGATCCGTCGCGTCAAGAAGGACTTCGACGACCAGTACCGGATTCTGGAAAACGCCATCTACGCCCGTCTGCGCGAGCAGCTGCTGGGCAAGGTCGCCATCGGCGGCCCCGGTGTGAAGAAGGGCGATACGGTTTCTTCGCTGGTGCTGGATGGGTTGAAGAAGTCCGACTGGCTGCAGCTGCGGATGAAGGATGACGATGCCGCCGATGCCATCGAGCGTGCCGCCAAGCAGCTGGAAGCGCATCAGAAGGAGTTCGAAAAACGCTTTGCCGACAAGCGCGCCAAGATCATGCAGGGCGATGACCTTGCGCCGGGCGTGCTGAAGATGGTCAAGGTGTTTCTGGCCGTGAAGCGGCGCATCCAGCCGGGTGACAAGATGGCCGGTCGTCACGGTAACAAGGGCGTGGTGTCCAAGATCGTGCCGGTTGAGGACATGCCTTACCTCGCCGACGGCCAGACCGTGGATGTGGTGCTCAACCCGCTCGGTGTGCCCAGCCGTATGAACATCGGTCAGGTGCTCGAGGTGCACTTGGGTCTGGCTGCTAAGGGGCTGGGACAGAAGATCCAGCGCATGCTGGAGGCCCAGGTCAAGGTGGCGGAACTGCGCAAGTTCCTCGACCAGATCTACAACCATGACCGTGGCAGCCACATCGAGCGCGTCGATCTGTCGCAGTTCAGCGATGAAGAGCTGCTGGCGATGGCGAAGAACCTGACCGACGGTGTGCCGATGGCCAGCCCGGTGTTCGATGGTGCCACCGAGGATGAGATCAAGGCGATGTTGCGCCTGGCGGATCTGCCCGAATCCGGCCAGATGCAGCTGTACGACGGGCGTACCGGCGAGCCGTTCGATCGCAAGACCACGGTTGGCTACATGCACATGCTCAAGCTCAACCACCTGGTCGACGACAAGATGCACGCCCGTTCCACCGGCCCGTACTCGCTGGTCACCCAGCAGCCGCTGGGTGGCAAGGCGCAGTTCGGTGGTCAGCGTTTCGGCGAAATGGAAGTCTGGGCGCTGGAGGCGTATGGCGCGGCGTACACCTTGCAGGAGATGCTGACGGTGAAGTCCGACGACGTACAGGGCCGCAACCAGATGTACAAGAACATCGTCGATGGCAATTACCAGATGGTTGCCGGTATGCCCGAATCCTTCAACGTGCTGGTGAAGGAAATCCGCAGTCTGGCCATCAACATGGAACTCGAAGCGGAATGAGCCGCCTGCGCGCGGCATGAGCCGCGCCATGCCCAGTGACATTCCCTTCGACCCGGAGAACCGACATGAAAGATCTGCTCAATCTGTTAACCCCGCAGCGTCAGACCCTCGATTTCGATGCGATCAAGGTCGGCCTGGCCAGCCCGGACACCATCCGTTCGTGGTCTTACGGCGAGGTCAAGAAGCCGGAGACCATCAACTACCGCACCTTCAAGCCCGAGCGTGACGGCCTGTTCTGCGCTGCGATCTTCGGCCCGGTCAAGGACTACGAGTGCCTGTGCGGCAAGTACAAGCGCATGAAGCACAAAGGCGTGGTCTGCGAGAAGTGCGGAACCGAGGTCACCATGGCCAAGGTGCGCCGTGAGCGCATGGGTCATATCGACCTGGCCTCGCCAGTCGCTCACATCTGGTTCTTGAAGTCGCTGCCGTCGCGTATCGGCCTGATGCTCGACATGACCCTGCGCGACATCGAGCGCATCCTCTATTTCGAGGCGTATGTCGTCACCGAGCCGGGCCTGACCCCGCTCGAGCGCGGCATGCTGCTCACCGAAGAGGAGTACATGAAAGCGCGCCAGGAGCACGGTGACGACTTCGATGCCGCGATGGGCGCCGAGGCGATCCATGAGCTCCTGCGCACCATCGACCTGCAAAGCGAGCTGGTCAAACTGAAGGAAGAAATCGCCTCCACCAACAGCGAAACCAAGCTCAAGCGACTGACCAAGCGCATCAAGCTGGTCGAGGCCTTTATCGAGTCCGGCAACCGTCCGGAGTGGATGGTGCTGACCGTGCTGCCGGTGCTGCCGCCGGATCTGCGCCCGTTGGTGCCGCTGGATGGCGGCCGTTTTGCGACCTCTGACCTCAATGACCTGTATCGGCGCGTCATCAACCGCAATAACCGCCTGAAGCGGCTGCTCGAGCTCAATGCGCCTGACATCATCGTGCGCAACGAGAAGCGCATGCTGCAGGAAGCGGTGGATGCGCTGATGGACAACGGCCGTCGTGGTCGTGCCATCACGGGCACCAACAAGCGTCCGCTGAAGTCGCTGGCCGACATGATCAAGGGCAAGCAGGGCCGGTTCCGTCAGAACCTGCTTGGTAAGCGAGTTGACTACTCCGGCCGTTCGGTGATCGTGGTCGGCCCGTACCTGAAGCTGCACCAGTGCGGTCTACCCAAGAAGATGGCGCTGGAGCTGTTCAAGCCGTTCATTTTCTCCAAGCTGCAGCGGCTTGGGCTGGCGCCGACCATCAAGGCGGCCAAGAAAAAGGTCGAAAGCGAAAGCCCGGAGGTGTGGGACATCCTGGAAGAGGTGATCCGCGAGCATCCGGTGCTGCTCAACCGTGCGCCGACCCTGCACCGTCTTGGTATCCAGGCGTTCGAGCCGGTGCTGATCGAAGGCAAGGCGATCCAGCTGCACCCGCTGGTGTGCACCGCGTTCAACGCCGACTTCGACGGCGACCAGATGGCCGTGCACGTGCCGCTGTCGCTGGAAGCGCAGCTGGAAGCGCGTGCGTTGATGATGTCCAGCAACAACATCCTGTCGCCGGCCAACGGTGAGCCGATCATCGTGCCGTCGCAGGACGTGGTGCTGGGTCTGTACTACATGACCCGCGCGCTCGAAAACAAGGCGGGCGAAGGCATGGTGTTTGCCAACGTCGCCGAGGTCCGGCGTGCCTATGACCACCGGGTGGTCGAACTGCACGCCAAGTGCAAGGTGCGCATCACCGAGACGGTGGTCGGCGAGGATGGTCGTCGCAGCAAGCGCACGTCGCTGGTCGATACCACGGTCGGCCGCGCCCTGCTGTGCGAGATCCTGCCGGAAGGCCTGCCGTTTGCGCTGGTCAATACCGAGCTCAACAAGAAGGCGATCAGCCGCCTGATCAACAGCTGCTACCGCACGCTGGGCCTGAAGGATACGGTGGTGTTCGCCGACAAGCTGATGTACACCGGCTTTGCCTTCGCAACCCGCGCCGGTGTGTCGATCGGCATCGACGACATGACCATCCCGCCCGAGAAGAAGGAAATCCTGGCCGAGGCCGAAGCCGAGGTGCTGGAAATCCAGCAGCAGTACCAGTCGGGCCTGGTGACCGCTGGCGAGCGCTACAACAAGGTGGTGGACATCTGGTCGCGCACCAACGAGCGCGTGGCCAAGGCGATGATGGACACCATCGGTGTCGAGAAAGTGGTCAACGCCAAGGGCGAGGTCGTCGAGCAGAAATCGATGAACTCGATCTTCATCATGGCCGACTCCGGCGCCCGTGGTTCGCAGGCCCAGATCCGTCAGCTGGCCGGTATGCGCGGTCTGATGGCCAAGCCGGACGGCTCGATCATCGAAACGCCGATCACCTCCAACTTCCGTGAGGGTCTGAACGTCCAGCAGTACTTCATCTCGACCCACGGTGCCCGTAAGGGTCTGGCCGATACCGCGCTGAAGACCGCCAACTCCGGTTATCTGACCCGGCGACTAGTGGACGTGGCGCAGGACGTGGTGATCACCGAGTTCGATTGCGGCACCCACAATGGCCTGACCATGACGCCGATCGTGGAAGGGGGTGACGTGGTCGAGCCGCTGAAGGATCGCGTGCTGGGCCGCATCGTCGCCGAAGACGTGTTCCTGCCCGGCAACGATGAAGACCCGTTCATCACCCGCAACACCCTGATCGACGAGCAGTGGGCCGCCAAGCTCGAAGAGGCCGGCGTACAGGCGATCAAGGTGCGCAGCACCATCACCTGTGAAACCGCGTTTGGTGTCTGCGCCCGCTGCTACGGCCGTGACCTGGCCCGCGGGCATCTGGTCAACCACGGCGAAGCGGTCGGTGTGGTGGCGGCGCAGTCGATCGGTGAGCCTGGTACCCAGCTCACCATGCGTACGTTCCACATCGGTGGTGCGGCGTCGCGTGCGGCGGCGATCGACAACGTCACGGTCAAGACCACCGGCTCGATCAAGTTCAACAACCTGAAGTTCGTCCAGCACGCCGACGGCCATCTGGTGGCGGTGTCGCGTTCCGGTGAACTGTCGGTGCTGGACACCCATGGCCGCGAGCGTGAGCGCTACAAGCTGCCTTACGGCGCCAGCCTGCAGGTGCGGGATGGCGGTGAGGTCAAGGCCGGGCAGACGGTGGCGGTGTGGGATCCGCACAACCATCCGATCGTCTCGGAAGTGGCCGGCTTCGTGCGCTTCGTCGATTTCGTCGATGGCGTGACGGTGATCGAAAAGATCGATGAACTCACCGGTCTGGCATCGCGTGAGATCACCGATCCCAAGCGCCGCGGTACCCAGGGCAAGGAGCTGCGGCCGCTGGTGCGGATCGTCGATGCCAATGGCAAGGACCTCACCATTCCAGGCACCGACCTGCCGGCGCAGTACATGCTGCCGCCGCGCTCGGTGGTGACCCTGCAGAATGGTGCTCAGGTCGGCGTGGGCGACGTGATCGCCAGGATTCCGCAGGAAGCGTCCAAGACCCGCGACATCACCGGTGGTCTGCCGCGCGTGGCCGATCTCTTCGAGGCGCGCAAGCCGAAGGAGCCGGCGATCCTGGCGGAAATCTCGGGTGTGGTCAGCTTTGGCAAGGAGACCAAGGGCAAGCAGCGCCTCATCATCAAGAATGCCGATGGCACCGAGCACGAGGAGCTGATTCCCAAGTATCGCCAGATCATCGTGTTCGAAGGCGAGCACGTGGAGAAAGGCGAGGTCGTGGTGGATGGCGAGCCCAACCCGCAGGACATCCTGCGCCTGAAGGGCGTGGAAGAGCTGGCCGCCTATCTGGTCAAGGAAATCCAGGACGTGTATCGCCTGCAGGGCGTGAAGATCAACGACAAGCACATCGAGGTGATCATTCGCCAGATGCTGCGCAAGGTCGAGATCACTGATGCTGGTGACAGCCGCTTCCTGGTGGGCGAACAGGTCGAGCGCCAGCGTGCGCTGGAGGAAAACGCCCGTCTGGAGCGCAAGGGCGAAATCCCGGCCAAGTTCCAGCCGGTCCTGTTGGGCATCACCAAGGCGTCGCTGGCGACCGAGTCGTTCATTTCCTCGGCCTCGTTCCAGGAGACCACTCGCGTGCTGACCGAAGCGGCGGTGCGTGGTACCCGCGACACCCTGCGCGGCCTCAAGGAGAACGTGATCGTCGGTCGCCTGATCCCTGCCGGTACCGGTTTGGCGTACCACAACCGGCGGCGGAAGACCGCATCCGGTTTGACCGAGGCCGAAATCGCCACGCTGTCCGGCGAGTCTGCTGAATCCGCCGAGGCTGCCGCTGGCGAAACGGCCGAGTGACCTCAAGGCAGTGGCCCGCCCGTCAGGGCGGGCCCTTGCTTAGCACTGAAAGCGGAAGTAAACTTTTGCACCTTTGATGGCCATGGTGCCATCCAGATCACCAAATGAGGTCGCAGGAAGCGCCTCGTGTTGGACCTAAGGACGGGTGGGATCGCAGATGAATCATGCGGCTCCGGCGCGGGGCGGTATGGTTTTTTCGGCATGGCGGCGTTTGACCCGCGGGTCTTGCGCGCGCTATGCTTTTCGTCTTGGCTGGTCAGCTGGTATCAGTTGGCCGGTTGTGTCTTCCCAGTGGGCCTTGTGCCCGTCAACAGAGCCCTGAAATGGCAACGATCAACCAGCTCGTGCGCAAGCCGCGCAGCCCGGAAACCTACAAGAGTGCCTCGCCTGCTTTGGCCAACTGCCCGCAGCGGCGTGGCGTCTGCACCCGTGTCTATACCACCACTCCGAAGAAGCCGAACTCGGCACTGCGTAAGGTGGCCAAGGTGCGTCTGACCAATGGCTACGAGGTGATTTCCTACATCGGTGGTGAGGGTCACAACCTGCAGGAGCACAGCGTCGTGCTGATCCGTGGCGGGCGTGTCAAGGACCTGCCGGGTGTGCGCTATCACACCGTGCGTGGTGCGCTGGATGCTGCTGGCGTCACCAAGCGCAAGCAGGGGCGCTCCAAGTACGGCGCCAAGCGTCCCAAGTCCTGAGGTCGGCCGTTCCGGCGGTGCGCCGGTCGGTTGATGTTCTCCTGCAGACAACATGACGGGCAATGCCCGCCCCACGAGAGAAGTGACATGTCCCGTAAAGGCAATACTCCGCAGCGCTCGGTGCTGCCGGATCCGAAGCATGGCAGCGAAACCATCGCCCGCTTCATCAACATGGTGATGAAGAGTGGCAAGAAGTCGGTGGCCGAGAAGATCGTCTACGGCGCGATGGATGTCATCAGTGAAAAGAACCAGAATCCTCTGGAGCTGGTTGAGAAGGCGCTGGGCAACGTTGCGCCGACCGTTGAGGTGAAGTCGCGTCGTGTCGGTGGTGCCACCTATCAGGTGCCGGTCGAGGTGCGCGCTTCCCGTCGCATGGCGCTGGCGATGCGCTGGGTGATCGAGTCTGCGCGTAAGCGTGGTGAGAACTCCATGCCGCGCAAGCTGGCGGGCGAGTTGATTGATGCCGCGGAAAATCGTGGCGGCGCGATCAAGAAGCGCGAAGAAACTCACCGTATGGCCGACGCCAACAAGGCGTTCGCGCACTATCGCTGGTGATTTGTTGGGCTGGGTGGCGGTTGGTTTGGGTGGACTGAGTCTGCCGGATCGCCGCTTCCCTGGCTGGTTGTGTCATCCCGAGCGCCGCCCTGAGGCGGCATTCGGTTTTACTGAAATCTGAACCCGTTTGAGAGGCTCCCGTGGCCCGCACCACTCCCATCGAGCGTTACCGCAACTTCGGCATCATGGCGCACATTGATGCCGGCAAGACCACTACGACCGAGCGCATCCTCTTCTACACCGGCAAGAGCCACAAGATCGGTGAAGTGCACGACGGTGCCGCCACCATGGACTGGATGGAGCAGGAGCAGGAGCGCGGCATCACCATTACCTCGGCTGCCACGACTGCGTTCTGGCGGGGTATGGACAAGTCGTTCCCGGAGCATCGTTTCAACATCATCGATACCCCTGGGCACGTCGATTTCACCATCGAAGTCGAGCGTTCGCTGCGCGTGTTGGACGGTGCGGTATTCGTGCTGTGTGCGGTTGGTGGCGTGCAGCCGCAGTCTGAGACGGTGTGGCGGCAGGCCAACAAGTATCACGTGCCGCGTATCGCCTTCGTCAACAAGATGGATCGCACTGGTGCGGACTTCTATCGTGTCCGCGACCAGCTGAAGTCGCGTCTGGGCGCCAACCCGGTGCCGATGCAGGTGCCGATCGGTGCCGAAGACAACTTCGAGGGCGTGGTTGATCTGCTCAAGATGAAGGCCATCCACTGGGATGCGGCTTCGCAGGGGCTCAACTTCGAGTACCGGGACATCCCCGAGGAGCTCAAGGCCAAGGCCGAAGAGGCGCGCGCCTACATGGTCGAGTCCGCGGCCGAGGCGTCCGAAGAGCTGATGAACAAGTACCTCGAGGAGGGTGACCTGTCCGAGGAAGAGATCATCGCCGGTCTGCGTCAGCGCACCCTCAACACCGAGATCGTGCCGATGTTCTGCGGCTCGGCGTTCAAGAACAAGGGCGTGCAGGCGGTGCTGGACGGTGTGATTCGGCTGCTGCCTTCGCCGGTGGACATTCCGCCGGTCAAGGGTGTGGACGTCAACGATGAGACCAAGCAGCTCACCCGCGAGGCCAGCGACAAGGCGCCATTCTCGGCCCTGGCGTTCAAGATCATGACCGACCCGTTCGTCGGTTCGTTGACCTTCATTCGCGTCTACTCCGGCACGCTCAGCGCCGGCGATCAGGTGCTCAACTCGGTGAAGGGCAAGAAGGAGCGTATCGGTCGTCTGTTGCAGATGCACTCCAACCAGCGCGACGAAATCAAGGAAGTGCTGGCGGGTGATATCGCGGCAGCGGTGGGCCTGAAAGATGTGACCACCGGTGACACCCTGTGCGCCATCGATGCGCCGATCGTGCTGGAGCGGATGAGCTTCCCCGAGCCGGTGATCTCGATGGCGGTCGAGCCCAAGACCAAGTCCGACCAGGAGAAGATGGGTAACGCCCTGAGCCGTCTGGCGCAGGAAGACCCGTCCTTCCGCGTGCGGACCGATGAAGAGTCCGGTCAGACCATCATCTCCGGCATGGGCGAGCTGCATCTGGACATCATCGTTGACCGCATGCGCCGTGAGTTTGGCGTCGAGGCCAATGTCGGCAAGCCGCAGGTGGCCTACCGCGAAACCATCCGTAAGTCGGGTGTCAAGAGCGATTACAAGCACGCCAAGCAGTCGGGCGGTAAGGGTCAGTACGGTCACGTGGTGATCGAGCTGTCGCCGATGACCGAGGAAGATCGCAAGCACCCCGATGTCAAGGATGATTTCCTGTTCATCAACGAAATCACGGGTGGCGTGATTCCGAAGGAATTCATCCCGGCGGTGGAAAAGGGGATGCGCGAGGCCATCACCAGTGGTCCGTTGGCGGGCTATCCGGTGGTGGGTGTCAAGGTCAAGCTGGTGTTCGGCTCGTACCATGACGTCGACTCTTCAGAAATGGCGTTCAAGCTGGCCGCCTCGATGGCGTTCAAGGAGGGTTTCCGCAAGGCCGATCCGGTGTTGCTGGAGCCGATCATGAAGGTCGAGATCGTCAGCCCCGAAGACTACCTGGGTGACGTGATGGGCGACGTGAGCCGCCGTCGCGGTGTCCTCCAGGGTCAGGACGACAGCCCCTCCGGCAAGATCATCAAGGCGATGATCCCGCTGGGCGAAATGTTTGGATATGCGACCGCACTGCGTTCGATGACGCAGGGTCGTGCCACCTTCACGATGGAGTTCGACCACTACGAGGAAGCGCCGAACAACATCGCCGAGGCAATCATCAAGAAGGCGTGAGCCACTTTCGGTCCCCGGGCGTTTGATTCCCGGGGATCATCCCCATCCCACTCATTCTTTTGGAGTTCAGATCATGGCAAAGGGTAAGTTCGAGCGCACCAAGCCTCACGTGAACGTGGGGACGATCGGTCACGTGGACCACGGCAAGACGACGCTGACGGCGGCGCTGACGAAGGTGGGCGCGGAGCGTTTTGGCGGCGAGTTCAAGGCGTACGACCAGATCGACGCGGCGCCGGAGGAGAAGGCGCGCGGTATTACGATTTCGACGGCGCACGTGGAGTACGAGTCGCCGACCCGTCACTATGCGCACGTGGACTGCCCTGGGCACGCTGACTACGTGAAGAACATGATCACGGGTGCGGCGCAGATGGACGGTGCGATTCTGGTGGTGTCGGCGGCGGACGGCCCGATGCCGCAGACGCGCGAGCACATTCTGCTGGCCCGTCAGGTGGG
>NZ_FQUK01000029.1 GCF_900129205.1 Thermomonas hydrothermalis | reverse complement strand
CTCTTGGGCACGACGGTGTCGGCTGACGCCCTTCAAGAAGCTCGGTGCCACCATCCGCGACCACCTCACCGGCATCCTGCGGCATTTCGACACCGGCCTGTCCAACGGCCAGGTCGAGGCCTTCAACGCCCAGATCCAGGCCGCCAAGGCCCGCGCCAAGGGCTATCGCACTGACGCCAACCTGATCGCCATCAGCTACCTGCTGTGCGCCAAGCTCAGGCATCTACCCCGTCACCCTTGGCTCCATGCTCCCCATCAGACATGAACCGTTTCCACTGGAATCGCGATTGAGCCGACACCCAGGGCATCTCGCTGTGGATGTACGTGGTGTTCACCTTCGGCGTGGCCTGCTGGTTCGGCTACGGGCTTTCCCTGCACTCCTGGCCGATGATCGTCTCCAACGCCATCACGTTCGTGCTGGCGGCGCTGATCCTGGCCCTGAAACTGCGCTACGGCTGAGCCAGCGCGCGGCCAGCAGCCACCAGCCGAACCAGAGCAGGAACGCCAGCCGTTGCGCCGGCCCCACCCAGGCGGCAATCGGCACCAGCAGCGCCAGCAGCGGCACCCCTGCGGCGGCCACCAGGCTCAGCGCGGCAAAGCCGGGGCCATGCCGGCCGCGCAGGGCGAGCAGCAGCGCCCCCGGCACGAACGACAGCCACCACAGCATCCAGGCCAGAGCATGCAGACGGTTGGCCGGCGCATCCAACTGGCGCAGATCCAGCGGCAGCAGCCCCTGCGCGGCAAACGCCAGTGCCGACCCCTGCACCAGGGTGAGGCCGATCCGCGCCACGCCCCCGCGCCCGGCCAGCGCCGGTCGCAGCGTCCCGCCCGCATACGCCAGCATCAGCCCAGGCAGCCAAAATGCGCCCGCATTGAACAGCCACGCGCCCGGCAGACCCGTGGCCCCGCGCAAAGCCAGCGGATGCCGCCAGTGCGAGTACTCCGGCACGTCCAGCCCGGCCAGCGCCATTGCGATCAGGAAGCTGGCCAGTGCCAGCCACGGCCAGGCGTGCTTGAATGCGTTGTCCATGCCCCCATCTTAAGCAACGTTCGCGCATGTCCCGCCTGGCCGTGTGCAACGCTGTCGGGTGTAACGCATGCCAAGCCCCGACCTCCGCGATAATCCCCAGTTTCCGCTGACACTGCCTTTCCCTCACCACAGGACGCCATGACCATCACGCCCAACCCCCACGTGTTCGACGTCACCGAAACCAACTTCGAGGAGGCGGTGATCCGCAAATCCCTGCAGACCCCGGTCCTGGTGGACTTCTGGGCCACCTGGTGCGGGCCGTGCAGGGCGCTGGGGCCGATCCTGGAAAAGCTCGCCGCCGAGTACAACGGCGCTTTCGTGCTGGCCAAGGTCGATGTCGACAAGCAGCAGGGGCTGGCGGCTGCATTCCAGATTCGCTCCGTTCCCACGGTGATGCTGGTCAAGGACGGCCAGCTGGTGGACGGCTTCCCCGGCGCCCTGCCGGAAGGCCAGCTGCGTGAATTCCTCAAGCACCACGGCATTGTCCCGGCGGCCGCCCAAGAGGCAGCACCGGCGGCTGCCCCGCTGGATCCGCATGCCGAGGTGATGCGCCTGCGCAAGGCGGTCGAAGCCGAGCCGGACAAGGCCGAGCTCAAGCTCGACCTGGCCCTGGCGCTGCTGCGCACCGGCGCCACCGCCGAGGCCCAGCAGCTGCTGGAGGCCCTGCCCGCCAATCTGGCCACCGACGATCGCGCCGTGCGGGCGCGGGCGCATCTGGACTTCGCCGCCCAGCTCAAGGACGCCCCGCCAGCAGCCACCCTGGAGGCGGCCATCGCCGCCAATCCCGATGATCTGCGCGCCCGCTATCTGCTGGGCGTGCACAACCTGCTGGCAGGCGATGCCGAAGCCGCCCTGACCCAGTTCATGGAAATGCTGCGCCGTGATCGCCACTACCAGGACGGCCTGCCGCGCAAGGCGTTGATCGACGCCTTCCGCCTCATCGACGACGAGGATCTGGTCGGCCGCTACCGTCGCCAGATGTCGGCACTGCTGCTGGCCTGAAGATGCGGGCGGGTCTGCTGCGCCACGGACTGAACCTGTGGCCACCGTTTCTGTTTGCCGGCATCCACGTCACCGCACTGTCGTCCGACTATCGCCATGCGCAGGTCGAACTGCGCATGCGCCCGTGGAACCGCAACTACGTCGGCACCCACTTCGGCGGCAGCCTGTTTGCCATGACCGATCCGTTTTGGATGCTGATGGTGCTGCACCATCTCGGCCGCGATCACCTGGTCTGGGACAAAGCCGGCGAAATCGAGTTCGTCCGCCCCGGTCGGGGCACCGTTCGCACCCGCTTCGACCTCGACCCGGCCACCCTCGACCTGCTGCGCAGCCAGGCCGCCGGGGGGAACAAGGTGCTGCACTGGTTCCACAACGACATCGTCGATGCCAGCGGCCAGGTGGTTGCCCGCGTCCGCAAGCAGCTCTACGTCCGCCGCAAGCCCGGCCGCTGATCGGGGGCACACCACGTAAGGCGGCCGCATTCGGGCCGTCATGGCACAGCGGTTCCATCCGATAGCAGCAGCATCGTATGCTCACCCCGGGGTCATTCGGTACTGCATCACGATGTCGACAGACAAGAGCTATCCCAGCATTTCCGGCTACCGCATCCTGCGGGTGATCGGCCATGGCGGCATGTCCACCGTCTATCTGGCCGAGCAGCTGTCACTGGATCGCAAGGTGGCGCTGAAGGTCATGCTGGCCGAGGCGCTGACCGACGAAGTCAGCCGTGCCCGCTTCGAAAACGAGGCACGCACCATCGCCCGGCTGGAACATCCCAACATCGTGGGGATCTTCGAAGTCGGACGCACCGCCGATGGGCTGCCGTTCTATGCCATGCCCTACCTGCCGCACGGGCATCTGGCACAGCGCAAGCTGGCCGGCGATCAGCCGAAAGTGGCCGCCATCCTGCGCAGCCTGCTGCAGGCGCTGGACTACGCCCACGTGCGCGGCGTGGTGCACCGCGACGTCAAGGCCGAGAACGTGCTGTTCGATGAAAACGACCGGCCGATGCTGGCCGATTTCGGCATCGCCCTGCGCCGCGGCAACAACCCGCGTCTGACCACCGCCGGGCTGGCCGTGGGCAGCACCGCCTACATGCCGCCGGAACAGGCGCGCGGGCAGGAGGTGGATCGCCGCGCCGATATCTACAGCATGGGCGTGCTGACCTGGGAAATGCTGGTCGGCCGGCTGCCCTACAGCGCCGGGGACGCCCTGACCATGGCGCTCAAGCACGTGCAGGAGCCGATCCCGCGCCTGCCGGCGGCACTTCGCCACTGGCAACCGCTGATCGACACCGCCATGGCCAAGCAGCCGCAGCAACGCTACGCCAGCGCCAATGCCATGCTGGCCGCACTCGACGAGGTCGAACGCCGCGCCGGCAAGGCCTTCGTCCCGGTGGAGATCCCGTCCGATTTCACGCCCAGCACCGCACCGGCACCGGCCACACGCTGGCGCCCGTTGCGATTGGCAGGGCTGGGGGTGGCCGTGCTGGCGGCCCTCGCGCTGGCCACGTTTAGCCTGCGCCGGTCTGACACCGCCACCCCTGCGACCACATCCGCGCCCCCCGCAGCCGCCGACAACGCCACCGCAGACACCCCGTCGCCCGCCCCGACCGATGCGCCGGCCCCGACCGATGCGCAAGACAACGGGCTGGCACCGATCCTGGCCAATGCCGAGCACCAGCTGCGCGCCGGGCAACTGCTCGCCCCGCCCGGTGCCAATGCCTGGGAAAGCGTTGAAGCCGCCTGGCTGCTGGCACCTGCACATCCCGACACCCAGCGCATGATCGCGCTGCTGTTCGATGCCCTGGCCGACACCGCCGAAAAAGCCCTGCGGCTGGACGATGCCGCCACCGCCAAAACCGCGTTCCAGCGCGCCGTGACGCTCGACAAGCGTCGTGGCGGCACCGGCGAGGCGATCGAAAAACTGCGCGCCCGCCTGGGGCAGGCCCTGGATGACCGCGTCACCCTGCTGCTGGCCAAGCCCGCCACCCGCAGCAAGGCGGTGCATCTTTACACCGCCACCACCCCCTGGCTGACGCTGGAGCCTGCGCGCAAACGCAGCCTGGAAACACGGCTCAACGCGCTGGCCGACACCCGTGCGGAGATGGCCGCCGCCGCAGAACCGGCCACTCCGGCACCACCGCCGGCCCCGCCGGAGATCATCACGGTCAGTCGCGGCGACTACGCCCGCTTCGTCGCCGCCACGGGCCGTCAGGCCGCCGAGTGCGGGCGTGGGTTCCTGGGCCGCAAACTGCGCTGGGACAATCTGCTGGGTGGCGACCGTCGGCCGGTGGCCTGCGTCTCCGCCGACGATGCCCAGGCCTATGCCGCCTGGCTGGGCCAGCAGGACCAGCACCACTACCGCCTGCCCAGTGCCAAGGAACTGCAGGAGCAGCCGCCGCTTCCAGCCAGTTGGCTGGCCCTGTGCGCCGATGCGGCCTGCACCCAGCGCATGGCCTCTGGCAAACCGGCACCGCTGGACGCGCAGCGCGGCTACGACGACGTCGGCATCCGGCTGGTGCGCAGCCGCTGATCCCGGCAGCCGCCCCACGCCCACGCCTGGGGCCACCGCATCGACGCCTGACCGACGCTCCCTCGACGTGGACGGCCACGCCCAGAGGGGCGTGGCCAGCCTCAGTGCGCGTGACGCCGGCCTTCCACGGCATCACGCAGGGCGCGGATGGCCGCCACCGTCTCCTGGGTCTTGCGGGTGAACTCGCCACTCAGCAGGGTCTGCGCCTGGGCGTGATTGCCGCGCTGGTGCTCACGCACCACCTGCGCCGCCACGGCATGGAACTGCCGGTGATGCTCTTTCAGCTTCTGGTATTCCGGCAGGTGCTGCACCTGCTGCCCCTTGCCGTACAGCCACTGGCCCAGGGCGCAGACGTTGTCCTTCTGGACGGTGTCCGGATCCAGCGGCTCGCCGCCGCCACGCAGGTAGGTCTTGAGCCGCAGCTTCCACTGCGCATGCTTTTCGATCATGTCCTCGAACGAGGCGATGGTGCCTTCCTGCGCGTGCCCGGCCGCCCCGCCGTGTGCATGCGCATGCGTGTGGGTGTGGGCGGGCGCGGCAGGACGGGCGGCGGCGCGGGCGCTGGCCTGCTGCTGCGCCGCCAGCCGGAATGCCGCCACCGCCTCGGCCAGGGCCTCGGCCTGCTGGCGCATGCTCTCCGCCGAGGCCGCCGCCTGCTCCACCAGCGCGGCGTTCTGCTGCGTGCCTTCGTCCATCTGGGTGATGGCCTGGTTGACCTGCTCGATCCCCGCGCTCTGCTCCTGCGAGGCGGCGCTGATCTCGGCCATGATGTCGGTGACCCGCTTCACGCTGCCGACGATCTCGCTCATCGTGCGCCCGGCCTGATCCACCAGCGCGCTGCCTTCTTCCACCTTCATCACCGAGTCGGTGATCAGCTGCTTGATCTCTTTCGCGGCATTGGCGCTGCGCTGTGCCAGCGAGCGCACCTCGGCGGCCACCACCGCAAACCCGCGGCCCTGCTCGCCGGCGCGTGCGGCTTCCACCGCTGCGTTCAGCGCCAGGATGTTGGTCTGGAAGGCGATGCCGTCGATCACCCCGATGATGTCGGCGATCCGGCGCGACGAGGCTTGGATTTCGCTCATGGTGCTGACCACCTGCTGCACCACCTGCCCGCCGGATTCGGCCACGCTGGCCGCGCCCTGCGCCAGCTGGTTGGCCTGGCGGGCGTTGTCGGCGTTCTGCTTGACGGTGGAGGTCAGCTCTTCCATCGACGAGGCGGTTTCTTCCAGCGCCGCCGCCTGCTGTTCGGTGCGGGCCGACAGATCCGAGTTGCCGGCGGCGATTTCGCCCGCGGCTGCGCCGATGCTGTCGGAGGCGGCGCGGATCTCGCCGATGATCCGGATCAGCGCATCCACCGTGCGGTTGGCGTCCTCGGCCATCTGCCCGAACGCGCCCGCCCACTCACCCTCCACCCGCCGGGTCAGGTCGCCCTCGGCCAGGCCCTGCAAGACGTGCTGGATCCCGGCCAGCGCGCCCTGCAGGCCATCCAGCAAGGCATTGAGGCTGCGCGCCAACTGCAGGAAGAACCCCTGCTTGCCGGCCTCGTCCAGGCGCCGGCCCAGCTCACCGCGCGATGCCGCCTCCACCATCTGCCCGATCTCGTCTTCCAGCAACAGTTCCTCGGTGCGGTCGCGCCATTCCAGCACAGAGCCGATGCGCTCACCGGACGCGTTCAACGACGGCTTGAGCAATACCGCAAAAGTGCGCTCGCCCAGCTCCACCACCTCATGCCGTTCGCCGGTCAGCCCATCGAGCAGGGCCTGCCAACCGGCCAACTCAGGATGCAGGGCAGTGAGCGGGTGGCCGACCACCAGGTCAGCCTCCTCCCGCGCCAGTACGCCGGCGCGCACCAGAGACTGCAACAGGGCACGGTTGGCGAACTCCACCCGCCCGGCCGCATCGGTCAGCAGCATCCCGGTAGAGGTTGCATCCAGCCCATCGCGCACGCGCTGGTTGCGCTCGCCGGTTTGCTTGAGGTCTTCCACTTCGAATCCCAGCCGGATCTGCAGGCTCTTGATCCCCTGCAGAATGCGGCCCACCTCATCGCTGCGGGACACGTCGATTGGGCCAGTGAAGTCATTGCGGGCGATCCGGCGCAGCGCATCAACGGCCTCATCCAGCCGGCCGACCACGTCGCGCGACAGCCACCAAGCCGAATACAGCAGAAACGCCAGACCCGCGCCCCACAACCCCCAGTCCAGTGCGTGCGCGCCGCCCAGCCGTAGCATCAGCACCAAGGCCAGCGCCGGGCCGACCAACGCAAACAGGGCCAGCCGGACGGGCAACCGAAGTTTCCACAGCGGGTTCAGACGTTCCCACCACGGCACCCGGACCAGATGGCCATTGCGCAGCACGACGTCTTGCAGGCGGCCGGCACGCAGGGCGGCGTAGTCGCGCTCGGCCTCTTCCACCCGCGCCCGGCTGGGTTTGCGGCGCACCGACTGGTACCCCACCACCTCGCCCCGCGCATCCACCAGTGGGGTGACATGGGCCTCCACCCAGTAGTGGTCGCCGTTCTTGCAGCGGTTCTTGACCATGCCCACCCAGGGCCGGCCTTTCTTCAGGGTGGCCCAGAGATCGGCAAACGCCTCCGGCGGCATGTCCGGGTGGCGGATGATGCTGTGCGGTTGGCCAATCAACTCGGCCGGGGTGTAGCCGCTGATCTCGCAGAAATACGGGTTGACGTAGGTGATGACCCCACGCAGGTCGGTGCGTGAGACGATCAGATCGCCGTCTCGGAACGGCACCTCGCGGCCGGTGACCGGGCGCCTGCGCAGCTCCTCGCGTGACAACGAACGCGGCCCGGACCGTGCCGGGGCAGTCTGGGACGATGCATTGCGGTCAAGCTCAGCAGCGGGGACAGCCATGTGCACGACTCCTTGTTCCCTGAAGAACGGCACGGTGTGTCCCGCGATATCGACCAACCTGGCGACAGCTTTAGCCCCTCCCACGGCTACACTATCGCCATGTCCTCTCCCGCCCTCGCCCCCCGCCTGCAGCGCCTGTTCCTGACCGGCCTGCTGACCCTGTTGCCGCTCTGGCTGACCTGGGCCGTGCTGAAGTTCGTGTTCGGGCTGCTGGGCAGCCTGAGCAAGCCGCTGGTGGAACCTGGGTTGCAGGGCCTGGCCGCCGAGCATCCGCATTCGCTGGGCTGGCTGGTGGATCCCTGGGTACAGGATGCGATTGCACTGGTGGCCACGCTGGCCGTCATCCTGCTGGCCGGCTGGCTGGCCCAGCGCGTGGTCGGCCAGCGCCTGCTGCGCTGGCTGGAGGCGCTGGTGGCGCGCATTCCGCTGGCCAATACCGTGTATGGCAGCGCACGCAAGCTGCTGGACATCCTGCAGACTAAGCCGGACGGCACTCAGCGGGTGGTGCTGGTGGATTTTCCACACACCCAGATGAAGTCCATCGGCTTCGTCACCCGGGTGATGCGCGAACAAGGCAGCGGCCGCGAGCTGGCGGCGGTGTACGTGCCGACCACGCCCAACCCCACCTCCGGCTATCTGGAAATCGTGCCAGTGGACAAGATCACGCCCACCGACTGGAGCGTGGATCAGGCGATGAGCTTCATCATCAGCGGCGGCGCGGTGGCGCCGGGTGAGATTCCCTTCACCCCACCCGCCCGGCAGGACTGACCCATGCGGCAGCTCGACGACCGCGCCACCCGCCTGTTCATCGCCCTGGCTGCGTTCTTCTGCGTCAACGCGGTGCTGGCCGAGTTCATCGGGGTCAAGATCTTCTCGCTGGAGTCCACCCTGGGCATCGCCCCGGTGCAGTGGCGGCTGCTGGGCGAAGGCGGCACCCTGGACTTCACCGCCGGCACGGTGATCTGGCCGATCGTGTTCATCATGACCGACACGGTCAACGAATACTTCGGCAAGCGCGGTGTGCGCCTGATCAGCTGGCTGGCAGCCGGGCTGATCGCCTATGCCTTTCTGTTTGCCTTCATCGCCATCCAGCTGGCTCCGGCCAGCTGGTGGGTGGCCAGCGCGCAGACCCAGGGCGTGCCGGATTACCAGGCCGCCTACGCGGCGATCTTCGGCCAGGGCATGTGGATCACGGTGGGCTCACTGGTGGCGTTTCTGATCGGCCAGCTGGTGGACATCCACGTCTTCCACCAGATCCGCCGCCGCACCGGCGAGCGCTTTGCCTGGCTGCGCGCCACCGGCTCGACCATGGTGTCGCAACTGGTGGACAGCTTCGTGGTGCTCTACATCGCCTTCGTGCTGGGGCCGGCGCACTGGCCGATGTCGCGGTTTTTGGCGGTGGCCAGCCTGAACTACACCTACAAGCTGCTGGCTGCAGTGGCGCTGATCCCGCTGCTGTACCTGGCCCGTGCCGGCATCCACCGCTACCTGGGGGAGGCACGTGCGGCACAGCTGATCCACGCTGCCGCCCACGACCACGCCGCCGCACCGCACCCGTTCCCGGTGGACTGACCCGCCCGCGCTGCACGTTTCGTCGCCGCCCGCGTCAGATTGCCCCCCGGCCCCGGCCGGCGCGACAATAGCCGGATGATTGATGCCTCCCGCTATCCCCTGCTGTCGCGGATCGACCGCCCCGCCGACCTCCGCCAACTCCCGGAATCCCAGCTCCGTGCGGTGGCGGACGAGCTGCGCGCCTACCTGATCGAATCGGTGGGCAAATCCGGCGGGCACTTCGGCGCCGGCCTGGGCGTGGTGGAGCTGACCACCGTACTGCATTACCTGTACCAGACGCCGGATGACCGCATCGTCTGGGACGTCGGCCACCAGTGCTACCCGCACAAGATCCTCACCGGCCGCCGCGACCGCATCCATACGGTCAAGCAGAAGGACGGCGTGGCGCCATTCCCCAAGCGCGAGGAATCCGAGTACGACACCTTCGGGGTGGGCCACTCCTCGACGTCGATCTCAGCCGCCTTGGGCATGGCCATCGCCAATGCCCGCGCCGGCAACCCGCGCCGGGTGGTGGCGGTGATCGGCGATGGCGCGATGACCGCCGGCATGGCCTACGAGGCGCTGGGGCACGCCGGGGGCATGGACGATGAGCCGGACCTGCTGGTGATCCTCAACGACAACCGCATGTCGATCAGCGAGGCAGTGGGCGGCCTGACCCGGATGCTGGGCCGGCTTTCCGGCAACCGCACCCTCAACGCCCTGCGCGAAAGCGGCAAAAAGCTGCTGGGCGACAAACACAGCCCGCCCGCCCGCTTCATCAAGCGCTGGGAGGAACACTGGAAGGGCATGTTCGTGCCCTCCACCCTGTTCGAGGAGATGGGCTTTCATTACACCGGCCCGATCGACGGCCACGACATCGACGCCCTGCTGGCCACCCTGAAGACCCTGCAAGGCCTGAAAGGCCCGCAGTTGCTGCACATCATCACCACCAAGGGCAAGGGCTACCAACCGGCCGAAGGCGACCAGATCGGCTACCACGCGGTGGCCCCGTTCGACCCGGCGGTGGGTGTGGTGCCGGCCCAGGGCAAGCCGAAGAAGCCCACCTACACCGACGTGTTCGGCGACTGGCTGTGCGACATGGCCGCCGCCGAGCCGCGTCTGCTGGCGATCACCCCGGCCATGCGCGAAGGCTCCGGGCTGGTGCGTTTCAGCCAGGAATACCCGGACCGCTATTTCGACGTCGCCATCGCCGAGCAGCATGCGGTGACCCTGGCCGCCGGCATGGCCTGCGAAGGCGCCAAGCCAGTGGTGGCGATCTATTCCACCTTCCTGCAGCGCGCCTATGACCAGCTGGTGCACGACGTAGCCATCCAGAAACTGGACGTGCTTTTTGCAATCGACCGTGCCGGTGTGGTCGGCCCGGACGGCGCCACCCATGCCGGCAACCTCGATCTGTCCTATCTGCGCTGCGTGCCCAACATGGTGGTGATGGCGCCTGCCGACGAGAACGAATGCCGGCAGATGCTGACCACCGGCTTCCACTACCCCGGCCCGGCGGCGGTGCGCTACCCGCGTGGCACCGGCCCCGGCGTTGCCGTGCAACCGTCGCTGGAGACTCTGCCGATCGGCAAGGCGCAACTGCGCCGGCGCGGCGGCCCGCTGGCGCTGCTCGCGTTTGGCGCACTGGTGCCGGTCGCCGAACAGGTGGGCGAAGCGCTTGGCCTGACCGTGGTCAACATGCGCTTCGTCAAGCCGCTGGATCGCGACCTGGTGCTGGAACTGGCGCAGACCCACGCAGGCCTGGTCACCTTGGAGGACAACGTCGTGGCTGGTGGCGCCGGCAGCGGCGTGGCCGAACTGCTGGCAGCCGAAGGGGTGGTGGTGCCGATCCTGCACCTCGGCCTGCCCGATGCCTTCCAGCACCATGCCAGCCGCGAGCAGCTACTGGCCGAGGCGGGCCTGGACGTGGCGGGCATCCGTGCGTCGATCCTGCGCCGCTGGCCGACACTGGACACCCCGGCCCGCGCCGTCGCCCCGTGAGAATGGCCTGAACGCCACCCGCCTGGCGCCGTCAGCCCGCGCCGTCAGAGGCTGGCTTCGCGCAGCGTCCGGATCAGGTCGCGGAGCTGCGCGGCCTGCTCGAACTCCAGATCGCGAGCGTGCTGGTGCATCTGCTGCTCCAGCTCCTTGAGCCGGGCCGCCTGCTGCGCCGGGCTGAGCTTCAGGTACGCCTGCACCGGCTCGGCCACCTGACGGCCCTTACGGCCACCCCGTCCACGCGTCTCGCCCGCCTCGGCGCGTGCCCCTTCCATCACGTCATGCACGGCGCGTTGCACCGAACGCGGGGTGATGCCGTGACGCGCGTTGTAGTCCAACTGTTTCTGCCGGCGGCGCGCGGTTTCCTCCAGCGCGGCCTGCATCGACCGGGTCACGGTGTCGGCATACAGGATCGCCTTGCCGCGCAGGTTGCGGGCGGCGCGGCCGATGGTCTGGATCAGCGCGCCGGTGCTGCGCAGGAAGCCTTCCTTGTCGGCATCGAGGATGGCCACCAACGACACTTCCGGCATGTCCAGCCCCTCACGCAGCAGGTTGATGCCCACCAGCACGTCGAACACCCCCAGCCGCAGGTCGCGGATGATCTCCACCCGTTCCACCGTGTCCACGTCGGAATGCAGGTAGCGCACCTTGACGCCGTGCTCGGAGAGGTAATCGGTCAGGTTCTCGGCCATGCGCTTGGTGAGCGTCGTGACCAGCACGCGATCGCCCATCGCCACTCGCTCGCGGATTTCGCCGAGCAGATCATCCACCTGGGTCGCCACTGGCCGGATCTCGACCTCCGGATCGACCAGCCCGGTCGGCCGCACCACCAGCTCGACGACGGCATCACCAGCGGTGCGCAACTCGTAGGGGCCGGGCGTGGCCGAGACATACACACTGCGCGGGGCGCGGGCTTCCCATTCCTCGAAGCGCAGCGGCCGGTTGTCCAGCGCCGACGGCAGACGAAAGCCGAACTCGACCAGGGTTTCCTTGCGCGCACGATCGCCCCGGTACATGCCACCGATCTGCGGAATGGTCACGTGTGACTCGTCCACCACCAGCAGCGCGTCCGGCGGCAGGTAATCGAACAGAGTCGGCGGCGGCTCGCCGGGCGCACGCCCGGTCAGGTGCCGTGAGTAGTTCTCGATGCCATTGCAGTAGCCGACCTCGGCCATCATTTCCAGATCGAACTGGGTACGCTGCTGCAGCCGCTGCGCTTCCACCAGCTTGTTCTGCGCGTACAACTGCTCCAGCCGCTCGCGCAGCTCGGCCTTGATCGAGTCGATCGCCGCCAGCGTGCGCTCACGTGGCGTGGCGTAGTGGGTCTTGGGATAGACGACATACCGCGGCAGCCGGCGCAGGATCTGGCCGGTGAGCGGGTCGAACATCGACAGCTGCTCGATCTCGCCATCGAACAGCTCGATGCGCAGCGCCTCCAGGTCGGATTCTGCCGGGAACACGTCCACCGTCTCGCCGCGCACGCGGAAGGTGCCACGCTCCAGCGTCATCTCGTTGCGGGTGTATTGCAACGTGGTCAGGTGGCGCAGCAGCTCGCGCTGGTCGATGCGCTCGCCACGCGACAGGATCAGCCGCATCGCCAGATAGTCCTCGGGCGCGCCCAGACCGTAGATCGCCGACACCGACGCCACCACGATGGTGTCGCGCCGCGACAGCAGCGCCTTGGTCGCCGCCAGCCGCATCTGCTCGATGTGGTCGTTGATCGCGCTGTCTTTTTCGATGTAGGTGTCGCTGGACGGGATATAGGCTTCCGGCTGGTAGTAGTCGTAATAGCTGACGAAATACTCCACCGCGTTGTGCGGAAAGAACGCCTTGAACTCGCCGTACAACTGCGCCGCCAGGGTCTTGTTGGGCGCCATCACCAGGGTCGGCTTCTGGATCCGCTGGATCAGATTGGCGATGGTGAAGGTCTTGCCGGAGCCGGTCACACCCAGCAACACCTGCCGCGCAAGCCCGTTCTCGAACCCCGCCACCAGCGCCTCAATCGCCTGTGGCTGGTCGCCTGCGGGCTGATAGGGCGCCACCAGCTGAAATCCCGCAGAGCTGGAATGCAGGTCGAGATCGGCAGGCAGGCTGGGCAACATCATGCGTTCAAGGCAACCAACGATCGGCAAGTGTACGCTCGCCCTGACCCATCGTCCCAGCAAGCCCCGACCTGACCCAGGCACCACCTCCGGCCTTGCCGTTCGCACTTTTCCGACCAGGGTGCCGGCACTGCGCCGATCCCCGCCAACACCCCGAACGGCCAGCATGGGACACCTGTTCCACTGGAGCCCCGCCATGCTGCAACGCCCCGCCGGATTCAGCCTGCTCGAACTGCTGCTGACCTGCCTGATCCTCTGTCTGGTGACCGGGTTGGCCCTGCCCACCCTGGCCGGAGTCAGCGAACGCCACCACGTCCGAACCGCGATGACCTCGCTCACCAGCCACATGCAGCTGGCCCGCATCACCGCCATCACCCACAACCGCCGCACCGTGCTCTGCCCCAGCCAGGACGGCCTGCACTGCACACCTGACCGCGACTGGAGCGGCGGCTGGCTGCTGTTCCTGGACGAGGACGGCAACCGCCGGGTGGATCGGGCCGAGGACATCCTGCGGGTGGAATCGACCCCGACCAGCCACCGGCTGCGCATCACCAGCTCGCTCGGCCGCCAGCAACTGCGCTATCTGCCGGACGGCAGCAGCGCCGGCACCAACCTCACCCTGTCGATCTGCAACCAGGCCGGTCTGCTGGTGGGCCAGGTGATCGTCAACAACGCCGGCCGGCCACGCAGCCAGCTCATCACCCAGCCCCTCCCCTGCCCAGGCTGACGCCGGGGCTGCCCCACCACGCCCTCGGCCAGCGCCCCCCGCTACACTTCCTGCTCCAGCACCCACCCGAGTGCCAAAGGTGGTGGACTCATACACACGCTTGCATCCCGCTGCGGGATCCGCATACAATGCGAGCCCTCGCCCGAATAGCTCAGCTGGTTAGAGCACTTGACTGTTAATCAGGGGGTCCTTGGTTCGAGTCCAAGTTCGGGCGCCATCTTGCAACCGGCTTCAGGCAACCGTCTGGAGCGACGAAAAAACCGCGCTTAGGCGCGGTTTTTTCGTTTCTCCCTTGCGCGACGCGCGCTTGCGACCGCCCCGACCGGCCGGCGTCAGCCGCTGCCGCGCACCAGCCACAGCGCCAGCAGGCCCAACAGCAGCACCACGCCGCCAACCCGGCGCACCTGCGCATCGGTCAGCGTCAGCATCTGCGCTGCCGTGCGCTTCCAGGCGGCCGGGGCGGCGAACAGGAACAAGCCCTCGATCACCGCCACCAGGCACAGCGCCGCCCACAGATCACGCATGGCTCAGCGGTCGCTGCGCAGGTATTGCAGGAAGGGATCGTTGCGATCCAGCACGATCACCCCATCGCCTTTCGAGAAGGCCTTGCGGTACGCCTCCAGACTGCGCTGGAAGGCATAGAAGCCCGGGTCGCGGCTGGCCGCTTCGGCATAGATGCGGGCAGCTTCAGCGTCACCCTCGCCACGCAGCTTTTGGGCGTCGCGCTCGGCCTCGGCCAGGATCACCTGCTGGTCACGGTCGGCCGCCGCGCGGATTTCGTTGGCCTGCTCCGCCCCCTCGGCGCGCAGGCGGCTGGCCACCTGCTGGCGCTGGGCGCGCATGCGGTTGTACACGTCGTCGATGACTCGGCTGTCGGTCGGCAGATCCAGCTGCTTGATGCGCAGATCGAGGATGCGGATGCCCAGGGTCGCGGCCCCCCGGTTGATGACGCTCAGCTGGCTTTTGACGATCTCAGTGCGGTCACCGGACACCGCCTGCTGCAGGGTGCGGGCATTGATTTCGTTGCGCAGCGCATCCTTGATGATCGGTGCCAGACGGTCGACAGCGGCAGATTCGTCGCCGCCAGTGGCGCGGTAGAACGCGCGCGCATCCATGATCTGGCCGATCGCGAAGAAATCCACGCTGACGTCCTTGCGTTCGGACGTCAGGTAGCGCTCCGGCTCCGCCGGCAGCACCTGCAGGCGCTGATCGAAAATGCGCGCGCTCTCCACCAGCGGCCATTTGAAATGCAAGCCGGGGCCGAGGTTGGTACGACTGACCCGGCCCAGGTTGAGCACGATGGCGGTATGCCCTTCGCTCACCACGAACACCGAGCCCATCAGCAGGATCAACGCAGCCACCACCGTGGCCATCCAAGCCGGGAACTTCATCGCACCACCTCCTCACGTCCGGCGGGCCGGCCGCTGCGTACGGGCCTGCCTGACGACGCGTCATCCTCCGGTGCCGGCTGCATCTGTGGAGCCAGCTGCTCGGGTGTCAGCAACGGCGCGGTAGCCCCTGCCGAGGTCGCAGCAGCGGGCATCGGCACATAAATCAGCTGCCGGCCATCGCCGCCAATCACCTTACGGTTATTCGCCAGCACCTCCTGCACGGTTTCCAGCCACAGCCGCTTGCGGGTCACCTCAGGGGCGCTCTTGTACTGCGCCACCAACAGGCTGAAGCGCTCCGCATCACCCTGGGCACGGGCGATCACAGATTCTTTGTAGCCCTGGGCGACAGTACGCACCCGCGCCGCCTGGCCGCGTGCCTCGGGCACTACCTTGGCGGCATAGGCACGCGATTCGGAAATCAGCCGTTCCTTGTCCTGCTGGGCGCTGTTGACATCATCGAATGCCGGCTTGACCTGTTGCGGCGGCCGTGCGTCCGGGAGATTGAGTTCGGTGACGGTCAATCCGGTGCGATAGGTCACAAGCGACTTCTGCAAGCGCTCACGCGCAGCCACGGCGAGCTGTTCGCGCGCGCCCAGCACGGTGTCCAGATCGGAACGGCCGACCTGCTCGCGAACCGTGCTCAGCGCCGCCTGCTTGAGCACTTCGTCCGCATTACGGGTACCAAACAGGTACAGCACCGGATCGGCCACCCGGTACTGGACGTTGACCGCCACTTCGACGATGTTTTCGTCGCGGGTCAACACCGGCACCCGATCCTCGTAGTTTTTGATCTGGGTGGCGTTGACCTTGATGACCCGCTCGATCGGCCAGGGCAGTTTGAAGTTCGGCCCCGGCTGCATGACCCGGTCGAAGCGACCAAAACGCAGCACCACGCCGCGTTGCTGTTCGGCCACCAGAACGAAACAGTTGAACACCAGCCACAGGGCGAGCAGCAATCCGGCCCAGCGCATCGGGCTGCCATCACCAAGCCCCGGCAGGACATCGAACCACCGCCCCATGCCGCCGCGCCCGGAGGTGCCGCCCGTGTTACCGGGCCGGTTCCAGGCCATCCAAAGTACCTTGGGCCCGCGCGGGCCATCGTGTCGTGTCGTCATGCCGGGGATTCTACGGGATCAGTGGGTGGCGTTGATGGCAGCGCCTGCAGCAGGGAACGCAGCGGCTGCCCGTCGGGTTGGGATGCGATCCGACGCGCCTCGGTCAGTGGCAGATCGATCTGCAGTGTCCAGCCATCGGCATCATGCTGCTCGGCACGCACGCCCCCCAGTGCCAGCAGGCGGGCGCGCAGGCGTCCGGCATCGGGCGGCAGACGCAGGGTGCCGGTCAGGCGACGCAGCCCCAGCCGTTCGCCCAAGGCCTCGCCCAACAGGGTCAGGCCAAGGCGCTCGCGCGCCGACAGCCAGACCGCCGGGCGCGAGGCATGCGCGTCCAGCCGCGGGCGGGCCCCGTCGATCCGGTCGATCTTGTTGAACACCAGCAGCTGCGGCAGCTCGCCCGCGCCGATGTCCTGCAGCACGGCGTCCACCTGGGCGATTCGTTCCTCGCGCAGCGGATCGGCGGCATCGACCACGTGCAACAGCAGATCCGCCTCGCGTGCCTCGCCCAGGGTCGAGCGGAACGCCGCCACCAGTTCGTGCGGCAGGTCGCGGACAAAGCCGACTGTATCGGCCAGCACCACCGCCCCCACGTCGAGGTTGACCCGGCGCACGGTCGGGTCGAGGGTGGCAAACAGCTGGTCGGCCGCGTATGCGTCCGCCCCGGTCAGGGCATTGAACAGGGTCGATTTGCCGGCATTGGTATAGCCCACCAGCGCCACCCGCGGCAGTGCGCTGCGCACCCGCGCACGCCGCATCTGTGCACGCTGCACTTCGACCTTTTCCAGCCGCTTTTGCAAAATCTCCACGCGTTTCTGCAACAAGCGGCGGTCGGTTTCCAGCTGGGTCTCGCCGGGGCCGCGCAGGCCGATCGCACCGCCGCGCTGACGCTCCAGGTGCGTCCAGCCACGCACCAGACGCGTGGCGATATGACGCAGCTGGGCAAGCTCGACCTGGAGCTTGCCCTCGTGGCTGCGCGCACGTTGGGCAAAGATGTCCAGGATCAGCCCGGTGCGGTCCACCACCCGCCGCTCCAGCGCCTTTTCCAGGTTGCGTTCCTGGATCGGGGTCAGGGCATGGTTGACCAGCACCAGATCGGCACCGACCGCCTCGCAGGCGGCCTTGGCTTCTTCCAGCTTGCCGCTGCCGATCAGGGTGGCGGGATTGGGGCGGTCGATCCGCGCGGTCAGCACACCGGCCACACTGGCGCCGGCCGATCGGGCCAGTTCGGCAAACTCCTCCAACACATCGTCCGCAGGCGGCCCACCGGCATGGGGCTGGATCAGCAGCGCGTTTTCACCACCGCGCGAACGTTCGAACAATTGGCTGGGCATCGACCTTCACATGGGGCGGCCGCAGCCGCTTTGCAAGCCGCCACGGCCCGCCGCCGTCATTCGCTCGCCTCGGCTGCGGCGGCACCGGCCATTTCGGCGGCCTCCACCGCCCCACCTCCCGGCCCCAGGCGCACATTGCGCGCCGGCACCACGGTGGAGATGGCGTGCTTGTAGATCATCTGGCTGACGGTATTGCGCAGCAGGACCACGAACTGGTCGAACGACTCGATCGTCCCCTGCAGCTTGATGCCATTCACCAGATAGATCGAGACCGGCACGCGCTCACGACGCAGGGCGTTCAGGAAAGGGTCCTGGAGGGAGGGCGATTTCGACATGGAGTTCCCTGTGGCTGTCTGTTTGTTGTTGGTATGACACACGCCAGTACGCGCATTCACCGCGCGCATCGGGGATGGTAACGCAGACCGGCGTGGACGCGAACATCCACGCCCGCAAAAGCCGGGTATACCGAAAGCCCCCTCAGCGGCGTGCATTGGTGCGGCCAAGAAAGCCGTCCACTGCGGCATCGAGGGCGTCCTGTCCGGACAGCGGATCGAACCAGCGGGCATCGAGCTCGGCGCGCAGCCAGGTGTATTGCCGCTTGGCCAGCTGGCGGGTCGCGGCGAGCGCGCGCGCACGGAATGCGTCGAAACTGGTGAGACCCTCCAGATGCTCCCAGGCTTGCCGGTAGCCGACCGCGCGCAAGGCCGGCAACGCCAGCGGATCCGGATGCGCGGCCAGGGGCGGCAAGGCCCGCAGGGCCCGCACCTCGTCCAGGAAACCGGCTTCCAGCATGGCATCGAAACGCGCCTTGATGCGCGCGTGCAACGCCTCGCGCTGGGCTGGGGCCAGCACCAGCTTCAGCACCTTCACCGGCAACCGGGCACCCTGGGCGTTGCGCTGCCAGTCGCTGATCGGGCGACCGCTTAGGCGATAGACCTCCAACGCACGCTGGATGCGCTGGGCATCGGTGGGATGGATACGCGCAGCGGCGGCAGGATCGACCTGGGCAAGCTCGGCATGCAGTGCGACCCAGCCCTGCGCCTGGGCCTGATCGGCAATCGCCGCCCGTAGCGCAGGATCCGCGGGCGGCATGTCGGACAACCCGTCCAGCAGGGCGCGGAAATACAGCCCGGTGCCGCCAGCCAGGATCGGAACCCGGCCACGCGCCACGATGTCATCAATGGCGGCCCGGGCGTCCGCCGCAAACTCGGCCGCCGAATACGGCTCCCAGGGCGCACGCAGATCAAGCAGATGGTGCGGCACCCGCGCCCGCTCCTCGCGGCTGGGCTTGGCAGACCCGATGTCCAGACCGCGATAGACCAGCGCCGAATCGACGCTGACGATCTCCCCGCCCAGCCGTTGTGCCAGCGTGAGGGCATAGGCGCTCTTGCCCGACGCGGTCGGGCCCATCAGCGCAATCGCCCGCGGCCGGGTATCCAGCCCCATGGCCACGTCAGGCGTCGCGCCCCAGCCCCAGCAGGCTGTGCCGGCGTGCGTACAGCAGATACACCAGCAGGCCGATGCCGTTCCAGAGCAGGCACCAGAGCTGGGTGCGCTGCGGCAGGCTGTAGAACAGGTAGAGGCAGCCGACGATCGCCAGCGGGCCGACCAGCCAGGCCAGCGGCGTGCGGAACACGCGTGGCCGCTGCGGATCGCGCACTCTCAGCACCAGCAGACAGACTGCCACCGCAGTGAAGGCAATCAGAGTGCCGGCATTGGCCAGGGCCGCGATCTCGTCCAGCCGCGCCACGCCCGCCAGTGCCGCGGTCAGCACCGCGGTGAACACGGTGATCGCAACCGGCGTGCCGCGCCGCCCCACCCGGGCCAGACCATGCGGCAGCAAACCATCGCGGGCCATCACGAAGAAGATCCGGCTCTGCCCGTAAAAGAACGCCAGCAGCACGGTCGGCAGCGCCGCCATCGCCACCACGCCGATCACCAGCGCCGCATTGCCATGGCCGAGCTGGCGCATGATCAGCGCCAGCGGTTCGGCACTCTGGGAAAACGCGGTGTAGGGCATGGCACCGACCGCTGCCAGCGCCACCAGCAGATAGATCAGCGTGCAGCCGACCATCGAGCCAACGATACCGATCGACAGGTTGCGCCCCGGGTCACGGGTTTCCTCGGCCGCGGTGGAGATGGCGTCAAACCCGTAGAACGCGAAAAAGATGATCGCCGCCGCTGCCATGACCCCGCGCTCGACACCATCCGGCCCGAGCGATTTGCCAAAGCCATAGGGCATGAACGGGTGCAGGTTGTTTGGATCGAACGCCGGCAGCGCCACCACCACGAACACTGCCAGCGCCACCAGCTTGGCGACCACCAGCACCGCATTGGCCGTGGCACTCTCACGGGTGCCGATCAACAAGGCGCCGGCCACCACGAAAATGATCAGGATCGCCGGCAGGTTGATCAGCCCGCCGGCATGTGGCCCGGCTGCCAGCGCCTGTGGCAACAGCACGTTCCAGCCGGTGTGTTGTTGCAGCCAGTGCAGAAAGCCGACGAAATACCCCGACCAGCCCACGGCCACCGTACTCACCACCAGGGTGTATTCCAGGATCAGGCTCCAGCCGACCACCCAGGCGACCAGCTCACCCAGCACCGCGTAGCTGTAGGTGTAGGCACTGCCGGCAGCGGGCATCAGGGTCGCCAGCTCGGCATAGGCCAGGGCGGCGCAGGCACAGACCAGGCCGGCAATCACGAACGACAGCAGCACCGCCGGGCCGGCCTTGTCGGCGCCCACCCCGATCAGGGTGTAGATGCCGGTGCCGACGATGGCGCCGATCCCCAGCGCGATCAGGTGCGGCCAGCTCAGGGTGGGCACCAGCCGCTGCCCCGGCGCATGCGCGGTGACCTTGTCGATATCTTTGCGTCGCAACCATGTCTGCAGCATCGTCCTACCCGCTCCGGTCAAACGGCAGGCAGTGTGCCGCATCACTGCCGGCAATGCGATAGCGAGTCAGGATGATCGAGACAGGCAGCGCGGGGATCTGGTCAGAGGCGCGTTGCAGTCATTCGTCCGGCCAGGCCAGTGCCGGTCGGGCGGTCTCGTGACGTGCCGCCGGCACCGCGGCCACCGCCTGCCAGACCTTGAGGGCATCGACGGTGGCGGCCACGTCATGGACGCGCACCAGTTGGGCGCCGTTCTGCACCGCCAGCACATGGGCCGCAAGCGACCCCGCCACCCGGTCCTGCGGCCGTTCGCGCCCCGTCAGCTCGCCGATACTGCGCTTGCGCGACAGCCCCGCCAGCACCGGCACGCCCAGCTCGGTGAAACGACGCAAATGCGCCAGCAGCGCCAGATTGTGGGCGGTGGTCTTGCCAAACCCGAAGCCGGGATCGACCACGATCTTGCGCTTGGGGATACCGGCCAGCTCGCAGGCAAACAGGCGCTCGGCCAGGAAGCGATGCACCTCGCCGACCACATCGGCGTATTCCGGTGCTGCCTGCATCGTCTGCGGTTCGCCGCGCATGTGCACCAGCACCACCGGCACCCCGAGTGCGGCCGCCGTGTCCAGCGCGTCCGGCCCACGCAGGGCCTGCACGTCATTGATCATGCCGGCCCCCGCGGCGACTGCCGCCCGCATGACCTCGGCGTGCCGGGTATCGATGCTGATCGGCACCGGCACCCGTGCGGCCAGCCCTTCGATCACCGGCAACACCCGCCGGAGCTCTTCCTCGACCGGCACCGGTTCGGCACCCGGACGGGTGGACTCGCCGCCGACGTCGAGCAGGTCTGCGCCCTCCTCCACCAGGCGCAGACCATGAGCAATGGCGGCCTCCGGCTCGAAGTGGGCGCCACCATCTGAGAACGAATCCGGGGTGACATTGACGATGCCCATCACCCGCGGTCGATCCAACCGCAGCAGCCGACCATTGCAGTCAAGCGTTGGACAGGTGTCGAACATGACGACTGTTCCTCAAAACGACCGCAGGCCAGAGCACACACACCCTGACCTGCGGCAGATGGCAAAAACCCCCGGATCAGGCCTGCGGGGCCGGCTCCACCGTCACCGGCCGACCGCTGGCGGAATCGTCGCTTCCGTCGCGACCACCGCGCGGCCCGGTCCAGCCTGCCGGCGGGTTGGGCTTGCGCCCTTCCATGATCGCCTTGACCTGCTCGGCGTCGATGGTCTCCCACTCCAGCAGCGCCGCGGCCATCGCTTCGACGATGTCGCGCTTCTCCTCCAGGATCTTGCGCGCCCGCGCATACTGCTCGTCGAGGATGCGGCGGATCTCGGCATCCACCTTCTGCTGGGTAGCCTCGGAGATGGTCTTGTTGTGCAGACCATAGCCGCTGTCGTCATCGGCATAGACCATGATGCCCAGGGCATCGGACATGCCGTAGCGGGTCACCATGTCGCGCGCCATCCGGGTGGCACGCTCGAAATCGTTGGACGCGCCAGTGGACACCTCGCCAACGAACAGCTCCTCGGCAATCCGGCCACCAAACAGGATGGCGATCTCCTCCAGCATCTTGTCCCGGTACTTGCTCAGCGCATCGTGCTCAGGCAGCTGCCAGGTGACACCCAGCGCCCAGCCACGCGGCATGATGGTGACCTTGTGCACCGGGTCGGCCTTGGGCAGCGACATCGCCACTACTGCATGCCCCGACTCGTGGTAAGCCGTAGCGCGCCGCTCTTCCTCGCGCATCACCATGCTGCGGCGCTCGGGGCCCATGTAGATCTTGTCCTTGGCGTCCTCGAAATCGCGCATATCCACCCGCTGCTTGTTGCGACGGGCGGCAAACAGCGCCGCTTCGTTGACCAGATTGGCCAGATCGGCGCCGGAGAACCCGGGCGTTCCGCGCGCAAGCACGTCCACGCGCACATCATCGGCCAGCGGCACCCGGCGCATGTGCACCTTGAGGATCTGCTCGCGCCCCTTGATGTCAGGCAGACCGACCATCACCTGGCGGTCGAACCGGCCCGGCCGCAGCAGCGCTTTGTCCAGCACGTCGGGACGGTTGGTGGCGGCGATCACGATCACGCCCTCGTTGCCCTCGAACCCGTCCATCTCCACCAGCATCTGGTTCAGGGTCTGCTCGCGCTCGTCATGGCCGCCGCCCATGCCGACACCACGATGCCGACCGACCGCGTCGATCTCGTCGATGAAGATGATGCACGGGGCATGCTTCTTGGCCTGCTCGAACATGTCGCGCACGCGCGAGGCGCCGACGCCGACGAACATTTCGACGAAATCGGAACCGGAAATCGAGAAGAACGGCACCTTGGCCTCACCCGCGATGGCCTTGGCCAGCAGGGTCTTGCCGGTACCGGGCGGCCCGACCATCAACACACCGCGCGGAATCTTGCCGCCCAGGCGGGTGAAACGCGAGGGATCGCGCAGGAACTCGACCAGTTCGCCGACCTCCTCCTTGGCTTCGTCGCAGCCGGCCACATCGGCAAAGGTGACCTTGACCTGGTCATCGGAGAGCAGCTTGGCACGCGAACGCCCAAACGACATCGCGCCCTTGCCACCGCCCCCGCCCTGCATCTGCCGCATCATGAACAGCCAGAAGCCGATGATCAGCAGCACCGGCAGGAAATTGAGCACCAGCGACCAGAACGAGATGCCGGAGTCCGGCGGTGCCTGGTTGATTTCGACCTTGTGCTGGATCAGGTCATTGATCAGATCCTTGTCGCGCGCCGGCGCCGTGGTCACCCCGGTGCTGCCATCCTGCCGCTGGAAGGTGATGGTGCGTTCGTTGCTGGCGATATCGACCTTCTTGATGCGGTCGTTCTCCACATCCTGCACGAACTGCGAGTACATCACTTCCTGGCTGCCGCCAAGCTTGGGCGAGAAGCTCTGGAACACCACCATCAGCACGGCGGCGACCACCACCCAGAGCAGCAGGTTTTTTGCAAGATCGTTCATCGCAGTCCTCGTTTCCCTCGGCGGCCGTCACACACCGCGTTCATTTCATCCGTGCCAGCTTGCCGGTGGCCAATGCATAGACCTCCGGCGACCGCTTGCGCGACGCCGCCGGCTTGCGGATCGCCACCTTGGCATAGCGCCGCCGCAGCTCCCGCAGATAGTCATCCGACCCCACACCCTGGAACAGCTTGATCAGGAATGTGCCGCCCTCCCGCAACTGGCGGTCGGCAAACTCCATGGCCAGCTCGGCCAGGTGCATGGCGCGCGGCTGATCCACCGCATCCACTCCACTCATGTTGGGGGCCATGTCGGACAATACAAGATCGACCGGCTCGCCCCCGAGCATCTCCAGCAGACGTGATAGGACGGCATCATCCCTGAAGTCACCGTGAAGGAACTCCACCCCGGCCAGCGGCGGCATCTCACGAATGTCGCTAGCGATCACCCGACCGCGCTTGGCACCTGGCGGCAGGCCCTGCTCCAGCCGGTCCAGCGCCTGCCGCACCCATTGCGACCAGCCGCCTGGCGCCGCGCCGAGATCCACCACCACCATCCCCGGCCGGATCAGCCGGTCGCGCCCGGCAAGCTCTTCCAGCTTGTAGGCCGCACGGGAACGCATCCCCTCGGCCTGGGCCTTTTTGACGTAGGGGTCGGAGAAATGCTCTTTGAGCCAGCGCTGACTGGATTTGCTGCGGGTCGCCATGACCGCCGGGCGCGGGGGAATGTCGGCCCATGATACCCTGCACACCCCACATTCGCTTGTCCCAAGACGCATGCCGATTTCCCTGACCCCGGCCCAGATCCGTTTCCTGCGCGGCCAGGCGCATGACCTCAAAGCCATCTTGCAGGTCGGCGGCAAAGGCATCACCGAGGCGCTGGTGGCAGAAGTCGGCCAGGCGCTGGCGCATCATGAACTGATCAAGGTGAAAGTCGCCGCCGAAGACCGCGACCAGCGCGACGCCATGATCACCGAACTGGCCGACCGCTGCGACGCTGCCCTGGTGCAACGGATCGGCCATACCGCCGTGCTGTACCGCCCCTCCCAGGAAAAGCGGCAAATCGTCCTGCCGCGCGCCTGATGCCATGCAGCTGACCCAGGAACACCCGGATTACCGCTACTTTCTGCGCGCGGCCGACGGGCGCTCGGCCCGGGTCAACACCCAGCAGCT
Organism: Thermomonas hydrothermalis; assembly: GCF_900129205.1. Taxonomy (GTDB): domain Bacteria; phylum Pseudomonadota; class Gammaproteobacteria; order Xanthomonadales; family Xanthomonadaceae; genus Thermomonas; species Thermomonas hydrothermalis. Next base: position 8,069 of record NZ_FQUK01000029.1, on the reverse strand, counting down.
GAGCCAAAGCTTCATCATCGCCCCGGACACCTTGCAGGAAGACTGGCCGGTCAAGGCAGCCTCCGCCATGACACCGGCCGACCTGGAAGCCCTGTTTGCGCTGCGCCCGGACCTGATCCTGCTGGGTACCGGCAGCCGCCAGGTATTCCCGCCCGCAGCGGTACTGGCCGCCTGCCTGCAGCGGCGGATCGGTCTGGAAGTGATGGACAACGCGGCCGCCGCCCGCACCTATACCGTACTGGCCGGAGAAGGCCGCAAGGTGGTGGCCGGCTTTATCCTCGGCGAAGGCGTCTGAAATCCTCTCCGAGCCCGCCCCGCAACGCTTTTTTGCAAGCCGAAAGGAAGGCACTGGGCGGATTGACACCCAGTGCCTATGCGACGCAACTGGCATCCACCACCATCCACCCCGGACTCTAAATCACCCCGCTACTGAAAGCGGGGGGACGTCGGATACGCGCCAGTCGATCGCACAACCAGCCAAAGTCCACGCGCTCTTGTTCCAGACGCAGCCGAGGCTGGTGGCGATCGAATCGCAGATCGTCGTAGACGGCCGCCTCCTCGGGTGTCAGGCGCATCAGGTCGTGGCGCACAGGGTCGGGCTCTTCGCCCCAGTGCGGGCGGTGGGCCAGCAGCGTCTCCCGATCCATCAACAGCGACGCCACGGTCGGGAAGTGGCCGCGCAGCTGGTCGAGAATGGCAAAGCCATGCGTGTCGATGTCGCCCCAGTAAAACATCTGGCAATCCGCAAGCCACGCCGCGCGCGCCAGCGCATCCCAGCCATAGCCTGCGCCGAAAACGACGATGGCGCTCGCCACCGGCGGGAAGGCGAGGAAGTTGGTTTCGTTTTCGGTGATGAAAACGCGCCGGACGGGCAATACAAGCGTCGCAAAGCTTGTGGCGTCCAGCGTGATATCGGGCAGGCCTGCGCAGCCGGGAAGACTGGGCAGCAAGGGGTCAAGCAGACGAAACCGAATCCGCACCGGCTTGTCCAGAAAGCCGAATCGGCGCGCGAACTGCGCAATGCCGGTGGCGTCACGCTCGATGGCTTCGGCGGGCAGCGCAAGATCCAGCAGCTCGGTCAAAACACCGCGATGCGCTTCGATGAACTTGCTGTCCACGCCAGGGATATCCACCTGGCGCAGATACACGGCCGGCCGCGGATCCGCCTGCAGCCAGACGACGACGGCAAGCATTCGATCCCAGCGGTCTGCCAGTTCGAGGGCTTGCAGCGGTCGCCGCAACAGCCAGGCCAGGAGCGTGGGCTGCACGGCTTGCGTCTGCTGCCACAGCGCAACGAAACGCTGCGCTTGTCGAGCCTTACCGATGAAGGCCAGGGCGTCTTGCAGGGTATCGAGCCAGACGGATGCAGGAAGCTGCTGGGCGCCCTGCACACGGTGGTTCCACTGCCGCCATTCGATGCGAACCTGCGGCGTTGCGGCGATGGTCTGCACCCACGCACGCACGGCCTCGAAGCGATCAGACAGGTCGGAGGCCACGGGGCCCTTCAGGGTGAGGCGCAGCGGCCAGGACACGGCGTCCGTCACCGCCGCGCGCAGCAAGTCGCCGCGATCCCACAAGCGTTGCACCTGAGCGCGCAGGTCAGTCGGCGTGGTCCAGCTCATGACACCATGCCGTCTGTGACAACGTGGGCGTGGGCCATGCCCTGCGCCTTTTGCGCCCGGTACTCTTCGATCGACAGGCACAGCAGCCGCGAATCGCGCCCGCCCTCGTTGTGCACGAAGCCGACACTGGCCACGAAGGGCTCGATGATGTGGATTTTCTGGAGCGGCGTGACGATCAGGAGTTGCAGATTGAGTTGCTGGAACAGCTCCAAGCCATACCGCGCCGACTCGTCCGACCCGCGCCCGAACGCTTCGTCGATGACGACGAAGCGGAAGGAGCGCGAACGCACCGCGCCCCATTCCAGTCCGAATTGATACGCGAGGCTCGCGGCCAACACGGTGTAGGCGAGCTTTTCCTTCTGGCCGCCCGACTTGCCGCCCGAGTCCGAATAATGCTCGTGCTCGGCACCATCGGCGCGCCAGCGCTCGCTGGCCGAGAACAAAAACCAGTTACGCACGTCGGTCACTTTGGCCGTCCAGCGCCGGTCGGCGTCCAACAGCCCTTCGCGGCCGCGGAAGCGGTCGATGATGGCCTTGACCTGCAGAAACTTGGCCTCTGAATACTGCTCATCGGCCGAGCCCGTGAGCGTCCCCTCGGTGCAGGCCCGCAAGTCCTGCTGGAAAATACGGATCTCCGAATCCGGACTCAGTGACGCCACCAGCTCGATGTAGCGGCCGGGGTTGTAGTCGATGGCCTGGAGCGACTGATTGATGCGGTCGATACGCTCCTTGATCGTCTCGCGATCGCGGGCAAGCTGCGCGTTGAAGTTGGCGATCTCGTTGATGGTGTTGACGTTGAGCAGCTCCTTGAAGCGCGCCTCGAACCGCGGCAGGTCGTCGCGCTTGAGGCCTGCGAGCAGCCGTTCATACTCCGGCAGCGCCGCCAGACTCACGTCCATCTCGGCGGTCTCGACCTTGAACGCCTCCTTGAAGCCGCGCATGGCATTGATGATGCGCTCGGTCAGGCGCGCCAGGCGCTTGTCCCCCGCATCGATGCGATCCTGTAGCCAGCCACGCAAGTCCTGCTCGCGGTTGTCGCAGGACTCGACCGAGAGCGTGTGCTCACCCAAACCCTCAGCGCGCAGCGCATCCAGATGCCCAATCTGTGCCTCGGTCAGCGGCGAGTCGTTCCAAGTGCGGCTGGCCTCGTCGCGCAGTGCCTGCGCGGTTTCACGCTTGTTCCTGAGCGCACCGCGCTGACCCAGGGCCTCGGTGCGCCTGACCTCCAGGTCGTCCAGCCTTGTCTGCGCGGCCCTGAGCTGCCGCGTCAACTCCTGCAAGGTGTCGGAGGCGGCCTCAAGACGTGCCCGCTCCTCGGAGAGTTCAGCAATTCTCCGGGCCAGGTTCATCCAGTCGATATCCGCAAAGCGTGTGAACTCCTCCAGCTTGCTCAAGGCCTCCAGCCGACCGTGCAGTTCATTGCGCGCCTGCTGGATCTCACTGATACGAGCGGCCATTGCAGACAACTGCGCTTGCAGACGCTCGCGCTGATCGCGCAACACCCGCAGCTTGTCGGCATTGCTCCAGCCGAGCACATAGCGGCTGCGGTCGTCGATGCGGCTGCGGTCGTCCTTCTCGTGCCGACCACCCGGCTCCTTGATCTGCCCGGCGCGCGTGATGGCGCGCACCTCGCGCCGAAACTGCTCGATGCTGTCGCAGCAGGCGAAATCGAAACGGCTTTTCAGCGCCTGCTCCAGCCATTCCACATGGGGCGAATCGGGCTTGAGGATCAGCTTTCTGACCAGCGACTGCGGATGCAGCGTGATCTCGGGCGAATTTTTGAGCGGGCGCACATGGAAATAGACCAGTCGCCCGCCGAGGTGCTGGCGATTGACCCAGTCGGTCACCGCCGGATAGTGGGCGTCCGGCACCAGCAAGGAAAGACCAAACCCGCGCAGCAGCCGCTCAGCCGCCCCTTCCCAATCGCGCTCGTCATCCCGCACCTGGATGAGTTCACCCGCGAAAGGCAGTTCGTCCTCGTCGATGCCAAGGGCTGCACACAGCGCCTCGCGAATACGAATCTGGGCGGTGTCGATATTGCTCTTGCGCCGCGCAAGGCTTTCGATTTCCGCAGACAGAGCGGCGTGCTCCTCACGCCCCTTGCGAAAGGCGAAGTCCTCCTCGCGCTCGCGGTTGTCGAGTTCAGCGATGCGCTCGCGCAAGCCATCGGCCCGCTGGGTGATGCTCTGCAGCCGGGCGACAAACTCCGCCTCATCCGCAGGCGCTGCCTCGTCGATGCGGGCGAGCAGCTCCTGGTAGCGGTCGAACTTCTTCTGGCGTTGTGCCTTCTCCGCTTCCAGTCGGCGAATCTCCGCCGCCAGCGCTTCCAGGCGGTCACCACCGTTGTCGCGCAGCGCCCGCTCGAGACGCCCGATCTCCACCCGCTCGGCTTCGCGCTGCGCGTCCAGACGCTCGATCTGGGCGTCGAGCCGGGCCGCTTCCTCCGCCAGCAAGTCGAGGCGGCGGTCCAGCAGCTCGCCCTTGAGCCGGGCGAAATACGGCCGCAGTTGTTCGCGCGCTTGCCGCCAGCCCTGGATTTCTGCGCTCAGTGCCGCATGGCGTTTGCCGTCATCGACCAGCGGCGTCAGCAGTTCGACTTGCCGCTTGGCCTTGAGCACGGCCTGGTGTGCGCGGTCCAGGTCGTCGAAGTGACGGATCAGCGCCTCGATGCGTTGCCCTGAGTCAAAGGGTTCCAGCATGTGGTTGCGCACGAAGTCGGTGAGGTTGCCCACCGACTTCATTGAGACCGTCTGATGGAACAGCTCCAAGGCCTGCTCGTGCTCGATGCCGAAGCGTCGCCGGAACCAGGCCCCATAGGGTGGGAAACTCTCGAACAACTCGCAGCCTGCGCCGCGCAGTTGTTTGCGCAGCGCCGCCATGTCCTCACCCTTGACCTTAAAATCATCGACGATCGTCAATGCCCGCTCGGCCGCGACAAACAGGCGCTTGGGCTGCCCCTGCGTGTCTCCCTGCCAGTAAAACACCTGGGCCAGCGTCACCGCCTGGTCATAACCTTCGTTGCGGAAGACGCCGAGGATGACCGAGTAGCTCGATGCATCGCGCAGCGCCACGGGCTTGCTGCTGCCCGTGACCTCGTTGCGCTCGCTCTTGTAGTGGCCCAGCACGTAGGAGCGCAACGAGCGCTCGCGGGCATCCGCACCGGCCGCCTTGTTGTAGGCCACACGATGTGCCGGCACCAGCAGTGTGGTGATGGCATCGACCAGGGTGGACTTGCCCGAGCCGATGTCGCCGGTGAGCAGGCCATTGCGCCCGTCGAGCTCGAGGCGCCAGACGCGCTTGTCGAACGTGCCCCAGTTGAGCACCTCCAGCCGCTGCAACCGAAACCCCACGCGGCTGTCGTCGGCAACGAAGTCAAGCCCCAGGGTTTGCGTGTCAAACATCGTCGTCACCCTGTTTCGTAGCACCCGATAACACCGTGCGGTAGGACTCCAGCCGGGCGTCGAACTCGGCCAGCCACTGCGCGTCGACGAAGGCTTTCAGGATGCGGCGCACCTCGTATTGATTGCCGTTTTGCGCCGCGCCGGCAGTGGTTTTCAGCCGGCGCAGAAAGCCCAGATCGACCACCTTGCTGATGGTCGCGTCCACCTGGTCAATCAGGCGGGTTTCGTTGCTGCCTTCGGGCAGGAACACCCGCATCAGCTCGACGATGTCGTCGCGCGAGAGCACCAGCCGCGTCTCACCACCATGGGCATCGAACTCGGCCAAGCGCTTGCGCAAGAGCGCAAGCATCAGGCTCACCGGGTAAGACAGCGGCCGACGTGCGACCAGCCGCGGCAGCCGCGGCGCGTCTGAAGCCTCATCCAGATCCGGGCGGCTTTTGAGAAAGGCGTAGCCTTCGGCCTCATCCAGCACCAGGTCGAGCAGCAGCACGGCGGCCTGCTCCCGCACCCGCGCCTGCAGCTGCAAGAGACTTTCCCACAGGCGCTCGTCGTCCTCGCGGTAGAGCACACCCTTGAGCAGGTGCACCATCAACTGCGACAACGCCGGTACCGCCGGTGGCGCGCCGGGCAGGCTCTCTACCCACTCGTCATCATGCACGGTGTCGTTCACGTCCTTCTCTCTACGCTTGACGCGATCATCGCGTGAAGATGATGCGCGGCAATCGCGCCTCGCGCATCACCTCCTCACCCGCAGTGCTACGGGTCTGCCAGCGGATCGGCTCTGCCACGGCTTCATCGACCAGGGCGCGCACGCCGTCCAGCGCGCTGCTGGCTTCGCCTGCATGGGCCAGCTCCAGATACGCCATCAGTTCAGCCAGGCCCTGTTGCAGCGGCTCCGCGTCCAGCAGCTCGCGCAATGTGACCTGCGCTTTTTGGCGCAGTGCGTGTTGGATCGTCGAGCGCAAGCGTGCCTTGTCCACCACGATCTGGTCGAACAAGCGCGCGGTGTCGATGTCGTTATCGCCTGCGACCAGCGCCAGCTCCACAAGACGCGGCTTGACGCTGGGCACAAACAGCGGCCGCTCCAGCGGCAGCTGGATGTCCGCACCCATCGCGTCGATGTGCATCACCGTACCTGTGGGCGGTGCCTCGCGCAGCGCCAGCGCCTTGCTTTCGATACCACGCAGCAACTCCAGGATGCGCCGGTTCTCCAGAAACGCGCGGTCGTCCAGAAAACGGCGCAACTGTTGCGACAACTGGGCCACCGTGCGCTGCGTGTGCTCGCCTGCCTCCAGCCAGTCGTGATGCACGCGGCGGATGCGCGGATCGGGCTTCAAGGCGACTACCGCCGGCAGCGCCAGCACCTGACCCAGCCGTTCGGAAAGCTCCTCCTGCCGTCGGCTGGACATGAGGAAGTCCCAAAAGGCGCGAAAACTACGGCCCTGGTCGGAGTCGGCAATCGCATCGCGCTCGCCCATGATCTCGTCGAGCAGCGCGCCCTTGCTGCCCTCCCACAGCGCGATTTTCTCGCGCACCTTGCGGTCGAGCTGGCGGAAGTTGTGCTCCACCTCGCGGAAGTCGGCCAGCAGCTCGCGCGCCAGTTGCTGGAACTGCAGGAAGCGGTCTTTCACCGCCGTGTCGTCCAGCAGAGGCACGTCGCCCGCGAGCACGCGGGCGATTTCGGCGTCGAGTTGATCGCGCTTGCGCTGCAGGTCTTCGAGCCGTTTGGCCGGGTCGGCCTCGGTGCCGGCGCTGATCTGCTCCAGCAGCGCAAACAGCGTGAGCAGGCGCGATTCGGTGGCCACGAAGGGCCGCTCGGTGAGCTGGGTGAGCCAGGCGATGGCCTTCTCGGTGGCCGGCGTCAGATCGAACTGCGCCTCGTCCGTGCCCGGCTTGTAGAACTTGCGCAGCCAGCCCTTGTCGGGCGCAGCCCAGTCGTTCAGATATTCCGACGCCGCCTTGGGATAGGCCTCGGCGCCGAGCTGCTCGCGCAGGGCGAACAGCTCGTCCTCCAGCGCCTCGACCAGATCGGCCTCGCTCATCACGCGCACATTGGGTGCCACGAACACTCGGTGCAGGAAGCTCGCCACCAGCGGCGCATGCGGTGAGGCGAGCAGCCGCCAGGCGGGGTGGTGGTCGCGCAGGGCGCTTAAAGTGGCGTGATCCATGATCGGGGCTAAGCGGCTTCGTCGGGCGGGTTGGCGGCGGCCAGATACGCCAGTGTGCCCTTACCGACTTTCGTGGAGGCCGAGTGGTTGAAGTCAGACCACCGTGGCATCCCGTTTATTTGCTGCCGCCAGTAGTCTGCCTGAAACTGAGTCGTTGGTGTTTGAACCAGGCGACCATTCCAGGATGGTCAGCAGGCCGGCTTCCTTGGTTTTCTATTGTTTACACCCGCCAGCCCGCAGATATGCCCTGGCGATCCAACCGTCACAGAGAATCAGGCGCCTGCATCCACACCGGGATATCCCGCTGTCCGTGCAATACACGCCAGACGTCGATATGGTCCGAGTGCTCGACGTAGAACACAAGGTGCGGGTAGCGTGTCAACGGCCATGCGCGCAGGCCGGGCAGGTTGAGTTCATGGGCGTAGCGTGGTGAGCCCATAGCCGGGTGGCGACCGATGTGGCCGTAGGCCTTCTCGAGCGCATCGACGAAGCCCATTGCCACGGCTTCGCCTGCCTCACTCAGGTAGTAGGCGACCGCCTCGTCCACATCCTGGTTGGCCTGCTCACGCGGGATGACGGGCTTGGTCTTCACGCCTTGGCAGCAGGTTTGGCGGCCTTGCGCACCCGATCCCGAAGGCCATCAAAGTAGCTGGCATTGGCAGGGGCCGCCGGGGCCGAGGCGGCTCCCGCCAACAGCAGGTTGCGCAGTTGCTGGCGATCCTGATCCTTGCGGATCAACTCGCGCACGTACTCGCTGCTCGTGCCGTAGCCGCGCTGGCGCACCTGTTCATCCACGAAGGCCTTGAGGCTGTCGGGCAAGGAGATGTTCATCGTGCTCATCGCGTCAGTGTGGGTTCTTTGGCAAAGTTTGACAAGCC
>NZ_FQUK01000011.1 GCF_900129205.1 Thermomonas hydrothermalis | reverse complement strand
CCACGGCACCGGCGCCTGCGAGGTCTTGCCGCACTCGCGGCAGGCCACGCGCGGCACCCGGCAGTGGATGAAGGCCTTGAACTGGAAGAAGTGCAGATGCTGCCAGGTGCGCTCCACCCGGTCGTGCACCGGCTGGTCCGCCGCCCCGCAGACCGGACAGGCCAGCCGGGCCGTATCGCACGACACCTCGAAGTGGATCGCCCCCTCATCCGGACGAAACGACACGCTGTCTACCGCCCACGGCGGCGTCAGCCCCAAAGCCTGGGTGAAGAGTTGTTCTTGCATCCGCCAAGGCTGACATCATCCGGCGGCCCGTTCCACACCAGACGCGATGGAGCCGAAAAAGTGAGGCTGTCACACAGTCGAGGTGCCGATAGTGTGTGCCCATCCGGCCCGGCACCCTGTGCACACCGGATGCGATGCCCGCTCCGGCAAGGAAGCCCACCAACCTGAGGAGTTAGGCCATGAAGCTGTTTTCCAGTCTCGTCTCGTCGCTGATCCTGTCGCTGGCCCTGGCGGGCGCTGCCGGCGCCGCCGAGGTCGTCAACATCAACACCGCCGATGCTGCCACCATTGATCGTGTCCTGGTCAATGTCGGGCCGGCCAAGGCACAGGCGATCGTGGAGTACCGCAAGGCCCACGGCGCATTCCGTAGCGTCGATCAGCTGGCCCTGGTCAAAGGGATCGGCCTGAAGACGGTCGAGAAGAACCGTGACCGGATCACCGTTGGCAACCTGCGCCCGGCTGCGGCACAGCTGGTACCCCGGGCTGCTCAGCCGTCGCCGGCGGCCAAGCCGGCTTTGCTTGCTCCGGTAGCCCGGCGATGAACACGGTTTGCGATGTTCGGTGTGCAGCGAGGCCTGGTGCCTCGCTCGCACCCTTGCATGTCCTGCGCGCGGACGAATGTCCGCGCGTTCCGGTGGACGGGGGCGCAGGCTGGGAGACCACGATCCTCAGCGGCGAAGGCGGTGCCGCTCCAGCGATGCATCTTGTCCAGTGGGAACTGTCGGGGGATGCGGTGTTGCCCGCCGAGTCGCATCGTGACAGGTTGCTGGTGCTACTGGCGGGCCAGCAGCTGCAGGTCAATGACGGGTACGTTCACAGGCTGCAGGTGCCGTTGGGGATGGCTCGTTGTGCCGGTGATCGCCCGTTACAGGTACTGCTTCCCGACGGGCCATGCCGTGTCCTCGACGTGACCTGGCCGCACGGGCAGTGCGATGTCCAGTGCTGGCAGCGGTCGCTGGCTGGATCAATGGTGTTATTTAGCGCGATCCGTGAATCCTGGCTGGTGTTCCTGTTGGAAGGCGCGATAACGCTGGATACCGGAAAAGGCGAGCAGACCCTGGCGCCAGGGGATGGGGTGATCCTGACGGGAGGGTCGGCAGGTCATATCCATCGCCATGTGTTGCACGGAAGCGGTTCGGTGCTGCTGCTGTGGTGCAAGCACTACGGCATGGCGTGACATCGGGAGAGTTTTCACAGACATTCCCCGTGGGTCGGGCACGCTGCACATGTGCCCATTGTGTCGATACTGCAGATGGGCGGTATCGCGGCGGCACAGGGACGTGCCGCAATTTTTTTTGGAACACAGGACAGGCGTGTCAGGACAGACACCTCCTTGTTTCACGGGGCAATCTTGCGTTTGAGTGCCCGCGCCACGGGCAGCGGCAGATGGGGCAGCGAGCGCAGCAGCCACGGCAGCAGGCGGCGCTTGGCGCCGCCCAGGGACTCCGGCACCACGGCTTCGATGAGGTGCGGGCCCGGCTGGGCGAGGGCGTATTCCAGCGCCTTGCAGAAGGCTTCCGCGGTGTCGGCACGGGCCGCGTGCACGCCCATGCCCTGCGCCAGCCGGCAGAAGTCCAGCCGTGGGTGATCGAGGTCGAGCTGCGAGCGGGCCTTGGGGCCTGGGGTGGTGTCGGCGCCCACGCGCTCCAGTTCGACGTTGAGTACCGAATAACTGGCGTTGTTGAAAATGATCGTAGTGACGTCGAGCCGCTCGCGGGCCATCGTCCACAGCGCCTGAAGGGTGTACATCGCGCTGCCGTCGCCGACCAGCGCGATCACTGGGCGATCCGGACAGGCAATGGCGGCGCCCACTGCGTTGGGCAGGCCTTGCCCGATCGCCCCGCCGGTGAGGGTGAGCAGGTCATGGCGCGGACAACCGGCGGTCATCGTGCCCAGCAGCAGGCCGGAGGTGATGGCCTCGTCGATGACGATGGCGCGCTCCGGCAGCAGGTGACCGACGGCCTTGCAGACCTTGGCGGCGGTGAGGCGGCCGCGCGGGCGTGAGGGGCGTGCGGCGGGCTGCAGCGCGGGCACGGCCTGTGTTGCGCCCAGCGCGGCGGCAAGCTTTTCCAAGCTGGCCACGGCATCTTGGGCGGGGGTTGCCAGTACATGCACGGTACAGCCGGCGGGCACCAACTCGCTGGCCTTGCCGGGATAGGCGAAGAAGGACACCGGCGGCTTGGCATCGACCAGCACCAGGTGTTCGATGCCAGTGAGCTGCAGTGTGGCCAGTTCGGCTAGGTAGGCGATCCGCTCCAGCGCCGGCAGGCCGGCGCCGCGCTCCAGCCGGGTCGGAAACACTTCGCAGAAGAGCTTGACGCCACAGTGGGCGGCGATGCGTGCGGCGGCCAGCAGGCCCGGCTCGCGCAGGGCCTGACCGCCCAGCAGCAGTGCGGCGTTGCCGCCGCTGCGGATGGCGCTGGCGATGGTCGCCACGGTGGCGTCGTCCGCCGCCGACGGTGCGGGCGGCGGCGGGGGCGGGCAGGGCGTGCCGCCTTCGCTCCAGCTGACATCGGCGGGCAGGATCAGCGTGGCCACCTGGCCGGGCAGGCCGCGTGCCGCACGGATTGCATCCACCGCATCGGCGCACAGCGTTGCCGTGTCTTGTGCGGTGCGCACGAAGCCGGGCGAGACGTTGCGGGCCACGGTTTCGATGTCGGACTGTAGCTGCGCATCCAGCGGTACGTGGTAGGTGGCATGGTCGCCGACGATGTTGAGCACCGGTACCTTGCCCTTGCGGGCGTTGTGCAGGTTGGCCAGGCCGTTGCCCAGACCCGGCCCCAGGTGCAGCAGGGTCGCGGCGGGTTTTCCGGCCATGCGTGCATAGCCGTCGGCAGCACCGGTGGCCACGCCTTCGAACAGGCACAGCACGGCGCGCATGCGTGGCTCCGCGTCCAGCGCGGCCACGAAGTGCATCTCGCTGGTGCCGGGGTTGGTGAAGCAGACCTCGACGCCAGCATCGGCCAGGGTTTTGAGCAGGGCGTGTGCTCCGTTCATGGCATCAGACTCCGGTGATGGATCGGGCAGCGGCCTGCGCGGTGAGGATGCAGCCGGGCAGGAAGGTGCCTTCCAACGAGCGCTTGCCGCAGGCGCCGCCACCGCCGAAACCGGCGGCTTCGCCCACGCAGTACAGGCCCGGGATCGGCGCGTCATTGGCATCCAGCACCCGGCTGTGCAGGTCGGTGCGCAGCCCGCCCAGGCTCTTGCGGGTGATCAGCCGGGTCTGGATGGCGATGAAGGGGCCGGCACCGGGCAGTTGCAGCGGGGCGGGTTTGCAGGTGCGCAGGCGGTCTGGCCCCCATTGGCGGGCGTGCAGGATCCGCCGCACCTGCCAGTCGTCCTGTGGGTTGGCGCCGGGGGCGAAGTGCGCGTCGAAGGCGTCCACCGTGGCCTGCAGCACCGCCGGGTCGATGTCGTGCGAGCAGGTCAGCGCGTTCATTTTGTCCGCGAGGCCCGCCAGCGTGTCATCGACCAGGAAATGTGGGCTTTCCTGCTGCATCTGCCGTACTAGGCGGGTATTGCCCAGGAGTGTTTCCAGCATGAAGCGCACAAACTGGCGGTCGCGGATGCGGGGGTTGTGTTCCGCGCCGGAGATGGCGAATTCCTTGATCGCGATGCGCCAGTTGAGCAGCTGCCAGGTCCAGGGTTTTGCCTGTTCGGCCACGCGCTGGCACAGCCAATGGGTGTCGAAGCCGGTGACCAACGGTTCCGGCCCGATGCGGCGGCCCGTGTGATCCAGCCACAGCGCCGATTTGCAGGGAATCAGCGACAGCCCGTGGCCGGGAAAATGCGGAAATGGGTGGGGGATGCCGGCGGCGTAGTTCCACATCTCGCCGGGACGGACGATCTGCGCGCCCAGCCGGGCTGCTTCGTCGTGCATCTGGCCATCGGCGAACGGATGCGCGCCGTTGAGCAGCTCGGTCGGCAGCGGCCGCTCCGGTGGCCAGTGGCGGCGCAATGCTTCGTGGCTGCCATTGAGGCCGCCGGTGGCCAGCACCACCGCATCGGCGTCCACGGTCACCTCGGCGCCGCCAAGGGTTTGCTGTGCCAGCACGCCACTGATGCGACCGGCTCGGGTTTGCAGGGCTGTGACCCGGTGGCGATGCAGTACGGTGAGCGAGCCGGGCGCTGTGATTGCGTGCAAGGCCGCGATCATCCGTCGCGTCAGTTCGCGCGATGTGCCCCAGACGATGTGGTAGCGCGGGACGGTGTTGCCGTCGCCGTTGCGGCCGCGCTCCACCCAGTTGACCGCCGGCAGAAAACGCAGGCCATGCGCACGCAGCCAGTCATACACGTCCGGGCAGGAACGCTCGACATAGCGGCGCGCCCAGGCCACGGCATGGGTGTCGCCTGGGTCGAGCTCGCCAAAGCGCAGCCAGTCGGCCAGCGCGCGCTCGGGCGAGTCAGCGATGCCGCGGCGGCGCTGCAGCGGCGTGTCCACCAGCGCCATGCCGCCAAACGCCCACAGCGCCAGCCCGCCGAAGCGCTCGGGCGTGTCGCGGTCGATCACCACCACATGCCGTCCGGCACGGCGCAGTTCCAGCGCCGTCACGATCCCCGCCAGCCCTCCGCCCACCACCACCACATCGGCGCGTCTTGTCACCATGCGTGCCCCCAAGCCTTGGCCTGGCAAGGATAGGCAATCTCCGAACACGTTGGCGCGTCTCGTCGGCCATGGCGGGCGTGGGCTGACAGCATCAGGATGGCGTTGCCCAGGCGTTCCAAAGTGAGCTTCCGGCGCTCTGGCTGCGTGCGGCCGGTCTGGATACGCCCCGACGTGCCACTCATTGCAGCGGATACTGCTCGCGCAGCAGCCGCTCGAACTCGGCGACCGGCAGCGGCCGGGCGAACAGATACCCCTGGAAGCCGTGGCAACCGTGGGCGACCAGGAAGTCGCGCTGGCTTGAGGTCTCCACGCCTTCGGCGATCACGTCCAGCCCAAGACCATGCGCCATGCGGATGATGGTCTGGGCGACGGCGGCGTTGCTGGCATCGTCTGGCAGGTGACAGATGAAGCTGCGATCGATCTTGAGCTGATCCAGGGGAAGCTTGGCCAGATAGGCCAGCGAGGAGTAGCCGGTGCCGAAATCGTCCAGCGAAATGCGGATGCCCAGTGCCTGTAGCTGCATCAGCCGTTCCGCGATCTGGTCGAGATCACCCAACAGGCTGGATTCGGTGATTTCCAGTTCCAGACGCGCCGGGTTGGCGCCGCTTTCTTGTAGCGCGCGCCGCACGTCGTCCACGAACCCCGGTTGTACGAACTGGCGGGCGCTGACATTGATGGCCAACGACAGGGCGCAGGTCAGTGGCGCGTGCGCCCAGGCGGCCAGTTGTTGGCAGGCGCGTTGCAGCACCCATTCGCCCAGCGGCAGGATCAAGCCATTTTCTTCGGCCAGCGGGATGAAGCGATCCGGCGTGACCATGCGCCCGTCCGGTCGGGTGAAGCGCAGCAAGGCCTCGGCACCGATGGCGCGGCCTTCCTGATCGATCTGCAACTGGTAGTGCAAGGCCAGCCCGCCGTCTTCGCGGCCGAGTGCGTCCAGCAGTTCACGCGCCAGGGCTTCCTGTTCGGCCAGCTGGTCGGCCATCGATGCATCGAAACGGATGACCTGGTTGCGACCGGCGGCCTTGGCCGCATACATCGCAAGCTCCGCCTGCTTGATGGCATCGTCGGCATGGCGGATGTCGGGATCCAGCAAGGTCCAGCCGATGCTGGCGGTGAGGGTGATGGGTACTGTGTTGTCGATCCAGAACGGTTCGTGCAGCGCCTGGCGGATGCGTTCGGCGCTGGCAAGCACGTGCTGGTCGAGGGCGGGCATGGACGCCGTGCAGGGCAGCAGGATCGCGAAGGTGTCGCCATCGAACCGACCCAGGATGGCGGACTCACCCAGCAGCGTGCGCAGACGCTGGGCGACGAACGCCAGCAATTGGTTGCCGGTGCTGTGGCCGCGCAGGTCGTTGACCCGTTTGAAGTGATCCAGATCCAGCAGCAGAAGCGCGGCGGCGCTGACCTCAGGGGCCGACAGCGTATGCAGCAGGCGATCGGCAAAAAAATTGCGGTTGGGTAGATCGGTCAGCGGGTCGAACAGCGCCAGATGCTCGGCGCGGGCCAGCGCTTCGCGCTCGCCGGTGAGATCGGTCATGGCACACAGGTAGTGGCTGGTGGCGCCATGTTCGTCCGGGACGGCGGTGATTTCCAGGCGGACGATGCGTGGTGAGCCACGCTTGACGGCGATCCACTGCTCGCCCTGCCAAAAGGCTTCGCGCTGGATCCGCGGCCACAGGCGCTCGAATGCCTCGTCGTCCTGGCGTGGCTGGAACAAGGTCTGCGGGCTCGTGCCCACGACGTCACCGATCTCGAAGCCGGTCAGCAAGGTGAAGGCGGTATTGACGCGTTGGATCCGGCCCGCGTCATCCAGCACCATCATCGGTTCCAGTGTTTCGAAGGCCACCGCGGCCAGACGCAGTTCGGCATCCGCCTGTTTGCGCTGGCTGATGTCCTGCACATACATCACCACGTAGTGCGGCTGCCCCGTGTCGTCGTACAGCACTGAGCAATCCAGTTGCACCGGGAAGCGGCGGCCCTCGCGGGTGACATGCTCGGTTTCCAGCAGGGTATGCGTCCCCTGGGCAAGGGCGGCGCGTATGCGTGCAGCCTCATGTGCGGGCTGCAGGGGATGCAGTGCCTCCAGTGGCAGGCCGATCATGTCGTCCGGACGATAACCGCGCTCACGGGCGAAAGCAGGGTTGACCATCTGCACCGCAAGCGTCTTTGCGTCCAGGATGGCCATGCTGAAGGCGGCGCGTTCGAACGCCTGCGCCCACAGTTTGAGCTGGGTTTCCTGCTGCAGGCGCTCGCTGATGTCGCGTGCCACCCCAAGCAGGCCGTGTACCTGGCCGGCGGCATCGCGCAGCGGCACCTTGATGATTTCGTGGTGATGGATCCGGCCATCTGCATCCGGGATGGCCACCATCGTGGTGCTAGGTTCGCCGCGCTCGAATACGCGGGCATCGTCGACCTCTGCCAGCACACGCTGGGAGCCGGATTCGGTGTGGCGTTGGTCCAGCAGTGCCTGGGCGCGGGCATTGCAGTCGCGGTAATGCCCGTCACGATCCCGAATCCACATGGCATCCGGGCTGGCGTCGAAGACAGCCTGCAGCTGGCTCTGGCGTTCCTGTAGCTGGCGGGTGCGCTGGCGGACACTGCGGCGCAGACTCCAGATCCACAAGGCCATCAGGGCCAGTAGACCCAGGATGGCCGCCGCCACCGGCCAGGCCAGACGCAGCCAGCGTTGCAGCGGGTCGGGTGGTGCCAGCCATTTTTTCGCCAGCGCGGCGCGTTCCTGGGCAGGGATCCTAGCCATGCCTTGGGCGATCTGCTGCAGCAGGGCGCGTTCCCCCTTGCGCACGGCATGGTGGAACTGCCCCTCGTACAGGATGAAGGCGCGCTGGAAACGATCGTCGATGCCGGCGCGGTAGAGGTAGTAGTTGGCCGGGTTTTCCTCTGCGCAGAAGATACCGAGATCGCCTGCTTCGGCAGCGCGGATCATGTCGCGGAACGTCGGGTACTCGTGCAGGCGCCGTACGCCGGCCTGGCGCAGGCGCGTGGCGCAGGCATCGCCTCGTTCCACCCCGACCGGCATGCCTTGCAGGGAAACGAGGTCATGGATGCCCGGAAGGCGCCGGTTGACATAGATGCCCACCGGCGTCGAGCCGAAGGGCGCGGAGAAGTCGAACTGGTCTTCCCGTTCCGGGGTGCGAAACACCAGGTCCAGGACGTCGGCGCGCCGCTCCAGCACGGCGCGTTGAGTGTCATCCCAGGGCATCGGCAGCAGTTCGATGTGGATACCGGTATGCCGCTCGAACAACCGCCAGAGATCGGCCTGATACCCCTGTACCGTGCCGTTGTCCGCAACGAAGACGTAGGGCGGATAGCTGTTGTCTACGGCGACCCGGATCCGTGCCGGAGGCGCGGAGACAGGCTGGCCAGAGGCTGCGGCAGCGGATGAGGCAGCAGGTGCGGCAGCAGGTGCGGCAGCAGGTGCGGTAGCAGGTGCGGTAGCAGGTGCGGTAGCAGGTGCGGTAGCAGGTGCGGTAGCAGGTGCGGCAGCAGGTGCGGCAGAGGTTTGGCCGAGCGCGGCTGCGCCCGTCAGGAGCAGGCATAGCCCCAACATCCACGTCAGCCAGCGCATCTTGCCCGTTTCCATGCCTGAGCCTTGCGTATGCCTGCTGCGTCGTTTGCTGACCCCTCGCCAGATGACGTTATACCCGGTTGCCCTGGGCAGTTCACCTCTCATTTTCGGTGCGACTGCCAAAGCGTGCGCCCGGTCGCATCGTGCCGCCGGGCAGTTGCTGGTTGGATTTTCTGGGGGTGGGTGAGAACAGGTGGGCGTTATCCGCGCACCAGCCCGGCGGCCAAGGCGCGGCGTTGGAGTGGGTGTCCGTCTGCGCTGTGCAGCGCCAGTGGCGCATCGTGGGGCAGTACCGCCAGCGCCAGGGGGGCGGCAGTGGCAATGATCTGGCCGATGGTCTCGCCAGCTGCCTGTACCGGCGCACCGACGGCAATGGGCGAGTCGGTTTCCAGTAGGACCAGCCCGCGTTTGCTCTGACCCAGAAAATGCGTACGGGCGACGATTTCCTGCCCCGGGTAGCAGCCTTTCTTGACGCTGAAGGCATTCAGGCGCTGCAGCGAAAGCTGCTGCGGCGTCCATTGCCCAGCCTGCGCCTCCGACAGCCACGGCAGCCCGTGGGTCATGTCAGCGCGGGCCCAGGCAGCCTCGGCTTGTGCATCGCAGAGACCGGTCGCGCCGATCAGCAGTCGGCGCGGGCCGCCATCGCCGCTCATGTCCAGCTCGATCACACCGTCCCCGATCTGCGCCAGCGTTGCATCGCGGGCGTCCTGCGGCGCGGAAAAGCGGGCGCTGACAGGCAGCGACTGCGGCGCAATCGTCACCTTGCGGCGCAGCACGTAGCGCTGCAGCGCCTGCGCGAGCGTCGCTGCATCGGTGCCCGGCAATAGCAGCAGCCATAGCGTTTCGGGATCCAGGCGCAGCAGTGCAAACAGCGCGATCAGGCGGCCTTTCGGGGTCAGCCAGCCGTTCCATTGCCACTGGCCATCGGTCAGCCGGCCGACATCGTTCATGAACTGCGCCTGGGCAAACGCCATTGCATCAGCGCCATGCAGGCACAGGACGGTGTGTGCGGGCAGGGCGAAGTCGTGTCCGGCAATGGGCTGCAGGTTGTTGGACATGGGCAGGTGGACGTACACTTGTGTAGTCATGAATGCAACGATCATAGGCCAATCGCCCGCCGAGCCAGAGCCTGCATCTGCACCGGCAAGCAATGACGTACAGAAGGCGCCTGTGCCTCCGCCCCCGCCGCGTGAGATCGGCGGTCGGCAGGGGCCGGATCCGACGCGTTATGGCGATTGGGAGAAAAACGGTCGCTGCATCGACTTTTGAACCACCCCGCCACGCGGTTTCGACCGCCCAGCCCGGAGAGCGCCCATCATGGCCGATCCCGATATCCGTGCACGCGCACGTCCCTTGTCACCGCATCTGCAGATCTACCGCTGGCAGGCGCAGATGGCGTCGTCGATCCTGCATCGCGCCACCGGCATGCTGCTTTCGATCGGAGCCCTGGCGCTGGTGTGGGCGCTGCTGGCACTGGCCGGAGGCGAGCAGCGCTGGCAGGCCTTCACTGCCTGCCTAGCCGCTCCCCTGGGCCGGCTGCTGATGGTCGGGTTTACCTGGGCCCTGGCGTATCACCTCATCAACGGTGTGCGGCATCTGCTGCAGGACGGCGGGATGGGGTTTGCGATCCCGGATTTCGTCCGCAGTAGCTGGATTTCGATCATCGGCAGCGTGGTGCTCACCGCCATCGGCTGGGCGTTTGTGTTGTCGCACTGGGGGCAGGTATGAGCCAGAACATCAACATGCAGACACCGCTGAAGCGGGCACGCGGGCTGGGGTCGGCCAAGGACGGAACCGCCCATTTCATCTGGCAGCGCGTGACCGCGATTGCGACGGCGCTATCCGGGTTGTGGCTGCTGGGCATGCTGCTGAGCCTGCGCAGCGCCGAGTATGCGGTGGTGCAATCGCTGGTGGCCGATCCAATCAATGCCAGCGTGCTGGTGGCGTTCCTGCTGGGCATGTTCTGGCATGCGCGGCTGGGTTTGCAGGTGATCATCGAAGATTACGTGCACACCCCGCTGCTGGCCGTGCTGGCCCAGCTGGCGGTTCTTTTCATTTGTGCGCTGGCCGCCATTGCAGGCGTGCTGGCGGTGCTGCGCATCGCGCTCGGGAGCTGATCCAAGATGCCTGCCTATCCGATCCAGGAACATAAATTTGACGTGGTGGTGGTCGGCGCCGGTGGCGCCGGCCTGCGCGCCACCTTTGGTCTGGCCCAGAAGGGGTTGCAGACCGCCTGCCTGACCAAAGTCTTCCCGACCCGCAGCCACACCGTGGCAGCACAGGGTGGCATTTCCGCCGCGCTGGGCAACATGGGCGAGGACGACTGGCGCTTCCATTTCTACGACACCATCAAAGGGTCGGACTGGCTGGGCGACCAGGACGCCATTGAATACATGTGCCGTGAGGCCATCCCGGCGGTGATCGAACTGGAGCATCAAGGTGTGCCGTTCAGCCGCACCGAGGATGGCAAGATCTACCAGCGTCCGTTCGGTGGCATGACCACCCATTACGGCAAGGGCACGGCCCAGCGCACCTGCGCCGCGGCCGACCGTACCGGCCACGCCATCCTGCATACCCTCTACCAGCAGGCCCTGGCACACCAGGCGCAGTTCTTCATCGAGTACTTCGCCCTCGACCTGATCATGGACGAGGAGGGCGTCTGCCGCGGCGTGCTCGCGCTCAACATGGCAGAAGGCACCCTGCACCTGTTCCGCGCCCATGGCGTGGTGCTGGCCACCGGCGGTTATGGCCGTGCTTACTTCTCGGCCACGTCCGCGCATACCTGCACCGGCGATGGCGGCGGTATGGCGTTGCGCGCCGGGCTGGGCCTGCAGGACATGGAGTTCGTGCAATTCCATCCCACCGGCATCTATGGCGCCGGCTGCCTGATCACCGAAGGCGTGCGCGGTGAGGGTGGCATCCTGCGCAACAGCAATGGCGAGCGTTTCATGGAGCGCTATGCGCCCAACGCCAAAGACCTGGCCAGCCGTGACGTGGTCAGCCGGGCGATGACCATCGAAATCCGCGAAGGACGTGGGGTGGGCGAGCACAAGGATCATATCCATCTCGATCTGACCCACCTCGACCCCAAGGACATCCACGAAAAGCTGCCTGGCATCGCCGAAAGCGCCCGCATCTTCGCTGGCGTGGACGTGACCAAGCAGCCGATTCCGGTCATCCCGACGGTCCACTACAACATGGGCGGCATCCCCACCAACTACCACGGTGAAGTGGTGCAGCTCAAAGACGGCAACCCCGACGCGGTGGTGCCGGGCCTGTACGCCATTGGCGAAGCCGCCTGCGTGTCCGTGCATGGCGCCAACCGGCTGGGTTCCAACTCGCTGCTGGATCTGGTCGTGTTCGGGCGTGCCGTGGCCAACCGGTGTGCCGAAACCATCAAGCCCGGCGCACCGCACAAGTCGCTGGCCGCCGATGCCTGCGAGAAGTCGCTGGCCAACCTCGACCGTCTGCGGCATGCCAATGGCAGCCTGCCGACTGCGCAAATCCGCCTCAACATGCAGCGGGCGATGCAGAAAGACGCCGCGGTGTTCCGGACCGGGGAAAGCCTGGCCGAGGGCGTCAAGGCGATCCGCGACATTCATGCCAGCTTCGCCGATGTGCGGGTTTCCGACCGCTCGCTGGTGTGGAACTCGGATCTGATCGAGACCCTGGAGTTGCAGAACCTGCTGGGGCAGGCGCTGGTGACCATCGTCTCTGCCGAGAACCGCAAGGAATCGCGCGGCGCCCACGCGCGCGAGGATTACCCCGAGCGCGACGACGAGCACTGGCTCAAGCACACCATCTGCTGGCTCGACGAACAGGGCAACACCCGCATCGATTACCGCCCGGTGCACATGTACACGCTCACCGGCGATGTCGAGGTGGTGCCTCCGAAGAAGCGCGTTTACTGATCCGGGAGATCAAACCCCATGGCTGAATTTACCCTCCCGAAAAACTCCAGGGTCCAGAAGGGTCGGCATTTCCCGGCACCGGGGGCCAAAAAGCCGCGCACGTTCAAGATCTACCGTTGGAATCCCGACGACGGGCAGAACCCGCGGCTGGATACCTATGAAGTGGACATGGCGTCCTGCGGGCCGATGGTGCTGGACGCGCTGATCAAGATCAAAAACGAGATCGATCCGACGCTGACCTTCCGCCGCTCCTGCCGCGAGGGAATCTGCGGTTCGTGCGCGATGAACATCGGCGGCACCAATACGCTGGCCTGCATCTGCGCGATCGAGGACGTCAAGGGTGACGAGATCGCCATCTATCCGCTGCCGCACATGCCGGTGGTCAAAGATCTGGTGCCGGATCTCACCCATTTCTACGCCCAGCATGCCAGCATCCGGCCTTGGCTGCGCGCGCAGACGCCACCGCCGCCGGATCGCGAGCGCCTGCAGAGCAAGGAAGATCGCGCCAAGCTGGATGGCCTGTACGAGTGCATCCTGTGCGCTTGCTGCAGTACGTCCTGCCCCAGCTACTGGTGGAACGGCGAGCGCTATCTGGGCCCGGCGATTCTGCTGCAGGCCTACCGCTGGATCGTGGACAGCCGCGACGAGGACACTGGTGCACGTCTGGACGAGTTGGAAGACCCGTTCAAGCTGTACCGCTGCCACACCATCATGAACTGTGCGCGGACCTGCCCGAAGGGGTTGAACCCAGCCAAGGCGATCGCCGAAATCAAGAAACTGATGCTGGCGCGCAAGCTCTAAGCCGATCACTGCGCCAGCAGCGGTTGCGTGTGTCAACTGGCGCATGCATCCGCAGTCCCGACAACAAAGCCGCTGCTTCATGGCAGCGGCTTTGTTGCATTGGCTTATTTCACCCGCCGTTTTTCCAGTTTGCGGGCCAGGGTGCGGCGGTGCATCCCCAGCTGGCGTGCCGCTTCCGAGATATTGAAGCCGGTGGCCGCCAGCACTTCGTGGATGTGCTCCCATTCAAGCGTCTTGATCGAGGTCTGGCGGGCGCCGAGCGCGGCATCGGGGTCGCCGCTCTCGCGCGCAAAGGCGGCCTCGATGTCATCGGTGTTGGAGGGTTTGGCCAGGTAATGGCGGGCGCCGAGTTTGATCGCTTCCACTGCAGTGGCGATGCTGGCGTAGCCGGTCAGCACCACGATGATGGTGGACGGGTCATGCGCATGCAGCGCCTGGACGCAGGCCAGCCCGGAACTGCCGCCTGCCAGTTTGAGATCGACGACGGCGTGGGTGAAGGTTTCGCCATCGGCCAGCGCGGCCTGCAAGGCTTCCAGCCGGTCCAGGGTGCGCACCGTATACCCCCGGCGTTCGAAGGAGCGCGCCAGGGTGCGCGCAAACGCCGCATCATCTTCGACCAGCAACAGACGGCGTGATGACGTGTTCATGCCAGATCCTCCTCCCCGGTCGTCCCGGTGGCCAGCGCCTGTACGGGGATGCGGATACGCACACGGGCACCACCCTCGCGCCGGTTTTCTGCCTGGATGCTCCCGCCTAGCGTGCGCGCCACGTTGACCGAGAGAAACAACCCCAGCCCGCGGCCGGGTGCATCCTTGCTGGACAGATAAGGCGTGCCGAGCCGATCCAGGATGGCATCGGCAAATCCTGGGCCGTCATCTTCAACGATGAGCATAAGCGCGTCGTCATCCAGCTGGGCATGCAGTCTGACCTGGCCGGGTGATGCTTCCTGGGCATTGTCCAGTACGTTGAACAGCATCTGTCGGATGCCGTCATCGGCGACGATGCCGATCCCCGGCCGAATGTGGTTGTGCAGCGCCAGTGGGGCCTGGGTGCGCTGACGCCAGTGGTCGGCCAGCGATTCGATGTAGGCGTGCAGGTCGGTTGGATGCGGGGCTTCGCCACGCGGTTCGCCCGCGGATTGCAGAATGCCCCGCACGATCGCTTTGCAGCGCAACACCTGCGCCTGCATCTCGGTGACGTCATTGAGCAGCTCGGGATCGGAGGTGAAGTGCGGCAGATGCTGCCAGTCACCCAGGATCACCGCCATGGTCGCCAGCGGTGTTCCCAGCTCATGGGCGGCGCCAGTGGCCAGCAGGCCCATGCGCACGATGTGTTCTTCCTCGATGGCGCGCTGGCGCAGTGCGGCCAGGCGGGCATCACGGGCGCGCAGGATTTCGCCGATGCGGCCCATGAAAATCACCAGCAGGGCCGCCATCAGCACGAAGCACACCAACAGCCCCTGCACGTAGCGGTCGGCCAGACCGGCGTCCAGGTTGGCCGGCAGGCGCACCGGGCTGGGGGTGACAGCCAGCCACAGCAGGCACAGGCTGGTGACCGCCACCACCAGCCAGCGTGCCTTAAGCGGCAGCAGGATTGCCGCCAACACCACCTGGAGCAGGTACAGGAACACGAATGGATTGGTGATGCCGCCTGCCAGATGCAGCAGCGCCGTCAGTGCTGCCACGTCCGCCAACAGTGAGAACAGCAGGTGGCGCAGTCGTACCTTGTGCAGGTGTCGCCAGTACAGCGGGCCAAGCAGGTTGACCAGGCACAGCGCGGCCAGCACCAGCAACATCGGCCACAGCGGCAGCGCAATCCCCATGCCGGCATGCACCACCAGGATTGCCAGCAACTGGCCGGCGATGGCGATCCAGCGCAGCTGCTGCAGCTGCTGCATGTTTTTACCGCGCGCGCTGCTGCGCCAGTCCCGGACTGGGATGGTCTGCGCTGCGGAGGTGGCGGAATCAGACGTGGCCATGGTCGCCATCGTGCCGCAAACGGGTCGGCTCCGACAGCACCCGCCAGAGGCCCCATGCCGATAGCAGCGCCAGTGCAAACCAGGTCAACGCGTATTGCAGATGCTGGTTGCGGAAGCGGATCACCGTCATGCCAGGGCGCGGCCAGCCGGTCGCAGCGGGATTGGCCGCAGCGTCGATGAAATAGGGCGCCACGTGCTGCAATCGGCGTGCACGGGCGATCGCCGCGACATCGCGGGAGTACCAGCGTTCCTGTGCTGGCTGGTTGGTACGCAGGAAACCGCCACCGGGCTCGCTACGGCGCAGCAAGCCTGGCACCGTCACCGGCCCGGCAGGCGGTGGCGCGGCCTGTGCATCCGCAGGGACGAAGCCGCGGTTGATCAGCACCACCCAGCCTTGTGTTGTCCGCAGTGGACTGAGCACCCAATACCCTGCGCCGAGTTCGGTGACGGCCTGGGTGCGGGTCTCTGCACCCTGCACATACTGGCCATGCACGACGACGCGCCGATATTCCTCGCGCTGGCTGTCCAGCGTCGGCCACAGAGCGGGCGGTGGGGCCGGGGTGGGCGGGGCATGCAAGTAGCCCTCCACCCGCGCGATCAGCGCCCGTTTCCAGTGCAGCCGCTTAAGTTGCCACACGCCCAGTGCCGAGAAGCCCGCTACGCCGCACACCAGCAGCGCCAGCAGAAACAGGCGAGACAGGCGGCGGGGCGCGGGCATCCGGGCACTCCCGGTGTCAGTCCACCATCCGCGCGTCGTGCGGGGTCATCGGCATCATGTTGGTGTTCATGTGGTGCATGACCCACAGCGTGCCCGTCAGCACGATCACCAGCAGGATCAGGGTGAAGATGATCGAGATCAGGTTCCAGCCGCCCTCGGAGCGCGCATCCAGGTGCAGGAAATACACCATGTGAACCAGGATCTGGACGACCGCGAAGGCGATCAGCACCACGCCGGTGACGGTCGCGCTGGGCAATACCTTGCCCATCACCAGCCAGAATGGAATGGCGGTGAGCACCACCGAGAGGAAAAACCCGGTCAGGTAGCCGCGCAGGCTGAAGTGGATCCCCGGCGTGGCCTCGTGGCCGTGGTGTGCGTCGTGGCCGTGAGAGTCGGAAGAATGCGGGTGTTGGCTCATTGCAGCACGCCCATCAGGTAAACGAAGGTGAACACGCCGATCCAGACCAGATCGAGGAAGTGCCAGAACATCGACAGACACAGCAACCGGCGCTGGTTGGCTCCGGTCAGGCCGAACCGACCGACCTGCAGCATCAGCGTGAGCAGCCAGACGATACCGAAGCTCACATGCAGTCCGTGGGTGCCAACCAGGGCGAAGAACGAGGTCAAAAACGCGCTGCGCTGCGGCCCGGCACCTTCGTGGATCAGATGCGCGAACTCATAGAGTTCAATGCTGACGAACGCCGCGCCCAGCAGGCCGGTGATCGCCAGCCAGCCCAGCACGCCGCGCTTGCTGCCGGCCTGCATGGCGATCATGGCAAAGCCGTAGGTCAGCGACGACAGCAACAGCAACGCCGTGTTGACCGCCACCAGCGTCAAGTCGAACAGCTCGGCGCCGGACGGGCCGGCCGCATAGCTGCGGCCTAGCACGCCGAAGGTGGCAAACAGGCAGGCGAAGATGAGCAGGTCGCTCATCAGGTAGATCCAGAAGCCCAGCAGTGAGCCGTTCTCCGGATGGTGGTGGCCTTCCAGGTCGAGGAAGGCCGCGGTGGGGTCGGCCGGACGGCCGGTGGCAGGTAGAGACATCGCGTCAGACATGGGCGTGGGCCAGTTGCTGGGTGCGCGCGGCTTCAGTTGCGGCCACGTCTTCGGCCGGGATGTGGAAGTCGCGGTCATAGTTGAAGGTGTGCACGATGGCCGAGATCACCAGCGCCACGAAGGCGGTGACCGCAAGCCACCAGATATGCCAGACCAGGGCAAACCCAAGCACCAGGCTGATGCCGGCCAATACCACGCCGGCCGCAGTGTTCTTGGGCATGTGGATCGACAGGAAGCCAGACTCAGGACGCTTGAAGCCATGCTGCTTCATGTCGGCCCAGGCGTCGTTGTCGCGCACCACCGGGGTGAAGGCAAAGTTGTATGCCGGCGGCGGCGAGGAGGTGGACCACTCCAGGGTGCGGCCATTCCACGGATCGCCGGTGAGGTCGCGCAGCTGCTCGCGCTTGCGGTAGCTGACCACCAGATTGACCAGGAAAGCGGCGATGCCGATGGCGATCAGCACGGCGCCGAAGGCAGCGATCACAAACCACGGCTGCAGGCTGGGATCGTCGAAATGGCTCATGCGGCGGGTGACGCCCATCAGCCCCAGCACGTACAGCGGGGTAAAGGCAAACCAGTAGCCGAAGAACCAGAACCAGAACGACATCTTGCCCCAGAACGGGTCAAGCCGGTAACCGAACGCCTTGGGGAACCAGTACGTCATGGCGGCAAATACACCGAACACCACGCCGCCGATGATCACGTTGTGGAAGTGGGCGACCAGGAACAGCGAGTTGTGCAGCACGAAGTCGGCCGGGGGCACCGCCAGCAGCACGCCGGTCATGCCGCCCACGGTGAAAGTCACCATGAAGCCGATCGTCCACAGCATCGGCACCTCGAAGCGGATGCGGCCGCGGTACATGGTGAACAGCCAGTTGAACATCTTCGCCCCGGTCGGGATCGAGATGATCATGGTGGTGATCCCGAAGAACGAGTTCACGCTGGCGCCCGAACCCATGGTGAAGAAGTGGTGCAGCCACACCAGGTACGACAGGATGGTGATGCACACCGTGGCGTACACCATCGAGCTGTAGCCGAACAGGCGCTTGCCGGTGAAGGTCGAGACCACCTCCGAGAACACGCCAAACAGCGGCAGGATCAGGATGTAGACCTCCGGATGGCCCCAGATCCAGATCAGGTTCACGTACAACATCGGGTTGCCGCCGAGGTCGTTGGTGAAGAAGTTGGTCCCCAGGTAGCGATCCAGGGTCAGCATCGCCAGCACCGCGGTCAGCACCGGGAAGGTGACCACGATCAGGATGTTGGAGCACAGCGCCGTCCAGGTGAACACCGGCATCTTCATCAGGCTCATGCCCGGCGCACGCATCTTCAGGATGGTCACGATCAGATTGATGCCGGACAGGGTCGTGCCGACGCCTGCGATCTGCAGGGCCCAGATGTAATAGTCCACCCCGACGTCAGGGCTGTAGTCGATCCCCGACAGCGGCGCCATCGCCAGCCAGCCAGTTTTGGCGAACTCGCCGACGAACAGCGAGATCATCACCAGCCCGGCGCCGGCAGCGGTCATCCAGAAGCTGAAGTTGTTGAGGAACGGGAACGCCACGTCGCGGGCACCGATCTGCAGCGGCACCACGTAGTTCATCAACCCGGTGATGAACGGCATGGCCACGAAGAAGATCATGATCACGCCATGGGCGGTGAAGATCTGGTCGTAGTGGTGTGGCGGCAGATAGCCAAAGTTGTCGCCAAAGGCGATCGCCTGCTGGGCACGCATCATCAGCGCGTCAGCAAAGCCGCGCAGCAGCATCACCAGGCCCAGCACCATGTACATGATGCCGATCTTCTTGTGGTCGATGCTGGTGACCCATTCGCGCCAGAACACGCCCCACAGACGGTAGCGGGTCATCAGTGTCAGCACGGCGAGTGCGGCCAGCGAGGCACCGATGAAGGTGGCGACCAGGATCGGCTCGTGATAGGGGATCGCCGCCAGGCTGAGTTTGCCCAGCCAGGGCGAAATGCCGGTGGCATCGGGAGAAAGGGTGGGGGTCATCATCGTGGTTGCCAGGGCAGACATCATTGGGCACGCAGCGCCAGGCTGCGGGTCACGGGAGTGGCCTCGTCGGTGGCACAGGTGGCGCCAGCGACGTAGGGACGGCCGCGCAGATCGCCACGGTCACGCGGGCGCAGCGAGGCAATGCCGTTGCTGGCGGCACTGCGCCCGCCGGCAGCGTCGATGGCCATCATCTCGTGCATGCACATCTTGCGCGGGTCCACGCAGCGGTTGAGGATGGCGTCATACAGGCCAGGATCGACCGCGGCAAACAGACGTGCCGGCTCGCGCTCGCTGGGCTTTTCCAGGGCGAGATAACGCGCACGATCCAGGCGTTCGCCGGCCGCGCGGGCTTTGTTCACCCAGGCCTGGAACCCGGCCTCGTCGGTGGCATGGACGGCAAAGCGCATCCAGGAGAATCCGGCGCCGCTGTAGTTGGCGGAAAAGCCGACGAACTCACCAGGTTGGTTGGCGACCGCGTTCAGCTGGGTCTGCATGGAGGGCATGGTGTAAATCATCCCGGCCAGCTCGGGCACGTAGAACGCGTTCATCACGTTCGACGAGGTCAGCAGAAACCGCACCGGCCGGTTCACCGGCAGCGCCAGTTCATTGACGGCGGCCACGCCCTGTTCGGGGTAGATGAACAGCCACTTCCAGTCCAACGACACCACCTGCACCTCCAGCGGCTTGACGCCGGCCGGGATCGGCTTGCCGGGGGCGATGCGGTCGAGTGGGCGATAGGGATCCAGGGTGTGGGTGGTGATCCAGGTGATGGCACCCAGGGCGAGGATGATCAGCAGTGGGCCGCCCCAGATCACCAGCTCCAGCTGGGTGGAGTGGTCCCAATCCGGGGTGTAGGGCGCTGAGCGGTTGGAGGCGCGGTAGCGCCAGGCAAAGAACAGCGTCAGCGCGATCACCGGCACGATCACCAACAGCATCAGCGCGGTGGCGATGACGATCAGCTGGCCCTGCTGGCGGGCGATGTCGCCGCTGGGATCGAGCACCACCAAGCGGTCGCAGCCGGTCAAAAGAAAAAGCAGTGGCAGCAGCCACGTGTAGCGTGGGAGCTTGAGCATGATCAGGATGTGACGTGGGGGTGGCGTAAGTTTAGTCGGCGCAGACGGTGTCCGCACTAGGACGTTTTGTCCTATCGCAAGATCTTCTGACTTGATCTATGGTCAAATCGGTGCATTCTTACTTGCGTGTTTGTCAGCGCCCTGGAGTTAACCATGTCTGCACAGTTCCCCACCGCGACAGCCCATGACCACGGCCGCAAGGCCAGCCACGAGGTCGCCCCTGGCGAGATCGCGGTCGGGGTGGTGATCGGGCGCGCTTCCGAAAACTTTGACTTCTTCGTGTTTGGCATCGCCTCAGCGCTGGTGTTCCCACGGGTGTTCTTCCCGTTCGTCGATGCCTTCACCGGCGCCCTGTATGCCTTTGCCGTTTTCGCCCTGGCGTTTCTGACCCGTCCGCTGGGGACTTGGCTATCGATGCAGGTGCAGCGGCGCTGGGGGCGTGGCGTCAAGCTGACCGTGGCGCTGTTCCTGCTGGGGACGGCGACGGCCGGGATTGCCTTCCTGCCCGGATATGCCAGCCTGGGCAGCACTGCCATCGTCCTGCTGGTGCTGTTGCGCCTGCTGCAGGGCATGGCCGTCGGCGGTTCCTGGGATGGGCTGCCGTCGCTGTTGGCCATCAATGCGCCCAAGCACCGGCGGGGCTGGTACGCCATGCTGGGGCAGCTTGGGGCGCCGGTCGGCTTCATCGTCGCCGCGGCACTGTTTGCCTATCTGATGGCCAGCCTGTCCGAGCAGGATTTCTACGACTGGGGCTGGCGCTACCCGTTCTATGCCGCGTTTGCCCTCAACGTGGTGGCCCTGTTTGCCCGGCTGCGGCTGGTGGTCACCGAGGAGTACGAGCGCGAAATGGATGCCCGTGAGCTGGAGCCGGTGTCGCTGCGCGAGCTGCTGGCGGTCAAGGGCCGGCACGTGGTGATCGGGGCGTTTGCGCCGCTGGCCAGCTACGCGCTGTTCCACATCGTCACCATTTTCCCGCTGTCCTGGGCGCTGCTGTTTTCCGGGCAACCACTGGTCAAGCTGCTTGGCATCCAGATTCTGGGCGGTTTCCTGGCCATTGCTGGGGTGCTGTTTTCCGGACTTCTGGCGGATCGGTTCGGCCGGATCCCCACGCTCGGCGGATTGGCGCTGGCGATCGCCATGTTCAGCGGTTTTTCACCCACCCTGCTGGCCGGCGGCGAACTGGCGCAGCAGGCCTTCATTCTGCTGGGCTTTTTGCTGCTAGGGCTGTCCTACGGGCAGGCATCGGGTGCGGTGACCCGCAACTTCGGTGCCCGCTATCGCTATACCGGCGCCGCCCTGAGCACCGATCTGGCCTGGCTGATCGGGGCTGCCTTTGCGCCGCTGCTGGTGCTGTGGGCCTGCGCCCGTTTCGGGCTGGCGTTTTTGGGGGTGTATCTGCTGTCCGGGGCGATCAGCACCTTCGTTGCGTTGCTGATCCATCACCGCATCCGGCAGGCGTCTGCGGCCAACTGAACGCCGCGCCTGCGGCGATAATGCCGGCTCCTTAGGGCGGTGTTTTCCGGCATGGATGACGAGATCGAACTGAGAAAACTGCGCTGGCGCTGCCGGCGTGGCATGCGTGAACTCGACCAGCTGCTTGGGCGCTGGCTGGAGCAGTGCTGGCGGCAAAGTCCGACCCATGAGCGCGCACTGTTCCTGCAGCTTCTAGACAGCGAAGACGACAGACTCTGGCGCTGGTTCCTGGGACACGAGGTGCCGGAGGATGCCGGGCTTGCCGACCTCATCGCACGAATCCGCGCCCTGCCGGATTGAGTGGCGTCCTGCCCGTGCCGGGCAGTGGACGCTGATCGGCATGTCGGGGCTGGCGGTGTTTGCCGTGCTGGCGTCCGACCTGCCGGCGATCCCGGCCTGGGGCATCGCGCTGCTGGTTGCGCTCGCCGCTGTCCGCACCTGCATGCGCTACCGGCGCCAGCCGGGTTGCGTCCTGGAGATTCCGGTCGGTTCCGGTCCGGTGCGTTGCGACGGGCGCTGCATCGACGCGCTGCAAGTGCATTGGCGCGGCCCCTGGGTCTTCGTCAGTTGGCGCAGCGGTGGTCGTCGGCGGCAGGCCCGGATGTTCTGGCCGGGCCAGCTGTCTGCGGCGGCACGCCGTGAATTGAGCCTGGCTCTGCGCAGGCGGGGCGCTGTTGCAAGGCCGGCAACGGTGGCACGATAGGCGGCCTTTGCGAACCTCGAAGGTGCATCGGCCTGGATGGCCTGCCCGCGAAAGCACGCAAGGCCCGTCTTGGTATTGGCCGGATTCGTGCGGGGCTGGCAGGTTCAGGATGGGCGCGTTTGAGGTGCTGACGTTTCCCGGGAGATGCGATGTTCAAACCGGTTCCCGTTGCCATTGGCCTGCGCTACCTGCGCGCCAAGCGCCGCAACGGCTTTATTTCGTTCATCTCGCTGGCGTCGATTGCCGGTATCGCGCTGGGCGTCACCGCGCTGATCACCACACTGGCGGTGATGAGCGGGTTCCAGAAGGAGATCCGCACCCGCATGCTGGGCATGGCCGCGCACGCCACCGTCAGCGGTTATGGCGAGCCGTTGCAGGAGTGGCAGCGTGCGGTGCGGCTGGCCTTGGCCGATCCCAGGGTGGCAGGCGCGGCGCCCTACATCGAAAAAGAAGCGCTGATTTCCGGTGCCAGCAACCAGCCGGCGATGGTGCGGGGCATCGATCCGGTGCAGGAAGCCACGGTCTCGGTGCTGCCGGCCAAGATGGTGCAGGGCAGTCTGCAGCAGTTGCAGCCGGGTCGATTCAACATCGTGCTTGGCAAGGAGCTGGCGCTGTGGCTGGGGGTGTCGGTGGGCGATGACGTGATCGTCACCTTGGCCGACTTTCGCAGCACGCCGGTCGGTGGCGTGCAGACCATGAAGCGGTTCCGGGTCAGCGGCATTTTCGAGGCCGGCTACAACGACTTCGACAAGGGGCTGGCGGTGGTCAACCTGCAGGATTTGCAACGCGTCTTGCGGATGGGCGAGGGCGTCACCGGTGTGCGCCTGAAGCTGCATGACATGGATCAGGCTTTCGATGTCGCCCGGGCGTTGGCGCAAAAGCTCGCCGGCCCCTATCGGGTCAGTGACTGGACCCAGGACAACGCCAATCTGTTCCGCGCTTTGAAGATGGAAAAAACGGTGATGGGCATCCTGTTGTCGCTGCTGGTGGCGATGGGGGCCTTCAATCTGGTTTCGTCACAGGTGATGCTGGTGACCGATAAGCAGGCCGACATCGCCATCCTGCGCACCCTCGGCATGACCCCGCGGCAGGTGATGCAGGTGTTCATGGTGCAGGGCAGCCTGATCGGGTTGATCGGAACGGTGACCGGTCTGGTGGGTGGCATCGCCCTGACCTTGAACCTCAACCGTATCTTGCAGGCCATCGAGCGCGTGTTTGGCGTGCAGTTGCTGCCCGAGGATGTGTACTACATCACCGGGTTGCCGACCGACATGCAGGCCCAGGACGTGACAGTGATTGTGCTGGTCGCTCTCACCATGGCGTTCCTTGCCACCCTGTATCCGGCCTGGCGTGCTGCCCGTACGGCGCCGGCGGAGGCACTGCGTTATGAATGACGTCACGCAAGCAGTGATCCGCGCCGAAAACCTCGGCAAGACCTATGCCGAGGGCAAGCTGCATACCCCAGTCTTCAGCGGCCTGACGCTTGCCATCCATCCCGGCGAGACCGTGGCCATCCTGGGTGCCTCCGGAGCCGGCAAGAGCACGTTGCTGCACTTGCTGGGCGGGCTGGATGTCCCCACCGCTGGTGAGGTCTATGTGGCCGGGCAAAAGATGAGCGCGCTGTCGGATGCCGAGCGCGGCCGTCTGCGCAACCGGGCGCTGGGCTTCATCTACCAGTTTCATCACCTGTTGCCGGAGCTTTCGGCGCTGGAAAACGTGATGATGCCGCTGTTGCTGGCCGGGCGACCGCTGGCGGAAGCGCAGACACGCGCGCAGGCCATGCTGGAAGCGGTGGGGCTTGGGCATCGTCTCGATCACAAACCAGGCGAACTCTCCGGTGGCGAGCGTCAGCGCACCGCTGTGGCGCGGGCGTTGATCAACCGGCCGGCCTGCGTGCTGGGCGACGAACCCACCGGCAACCTCGACGAACGCACCGCGGCGCAGGTGTTCGGACAGATGCTGGAGCTCAATCGGGTGCAGGGCACCAGTCTGGTGCTGGTGACGCACGACCGCAGCCTGGCACGTCGGCTGGACCGGGTACTGGAGTTGCATGAGGGGCGCCTGCGCACCTTGTCTGCCGCCGAGGTCTGATCCCGACGGTCGCTTACGGTGCTGGCTGTCGGGGAAAACCCCGACGCCACTGCACGCGCTTGACCGAGCGACGCCAGTGCGGGGGTCGGCGAGACTGCCGGCATGGCCGTCACGATCGCGGCATGTCCGCATTCCTCGCCTGAGACGATCCGGGCGTCTGCTGCTGCCGGCTGGCCGCTGCTCGGCCCGGCTTGCGCGGCCGCCCTGCTGAGCGGCTGCGCCGGCAGCCTGCTGTTGCCGGGACTGCCGGCCTGGCCGTGGCTGCTGGTGCTGGCGTTGGTCGGAGTGGTGCTGGCGTGGCAGCGCGACTGGCGGCGCGTACTGGGCGTGATGTCGCTCGGGGCTGCGTATGCCGGTTGGATGGCCGCACTGGTCTTGGCCGCGCAGTGGCCGGCGGCACGCAATGGCGAACGGGTGTGGATCAGCGGTCAGATCGTCGATCTGCCGGTGCAGGAGGCGCGGCGCACTCGCTTTCTGTTCGAAGTGGATGCCACGCCGGCAATGCCGCTGCAGTTGCGCGGACAGCGCCTGCGCTTGGCCTGGTATCAGGATCGCGGCGGGCCGCGCCCGGCTCTGCAGGCGGGCAGCCGCTGGCAACTGCATGTGCGGTTGCGCGCGCCGCAAGGGTTGCGCAATCCGGGCGGCAGTGACAGCGAACGGTTTGCCCTGATGAACAGGCTGGTGGCGACCGGCAGCGTGCAGTCGCCGGTCGAGGCGCGCCGGCTGGCCGCTCCGGCAGGTGTGGTGGCCTGGCGTGAAACGATGAGCGCACGCATCGCCGCGGCGGTACCGTCTCCGGCTGCACGCTACGTGCAGGCGCTGGCGTTGGGCGATACCCGGGGGCTGGACACGACCGACTGGGCCCGGTTGCGCGCCGCCGGGCTGACCCATCTGATCGCCATTTCCGGCTTCCATGTCGGCCTGGTGGCCGGGTTCGGCGCGCTGCTGGTGGCGGCGCTGTGGTGGCTGTGGCCGGGGCTGTGCCGATGGCTGCCACGGCCACTGGCCGCCGGGGTGGGCGCGGTGATCGGTGCCTTCGGGTATGCCGCGTTGACGGGCATGGCCGTGCCCACCTTGCGCACGGCGGTGATGATCACGGTGCTGGTGCTGGCGCGTTGGCTGCGCCGACGGCTGCGGTTGGTCGATGCGCTGGCCCTGGCCTGCATCACCCTGCTGGTGCTGGATCCGCTGGCACTGCTGGGGGCGGGCTTCTGGCTCAGTTTTGCCGGTGTGGCCTGGCTGCTCTGGTGCCTGCCGGAGGGCGATAGCCCAGGCTTGGGCGGGATGCTGCGTGGTTTTCTGGCGGCCCAGGCGGTGGCCAGCCTGGGCCTGTTGCCGCTGTGTGTGATGCTGTTCGGGCAGGCGTCGCTGCTTGGCCCGCTGGCCAATCTGGCTGCAGTGCCGTGGTGGAGCCTGGTGGTGGTGCCGCTGAGCCTGCTGGGCGTGCTGGCGGACACCCTGCATGCCGGCTGGGGCGTGCTGTTCTGGCGCCTGGCAGCCGGCAGTTTCGAGCTGCTCTGGCCGGCGTTGACCTGGCTGGCTGACAGCCCGTTGGCGCTGGTCTGGCTGCCGCAGGCGCGCGCTTACGCGGTGCCGCTGGCGCTGCTGGGCGCGTTCTGGTTGTTGCTGCCGCGCGGCCTGCCTGGACGCTGGCTGGGGCTTCTGCTGTGGTTGCCGCTGCTGTTGCCCCCGCGCGAGCTGCCCCGGCAAGGCGAGGTCGAACTGTTGGTGGTCGATGTCGGCCAGGGGCTGTCGGTCCTGGTGCGGACAGCCGGTCACACCTTGCTGTACGACATGGGGCCGGCGTTGGAAGACGGGTTCGATGCCGGCGAGCAGGCGGTCGTGCCGGCGTTGCACGCGCTGGGGGTACGGCGGCTGGATCTGGCCATCATCAGTCATGCCGACAACGACCACGCTGGCGGGCGCGACGCCGTGCACACCGCTTTCCCATTGCCGCAGGTGCTGGCCCCGGATGGCAGCCCGCTTCCCCAGACCCGGCCGTGTCTGGCCGGCCAGTCCTGGCAGTGGGATGGTGTGACGTTCCGCATCCTGCACCCGACGCGGTGGTTCCCCTATCTGGGTAATGAGTCGGCCTGTGTCGTGCAGATCCAGGCCCGCAGCGGGCGTGCTTTGCTGGCCGGCGATATCGGTGGCTTTGTCGAACGCCGGCTGCTGGCCACGATGCCGCAGGCGCTCCGGGCCGACGTGGTACTGGTGCCGCACCACGGCAGCGCAGGGTCTTCGACTCCGGAGTTCGTGGCCGCCACCGGGGCGCGCCTGGCGCTGGTGTCCTCCGGCGCCGACAACCGCTTCCGTCACCCGCGTCCGGAGGTGGTGCGGCGCTGGTGCCAGGCCGGTGCCGAGGTGCTCGATACCGCCCGTTCCGGCGCGTTGCGGGTGTGGCTCGGTGCGCAGGGGCTTGCGGTACGCGAGCAACGCAGCGCCCAAGCGCGTATCTGGGACGCCGTGCGTCGGCGCGGGCAGGCGGCTGGGCTATGCTACGCGCCGGAGTTCATGCGGCCATGAAGGCCGGAGGATTGTGACGTGCTGGAGCTGATCAAGGCCGGTGGCTGGCCGATGATCCCGCTGTTACTGCTGGCGGTGGTGGCGCTGGCCATCATTCTCGAGCGGTTCTGGAGCCTGCGCCGTGAGCGTGTGCTGCCGCCCGGGCTGGGCGAGGAAGTGCGCGAGTGGGTCGGGCGTGGCAATCCGCTGGCGCCTGAGCACATCGAATCGCTGCGCGCCAACTCGCCGCTCGGGGCGCTGCTGGCGGCTGCGCTCGACGTGCGCCAGCGTGGCCGCGAGGTGGTACGGGAGCGGGTGGAGGACGTCGGACGGCATCTGGTGCACCGGATGGAGCGCTACCTCAATGCACTGGGCACCATCGCGGCGGCCGGCCCGCTGCTGGGCCTGTTTGGAACCGTGGTCGGCATGATCCAGATGTTCTTGGGCATCCTCGATCACGGCCTGGGCGATGCCGCGCAACTGGCCGGCGGGATCGGCAAGGCCCTGGTGTGTACTGCCACCGGCATGGTGGTCGCGGTGCCGGCGCTGGTGTTCCATCGCTATTTCCGTGGCCGGATCGCCAGCTACATCGTCGAGATGGAGCACGAGGCGATGCAACTTTCCGATGTGCTGGACGCGGTGGCGTCCCGAGGGGCCGGCAGGAAGGGCTGACGGCCAATGCGGATTACCGATTTTCGCGATGACGATGTTCCCGAGATCAACCTGGTGCCGTTGATCGACGTGATGCTGTGCCTGCTGATTTTTTTCGTGGTCACCACCACCTTCGATGCGCGTTCGGTGCTCAAGCTGCAACTGCCGCGCGCCGACGGCCAGCCGGCCGCCGCCGAGACCCAGCCGCTGAGCATCCTGATCAACGCCCAGGGGCGCTATTTCGTCGCTGACCGCGAGGTGCTGCGCACCGACGTGGAATCGCTCAAGCAGGCCCTGCGCGAGGTGGCCGGCGATGACCGCAAGCGGGTGGTGCTGCTGCGGGCCGATGCACGTACGCCCTGGCAGGCGGTGGTCACGGCCTACGAGGCGCTGGGCCAGCTTGGCTTCCGCACGGTCGCCAATGCCACCGCACCGTCACCAGCCGCAAGCAGGCCGGAGGCTGGCCCATGAACAGCCCCGCGGGCGGTTCGCCCTGGCGGATTTACCGGCGTCTGCTTGGGCTGGTGCGGCCGTATCGGTGGGCGCTGCTGCTGGCCCTGCTCGGTCTGCTGGTGGAAGGCGCGGCGGCGGGCGCCTTCGGCGTGCTGACCAAGCCGATGGTCGATGAGACGTTTGTCGCGCGCAATCGTGAGTTTGGCGTGCTGTTGCCGCTGGCCATCGTCGGCATCTTCGTGGTGCGTGGGGGCGCCGGCTACCTGTCCGACTATTTCATGGCACGGGCTGCTCGCGGGGTGGCGCGCGACATGCGGGTGCGTGCGCTGGACAAATACCTGCGTCTGCCGGGGCTGCGGTTTGATGCCGAGCCGGTGCCGTCCATGCTGGTGCGGCTGGGCTCCGACAGCGATCAGGTGGCGCAGGCGGTGGTCGATGCCGGCAAGGTGATGCTGCAGCAGTCCCTGCAGGTCGTGGCGATGCTGGCCGTGATGCTGTATGCGAGCTGGCGGGTGACGCTGGCCGTGCTGCTGCTGGGGCCGCTGATCGCCTGGCTGATGGATCGCGTCGGGCGGCGTTACCGGCGTTACGGTCACAAGGTGCAGGAAACCGCTGCGCAGATGATGCAGGCCGCCGACCAGGCCTTGTCCAACCAGCAGGAAGTCAAGGTCTATGGCGCAAGGTCTGCGGAGCTGGCGCGTTATACCCGGCTGGCCGATGACACCCTGCGCTTGAGCCTGAAAGTGGAGGCCACCCGCAGCATTTCCTCGGCGATCGTCCAGCTGACCGGGGCGGTGGGGCTGGCATTGCTGCTGTTTTTTGCCAGCCGCGAGGCGCTGGCCGGGCGACTGACCGCCGGTGGCTTCGTCCAGCTGATGATCGCGATGCTGGCCATCATTCCGGCGCTCAAGCAGCTGACCAATGTCCAGGGCATGTTGCATCGCGGGGTGGCGTCTGCCGAGCGGCTGTTCCAGGTGCTGGACGCCGACGACGAAGTGGACACCGGCCAGCGCCCGCTGCCACGTGCGCACGGGCTGATCGAGTTCCGCGACGTGAGCCTGCGTTATCCGGGGCAGGAAAAGCCGGCACTGACCGGGATTAGCTTCACCGCCCGGCCGGGGACGGTGACGGCCATCGTCGGTCGCAGCGGCAGTGGAAAATCCAGCCTGGTCAAGCTGATCCCGCGCTTCTACGACCCGGATGCGGGCCAGATCCTGCTCGATGGCCACCCCTTGTCAGACTACCGGCTGGCCGATCTGCGCCGTCAGGTGGCCATGGTTGGCCAGCAGGTGATGCTGTTTGATGGCACCGTGCTGGAAAATGTTGCCTATGGCGAGTTGCAACCGGCCACGCGGGCCGAGGTGAATCGGGCACTGGAAGCCGCCAACGCGATGGAGTTCGTGAGCCAACTGCCGGAAGGCGAAGACAGTCATATCGGTATCAAGGGGGGGCGTCTGTCCGGCGGTCAACGCCAGCGCCTGGCCATTGCCCGCGCCATGCTCAAGGATGCTCCGATCCTGATCCTGGACGAGGCCACCGCCGCACTCGACAACGCATCCGAGCGGCTGGTCCAGGACGCGCTGGCGCATCTGATTCCGGATCGCACCACCCTGGTGATCGCGCATCGGCTGTCCACGGTCGAACATGCCGACCAGATTCTGGTGCTGGACGATGGCCGTCTGGTGGAGCAGGGTACGCACGCCGAGCTGCTCGCCCGCGGTGGGGTGTATGCCCATCTGCACGCCATGCAGTTCCGGGAGGCGAGTGCGTGAGTGCGCCGCACCTGTGGCACACCCCGTCCTGGTGGTACGACGGCAGCCCGCCGCCGCTGTGGGCGCGGATGCTCAGTCATGCCTATGGCATGGCCGTGGCCGTGCGGCGTGGCCTTTATCGAGGCGGCTGGCTGCGTCGCCGTCATCCCGGCGTGCCGGTGGTGGTCGTGGGCAATCTGGTGGCCGGGGGCAGCGGCAAGACCCCGTTGGTAGTGGCGCTGGTCGAGCGGCTGCGGGCCGAAGGCTGGCGCCCTGGGGTGGCCAGCCGTGGCCATGGTCGCAGCGAGGCGCAGGTGGCGCGCTGGGTGACGGCTGACCTGCCGGCCGCCCTGAGCGGCGATGAGCCGCGGCTGATCGCACGTGCCACCGGTGTGCCGGTACGGGTGGATCGTGATCGTGCGGCAGCGGCTGTGGCGCTGGCGGAAGCCGGCTGTGACATCGTCATCTGCGACGACGGCCTACAGCACTACCGGCTGGCGCGTGATGTCGAAATCGAGGTGCAGGATGTGCGGCGCCGGTATGGCAATGGCCGTCTGCTGCCAGCCGGCCCACTGCGCGAGCCGCTCGAACGCGCCGTTGATTGTGACCTGCGCGTGCTCAATCTAGGCGCCCTGATGCCGGGGCAGCCGCTATCGTCGCAGGTGGGTCGGGAATGGCCGATGTGGCTGATGACCGGCGAGGCACAGCCTCTGCTTCCGGGGCGGGCGCGGCCGCTGTCGGCGTTTGCCGGCCAGCGCGTGCATGCCGTGGCCGGGATTGGCGAGCCGGAACGGTTCTTCGACCTGCTGCGTGGGCATGGGCTGGCAGTGGTGCCGCATGTCTTTCCCGATCACCATGCCTACACCCCGGGGGATTTCGACTTTTCCAGCCGGCTTCCCGTGCTGATGACGGCCAAGGATGCAGTCAAGTGCGAGGCGTTCGCCGCCCCGGACTGGTATCAGGTGCCGGTGCGGGCGTGCTTGCCAGATGCGTTCTGGGAGGCGCTCTTGGCGCGTCTGCCGCACTGGAATACGCAAGCGTAAAACCAGCAAGGCTGGAGGCGGTGGCGTGGTGAAGCGGCGATAATGACGCCATGACTCCGCCTCCGCCTTTCATTGTCGCCATTCCCGCCCGCTACGCGGCCAGCCGCTTGCCGGGCAAGCCGCTGCGCCTGATCGGCGGCATCCCATTGGTGCTGCACGTGGCCCGGCGTGCACTGGTGGCTGGTGCCGACGCGGTGTGGGTGGCCACTGACGATGCCCGCATCGCTGCGGCATTGGACGGCACCGGGGTGCAGGTGGCGATGACCTCACCTGACCACATGTCCGGCACCGATCGCCTGGCCGAATGCGCGCAGATCGCCGGTTGGCCTGATACGGCCATCGTCGTCAATCTGCAGGGCGATGAGCCGTTTGCGCCGGCCGATGGCATCGCCTGCGTGGCCCGCACCGTGGCCGAGAGTGGTGCCGGGATCGCCACCCTGGCCACCCCGATCGATTCGGCGGAGACCCTGCTCGATCCCAATGCGGTCAAGGTCGTGCGTGCTGCCAGCGGCGATGCCCTCTATTTCAGTCGTGCGCCGGTGCCCTGGCCGCGCGATGCCTTCGCCCGCGACCGCAGTGTGCTGCCGGATACCGGGCCCTGGCTGCGTCACATCGGCATCTACGGCTACCGGGTGGCCGCGCTGCGTGCATTCGCCGCGTTGCCGCCGGGGCGGTTGGAACAGATCGAAGCGCTGGAACAGCTGCGGGCGCTGGAGGCGGGTTGGCGGATCGCGGTGGCGCTGGCGCCGTCACCGTTTCCGCCGGGTGTGGACACGCCTGAAGATCTGGCGCGGGCGGAGCGCCTTTATCAGACGATGCTGCGCGAGGGACGTGCATGAGTCGACCGTTTTCCATCCTGATGCTGTGCCTGGGCAACATCTGCCGCTCGCCTACTGCCGAGGGCGTGCTGCGGGCGCGCCTGGCCGAAGCTGGGTTAGACCAGCAGGTGCGGGTGGATTCCGCCGGCACGGGCAGCTCGCACGTCGGGCAGGCGCCGGACCCGCGCGCAATCGCCTGCGCCGCCCGGCATGGGATCGACCTGTCCGGCCTGCGCGCTCGTCGGCTCACCCTGGAGGACTACGACGAGTTCGACCTGATCCTGTGCGCCGATCGCTCCATCCTGCATGAGGCGCGGATCCGCAAACCACGCACCGCGCATGCCGAGGTCGAGCTGCTGCTGGAATGGGCCGGTGTTGGCAAAAAGGACGTGCCCGACCCGTATTACGGCGGCGCGCGCGACTTCGAGCAGGCGTACCGGCTGATCGAACAGGGGGTGGCGGGCATCGTGGCGCGCCTTCGTGAGGGCCGGCTGTAATGGCGGAAAGCAGCCCGCCCGCGTTCGATGGACGCGCGTTCGCCGCCAGCCTGCCGCAGGCGCCCGGGGTGTACCGGATGCTTGATCGCGAAGGCCGGGTGCTGTACGTGGGCAAAGCGCGCGCCTTGCGCAACCGGGTTGGCAGCTATTTCAACGCCACGCCGAAACCAGCGCGGATCATGGCGATGCTGGCGCAGGTGGCGCAGATCGAGATCACCGTCACCCACAGCGAGGCCGACGCGCTGCTGCTGGAGAACCAGCTGATCAAGGCGTTGCAGCCCCGCTACAACGTCATGCTGCGCGACGACAAGAGCTACCCGTTCGTGCTGCTGACCCGCGAAGCGTGGCCGCGGCTGGCATTCCATCGCGGCCCGCGCGCGCTGCCCGGGCGCTATTTTGGCCCGTACCCCAGTGCCGCCTCGGTGCGTGAGACGCTGGATCTGATGTTCAAGCTGTTCCGCCTGCGTAGCTGTGAGGACAGCGTGTTCAAAAGCCGCAGCCGGCCTTGTCTGCAATACCAGATCGGGCGCTGCAGTGCCCCCTGCGTCGGCCGAGTGGAGGCAAATGAGTACGCCGAGGCGGTGCGTCGCGCCGAGTTGTTTCTGGAAGGTCGCAGCCGCGAGCTGGATGCCGAGCTGGTGTCTGCCATGCAGGCGGCCAGCGACGCGCTGGAGTTCGAACGCGCCGCGCGCCTGCGCGACATGATCACCACTATCCGCCGGGTGCAGGCGCGCCTGACCATGGATGGCCGTGCGGCCGATCTGGATGTGCTGGCGGTGGCGATGCAGGGGACATCGGCCTGCGTCCAGTTGCTGGCATTTCGCGGGGGGCGCAACCTCGGCACCCGGGCGTTCTTCCCCAAAACCAATGGCGAAGACGGTGCTGACGCCGTGCTGGCGGCATTCGTTTCGCAGTACTACGTCGAGCATCCCGCGCCAGCCGAGATCGTGCTGGATCGCGACATCCCCGAACGTGCCCTGATCGAGCGCGCCCTGTCGGCACATAGCGGTCACAAGGTTCAGTTGCGGGTCAATGTCCGTGGCGAACGTGCGGCGTATCTGGAGCTGGTGCGGCGCAATGCCCAGTTGGCACTGGCCACCGAGTTGGCCAGCGAGAGCGCCCAGCAGGCACGGTTGGAGGCGCTGCGCGAGTTGCTCGCACTGCCCGAGCGGCCGGCACGGATCGAATGCTTCGACATCAGCCACACCCTGGGCGAGGCCACCGTGGCGTCCTGCGTGGTCTTTGATGCCGAGGGCCCGCAGCGCAGCCAGTACCGGCGCTACAACATTCACGACATCGCTCCGGGCGATGACTATGCAGCGATGCGTCAGGCGCTGCAGCGCAGGTTCCGGCCGGTCGCTGACGGCGAGCCGGCGGCACTGCTGCCGGATGTGCTGTTGATCGACGGCGGGGCAGGGCAGGTGGCGCAAGCGCGCGAAGTGCTGGCCGACGCTGGGATCACCGGAGTGGCCGTGGTGGGTGTCGCCAAGGGCCCGGAGCGCAAGCCCGGGGCCGAGACCCTGCTGTTGCCGGATGGGCGCGAGGTGCAGCCGGGACCCGCGTCGAAGGCCTTGCAGTTGATTCAGCAGGTGCGCGACGAGGCCCACCGGTTTGCCATCACCGGCCACCGTGGCAAGCGCCAGAAAGCGCGCAGCACCAGCCGGTTGGAGGACATCCCCGGCATCGGCCCGCGCCGGCGCGCGGCACTGCTGCGTCATTTCGGTGGCTTGCAGGGGCTCAAAGCGGCGTCGGTGGAGGAGATCCTCAACGTGGAAGGCATCCACCGTGCGCTTGCCCAGCGCCTGTGGGACAGCCTGCACGGGCTGACGGATCCAGGCTCGGGCGAGCCCGGTGGCCGGTAGAATGGCAGCGATGACCCTGACCGTTCCCACCTGGCTCACCCTGGCCCGAATCGCCCTGATTCCGGTGCTGGTCGTGGTGTATTACCTCGATGCACGCTGGTCGAATCTGGCCGCCACCCTGGTCTTCGTCGCCGCCTCGTTGACTGACTGGCTGGACGGCTGGATCGCACGCCGTTACCGCCTGTTCTCCCGCTTTGGCGCCTTTCTCGATCCGGTGGCCGACAAGCTGATGGTCTCCACCGCCCTGGTGATCACCGTGCAGCACCATCACACGGTCTGGATGGCGCTGTGGGCCAGCATCATCATCGGTCGCGAGATCGCGGTGTCGGCACTGCGCGAATGGATGGCCGAACTGGGTCAGCGCGCCAAGGTGGCGGTGGCGCTGGTGGGCAAGATCAAGACCATCGTGCAGATGGTGGCGTTGGGTTTCCTGCTGTACCGCGCCCCGGTGCTGGGACTGCCGGTATTTCTGATCGGCGAGTGGCTGCTGGCCGCAGCCGCCGTGCTCACCTTGTGGTCCGGCTGGGAGTACCTGCGTGCGGCCTGGCCGGTGCTGCGCGCGGGTGAGGCGGCGCACACCGCGCAGCATGCGTCGGAACAGGAACGCAACGTGTGAAGATGCAGACAACCTGTTGACGACCTGAAAAACGTCCGTATAATGGCGGGCTCCAACGACGCGGGAATAGCTCAGTTGGTAGAGCACGACCTTGCCAAGGTCGGGGTCGCGAGTTCGAGTCTCGTTTCCCGCTCCATTTTTCCGAAGCCCCGCTTGCGGGGCTTCGTTTTTTCCAGGGCATCGGGGGCTTCGCAGCCGCCGCTGCTTGTGGAAGAATGCAGCGCGCTACCGTTTACGGCCGGGTGGCAGAGTGGTCATGCAGCGGAC
Source organism: Thermomonas hydrothermalis (assembly GCF_900129205.1). GTDB lineage: Bacteria > Pseudomonadota > Gammaproteobacteria > Xanthomonadales > Xanthomonadaceae > Thermomonas > Thermomonas hydrothermalis. The sequence goes on along the minus strand of NZ_FQUK01000011.1, from coordinate 26,747 downwards.
TGCAAATCCGCGTACGCCGGTTCAATTCCGACCCCGGCCTCCAACCTTTCAGGGCCCCGCGCATGCGGGGCCCTGGCGTTTGTACCGGGGGAGCACCGCCCGGTCATGACGCAGTAAAACGGTCTTCGCGGTAAGCTCGGCACAGGCCCGGATGGCGAAACTGGTAGACGCAAGGGACTTAAAATCCCTCGGCCGCAAGGCCATGTCGGTTCGATTCCGACTCCGGGCACCACCTCTGACCCGCACGAAGGCCTGCCGTGGCGCGCTTCATTCCCTACCTCCTGAGCCTGCTGCTGACCGCAGTTGCCCTGGCCTTCGTGCCGGTGTCGGCAAACGCCTGGTGGGCAGTGGCCGGGTTTGGGCTGCTGGCTGTGATCGGCACGGTGGATCTGCTGCAGCGCAAGAGCACGCTGCGCCGTAACTACCCGCTGTTGGCGCATCTGCGCTACGGGCTTGAAAGCATCGGCCCGGAGATGCGCCAGTACTTCATTCAGTCCGATACCGAGCAGGCGCCTTTCTCGCGCGAGCAACGTGCGTTGGTGTACCAGCGCGCCAAACATTTGAGCGACGTGCGTCCGTTCGGCTCGCTGCAGGATGTCTATGATGTCGATTACGAATGGATCAACCAGTCGCTGGCGCCGACAGAAATCGCCGATAGCGACTTCCGCATCACCATCGGGGCCGGGTGCGCGCAGCCCTATTCGGCCAGCGTGTTCAACATCTCCGCGATGAGCTTCGGCGCACTTTCGGCAGCGGCGATCCGGGCGCTCAGCGCCGGTGCCCAACGCGGCCATTTCTATCTCGATACCGGGGAGGGCTCGATCTCGCCGTATCACCGCGAGGGCGGCGGTGATCTGGTCTGGGAGCTGGGTTCCGGCTATTTCGGCTGCCGTGATGCGCAGGGTCGATTCAGTGAGGAACGCTTTGCCGAGCAGGCGGTTGCGCCGCAGGTGAAGATGATCGAGATCAAGCTCTCGCAAGGCGCCAAACCGGGCCATGGTGGGGTGCTGCCCGCCGCCAAGCTAAGCGCCGAGATCGCGGCCACCCGCGGCGTGCCGATGGGCCAGGATTGCATCTCGCCGGCCAGGCATTCGGCGTTTTCCACGCCGATCGAGCTGTTGCAGTTTGTCGCCCGATTGCGTCGTTTGTCCGGCGGCAAGCCCACCGGCTTCAAGCTGGCGATCGGTCACCCGTGGGAATGGTTTGCAATCGCCAAGGCGATGGCCGAGCAAGCCGACTATAATCCCGAGTTGCTGCCCGATTTCATCGTCGTGGATGGGGCCGAAGGTGGCACCGGCGCGGCCCCGGCCGAGTTCATCGACCATGTGGGTGTGCCCATGCACGAGGGGTTGATGCTGGTGCATAACACCCTGGTGGGGCTGGCGCTGCGCGATCGTATCCGCCTTGGCGCTGCCGGCAAGATCGTCAGTGCTTTCGACATCGCCCGCACCCTGGCGATGGGAGCCGACTGGTGCAATGCGGCACGCGGCTTCATGTTCGCCCTGGGCTGCATCCAGTCGCTGAGCTGTCATACCAATCGCTGCCCGACCGGCATTGCCACCCAGGATCCGTCGCGCTGGAGAACGCTGGACGTGGCCGACAAGGCTAGCCGGGTGTTCGCCTTCCACCGCAATACAGTGCTGGCGCTGCGCGATCTGCTGGCGGCGGCTGGTCTGACCCATCCCGACCAGCTCGGGCCGGAACACATCCTGCGCCGGGTCTCGCCGGTGGAAGTGCGCTCGCTAGCGGCGTTGTACCGCTTCCTGGAGCCGGGTGCGCTACGCGACGGGCGCGTGCCTGCGCATGCGGTGTTCCGTGATTTCTGGCCACATGCGCGCAGCGACACCTTCCAGCCGCCCGCGCATCTGCTGCACCTGCGCAGCAGCAAGTCAACCTGATACCCTTGCCGGCGATTTCCGGGCTGCCTGCCTTCGATGACCTCGTTGACCCACCTCGATCGGCTCGAAGCCGAGAGCATCCACATCCTGCGCGAAGTCGCCGCCGAGTTCCGTCGTCCGGTGCTGCTGTATTCGATCGGCAAGGACAGCACGGTGCTGCTGCACCTGCTGCGCAAGGCGTTTTTCCCGGCACCGCCGCCGATCCCGCTGCTGCATATCGACTCCACGTTCGAGTTCCGTGAAGCCTATGCCTTCCGCGATCAGGTGCCGGCGCGCTTTGGCGTGGAGCTGCGCGTGTACATCAACCAGGATGGGGTGCGCCGCGGCATCAATCCATTCGATCACGGTGCCAGCCTCTATACCGAGGTGATGCGCACCCAAGCGCTGCGCCAGGCGTTGGAGCAGGGCGGTTACGACTGTGCGATCGGTGGCGCCCGCCGCGACGAGGAAAAATCCCGCGCCAAGGAACGCATTTTCAGTGTCCGTAGCGCCCAGCACCGCTGGGATCCCAAGCAGCAACGGCCGGAGCTGTGGGCCCTGTACAACACCCGCATCCACAAGGGCGAGTCGGTGCGAGTGTTCCCGATCTCCAACTGGACCGAGCTGGACGTGTGGCTGTACATCCTGCGCGAGCGCATCGAGCTGCCGCCGCTGTATTTCGCCCGACAGCGCCCGGTGGTGGAGCGCGACGGCGTGTTGCTCATGGTCGATGACGAGCGCATGCGGCTGCGACCTGGGGAAGTGGTGCAGCAGCGCAAGGTGCGGTTTCGCACGCTGGGCTGTTATCCGCTGACCGGTGGCATCGTGTCGGATGCAGAAACACCCGCGCAGGTGGTGGCCGAACTCATGCAGGCGCGCACCTCGGAGCGGCAGGGGCGGGTGATCGACCATGATCCGGCCGATTCGATGGAAAAGAAAAAGCAGGAGGGCTATTTCTGATGCGTCTGGATGATGCCGATGCACGCATGGCCGCGCTCCTGCACCAGCACGAGCACCGCGAGCTGCTGCGCTTCATCACCTGCGGCAGCGTGGACGATGGCAAGAGCACGCTGATCGGCCGACTGCTGCACGATACCCGCCAGTTGCTCGACGACCAGCTGGCCACGCTGGCAGAAGACAGCCGCAGGCACGGTACCCAGGGCGAGGCGATCGATTTCGCCCTGCTGGTGGACGGGTTGCAGGCCGAGCGCGAGCAGGGCATCACCATCGACGTGGCGTACCGGTTTTTCGATACCGGCCGGCGCAAGTTCATCGTCGCCGACTGCCCGGGCCACGAGCAGTACACCCGCAACATGGCCACCGGCGCTTCCACCGCCGATCTGGCGGTGGTGCTGGTGGATGCGCGCAAGGGGCTGCTGACCCAGACCCGTCGGCACAGCTACATCGTCTCGCTGCTGGGGTTACGCAGGGTGGTGTTGGCGGTCAACAAGATGGATCTGGTGGGCTATGCCCAGGACGTGTTTGCCGACATTGAACAGGAATACCGCGCCCTGGCAGACCGACTTGGCATTGCCCACGTGCATGCGGTGCCGCTGTCGGCCCTGCGCGGTGACAACGTCATCACCCGGTCACCGGCGATGGACTGGTACACCGGCCCGGCACTGCTGGAACTGCTGGAGACGGTGCCATTGCCGGGGATGGCCGAAAACGCCCCGTTCCGCATGCCGGTGCAGTGGGTCTGTCGTCCGCACCAGGATTTCCGCGGGCTGGCCGGCACCATCGCCAGCGGTCGCGTGGCTCCCGGCGATGCGGTAGTGGTGCTGCCCTCGGGTCGGCGCAGCCAGGTCGAGCGGATCGTCACGGCCGCCGGTGATCTCGATCAGGCGCAGGCCGGCCAGGCCGTCGTGCTGACGCTTGCGGACGCACTGGATGTCAGCCGTGGCGATGTGATTGCCGCAGCAGCGGATGCGCCGGAGGTGGCCGACCAGTTTGCCGCGCATCTGTTGTGGATGGGCGAGGAGCCATTGCTGCCGGGCCGTCCGTATCTGTTCAAGCTCGGTACCCGCACGGTGGGTGCATCGGTCACCGAGATCAAGCATCGGGTTGACATCAATACCCAGGAGCCGCTGGCGGCCAAGCATCTGGCGATGAATGAGGTGGCGCTGTGCAACCTGCACTTGGATCAGCCGATCGCCTTCACGCCCTATGCCGAAAACCGCACGCTGGGCGGGTTCATCCTGATCGATCGCCATAGCAACGCCACGGTGGCGGCTGGCACGTTGGAGTTCGCCCTGCGCCGTGCCGCCAACCTGCACTGGCAGCATCTGGATGTGGACAAGGCCGCGCGCGCCGCGCTCAAGCACCAGACGCCGCGCTGTGTCTGGTTCACCGGCCTGTCGGGTGCCGGTAAATCCACCATCGCCAATCTGGTCGATCGCAAGCTGTTGGCGCTCGGCCGGCATGCCTACGTGCTGGATGGCGACAATGTCCGCCACGGTCTCAACAAGGATCTGGGCTTCACGCCGGAGGATCGGGTCGAGAACATCCGTCGGGTGGCCGAGGTGGCGAAGTTGATGACCGATGCCGGGCTGATCGTGCTGGTCAGCTTCATCAGCCCGTTCCGCGCCGAGCGCGAGATGGCGCGCAGCCTGTTCGAGCCCGGCGAGTTCCTGGAAGTGTTCGTCGATACCCCGCTGGCAGAAGCGGAACGACGCGACGTCAAAGGCCTGTATGCCAAGGCGCGGCGCGGTGAGCTGCGCAACTTCACCGGCATCGATTCGCCCTACGAACCGCCGGAGCGGCCTGAACTGCATTTGCAAACGCTGGGGCAGGATCCGGCAGTCCTTGCTGACCGGGTGGTGGCTGCCATCCTTGGGTTTGACGCCCCGCACGGCAACTGAGGCGTCCCAAGTCGGGCATCACGGGCTACAGGAAGCGATCGAGCAGGCGCCGGCTATGCCGATCCAGCGCCTGTAGATCGGGGATCCGATAGTGCACACCGTGGCTGTCGGCGATCAGCAAGCTGCCATCGCCCAGGCGGCGGATGTCGTCCTCGCTCTTGAGGGTGAAACGGGTCTGGCCGCGATCGGTATCGACCTGCCACTGGCTGGGTGTGACAACACTGGAGACATTCAGCAGGCGGCGGATCACCGGCATGAACTCCCGCTGCTTCAGTTCGTCTTCGATCAGGGCGCGTAGCCCCGGCGGTACTGCGTCCAGGCGGGCGATCCAGGCGAGTTCATGGCCGTCGCTGCCGACCACGGCGATATGCTCGCCGGGCGCGCTCAGCGGAAACGCGCGAACTACACTCACGCCGGCATGGCGGCGGCCATCGGCCAGAGTCAGCACCAGCTGACCAAACGCATCACGCTCGAGGTCGAAATCAGCGGACATGCTCGATCTCCTGCCGTGGCAGCTCGCTGATCGCGTCCTCCTGGTCGACGTTGCGCAGCTGCGCCTGATAGAGCCGCCAGTAGGCGCCGCGGCGAGCCATCAGTTCGTCGTGCGGGCCGACCTCGACGATCCGTCCCCGATCCATCACCACGAGTCGGTCAGCCTTCCGAAGGGTGGACAGACGGTGCGCGATGGCGAGCGTGGTTCGGCCCTTGACCAGGTTGTCCAGCGCGCGCTGGATTTCTTTTTCGGTTTCGGTATCGACCGAGGAAGTGGCCTCGTCCAGGATCAGGAAGCGTGGGTTGATCAGCAATGCGCGGGCGATCGAAATACGCTGGCGCTCGCCCCCCGACAGCCCTTGCCCGCGCTCGCCCACCAGCGAGTCATACCCATGCGGAAGACGCAGGATGAACTCGTGAGCATGGGCCGCGCGGGCGGCGGCGATGATTTCTTCCCGGGTGGCGTCGGGTTTGCCGTAGGCGATGTTCTCAGCGACCGTGCCGAAGAACAGGAACGGTTCCTGTAGCACCAGCCCGATGTGACGGCGGTATTCGGACAGCGCGATCGAACGAATGTCGACGCCGTCGACCAGAATGGCGCCCTGGGTGACGTCATAGAACCGGCAGATCAGGTTGACCAGTGTGGTTTTACCAGAGCCGCTGTGGCCGACCAGGCCGATCATCTCGCCAGGCTGGATCTCCAGGCTCACTCCGCGCAACACGCCGCGGCTGCCATAACGAAAGCCGACGTCGCGCAGACTCAGTGCACCGCGGGGTGCCGGCAGCGGTACCGGTTGAGCCGGTTCGGGAACGCTGGAGACATGGTCGAGCACGTCGAAGATGCGTTTGGCGGCAGCAGCCGCACGCTGGGTGGCGGATACGATCCGGCTCATCGAGTCCAGGCGCGTGTAGAACCGCCCGATGTAGGCCAGGAACGCCGTCAGCACACCGACCGTGATCTGGTGATGAGCCACCTGCCAGATTCCGAATGCCCAGACCACCACCAGGCCCAGCTCGGTCAGCAGTGAGACGGTCGGGCTGAACAGCGCCCAGGTCTTGTTGAGCCGATCATTGATCGCCAGATAATGCTGGTTGGCGGTGCGGAAACGTCGGATTTCGCGTGGTTCCTGGGCAAAGGCCTTGACCACGCGGATGCCCGGGATGGTGTCGGCCAGCACGCTGCTCAGTTCCGACCAGCTGCGGTCGATTTTTTCAAACCCCGTGCGTAGGCGTTCACGCACCCGCTGGATCATCCAGGCAATCAACGGCAGGGGCAGCAGGGTCACCAGTGCCAGTCCCGGATGGATCGAGAACAGGATGGCCGCGATCATCGCCAGCATCAGGACATCGGTGGCGAAATCCAGCAGGTTCAACGACAGGTACAGGCAGATGCGATCGGACTCCGAGCCGATCCGGCTCATCAGGTCACCGGTTCGCTTGCTGGTGAAATACTCCAGCGACAGGTTCAGCAAGTGCTCGTAGGTCACGGTTCGCAGGTCACAGCCGATGCGTTCGGAGACCAGGGCCAGGATGTAGGTGCGTGCCCAGCCCAGCACCCAGGCCAGCAGCGCCGCCCCCAGGATGCCGGCCAGCAGCATCAACACCAGACCTTGGTCGATCGGCGTGCCGTTCTGGAACGGGATCAGCACCTTGTCCATCAAGGGCATGGTCAGATACGGCGGAACCAGGGTGGCGCCGGTGGAGGCCAGCGTCAGTAGAAAGCCGGCCAGCAGAGCGCCGCGATAGGGGCGTGCAAACCGCCATAGCCGCAGCAGGGTCCAGGTCGAGGGTGGGGTATGCAGTTCGCGCGTGCAGACCGGGCAGTCCTCGGCATCTGCTGGCAGTGGCGCCTTGCACAGCGGGCACAGTGTGTCGTCGTCCTCGGTCGTGGCAGAGGACGGCAGGCCACTGGCCTGCTGCTGCCAGCGTTCAAACTGGGCCAGCAGACGCAGGACGTCCAGATTCTGGTCGAGGGTGAAACGACAGTGCAGCAGACGCTGTCGTGCGTCGAGCAGCTCAAGGTGTCCGATCCCGCCGTGGTCGCCGTGGCGCAACTGCAGATCCGGTGACAGCGGCCAGTCCTGCCAGCCAGAGGCCCCCGGCAGGTGTGCCAGCAGGCGTCGGTCGGTCAATATGACCACCCCCTCGGCATAGCGCATGTGTGGATCCAGATCGATCCGGAAGGCGGCCAACGCGGTTTCGCCGGGCGCCAGTTGTTGCTCCAGGGCAGGCTGCCAGTGGGCGGTAAGGCCCGGACACAGCGGCGGCAGAGGGAGGGGGGCGGCGCTGGTGGGGGCTGGCATGGGGGAAGCTAAAGTTTTTGTAAGCTGACGTAAATGTGCCGCCCCGGTAATCTGGTGCACGAACAGGGGCACATGCGTGCAAAGAACCACAAGTATACGATCGCGCTGGCTGGTTCACCGGCCTGCGTACACAGACGGCCAACCAGCATGACATTCGACGACATCCGGTTTTTGCGGATCACTTACCTTCGCGGGCCCAATCTGTGGACGTACCGTCCGGTGCTGGAGGCTTGGGTCGATATTGGTGCACTGGAGGACTATCCCTCCGACCGTATCGATGGGCTGACCGAACGTCTGCTGGCTTGGCTGCCAGGGCTGCAGGAACATCGCTGCAGCCGGGGTGTGCCGGGTGGGTTCGTGCAGCGCCTGCGCGAGGGCACCTGGGCCGCGCACATTCTCGAGCACGTCACGCTGGAGGTGCAGACCCAGGTTGGCATGCAGACCGGTTTCGGCAAAGCGCGTGAAGCCGGCCCGCGCGGTCTCTACAAGTTGGTGGTGCGCTCGCGCGACGAGCAGGTGAGCCGCGGCTGCCTGATGCTGGCGCGCGATCTGCTCATGGCGGCCATCAATGCCACTCCGTTTGACCTCGAAGCCCGGCTTGCGCCGTTGCGCGCACTGGCGGACCGGCGACTGCTGGGGCCCAGCACCACGGCCATCGTCGAGGCTGCCCGCGCCCGCGGCATTCCGCACTTGGCGTTGACTGACGGCAATCTGGTGCAGTTGGGATATGGCGCCCGGCAACGTCGCATCTGGACTGCCGAGACCGAACACACCAGCGCAATTGCCGAGAGCATCTCGCGTGACAAGGATCTGACCAAGACCCTGTTGGCGACCTGCGGTGTGCCGGTACCAGAAGGGCGGCTGGTGGACAGCCCCGAGGATGCCTGGGAGGCAGCCCAGGAAATCGGCCTGCCAGTGGTGGTCAAGCCGCTGGATGCCAATCATGGCCGCGGGGTATTTGCCGACCTGCGCAGCCAGCAGGACGTCGAGACGGCCTATGCCGGCGCGCTGGCCGAGGGCAGCGGGGTGATGGTGGAACGTTTCATCGAGGGCGAGGAGCACCGTCTGCTGGTGGTCGGCGACCGACTGATTGCCGCCAATCGGGGCTTCACCGCCAGCGTGGTAGGCGATGGCCAATCCACCATCCGCACGCTGATCGACCAGCAGATCAACAGCGATCCGCGTCGTGGTGAGGAAGAGGAATACCCGCTGGAAACCCTCTACCTGGAGCGTGAGCCGATTGCTCTGCATGAGCTGTCACGGCAGGGCTACACCCCGGATTCGGTGCCTGCAGCCGGCTGCGAGGTGCTGGTGCTACGCCATGGCAACATGGCTTTCGACGTCACCGACGAAGTGCACCCGCAGGTGGCCGCCGCAGCGGTACTGGCGGCCCGTGTCGTGGGGCTGGATATCGCCGGCATCGATCTGGTGACTCGTGACATCAGCAAGCCGCTGTCAGAAACCGGCGGCGCCATCGTCGAGGTCAATGCCGGACCCAGTCTGTTGATGCATCTAAAACCGGCCTCCGGCACGCCGCGGCCGGTCGGGCAGGCCATCGTCGATCACCTGTTCCCACCCGGTGAGGATGGTCGCATCCCCGTGATCGGCATCCTGGGGCGGCGCGAGCCGACGTTGCTGGCGCATCTGCTGGCGCATCTGCTGTATCTGGCCGGGTGTCGGGTGGGGCTGGCCTGTGGCGATGGTGTCTTTCTCGATCAGCGCCAGATCCGGGCAAGCTCCGGTGTCCATTACGACGGTGGCGAATGTCTGCTGATCAACCGCGACATCGAAGCCGCGGTGATCGAAACCAGTGCCCGCGCCATCCTCAGCGAAGGCCTGCCGTATGACCGTTGCCAGGTCGGAGTGGTGACGGATGCCGATCCCGACCCGTCCCTGGCGGAGTTCTACATCGATACGCCCGACCGTCTGCAAGCCGTTCTGCGTACCCAGATCGACGTGGTGCTCGCACGTGGCGCGGCCGTGCTCAATGCCTGCGAGCCGCAGGTGGCGGCACTGGCACCGCTGTGCGACGGCGAGGTCATCTATTTCGCACGTGATGTCGACCAGGCGCCGGGGCTCGACGCGCATCTGGCCGCGGGTGGGCGGGCCGTGTTCATGCGCGGCGGCGCGCTCGTTCTGGCAGCCGGCCAGCAGGAAGAACCACTGGCGCGTGCCTTGCGGTTCCGTCTGACCGGCCCAGGCGCAAGCCCGGCCCAGGTGGAGGCCGTGTTGGCGGCGATCGCTTGCGCGTGGGCACTGGATGTGCCGCCGGCACTGATCCCGGCTGGCATCGAGCATTTCCAGCAGACGTGGATGGCAGCCGTTCACGTCGCGGACCAGGTGAACGACTGATGGACATTACCCGTATCCGGGCTCTGCGCGGGCCCAATCTGTGGACCCGAAAACCGGCGATCGAGGCGATCGTGACCCTGTCGCAGGGCGAGCGCCCGCTGGATAGCCTGCCAGGCTTCGAAGAGCGCCTGCGGCAGCGGTTCCCGGAACTCGGTTTTCTGCGAACCACCCGTCAGTCTGACACCCTCACCCTTGCCCATGCGCTGGAGTTCACGGCCTTGTGCCTGCAGGCCCAGGCTGGATGCCCGGTCACCTTCAGTCGAACTGCCCGAACCGTGGATCCAGGCGTGTTCCAGGTCGTGGTCGAATACAGTGAAGAAGCGGTCGGTCGGCGTGCCCTGACGCTGGCGCTGCAGCTGTGCCTGTCGGCGCGGGACGATACGCCGTTCGATCTGGACGCTGCGTTGGCCGAGTTGCGGGCGCTGGACGAGGATGTGCGGCTTGGTCCCAGTACCGGCTCCATCGTGGAGGCGGCGGTCAATCGCGGCATCCCCTACCGTCGCCTCAATACGGGCAGCCTGGTGCAGTTCGGCTGGGGCTGCAAGCAGCGTCGCATCCAGGCCGCGGAAATGGATTGCACCAGTGCGATTGCCGAAGCGATCGCGCAGGACAAAGCCCTGACCAAGAAACTCCTGCGGGCTGCTGGCGTGCCGGTGCCGGACGGGCGTCCAGTGTCCAGTGCCGACGATGCCTGGGCCGCGGCGCAGGAGATCGGTCTGCCGGTGGTGGTCAAGCCGCTGGACGGCAACCAGGGGAAAGGCGTGACCGTCAATCTGCGTAGCGAGGACGAGATTCGTCGTGCCTATGAAGTCGCCCGCACATTCCGTGACGACGTGATGGTGGAGCGCTATCTGCCCGGTGGTGACTATCGCCTGCTGGTGGTGGGCAACCGGCTGGTGGCAGCGGCGCGGCGCGAGCCGCCGAACGTGATCGGCGACGGGGTTTCCAGCGTGCGCGCCCTGGTCGAACAGGTCAACGCCGATCCACGCCGTGGCGATGGCCATGCCACGGCGCTGACCCGGATTCGTCTGGACGAGATCGCTTTACGCACGCTCGAAAAACAGGGGCTGACCCCGGATTCGGTGCCGGAAAAAGGGCGTCGGGTGGTGCTGCGCAACAATGCCAACCTCTCCACCGGCGGCACCGCCACCGACGTCACGGGCGATGTCCATCCGGAACTGGCGGCGCGGGCCATTGATGCCGCGCGCATGGTCGGCCTGGACATCTGCGGTGTGGATGTGGTCTGCGAGACCGTGCTGCGGCCGCTGGAGGAACAGGGCGGTGGCATCGTCGAGGTCAATGCCGCGCCTGGTCTGCGCATGCATTTGGCGCCGTCCTATGGCAAGCCGCGCGATGTCGGCAAGGCGATCATCGATGCCATGTTTCCGCCGGGCGAGACCGGCCGCATCCCGATCGTGGCGGTGACCGGAACCAATGGCAAAACCACCACTGTGCGCCTGATTGCGCACCTGTTGCGTTGCCGTGGCTGGACCGTGGGAATGACCAGTACCGACGGCGTCTATGTCGATGGCATGCAGATCGATTCCGGCGATTGCGCCGGGCCGAGCAGTGCCCGCAGGATTTTGATGCATCCACATGTCGAGGCGGCCGTATTTGAAACCGCGCGCGGTGGACTGCTGCGCGAGGGGCTGGCGTTCGACCAGGCGGATGTGGCGGTGGTCACCAATATCGGCATGGGCGACCACCTCGGCCTGAACTTCATCACCACGGTCGATGATCTGGCGGTGCTCAAGCGGGTGGTGGTACGCAATGTGGCACGCACCGGGCATGCGGTGCTCAATGCGGCAGATCCGGTGGTGGCTGCGATGGCAGCGCACTGCCCGGGGAAGGTCATCTTCTTCGCCCGCGACCCGGCTGAGCCGGTTCTGGCCGCCCATCGTGCCCAGGGGGGTAAGGTGGTGTTCGTACAGCAGGGTGATCTGGTGGCGGCGGAAGATGGGGTCGAGATGCGCCTGCCGCTGGCCGAGGTGCCCATGACCGGGGGCGGTCGGATTGGTTTCCAGGTCGAAAATGCGCTGGCGGCGCTGGCCGCTGGCTGGGCGCTCGGGTTGGACTGGGGGATCATTCGCCAGGGCTTGGCCAGTTTCAAGACCAATGCGGGCAATGCCCCCGGACGGTTCAACCTGATGGCCTACCGGGGTGCCACGGTGATCGCCGATTACGGCCACAACCCCGATGCAATGCGCGCACTGGTGGCGGCGGTGGACAATCTGCCGGCCACACGCCGGCTGGTGGTCATTAGTGGCGCCGGCGATCGCCGGGACGAGGACATTCGCCAACAAACCCGGATCCTGGGCGAAGCATTCGACGAGGTCATCCTGTATCAGGATGCCTGCCAGCGTGGGCGGGCCGACGGTGAGGTGCTGGCGTTGTTGCGGCAGGGGCTGGAAGGGGCCACTCGGACACGGGTGATCGAGGAGATCCGCGGCGAGCTGGCTGCCATCGATCGTGCCCTGGAGAAGCTTGGCCCCGGTGATCTGTGTCTGATCCTGATCGACCAGGTGGAACTGGCGTTGCAACATCTGCGTGCCCGTATCGCCGCGGGGTAAAGCGGGACGTGCAAGCCGCTGGTGATTGCCGCCTTAGCCCTCCAGCCGGAACGGCGGCGGGTGCAGGGCGGGGTGATCGGCCTTGGGGCGATCCAGGTGATAGCCCTGCACCATGTCCACGCCCATCTCGCGCAGCATCAGCAGGGTCTTGCCGTCTTCCACGAACTCGGCGACGGTGCGGATGCCCATGCCGCGGGCCACATCGATGATGGTGCGCACGAAGACCTGATTGTCGAGGTCCTGCGGCAGGTCACGGATGAACATGCCGTCGATCTTGAGAATGTCCGCGCGCAGGTGCTTGAGGTAGGCGAACGATGCAAAGCCGGCACCGAAATCATCCAGGCAGATCAGACAGCCGGCGCGGCGCAGGGCTGCGATGAAGCGGGCGGCATCGCCCATGTCGGACACTGCCGCGGTTTCGGTCAACTCCACCAGCAGACGCTGCGGGGCGACATGACGGGCCTTGAGCTGGCCGACGATGAAATCGGGAAGATCGGGGTCGTCCAGCGAGCGCCCGGACACGTTGACCGCCAGTGCCGGCAGGTGTGGGTGGCGGCCGAGCAGGGCAATGGCGGTGCGCAGAACCCAGCGGTCGATATCGAGGATCTTGCCGCTTTTTTCGGCATGCAGGATGAACTCCGACGGCAGGATCAGGACGCCTGGATGGGCCGGATCCTCCATGCGCAGCAGCGCTTCCAGATGTTCCAGATGGCCATCACGGGCGCGGTAGATCCCCTGGAAGTGCAGTCGCAGCAGGTCGTGTTCAAGGGCATGGGCGATGCGATCGTTCCAGCCTAACCGGGTGGCCATCGCTCGCGAGGCATCGTGATCGGGGCGGTAGATGCTCCAGCGGTTCTTGCCGCTGTGCTTGGCCTGGTACATGGCGATGTCGGCGTGCGCGACCAGATCCTGGGCGCCGGTGGCGTGGGTCGGGAAGTGGGCAATTCCCAGGCTTGCGGTCAGCCGCAGGGTCTGGTCGGGCACTTCCAGCGGAATCTGGCTGATCCGGCGCACCAGTCGATCCGCCAGCTGGGTGGCTTCATGCACACTGGCCTGCGGCATCAGCACCGCAAACTCGTCCCCACCCAGGCGATACAGGCGGTCGCCAGCGCGGATCAAGAGCTGCACTTGCTGCGCGATGCGCGTCAGCAGGGCATCGCCAGCGCGATGGCCGTAGGTGTCGTTGACGTACTTGAACTCGTCGAGATCGAAGAACAGCAGCGCAAACTCGGTCGGGCGTTGCTCGGCCTCGCGGCAACAGGCATCCAAATCTTCCTCGAAACGGCGTCTGTTGAGCAGACGGGTGAGCGGGTCCTGTTCCGCCAGTCGGGTCAGTTGTTCGGCCACCTGGCGGTCGTGGGTGACGTCTTCCTGCACCCACAACCGGCCGATGTGCTGGCCCTTTGCATCCTGCAGCGGGTAGGCGTCGTGGGTGATGATGCGGCCGTCCTTATGGCTGGCATCGACGAACACGATGCCTTGCCGCATTGCTTGCAACAGCGTGTGCAGGCGGGTGCGTTCTTCCTGCAGGCGCTGCATGTAATCGCGGCGCTCGTCGATCTCGGTCTGCAGGGCCTGTGCATGCGCCTGTTGCAGGGCGCGTTGGGCGGACAGCTCTTCGACCATCTCGTCGAAGGCCTGGCCCAGCCGGCTCAGCTCGTCGTCCCCCGACATGGCCAGCGGGTTGGGCGTCAGTCCCTCGCTGACCTCGTCGGCGGCACGGGTCAGTCGCCTGAGGGGCTGGGCGATCAGCCGGGCAATCTGCCGGCGCAGCCACCACAGGGCCGGCAGCAGGGCCAGGATGCCGATGCCCAGCAGGGCCAGCAGCCCCAGCGCCAGCAGGCGGTCGATGCGGGCCTGCGGCAGCAGATAGACCTGATACCAGCCCGGCCCCTGGATTTTGGCCCAGGCCACCCACAGACGGCCGTCCGGGGAACGGCGGGCGCCATGTTCGGTGCCGGCGGCGGTGACCGTGGCCAGCGCCTGCGCCAGATCGGGGTCGCCCAGTCGGGCGATTGCAAGCTGTCCTTGTGCATGGGCAATCCGGCGCTGCAACTGCGGGTGTGCGATCAGATCACCGGAGCCGCTCAATATCACGGTGAGTCCACCGATTTGGTCTTGGCTTGCCCCCTGTTGCAGCAGGGTCTGCACCGAAAGATCGTGGCCGACCGTGCCGACCCAGCGGCCTTGCCAGTCCAGCGGTTGGATCACCGACGCCATCCAGATGTTGGCTTCACGGTCGAAATACACCGGCGTCCAGAACAGCCGGCGGGCCGGATTGCGGCGCGGATCGGAACCGCGCATGGTGGGGTAGTCGCGGTTGGTGTAGCTGGCGGTTGCGCTGGCGGCCAAGTTTCGGCCGCGCGAGTACACCAGCAGCCCATCCTCGACGAAATCCATGTACACCGAATAGAACGGCGGTGACAGCGCCGGCCCCTGTTCGCGCAGCAGGTCATAGGCCACCACTGCGCGCAGCTTGGTCGAGTCGTCGGGCCCGGTGGCTGGTGCATGCAGGTACAGGGTGGGGGCGTGTTCGGGATCCAGCCATTGCGGCCGCAGCCGCCACAGACCATCCGGGCTGCGGGCAAACAGGTGCTCGAAGCGGGCGGAGGCGGCCTGGGGGTCGGCCATGGCCAGTCGTCGCAGCAGTTCCTCATGCAGCCGGTGCACGCTCTGTTCTGCCTGCAGGAACAGAGCCTGGCTGCCGGCAGCGCGCAACGAAACGGTATGGTCGGCAATGGCAGGCACCAGGCGGTCGGCGGCCGCACGCATCGCCAGATAGCCCAGGCCCAGCAGCAGCACGATCAGGGCCAGGAACAGGCCCCAGATGGTCAGGGAAAGACGGCGCAGGATCGAATCGGAGCGGCGGGTGGGCGGCACGGCATGATCCCTTGGGCAGGGGCACGCCACAGGCGTGCCACAGCATCGTTTTCGGCAGCGCGGTGCCACTCCTTGAGTGGGGTGTCAGACCGCACCGTCCCTGGTCACGCATGTCCTGTACGAAGCCGGTTCATGCTTCATACGCTACGGCAAGACCGTCGGCAAGCGGTCATGTGGGGGAAACACGAAAAACGCCCCGGATGGGGCGCTTTTTGAACCTCACAGGCTGGCAGGACGCGTGTGGCGTCAGCGGTGCCGGTAGGTGATGCGGCCCTTGGTGAGATCGTACGGGGTCATCTCCACCTTGACCCGGTCGCCGGTCAGGATGCGGATGTAGTTCTTGCGCATCCGGCCGGAGATGTGGGCGATGATTTCGTGGCCGTTTTCCAGCTTGACCCGGAACATGGTGTTCGGAAGGGTTTCGGTAACCGTACCTTCGAATTCGATGACGTCGTCTTTCGCCATGTGGGTGCCGGAGCGTCCTGGTCAGGTGGGGCATGTCGGTTGAGAAAACGTGCAGGCAGGGTTGCGCCTGCCTGCAAGCCAAGCATTGTGCCATGCCATCGCAGGGCTTGCAAAAACAAGCAGGGTGAAGCGATGGCTCAGGCGGCAGGTGCGTGGGGCAAGAGTGGACACACCTGTGCGGCAGACCAATGGCCGAAGGCGTCAGACCATGGCTGCGACAGCCCCGGCGCATCGCGCAGTTCCGTCAGTGCGGCCAGATAGCGCGGGCGCGGCCAGATATCCACGCCCAGCCGTTGCGTGTGGGCATTGGGAACCTGGGCATCGATCAGTGGCCAGCCCCAGTCGCGCAGCCGCCATGCCAGTGCGGCCAGTGCCAGCGAGGAAGCGCCGGACACGGCGGAGTACATGCTGTCGGCGCAGAACATCCGGCCGAAGGACAGCCCGAACAGGCCGCCGATCAACTGACCATCGGCATCCAGCACTTCGATGCTGTGTGCATGCCCGAGTGCGTGCAGGTGCTGGTAGGCCGCCTGCATTCCGGCGGTGATCCAGGTGCCGTGTTGGCCCGGGCGCGGGGCTGCACATCCGGCCACCACCTCGGCGAAGGCGGTATCGGCGCGCACCGTCCAGCCGCTGTTCCGCAGCCGTCTGCGCAGGCGATGGGCCAGATGCACGCCATCGGTGCGAAACACCGCACGCTGCGACGGGCTCCACCAGAGGATCGGCTCACCTTCGGAAAACCAGGGGAAAATGCCGTTGCGGTAGGCATTGAGAAAGCGGGTGGGAGACAGGTCGCCCCCGACGGCCAGCAGGCCATCGGGGTCACGCAGCGCCCAGTCCACCGGCGGGAATGGCGCGTCCGGGTCAGGGGAGAGTTCGACGATACGCCTGCTCATGCCGTGTGTGTGCTTACTCGCCGTCGAGGAAGCGTTCCGCATCCAGCGCGGCCATGCAGCCGAACCCGGCCGAGGTGATGGCCTGGCGATAGACCTGGTCGGCCACGTCGCCCGCAGCAAACACACCGGGAATGCTGGTCTGGGTGGCCATGCCGTCCAGCCCGCTTTTGATCTTCAGATAGCCGTTTTTCATCTCCAGCTGGCCTTCGAACAGCGCAGTGTTGGGGCTGTGGCCGATCGCGATGAACACGCCTTGCACGGCGATGTCGCGGGTGCTGGCGTCCTGCACGGATTTCAGGCGCAGCCCGGTGACGCCGGTGTCATTGCCCAGCACCTCATCGACCACGTGGTGCCAGATCGGCTCGATCTTGCCGGCCTCGACCCGCGCAAACAGCTTGTCCTGCATGATTTTTTCCGCCCGCAACGTGTCGCGGCGGTGCACCAGATACACCTTGCGGGCGATGTTGGACAGGTACAGGGCTTCTTCCACCGCGGTGTTGCCGCCGCCGACCACGGCCACGTCCTGATCCTTGTAGAAAAAGCCGTCGCAGGTGGCGCAGGCGGAGACGCCGCGGCCCTTGTAGGCCTCTTCCGACGGCAGGCCCAGATACTTGGCGGTGGCGCCGGTGGCGATGATCAGCGCATCGCAGGTGTATTCACCGGAATCGCCCACCAGCCGGAACGGGCGTTTGGACAGGTCGGCGGTGTGGATGTGGTCGAACACCACCTCGGTGTTGAAGCGTTCGGCATGGGCCTGCATGCGCGCCATCAGGTCCGGCCCCAGCAGACCATGCGCATCGCCCGGCCAGTTGTCCACTTCGGTGGTGGTCATCAGCTGCCCGCCTATCTGCAAACCGGTGATCAACACCGGCTTGAGGTTGGCGCGGGCGGCATAGACGGCGGCGGTCCAGCCGGCGGGGCCGGAACCGAGGATCAGCAGGCGGGCGTGCTTGGTCGGGTTCATCGTGATTGGAGTCCTTACTCTATAATTTGCGGGCTTTGGCGCCCGTGACCGCCCATAGCTTGGGGGTGACGTCGCCCGGGCACAAGTCACGACGGCTGCAACGCTGTCGTGTTTCCTTCCCCACTTTGCCATCGCCCAGGAGCGAAAACTGCATGCGTATCGGTGTTCCCAAGGAAACCAAGACCCTCGAAGGGCGCGTCGCGCTTGTACCGGCGGCCGCCGGTGATCTGGTCAAGCGCGGACATGAGGTCTGGCTGGAGCAGGGCGCGGGCGTGAAGTCCGGTTTCAGCGACGAGGAGTACACCCGCCTGGGTGTCAAGATCGCCCCCGATGCGGCCGCGCTGTACGAGCAGGGCGAGCTGATCGTCAAGGTCAAAGAGCCGATCGAAGGCGATCTGCAACACCTGCGCAAGGATCACCTGCTGTTCTGCTATCTGCATCTGGCCGCCGAGCCGGCGCTGACCCGCCGCCTGCTCGACATCGGCCTGACGGCAGTGGCCTTCGAGACGGTGGAGCTGGCCAATGGCGAGTTGCCGCTGCTGGCGCCGATGTCGGTGATCGCTGGCAAGATCGGGGTGCAGGTCGGCACCCACCTGCTGCACCAGCCGATGGGTGGCAAGGGCAAGCTGCTGGGCGGGCTGCCTTCGACCGAGCGCGGCAAGGTGGTGGTGTTTGGTGCCGGCAAGGCCGGTGGTGCGTCCGCAGCGCTGGCCGCCGCATCCGGGGCCAATGTCACCGTGTTCGAAATGCGCCAGGACCGCATGGACGAGATGATGCGGCTGGGCAACAACGTCACTGCCCTGTACCCCTATCACGACGTGGTCGCGCGTGAAGTGGCCGCGGCCGATCTGGTGATCGGCGCAGTGCTGATCACCGGCGCACGCGCGCCGCATGTGCTGACCCGCGAGATGGTGCGGGCGATGGCGCCGGGTAGCGTGATGGTGGACATCGCCATCGACCAGGGCGGCTGCTTTGAAACCTCGCGACCGACGACCTGGAAGGAGCCTACCTACGTGGAGGAGGGCGTGACCCACTTCTGCGTCACCAACATGCCGGGCGCGGTGCCGCAGACCAGCTCGCAGGCGATCTGCGCGGCGATCCTGCCGTGGGTGAACAAGCTGGCGGGCGATCCCGACTGGCGGCGCAATCCGGCGCTGGCCAAGGGCATCAACGTCGAGGCCGGGCAGATCGTGCACCCGGCCCTGCGTGAAATGAAGGTTTGACGTACTATCAAAGACCTGGGAGCACTTCCTGAGGTCTGATCGCAGGTGGCCAACGCGACATCCGAGGCGGGCCGGGCCGCCCGTAAATCCCGTCCGATCCGTGCCGACGCAGGGACGTCTCTGCGCCGGCATCGGTTGTGGCGGGATTTTGCCCTGATCACCATCGCCCCGGCCCTGTTGTATCTACTGGCCTGTCTGGTCAGCTGGTCGCCGCAGGATCCGGGCTTTGACCGCGACCCCAGCGTCCTGGCCCCGTTGCACAACTGGGGTGGGCTGGCGGGCGCGTGGATCTCCAGCTTTTTGCTGTTTTTGTGCGGCTATGTGGCGTTCCTGCTGCCGTTCATCCTGGCGGCGATCGCCTGGATCGCGCTGTTTGGGATGGATGAGGACGGCGACGGCCAGGCCGATCTGGGCCCGGCCCTGCGGCTGGTGGGGATCGTCGGGTTTCTGGTGGCCGCCTGCGGCTTTCTGGCCCAGCGCTTTGCCGGTGGCAATGATCTGGCCGCCGGCAGCGGCGGCGTGCTGGGGCGGCTGGCGGCCAACTCGCTACTGATGCTGTTTGGCCCGGTCGGGGCCAATCTGTTTCTGATCAGCCTGCTGCTGGTGTCGATCACGCTGGCCACCGGGCTGTCCTGGTTGTGGGTGATGGACCGGCTGGGCGGCTTGGTGCTGGCCTTGCCCGGGCTGTTTGCGCGCCTCACTCGCCGTGGTGCGCAGCAGGCGGCGGAGTGGCAGCAGGTGCGCAGCCTGCGCGAGCAGCGCGAGGTGGCGCGCAAGACCGATAGCGAACAGCGCCAGCAGCGCGAGAAGGTCAAGATCGAGCCGCCCGCTGCGCCGACGGTGGAGAAGAGTGAGCGTGCCAAGCGCGAGCAGCAGATCCCGCTGTTTGCCGCCGCCGATCCCAACGGGTTGCCGCCGCTGGCGCTGCTGGATGATCCCAAGCCCCAGCCCAAGGGGTATGACACGCAGACGCTGGAGACGCTGTCGCGCCAGATCGAATTCAAGCTGCGCGATTTCCGGATCGAGGCGCAGGTGGTCGGGGCCTATCCGGGGCCGGTGATCACCCGGTTCGAGATCGAGCCGGCGCCGGGCGTCAAAGTCAGCCAGATTTCCTCGCTCGACAAGGACATCGCCCGCGGGCTGTCGGTGAAGTCGGTGCGGGTGGTCGATGTCATCCCTGGCAAGTCGGTGATTGGTCTTGAGATTCCCAACACGCACCGGGAGATGATCTACCTGTCCGAGCTGCTGCGCTCGAAGGAATACGACAAGTCCGCAAGCCCGCTGACCCTGGCGCTGGGCAAGGACATCGCCGGCAAGCCGATCGTGGCCGATCTGGCGCGCATGCCGCACCTGCTGGTGGCCGGCACCACCGGCTCCGGCAAGTCGGTGGCGGTCAATGCCATGGTGTTGTCGCTGCTGTACAAGGCCTCGGCCCGCGACGTGCGAATGCTGATGATCGACCCCAAGATGCTGGAGCTGTCGGTGTATCAGGGCATCCCGCATCTGCTGGCGCCAGTGGTCACCGACATGAAAGAGGCGGCCAATGGCCTGCGCTGGTGCGTGGCGGAAATGGAACGCCGTTACAAGCTGATGAGCGCGGTCGGCGTGCGCAACCTGGCCGGGTTCAACAAAAAGGTCAAGGACGCCATCGAGGCCGGCCAGCCGCTGGTGGATCCGTTGTTCCGCGCCAACCCGGAGGCGCCGGACGCGCCGCCGACGCTGGAGCCGCTGCCGTTCATCGTCGTGTTCATCGATGAATTTGCCGACATGATGATGATCGTCGGCAAGAAGGTGGAAGAGCTGATCGCCCGGTTGGCGCAGAAAGCGCGCGCGGCCGGCATTCACCTGATCCTGGCCACCCAGCGGCCCAGCGTGGACGTGATCACCGGCTTGATCAAGGCCAACATCCCCACCCGCATCGCCTTTCAGGTGTCCAGCAAGATCGACAGCCGAACCATCCTCGACCAGTCTGGCGCCGAGACCCTGCTGGGCAATGGCGACATGCTGTACCTGCCGCCCGGCACCGCCATGCCCGAGCGCGTGCACGGCGCTTTCGTTTCAGACGAAGAAGTGCACCGGGTGGTGGAGTTTCTCAAGCAGAGCGGTGGGCCGGACTACATCCAGGGCGTGCTGGAAGAGGCGCAGACCCTGTACGACGGCACCAGCGTCGGCGCCAATGGTCTGCCGGAAGTGGCGGTCAGCGACGACCCGGAAGCCGATCCGCTGTACGACCAGGCGGTGCAGATCGTCACCGAGACCCGCCGCGCCTCCATTTCCGGGGTGCAGCGACGGTTGAAGATCGGCTACAACCGCGCTGCACGCCTGATCGAGGCGATGGAAGCAGCGGGCATCGTCAGCCCGCCCGAGCACAACGGCGATCGCCGGGTGCTGGCACCGCCGCCGCCGCCACGGGCCTGATCGGCGTGCGCCCGTATCCTCGTCCCGCCGGCATTCAGCCGGCTGTCGACACACTCGTGCCGGTGTGTTTCCACGTCTGGAGGCTTGTTCCGATGCGTCCCCACCGCGTTTTGGGTTCTGCGTTGTTGCTGTTGGCGCTGGGTGTGACCGGCACTGCCTGGGCCGGCGCACGTGAAGCGCTGCAGGCGTTCACGGCCGGCCTGAAAGGGCTGGACGGGCAGTTCAGGCAGCAGGTGTTCGACGCCCGCGGCCGCCCCAAAGAAAGCACCCAGGGGCGAGTGGCGCTCGCGGCACCGAACCGGTTGCGCTGGGAAGCACAGGCGCCCTATGCGCAGCTGGTGCTGGCCGATGGTCGCACGGTCTGGGTGTACGAACCCGACCTCAACCAGGTGAGCAAGCGCCCGCAGGGCGTCGAGGAGTCGGGGAGCCCGCTGGCGTTGTTGCTCGAACCGGCCCGGCTAGAACGTGACTATCAGGTGCGCGAGCTGCCCAGCCAGGACGGGTTGGACTGGCTGGAGATCGCGCCCCTCAAGGCCGACGCAGCGTTCAAGTCGGCCCGGCTCGGCTTTGCAGGCGATCAGTTGCGGCAGCTGGAATACACCGACGCGCTGGGTCAACGCACTGTGATCCACTTTTCCGGCTGGCGGCGCAACCCGGCATTTGCCGCCGATACCTTCCGCTTCACGCCGCCCAAGGGCGTGGACGTGATCGGTGGTGATTGACGCCGGACAGGTAGAATCCGGACATGTCCCGTCCGCCTGAGCCCGCCGCCGACCTGCTGCAAACCGAGGCGCAAGGCCTGCAACCACTGGCCGAGCGGATGCGGCCACGCAGCCTGGACGAGATGGTGGGACAGCCGCGCCTGCTGGCGTCAGGCTCGGCACTGCGCCGGGCGGTGGAGGCCGGGCGGATCCATTCGATGATCCTGTGGGGGCCGCCGGGGTGCGGCAAAACCACTCTGGCGCTGCTGTTGGCGCGCCATGCTCAGGCCGAGTTCGAGGCCATCTCGGCCGTGCTGGCCGGGCTGCCGCAGGTGCGCGAGGTGCTGGCCCGGGCGCAGGCCCGCTTCGAAAGCGGCGTGCGCACGCTGCTGTTCGTGGACGAGGTGCACCGGTTCAACAAGGCGCAGCAGGATGCCTTCCTGCCGCATATCGAGCGCGGCACCATCGTATTTGTCGGTGCCACCACCGAAAACCCGTCCTTTGAGCTGAACTCGGCGCTGTTGTCGCGTTGCCGGGTCCATGTGCTGGAGCCGGTGGCGGTGGCGGCCATCGTGCAGGCCTTGCAACGGGCGCTGGACGATCGCGAGCGTGGCCTGGGGGGACGTGGCCTGACCGTGGCGCCGGCCTTGCTGGAGCAGATCGCCCAGGCGGCCGATGGCGACGTGCGGCGCGCCCTGACCCTGCTGGAAATCGCCGCCGATCTCGCCGAGCACGAGGGCGGGGTGATCACCGAGGCCACTCTGCAACAGGTGCTGGCCGACCGCACCCGCCGGTTCGACAAGGGCGGCGATGTGTTCTACGACCAGATTTCGGCCCTGCACAAGTGCGTGCGCAGCTCCAACCCGGATGCCGCCCTGTACTGGTTGGCGCGGATGCTGGACGGCGGCGCCGATCCGGCTTATCTCGCGCGTCGGCTGACCCGAATGGCGGTGGAGGATATCGGCCTGGCCGACCCACGCGCCTTGGCGATGGCGATCGACGCCTGGGAGGCGTATGACCGGCTTGGCGCACCGGAAGGGGAGCTGGCGCTGGCCCAGCTGACCCTGTACCTGGCCAGCACCGCCAAGTCCAATGCCGCCTACCGGGCCTGGAACACCGCCCGTGCCGATGTTCAGGCCCACGGCAGCCAGCCGGTGCCCTTGCATCTGCGCAATGCCCCCACCGGGCTGATGAAGGGGCTGGGCTACGGCCGTGATTACCAGTACGACCATGACGTGGAAGGCGGCGTGGCACTGACCCAGACCGGCTTCCCAGAGGCTTTAGGCGAGCGCGTCTATTACAACCCCAGCGAGCGTGGGATTGAGGCCAGGCTCAAAGAAAAGCTCGACGCCCTGCGTGCAGCGCGTGCGCAGGCGCGGGCTGCGCAGCGCTGACCCGGCGTCAGCCGCAGGTCGGGCAGGGCGGAACAAAAAAATCCCGGCCGGAGGCCGGGATTGCGTCACTTCACAAGGGGAGGGGCTTGCGTGACGTTGGTCAGAACAGTTCGATACCGCCGGGGCTCATGTTTTCCTGGGAGACCGGCTTGTGTGGCGGGCGCTCCCACTCGCCGCGCATCTGGTTGATGCGGTTGCTGATGCGCGCCAGCGCCTTTTCCATTTCCTCATCCTGGAAGCCGTGACTGCGCTTCAGCAGATCATGCAGGGCGATGGCTTCGTTGTTGATCTGTGTCAGCCGTTGCAGGTGGATGTCGGCGGCGCCCAGCGCCTGGGTGGCGATGTCCTCGAACTGCAGCGAGCGCACGGCCTCGGCCACCGAGGCGTCGATCGCCCGACCGCAATCGGCGATTTCCCGCACGCTGTTGCCCAGGCTGCGCTGGATCACGTCCACCCGTTCCAGCATGGCCGCCGATTCCGCACGAGCCGTGCGCACCCGCTCGATATCGCGCGACGCCATCTGCGAGACGGTCTCGCGCACTTTGGCGATGGCGTCCTTGGAGCTGTGCACCAGCTTGCGGATCTGCTCGTTGAAGGCGGTGCTGCGCTCGGACAGGTTGCGCACCTCGTCGGCCACCACCGCAAAGCCGCGTCCGGCGTCACCGGCGCGGGCCGCTTCGATGGCAGCGTTGAGCGCTAGCAGGTTGGTCTGGTCGGCAATCGACTTGACGTCTTCCAGCAGCGAGAAGATGCCATCCAGGTGTCCGGCCATGGCGTCGATGTGGGAAACGGTCACGCCGTTCTGGGTGCTGGCTTCTTCTAGCACCTGCACCAGCTGCTCGACCTGCTGTGCAGCCTGCTGGGCAAAGCGGGTGATGTCGATCGAGCCGCTGTCCTCGCCGGTGCGTTCGACCAGCCGCGCCACCACGGTGCTCTGCTCGCGTGATTTGCGGTTGACGGCTTCAAAGCTCATGCCGAGCCTGGCCACCGAATCTCGGATCAGGGCGCGGGTGCGGTTGATTTCGTTGTGGGTCCCGTCGATTTCGTTACCGACGAAGCCGCGCAGCTCATCCAGCAGGCGGGCGTGGTCGTGCAGTCGCTGCGTCTCAGCCTTGCTGGGCAGGTGGCGCCAGACCACCACCCCCCACGCCAACGCCGTGGTCACCACCAGCGCCAGTCGCAGGGGCAGCGGCCAGGCCAGCAGCTCGGCCAGCATGAGCAGAACTGTCAGCAGCAAAGGGGCGGCGATACGAAGCAGTGTGCGGGGTTCCATCGTCGATCTCGGTGTCTTGCGTACCTGGATTAACGGCAGCGTTGGGTGCCTTCTTTAGCGGCTTGGCAATCTGGGCACTGGCGGCATCACGCCGCCCCCTGCATGGTGCTCGCCAGCAGGGCGTCGGCGATTTGCGTCAGCGGCAGCACCTGTTGGGCGGCGCCGAGGGTGTAGGCGGCACCGGGCATGCCCCACACCACGCTGGTGGCCTCGTCCTGGACGATGGTTGCAGCGCCAGCTTTGCGCAGGGCCAGCAGCCCGCGCGCGCCATCGTCGCCCATCCCGGTGAGCAGGGCGGCGCTGGCATTGGCGCCGGCCGCGCTGGCCACCGATTCGAACAGCGCATCCACGCTCGGGCGGTGCAGCCGGATCGGCTCGTCATCGCCCAGCCGGCAGCGCCAGCGCGCGCCGCTGCGTTGCACCCGCAGGTGCAGGCCGCCGGGGGCGACGTAGGCATGGCCGGCCAGGATCGGCATGTCGTCCTCGGCATGCACCACGGTCATCCGGCTGTGTTTGTTCAGGCGCTCGGCAAACGGTTTGCTGAAGGCGGGTGGGATGTGCTGGGTGATGACGATGGCCGGGGCATCGGCGGGCATGCGCTCGAGGACGACACGGATGGCTTCGGTGCCGCCGGTGGAGGCGCCGATGGCGATCAGGCGGTCGGTGGTGCGGTACTGGATGACGCTGGTCGGCGGCGGCGCCGCAGTGGGTTGCAGGCGGGTCACCCGGGCGCGTGCGGCCTGTTTGACCTTTTCCTGCAGCTCCTGCGCGTAGCCGGTCAGGCCGTGCTGGATGTCCAGTTTGGGCTTGGTCACGAAATCCACCGCGCCCAGCGCGAGCGCATCCAGGGTGACCTGGGCGCCGGCTTCGGTCAGCGATGACACCATCACCACCGGCATCGGCCGCAGCCGCATCAGGTTTTGCAGGAAGGTCAGCCCGTCCATGCGTGGCATCTCGACGTCCAGGGTGAGCACGTCGGGATTGAGCTGCTTGATCTTTTCCCGGGCGACCAGTGGGTCGGGGGCAGCGCCGACCACCTCGATGGCCGGGTCGGCGGAGAGGATTTCGGTCAGAACCTGCCGAACCAGCGCCGAGTCGTCGATGATCAGGACGCGGATTTTGCCGGGGCGTTGCGGAATCTGGGTATTCATCAGAACAACTCCACCGAACCAGCCACAGGGGTCTGGGTGAGACGGCTACGATAGTCGCGTTCGACCCGGGCGATCTCGCCAGCGGCCGGCAGCCGTTTGACCAGGGTGCGTCCGGTACGCACGAAAAACACCACCTTGCGCGGCTGCGTCCCGCCCAGGTCCTGCCCCAGGATCGGGATGCCTTCGGCCTTGAGGTACTCCAGCACGAAGTTGGCGTTGCGGGTGCCAATCGGGTCTATGGTCATGCCCGGCAGCACGTTGCCGCCGCCGAACACCTTGGCCTGCAGGCGGCTGCGGGAGGCGCCGTTCTTGAGCATGCCGTTGATCAAAAGCTCCATGGCATGGGCGCCGTAGCGGGCACTGCCGTCGCCGGGGGCGGCATCGGGCAGCATGAAGTGGTTCATCCCGCCGATTTTGGCCTGCGGGTCATACATGCAGGCTGCGACGCACGAGCCCAGCACCGTGGCCAGCGCCACGTCGTCGGACGAGACCTTCCATTCCGCCGGCAACAGCTTGAGCACATGTGCATCCAGCGCCGGGTCGTAATAACTGCCGGCCGGTGGGCGCGGGGCGCTGCCAGGGGAGGGGAACGAGGCGTTCATCCGGCCTCCCGGGTGGCGCGGTAGATCGTGCGGCCGCAGGGCTGCAACAGATCCAGCGCATGGGTGAAGCTTTCCGAATGACCGGCATAGAAGCGCCCGCCGGGCGCCAGCAGCGGCACGATTTTGCGGAGGACCTCGTACTGGGTGGGCTTGTCGAAATAGGGCTCAATCGCGATTCCAGTGGAAACGGTTCATGTCTGATGGGGAGCATGGAGCCAAGGGTGACGGGGTAGATGCCTGAGCTTGGCGCACAGCAGGTAGCTGATGGCGATCAGGTTGGCGTCAGTGCGATAGCCCTTGGCGCGGGCCTTGGCGGCCTGGATCT